>NZ_CANMVP010000013.1 GCF_947501385.1 uncultured Polaribacter sp.
TGCTCTTTCTCCTTTTTATTAATATCTATCTAATATAAATACTTTAATCCATATCCTTTTGCAAACATAGGATGACAGAAGTCTCAAAAATTTGTGAATTCGTGGCAACTATTCCCTCATCAAAAAATCCTTTAAATCTTGATAAGATGAAGCTTTCATAGCCACTTTTTTATTGTTGATAATTTTTTGAATCTGTGCTGGAACCTCCACTTTTACTGGCAGTGTTCCTTCCACAACATCTAAAAATTTTACAGGATGCGCAGTTTCTAAAAACACACCAAATTCGTTTTCTTTTAAACCGTATTTTTCCAATCCTAGATAACCAACAGCACCATGCGGATCTGTAATATAGCCAGAATTTTTATAAATTGCTTTCATTTTTTCACGAGTTTCATCATCAGAAAAACTATACGAAGAAAAATGCTTTTTTAGAGTTTCAAAATCGTTGTTAAACAGTTCTTGAATTCTTATAAAATTACTCGGATTTCCAACGTCCATCGCATTTGAAATGGTTGCTTTTGATGGTTTTGGAGTGTATTTTCCATCAATTAGATAATTAGGAACGGTGTCATTCACATTTGTAGATGCTATAAAATGTTTAACTGGTAAGCCTAATTTTTGGGTCATAATTCCTGCGCAAATATTCCCAAAATTTCCACTAGGAACAGAAAAAACGAGTTCTTTATTTAATTTTTGTAATTCTTTATACGCAAAGAAAAAATAGAACATTTGTGGCAACCAACGTGCCACGTTTATAGAGTTCGCAGAGGTTAAAGTTTTTGTGATCTCTTCATCTAAAAAAGCAGTTTTTACCATTTCTTGACAATCGTCAAAAACACCAGATACTTCAAGAGCGGTAATATTTTTCCCTAAAGTGGTCAATTGCTTTTCTTGAATATCACTCACTTTTCCTGAAGGATATAAAATAACTACATTCACACCTTTTGCATCTAAAAACCCATTAGCAACTGCGCCACCAGTATCACCAGAGGTTGCTACTAAGACAGTAATTTCATCATCATTATCGCGATTGAAATATTCTAAACATTTCGCCATAAACTTCGCACCAACATCTTTAAAAGCCATTGTTGGGCCGTGAAACAACTCTAAAGAAGCTATATTTTCATCAATTTTTACCAATGGAAAATCAAAAGAAACCGTTTCTTTAATAATCTCTTTTAATTTTTCAGTCGGAATTTCATCACCCACAAATTGTTTAATTACTTCATAAGCAATCTCTTGATTTGAATAATTGGTAATATTTTCTATGAATTCTTTCGAAAGTGGTGTAATTGTTTCTGGAAAATAAATTCCTCTATCTTTTGCAAGCCCTTGTATAACAGCGTTTTTAAAAGTTGTTTTTGGTGATTTATGGTGTAAACTGTAGTAGTTCATTGTTTTGGTTTTTGGTTGATAGTTTTTAGTTGATGGGTGGTTTTAGACTTCAGACCAATAACCGTCAACTAAAAACCAACAACTATTCTAAAATTTTCATTCCTTCTTGATTCACTTTCGAAATAAACATTTCAAAATTAATCTGTGTATTTTTATATGTTTCTTCAATAGCCTTATATACTTTTTCTGCACTTTTATCTCCTTGACACAAAGCAAAAATGGTGGGCCCAGAACCACTAATTCCTGCACCTAAAGCACCTGCTTGTATGGCACTGTTTTTTACGTCATCAAAAAACGGAATTAAAGATTTACGGGCAGGTTCTACAATAACATCTACCAAAGAATTACTAATTAATTGATAATTATTGGTGAACAATCCACTTACCAAACCGCCCACATTTGCCCATTGTGTAATCGCATCTTTTAATGGAATATTAGTGGGTAAAACTTCTCTTGCATCTTTTGTTTTTATTGCTATTTGTGGATGAATTGCCACTACCCTTAATTGTTCTGGAACAGGCAATTTTACAATTTCTAAGGGGTCGTAACTTCTAACGAGTACAAAACCTCCGTAAATAGCTGCAGCAACATTGTCTGCAATTTCAGAACCGCAAGCAACTTCTTCACCAAACATGGCAAATTTTGTCAATTCTAAATCAGAATATTTACTATCTAAAAATTTATTTACCCCAAAAGCTGCACCTGCTGCACTGGCAGCCGAACTTCCTAAGCCACTTCCTGGGGAAAAACCTTTATGAATGGTAAGTTCGATACCAAAATCTGCTTTTGCTGCTTGTAATATTTTTTGAACAACGGCACTTGCCGCATTTTTATCAACATCATAGGTTAAATCTGCACCGGTGATACTTATTATTTTTACCCCTTTCTCTACCGTTTTTGTAAATGTCATTTCATCACCAATGGCATCTACTGCAAAACCCATAGAATCGAATCCGCAGGAAACATTGGCAACAGTTGCAGGAGAAAATATTTTTAAATAATTCATTTTTTTTAGTTTGCAGTCTACAGTTCGCAGTTTGCAGTCTTTAGTTTGCAGTCATTTCATTACTGAATACTGCCTACTGAGGACTGCTAACTGAGAACTGCCAACTTATTTACTCGTTCTAATAATATCCGCAAAAATACCAGAAGCAGTTACATCTGCTCCAGCTCCAGCTCCTTTTATAATTAAAGGGTTTTGAGGATATCTATCGGTGAAAAATAACACAATATTATCACTTCCCTCTAAATTATAAAAGGGATGGTCTGAAGGAATGTGTTGCAAACCAACATGTGCTTTTCCGTCTGCAAATTCGGCCACATATTTTAGTCGGCAATTTTTATCATTTGCTTCTTTAAAGATGTCTTGAAAGTGATTTTCATGTTTTGTTAAAGAAGCATAAAAATCATCATTATTAGAAGTATTTAAACTTTCTTCTGGTAAAAAGGCCTTTTTTTGAATGTCTTCTAATTCCAAATCGTACCCACTTTCTCTCGCGAGAATTAAAATTTTTCTAGCAACATCAACACCACTCAAATCAATTTTTGGATTTGGTTCTGTATAGCCTTCTTTTTGAGCTTGTGCTACCACATCATGAAATGTTGAATTTTCATTGAAATTATTAAATACAAAGTTTAAACTTCCAGACAAAACAGCCTGAATTTTATGCACTCTATCTCCTGAATTGATCAAGTTTTTTAAGGTGTCTATAATTGGCAATCCGGCACCCACATTTGTTTCAAACAAAAATGGCGCGTTGTATTTTCTTGAAACTTCTTTTAATGTTTTGTAATTCTCTAACAAAGAAGCGCACGCAATTTTATTACATGTAACTACGCCGATACTTTGTCTTAAATACTTTTCATAGACTTCAGAAACAGCTTGGTTTGCAGTATTGTCTACAAAAACACTGTTTCTTAAATTGGCTTCTTTTGTTTTATTAAAAAACTGCTCTAAACTTGTTGGTTCTCCGTTTTCTAATGCTACTTTCCAATTATTTAAATCTAAACCATGTGCATCAAAAACCATTTTCCTTGAATTTGACAATCCAATGACTCTTATCTTTAATTTAAGATGTTTTTTTAGGTATTTTTTCTGTTGTTCTAATTGCGATAAAAAACGTTCACCAACATTCCCGACTCCGGTTACAAATAAGTTGAGCTGTTTTATTTTCTCTTCAAAAAATTGTTCATGCAAGGTGTTTAAGGCTTTTTTTGCATCACTTTTATGAATGACTGCAGAAATATTTTTCTCTGTAGAACCTTGTGCAATGGCTCTAATATTTACGTTATTTTTTCCTAAGGAACTAAACATTTGTCCGCTTAAACCTTGATGATTTTTCATATTGTCACCTACCAAAGCAATGATGCATAAGTCTTGCTCTAGAGCTACAGGATTTACTTTTTGTTTTTCAATTTCAAATTCGAAAGTTTCATCAATAACTGTTTTTGCTTTCTGCGCATCTTCATCAGAAATACCAATACAAATAGACAATTCAGAAGAAGCCTGTGTAATTAAAACAATATTAATATTATGAAAAGAAAGCGCTTCAAACAAACGTTTCGAAAAGCCTGGAATGCCAACCATTCCACTTCCTTCTAAGGTAATTAAAGTAATATTTTCTATATGACTAATTCCTTTTACAGGTTTATTATTGCTTGTTTCTTGTGCAATTAAAGTGCCTGAATCTTCTGGAGAAAATGTGTTTTTTATCCAAATAGGAATTTCCTTTTTCAATACTGGCTGAATTGTTGGTGGATAAATAACTTTTGCGCCAAAATGAGATAATTCCATCGCTTCATGATACGAAATATGAGGAATTGGAAAGGCTTGCTTTACCACACTCGGATTTGCAGTAAACATGCCACTAACATCTGTCCAAATTTGTAGTTCGGTAGCATTTACTGCAGCAGCAATAATAGCAGCGGTATAATCGGATCCGCCACGACCTAGAGTAGTCGATTTACCTTCCTTTGTCCTTGCCACAAAACCTGGTAATAATGTTACATTTTTCTGATTTCCATCAAAATAAGTTTCAATATTTTTATTTGTTTCTATGAAATTCACAGATGCACTTAGGTAATTGTCTGAGGCTATAATTAAATCTCTACTATCTTTGTAGTCAGTTTCAAAAGAAGAGATTGCAGCTTTTGCGATAATGTAAGAAGATAACAATTCACCAAAACTAGAAATGGTAGCCAACGTTTTTGTTGTGAGTTCTTGTAATAAAAAACAACCTTCGTAAATAGTTTCTAAATGGTTGAAAAGTTCTTTTACATAGCGAATAATTTCATTTTGATGCTCTACAGGAATTAAATCTTTAATGACACCAAAATGATGATGTTCTAATTTCTGTAAAACCTCTTTATAGGCTTCATCTTTATGAGAAGCTAAATTTGCACCTTCAATTAATGCGTTTGTTGTTTTTCCGAATGCAGAAACCACAACTGCAATTTTTTGGTCTTTAGCTGTTGTCTCGACAATAGCTAATACTTTTTTTATGTTTTCTGAACTCGAGACAGACGAACCGCCAAATTTTAATACTTTCATTGGTAATGAATAGTTTGTGTAATTTATTTTTTATTGAGTTGATTTCGATATTTTTCGAAACACTGTATGACCTAAGTTGATATAATTATAGAAAACCCCTAAAGGGTAATAATTGTAGAAGTGCGCGTACTATTTCCCATAGAAATACCCACTATAGAAATAGTTGTAAAGGTTTTTATGTTTAGATTAGAAATATTCACAAAGCAAAAGTATTATTAATATTCAATTTGAAGTTGCTTCTTGTTGATTATTTTTCTTTTCCATCTGATTAATATGATTTTGATAAAATAAGTAGCTAATAAATCAATATAAAAAATTATTTAACGGTTAAATTTGCTTTTTCTTTAATTATTAAAGCAATGGGTTTGTTTACGATTTTGCTCTCTAACCAAGATAAAATATCTAAGTATAAAAAAGCTCTTTTCTCATAAGGATGGTTTTCGAATTTCTTCAATTTTGCATGAATTTTCTTAAATTCGTTTTTAATTTCATGTGGAAAAACATCACTTAAATCTCTAATAGAGGTTAAGAAAACCTTTTGAACCTCTTGTAAATTTTCCATTTTTAATAGAAATTTATAGGTATCTAAAAATTGTCTTTCTAAATCATAATCTAGACCACATTCATAATGTGCAATTAAATTTAAAATTCTAGCAAAACATTGTAAATCTTCTGCGGAACTTAAGTTTTTAGAACGAATTATTTTTTGCAAATAAGCAATACACAATCTGTTTTTACCCATTCCGAAGTACAAACAAGCCATTTTATAATACAATAAAACTACATAATGAGTATCTAATCTATTTTTATATTTTTCGATTTTTGTATTGATAATTGCGACTAAATATTCACCTTCTTCAAAAGAGCCTTCCAAAAAATGTAAATGCAATTTGTTAGAATACAGATATAAAAAAATTAAGAGTTCTGTATTTGTGTTTAATGGAATTTCGTTGTTTTCTATTTCAACTTCAAAAGCTGTTAATTCTCTTTTAAAAGTAGATACTTTTTTCACTAAAAAAGAAGCTTCTAACAAGTAATTTTTCGATTTTAGGTAAAAAACAGGATGTGAGTTTATTAGTTTTTGATTAACGAATAAGTCTACACACTTTTTAGCGTATTTGTAACTCAATAAAAAATCTTGAATTAAAAAACTATGCCATAAATGTGCTTTAAACAACCATAATTTTTCTCTAAATCCTAAAGTTTGATACTCATATTTTGGCATTCGATCACTAAAATATTGATCCACAAATTTTAATTCTTCTCTATTTTTCACATATCCATTTTGCAATAGATGGCTGTACAATTGTAGCGATAAATTAGAGAGTTTACTGGCAATGACATTTTGCTGGCTCAATTCTTTCGCTTGAATAGAAAGTTGATTTGCTCTATTACTCAAGCTTCTTGTAATGTATTGTGTTTCGATTACTTTTTCAAGTTCTACAATTTCATAAGCAATGTTTTTTTCTTCATGATCTAAAGCCATATTTTTGGCTTTTTCCAAGAGTTTTAAGCTTTGCTTGTACAATCCTTTTTGGTATAAAACCGTTGCAAAATCTAATTGTTCTCTAATTTGAATTCGAACATTTTTATGTGCGGGATTTAGTCTAAGACTAATTAGAATTTGTTTGTACAGGTGCGCTTTTAAATTAGAAAGTTGTTGTTTAGAAACAATGCCGCTTCCAATAATTACTTTTTCATCATATATTTTTAGTTTTTCTAAAAACTTAAATAAAGAGAAAAATTTTGCATCAATATTTCCACCCAATCTTCCTACATAAAGATTAAACTGCCTCTTTTCTGACTTTGTTAAAGACTTAATAAGTACAAAAAGCGCATCATTTTGCTGATTGGCGGATGTAATGATTTTACTCATAATATATTAGTAATCAGTTTTTTAATTAGCGATGATATGTTTTAGAAATCATGGTTTGCTATAAGTTAATACACGAATTGGAAAGGCAATATATATATTTGATTTATAATAAAGACAATCTTTATAGAAATTATGCAAGACAATCAAGTACAAATTTTCGATACTACCCTTAGAGATGGCGAGCAAGTTCCTGGATGTAAGTTAGATACAAAGCAGAAACTGGTAATAGCAGAGAGATTAGATGTATTAGGTGTAAATGTTATTGAAGCTGGTTTTCCTGTTTCTAGCCCTGGAGATTTTAACTCGGTTTCTGAAATCGCAAAAATAGTAAAACATGCCACAGTTTGTGGTTTAACCAGAGCTGTAGAGAATGACATAAAAGTGGCTGCAGAAGCTTTAAAATATGCAAAATATCCAAGAATTCATACCGGAATTGGTACGAGTGATTCTCATATAAAATTCAAATTTAATTCTACAAGAGAAAAAGTTATTGAACGTGCTATTAAGGCCGTTACCTATTCAAAATCTTTTGTAGAAGATGTGGAGTTTTATGCAGAAGATGCAGGTAGAACAGACAATGAGTTTTTGGCAAGAGTTTGTGAAGAAGTGATTAAAGCAGGCGCAACAGTTTTAAATATTCCAGATACAACAGGGTATTGTTTGCCAGAAGAATATGGCGCAAAAATTAAGTATTTACGTGAAAATGTAAAAGGAATAGAAAATGTAATTCTTTCTTGTCACTGTCATAACGATCTTGGAATGGCAACCGCCAATTCAATTGCAGGAGTTATCAATGGTGCACGTCAAATTGAATGTACCATAAACGGAATTGGTGAACGTGCTGGTAACACTGCTTTAGAAGAAGTGGTAATGGTACTCAAACAGCATCCTTATTTAAATTTAGAAACTTCTATCAATACAAAACTATTGTACGATACAAGTATTATGGTTCGTGAAAGTATGGGAATGCCGGTGCAACCTAACAAAGCAATTGTTGGGGCAAATGCATTTGCACACAGTTCTGGAATTCATCAAGATGGCGTCATAAAAAACAGAGAAACTTACGAAATTATGAATCCTGAAGATGTTGGTGTTACAGAAAGCGCTATTGTTTTAACGGCAAGAAGTGGTAGAGCAGCATTGGCGTATAGAGCAAAGAAAGTGGGTTACGAATTAACAAAAAAACAATTAGATGTTGCTTATGATGCTTTTTTAGATACAGCAGATAGGCAAAAAGAAGTAAAAGATGAAGATATTCATGCAATTATGAATACAATCAATAAAATATCAAAAGTAGCAATCGCTTAAATAATTTGTCTTCATTGGTAGCTGTAATATTCTTGAAAAAGATGTACTAATTACAGCTACCTTTGTTAACAATATTTATGAGTAAAAGGAAGTAAGATGAAATATACAATTGCTGTAATCCCTGGAGACGGAATTGGACCAGAAGTAACCAATCAAGCAAAGAAAGCATTAGATGCCGTAGCTGAAGTTTATGACCATATTTTTTTGTATAAAGAAGCTCAAATGGGCGCTTGTGCCATTGATGCGGTTGGTACGCCTTTGCCAGATGAAACAATAGCCATTTGTAAAAAAGCAGATGCTATTCTATTTGGAGCTATTGGAGATCCAAAATATGACAATGATCCTTCTGCAAAAGTAAGACCAGAACAAGGTTTGCTAAAAATAAGAAAAGAGCTAGGTTTGTTTTGTAATATAAGACCTGTAAAAGCTTTTGATGCTTTGATTAAAAACTCTCCATTAAAAAGAGAAATTATTAAAGGAACAGATATTGTTATTTTTAGAGAATTAACTGGTGGTATTTACTTTGGTAAAAAAGAAACTAGTAAAGACGGGCAATCTGCTTTTGACGGTTGTTCTTATACCGTTGAAGAAATTTCTAGAATAACCCACTTAGCATTTAAAGCTGCCCAGAGTAGAAAGAAAAAAGTAACGTTGGTAGACAAAGCAAATGTTTTAGAAACTTCTCGTTTGTGGAGGAAAACAGTTACTGAGATTGCAAAAGAGTACAAAGATATCACCTTAGAGTATTTGTTTGTAGACAATGCAGCGATGCAATTAATTCTGAATCCTAAACAGTTTGATGTAATTCTTACCGACAACTTATTTGGAGATATTATTTCAGATGAAGCAAGTGTTATTGGAGGTTCTATTGGTTTATTGGCATCTTCTTCTATAGGTAAAACAAGTGCTTTGTTTGAGCCCATTCATGGTTCATTTCCGCAAGCAAAAGGAAAAGATATTGCAAATCCGTTAGCTTCTATTTTGTCTGCAGCGATGATGTTAGAGCATTTAGGTTTAGATGAAGAAGCAGATGCTATTGAAAGAGCTGTAGAAAAATCTTTAACTTTAGGTATTACAACAGAAGACATTAAAGGAAAAAATAAATATTCAGCATCAACTTCTAAAGTAGGCGATTTTATTTCAGATTATATTTTGAATCAACACGATAGCAATTTGAATTTTAAAAATATTCACATGGGGCAAAGCACAATTATTTAGAAGCTATTTCCAGCTTTCATTACTCGCTTTTTATCTCAAAAAAAAAGATAAAAGAGTTCAAACAAACCATTCAATCTGGGCTAAACTAGTCTATTAGCTTAAGGTTTTAACTAATAAATAAAAAAGCTTGTATATCTAAATAAAAATTTACAATATTTGTAATTCAAATGAAAAACAAGATATTAAATATTATTTCTATTAGTGTTGTCATCGTAATTATTATGATATGATAGGGAAGTGATATGTATATTTTTATAAACAAACCTTCCTTTAAAATGGAAGGTTTTTTTATGGAGTTTTTTCTATAGTTGAACATCATATTAAGATATGTTTAAAGTTCTGAAAATCATAATTTTAAGTATTTATTTGAATGCCTGAATTTAAAGATTTATAATGAAGAATATTCAACAAAAACTCAAAAACACAGTAATTTAGTCAACAAGATGAAGAAAACAATCAATGGAATTAAATAAACATAGCAAAAGATTAACACAAGATGAATCTCAGCCAGCATCACAAGCCATGTTGTACGCTGTAGGTCTAACTGATGAAGATATGAGCAAAGCGCAAGTGGGTATTGCGAGTACAGGTTATGATGGAAATCCATGTAATATGCACTTGAATAATTTGGCGGCAGAAGTTAAAGTGGAATCTAAAATTGCAGGTTTGGTAGGTTTGGGGTTTCATACGATTGGTGTTTCAGACGGAATTTCAATGGGAACTTCTGGTATGAATTATTCGTTGGCTTCAAGAGATATTATTGCAGATTCTATAGAAACAGTCATGAATGCACAAAGTTATGATGCATTGATTTCTGTGGTGGGTTGTGATAAGAACATGCCTGGTGCGGTTATTGCGATGTTACGTTTAAATCGTCCATCAATTATGATGTATGGTGGAACCATTGCATCTGGAAATTACAAGGGAAGAAAATTAAATATTGTTTCTGCATTTGAAGCTTTAGGGCAAAAAGTTGCGGGCGAAATTGAAGAGGAAGAATATAGAGAAATCATCAAAAGAGCCATTCCAGGAGCTGGCGCTTGTGGAGGAATGTACACCGCAAATACAATGGCTTCGGCAATTGAATGTATGGGTTTTGCATTGCCTTACAATTCATCAATTCCTGCAGAGAATCCAAATAAATTATCGGAAGCAGAAAGAACCGCTTTGGCAATCAAAAATTTATTAGAGTTAGATTTAAAACCCTTAGATATTATTTCTAAAAAATCATTAGAAAACGCGATTGCAATTGTGAATGCTTTGGGGGGGTCTACAAATGCAGTATTGCACTTTTTAGCGATTGCACACGCAGCAGATATTGAATTTACATTAGCAGATTTTCAAAGAGTTTCAGATAGAACTCCGTTAATTGCAGATTTAAAACCTTCAGGAAAATACTTAATGGAAGATGTGCATGGCGTTGGTGGAACACCAGCAATTATGAAATATTTGTTAGATAATGGTTATTTACATGGCGATTGTTTAACCGTTACAGGAAAAACATTAGCTGAAAATTTAGCCAATGTTGAAGCGATGGAATTTGATGAGCAAGATGTCATTTATCCGAAAGATAACCCATTAAAATCCTCAGGAAATATTCAAATTATCTATGGAAATTTAGCGGAAGAAGGAGCCGTGGCAAAAATTTCAGGAAACGAAGGGCTACTATTTGAAGGAAAAGCGGTGGTGTATGACGGAGAGCAAGCAGCAAATACAGGAATTTCAAATGGAGAAGTAGAAAGAGGAGATGTTGTTGTTATTAGATATGTAGGGCCAAAAGGAGGTCCAGGAATGCCAGAAATGTTAAAGCCAACATCATTAATTATGGGAGCAGGTTTAGGAAAATCTGTCGCATTAATTACAGACGGACGATTTTCTGGAGGAACACACGGTTTTGTAGTTGGTCATATTACACCAGAAGCACAATCTGGTGGAACTATTGGCGTATTAAAAACTGGAGATAAAGTTAGAATTAGCGCAGAAGATAACTCCATAAATGTGTTACTTTCTGATGAAGAGATCGCAGCACGGAAATCAAAATGGGTAGCACCTGCATTAAAACATACAAAAGGAATTTTATATAAATACGCAAAAACAGTGGCATCTGCTTCAAAAGGATGTATTACTGATGGTGAATAAATCATCCTGCAAGGTTTCAAAAACCTTGTAGGTATAAACACAAAGAGAAGAAGAAAATAATAAAGAGCCTAGAAACTAGATAAAAGAGACAAAAATATAGACAGAATAAATAATATGTATGTCAGTATTTTTCCTGTTATAACGAATTAAATTAATGGAGAAGATATTAGTCTAATCTCTATTTTCTAAACTCTATAATCTCATAAAAAAATATGGAAACACAAACCATACAAAAGAAAGAAATAGCAACAAAAGTTACCGAGAGAATTTCTGGTAGCGAAGCAATTGTGAGGTGTTTAATCGCAGAAGATATACAAATAATTTACGGGTATCCTGGTGGTGCAATTATGCCAGTTTATGACGAATTGTATAAATATCAGGATAAAATTCATCATGTTTTAACACGTCACGAACAAGGAGCAACACATGCTGCACAGGGTTTTGCAAGAATTTCTGGTCAAGTAGGTGTCGCAATTGCAACTTCTGGTCCAGGAGCAACCAATTTAATTACGGGTATTGCAGACGCGCAAATAGACTCTACGCCAATGGTGTGTATTACGGGGCAAGTTGCATCTCATTTATTAGGAAGCGATGCGTTTCAAGAGACGGATATTGTTGGGATTTCTACACCAGTCACCAAGTGGAATTGTCAAATTACCAAGGCATCAGAAATTCCTGAAGCGTTGGCAAAAGCATTTTACATCGCAAAAAGTGGTAGACCAGGTCCTGTTTTAGTAGATATTACAAAAGACGCACAGTTTGAGGAGTTTGACTTTTCTTATGAAAAATGTATCAAGGTAAGAAGTTATGTGCCCGTTCCAAAAACAGTAGCAGGTACTTTGGAAGCTGCAGCTAAAATGATCAATGCCGCTAAAAAACCATTAATTATTTGGGGACAAGGTGTTATTTTAAGTGAAGCTGAAGAAGCCTTTAAAGCATTTGTGGAAAAGGCGGGAATTCCTGCAGCTTGGACAATTTTAGGAGCTTCTGCTTTAAAAACTTCTCATCCTTTGAACGTTGGAATGTTAGGAATGCATGGTAATTATGCGCCCAATAAATTAACAAACGAATGTGATGTCTTAATTGCCATTGGAATGCGTTTTGATGACCGAGTTACGGGAGATTTAAGTAATTATGCAAAGCAAGCCAAAGTAATTCATTTTGAGATTGACCCTGCAGAAGTAGATAAAAATGTAAAGACAGATGTAGCTGTTTTAGGTGACGCAAAAGCAAGTTTAAAGGCTATTTTACCACTAATTAATGCGAATTCTCATACAGAATGGCATCAGCAATTTAAAGATTTATATGCTATTGAGTATGAAAAAGTAATCAAGGGCGATCTTCATCCAACCAAAGAAGGATTAACAATGGGTGAAGTAATCAAAGAAATTAATATTCAAAGTAAAGGTGACGCAGCAATTGTTACAGATGTTGGTCAACATCAAATGATTGCTTGCAGATATGCAGATTTCAATAAAACAAAAAGTAACATTACTTCTGGTGGTTTAGGAACCATGGGCTTTGGCTTACCAGCAGCAATTGGCGCAAAAATGGCCGCACCAGAGCGCGAAGTAGTTTCCATTTCTGGTGATGGAGGTTACCAAATGACCATTCAAGAATTAGGAACCATTTTTCAGCAAAAAGCAGCGGTAAAAGTGGTGGTTTTAAATAACGATTTTTTAGGAATGGTGCGTCAATGGCAACAATTATTTTTTGACAAACGCTATGCATCTACAGAAATGGTAAATCCAAATTTTGTAAAAATAGCAGAAGGCTATTATATAAAAGCAAAAAAAGTAACCAAAAGAGAAGAATTAGCAGATGCTGTTAAAGAAATGATGGAGAGCAAAGAAGCCTACTTTTTAGAAGTTTGTGTAGAAAAAGAAGGAAATGTATTTCCAATGGTTCCTTCAGGAGCGAGTGTTTCTGATATTCGATTGGAGTAAAATTTATATTACGTTGTCTCCTCGAGCGAAGTCGAGAGGTTTATTAGGTCTCTTCCGAAGTTTAGGAACGATCGAGCTGACAAAGTTAAAAGTAGAAAAATGAGTCAAGAAAAACAACTATTTACCATATCAGTTTATACTGAAAATAATATAGGATTGTTGAATAGAATTTCGGCAATCTTCCAAAGAAGACACATTAATGTAGAGAGTTTAAATATTTCTCCGTCAGAAATTGAAGGTGTTGCTAAATTTACAATCGCTGTAAATATGTCCGAAGAAAATGTAAAGAAAATCATTGGTCAGATAGAAAAGCAAGTCGAGGTAATTAAAGCGTATTATCACGATGAAGAAAATACTATTTATCAAATCTCAGGTTTGTTTAAAATAAAATCTAAATTATTGTTTGAAGAACCTCAAATTCAGAATATTATTAAAGAAAGCAATGCAAGAATTGTTACTGTAAACAAAGCTTTTTTTGTGCTTGAAAAGTCTGGAAAAAAAGAAGAAGTAGTCGCATTATACAATAAGTTAAGTGTTTTCGAAATTATGCAATACACACGTTCAGGACGTGTGGCTGTTACCAAAGACGAAATGAAAATATCAACATTGTTAGAAACATACAACAACTAAAAATAAATAAAGAATAGAGAAACTAGAGCAAAGAATAAAGAGCAAAAAAGTTAAATGAATTTCTAAAATCTCTTTTCTATTTTCTTTTTTCTGATTTACATCAACAAACAAAAATAAAAAAATGTCAAATTATTTTAACACATTAACATTAAGAGAGAAATTAGAACAATTAGGAAAATGTCGTTTTATGGACGCTTCAGAATTTGAAGATGGTGTAAACGCATTAAAAGGGAAAAAAATTGTTATTGTGGGCTGTGGAGCACAAGGTTTAAATCAAGGTTTAAACATGAGAGATGCTGGTTTAGACATTTCTTATGCATTAAGGCAAGCAGCAATAGATCAAAAAAGAGATTCATTTAAAAATGCAACTTCCAACAATTTTACAGTGGGAACTTATGAAGAATTAATTCCGAATGCAGATTTAGTGTTGAACTTAACACCAGACAAACAACACACAAACGTGGTAAATACAGTAATGCCTTTAATGAAAAAAGGAGCAACATTAAGTTATTCTCACGGTTTTAATATTGTGGAAGAAGGTACTCAGATTCGTAAAGATTTAACGGTAATTATGGTGGCACCAAAATGTCCAGGTTCTGAAGTTCGTGAAGAATATAAAAGAGGATTTGGTGTACCCACTTTAATTGCAGTGCATCCAGAAAACGATCCAGAAGGAAAAGGTTGGGCGCAAGCAAAAGCGTATGCAGTTGCCACTGGCGGTCATAGAGCAGGCGTTCTAGAGTCTTCTTTTGTAGCAGAAGTAAAGAGTGATTTAATGGGAGAACAAACTATTTTATGTGGTTTGTTACAAACAGGTGCAATTTTATCTTTTGATAAAATGGTGGCAGAAGGAATTGATGCGGGTTATGCCGCAAAATTAATTCAATATGGTTGGGAAACAGTAACGGAAGCCTTAAAGCATGGCGGAATTACAAACATGATGGATCGTTTGTCGAATCCTGCAAAAGTGGAAGCTTTTAGAATTTCTGAAGAATTGAAAGAGATTATGCGTCCGTTATTCCAAAAACATATGGATGATATTATGACGGGTCATTTCTCTAAAACGATGATGGAAGACTGGGCAAATGATGACAAAAACTTATTAACGTGGAGAGCTGCCACAGGAGATACCGCTTTCGAAAAACAAAAAGTTACAGACCAAGAAATCTCTGAACAAGAATATTTTGATCATGGAACGTTATTAGTTGCTTTTGTAAGAGCTGGCGTAGAATTGGCATTTGAAGCAATGACAGAATCTGGAATCATAGAAGCTTCTGCATACTATGAATCGTTACATGAAACACCATTAATTGCAAACACCATAGCACGTAAAAAATTATACGAAATGAACCGTGTAATTTCTGATACTGCAGAATATGGTTGTTATTTATTTGACCACGCCTGTAAACCTTTATTAACTGACTTTATGAAAACAGTTTCTACAAATGTTATTGGGAAGAAATTTACAGATTCAAATGCTGTTGATAATCAAGAATTGATCCGAATTAATAGTATTATTAGAAATCATCCAGTAGAAATTGTAGGAGAAAAATTAAGAGCTTCTATGACTGCAATGAAAGTAATAAAATCTGAGGTTTAAGATATTTAATTATAACTAGTTACCTAGACCCTTCAGGTTTCAAAAACCTGAAGGGTCTTTTATATTTAAGAGAATGTACACAAAGACAGTTTATTTTCCGAGTTTAGAAAATATAAAGGCAGCTTCTAAAAATTTAGAAGGTGTTGCTTATAAAACTCCATTGAATCAAAACACTAATCTTTCCAAAGAATTTGATGCAACTATTTTATTTAAAAGGGAAGATCTACAAGTAGTTCGTTCCTATAAAATTAGAGGTGCTTACAATAAAATGTCTTCTTTAACTGATGATGAAAAACAACGTGGAATTGTTTGTGCAAGTGCAGGAAATCATGCGCAAGGTGTTGCGTTATCTTGCAAGTTGTTACAGATAAAAGGAACCATTTTTATGCCTTCACCAACTCCAAATCAGAAAATTAATCAAGTAAAAATGTTTGGGGAAGATTTTATTGAAGTGGTAATTGAAGGAGATACTTTTGATGATGCTTCTAACGCTGCAAAAATAGAATGTGATGCAAAAAATAAAACCTTTATTCATCCTTTTAATGATGAAAAAGTAATTGAAGGTCAGGCAACAGTTGGTTTAGAAATTTTAGAGCAAACTTCAGAAAAAATAGATTATGTTTTTGTCGCTATTGGTGGTGGAGGTTTATCATCTGGCTTGTCATCTGTTTTTAAATATTTATCTCCAAAGACTAAAATTATTGGCGTAGAGCCAGAAGGCGCGCCTTCTATGTGTATTTCACTCAAAAACAAAAAAAATACAACACTAGAAAAAATTGATTCTTTTGTAGATGGCGCAGCGGTTAAAAGAGTCGGCGATTTAAATTTTGCTATTTGCCAGCAAAATTTGTATGATGTAATTACAGTTCCTGAAGGAAAAATCTGTCAGACCATTTTAGATTTGTACAACAAAGACGCCATTGTCGTAGAACCTGCAGGTGCTTTAAGTATTGCAGCTTTAGATTTTTTTGCTGATGAAATTAAAGGTAAAAATGTAGTTTGTATTGTTAGTGGAAGTAATAATGATATTACAAGAACTGCAGAAATTAAAGAACGCGCATTGTTATATGCCAACTTAAAACATTATTTTATTGTAAAATTTCCACAAAGAGCAGGAGCTTTAAAAGAATTTGTGGCAGAAGTTCTAGGACCAAATGATGATATTACTCATTTTGAATATACGAAAAAGAGCAACAGAGCAAACGGTTCCGCAGTGGTGGGTTTAGAACTAAAATCAGCAGCAGATTTAGCACCGTTAATCAAAAGAATGAAAGAAGGAAATTTCTATGGAGACTACCTAAATGACAAGCCAGATTTGTTTCAGTTTTTGGTGTAAACAAAACAAGGGGTTTAAACCCCTTGTTGTCAAATGATAAAATGAATAAAAAAGTCTACCATATAACAACAGCAATCCACGATAGCCGAACTTCCTCTAGAATGATAAAATATCAAGTTAGAGAAAGAAGAGAAATGGGTACAAATCCGTATCCTAATATCTTTTATTTTACAGAGGATGAAGAGTTGTTAGTTACACAAATAATTTCGAAAATTGTAAAAGAAGATAATTTACAACTGCTTGCTTATAATATTTGTTCTGATCATATTCACTTATTGTTGTCTTGCGATATTGATGAGGTTTCTAAAATAATGCAGAAGATAAAAGGACGAACTTCATTTCTTTTAAACAAAGAAAAGGAAAATCAAAAACACAAGGGGTTTAAACCCCTTGTTGAAGATAAAAAGAAACAAAAGCAAAAACCAATTTGGCAACAAAAATATAGTGCTCCAAAAGAAATAACTTCGGTAAAACAATTAGAGAATACTATAAAATATATTCAAACAAATAGAAGTAAACATCAACTTCCCCCACATAAAGATAATTTACAAAATATTATTGACGGGATGTGTTGTTCAATAGATGGTATTTTCTGACAAGGGGTTTAAACCCCTTGTTTTAGTTTCCAGCACACTTAAATGCGAAATCCTTTTCGTCTTTTAGAATAGAAATAAGAAGTTTTACCGTTATTTTTTATTAATTTTGATAAGCGAGAATACTATGATAATTTACTAACTTTTAAGCAATGGAGCATGCTCTATTGTAAAATTCAATTTATGAAGAATACTTTTAAAGAAATTCCGAACGAATACAAGATTACTTCACTTTTAAACCAAAACACCTATTTGGTAGGGGGGGAGTTGAAAGAGTGGAAAGGTGAAAATGCGGAAGTTCATTCTACTATTTCATCTACAGAAAAATACAAACCAACTTTATTAGGAACGGTTCCAAATTTAACAGCAGATGAAGCTTTAGAAGCTTTAAATGCTGCTTCTAAAGCCTATAATAGAGGTCAAGGTTTATGGCCAACAATGAAAGTAGAAGGAAGAATTGCAGCTATGGAAAAGTTTGTAGTTCAAATGAAAACAAAAAGAGCAGCAATTGTAAAATTACTGATGTGGGAAATTGGTAAATCTTTACCAGATTCAGAAAAAGAATTCGATAGAACGGTAGAATACATTTACGATACTATTGAAGATTATAAACAAATGGACAGAGATTCTGCAAAGTTCGAAAAACATAGCGGAGTTCATGCACATATTAGAAGAGGGCCTTTAGGAGTAGTTTTATGTTTAGGACCTTATAATTATCCATTAAATGAAACTTTTGCCTTGTTGATTCCTGCTTTAATTATGGGGAATACAGCCATTTTTAAGCCCGCAAAACATGGGGTTTTATTATTATCACCATTATTAGAAGCATTTCAAAATAGTTTTCCTGCAGGAGTTGTAAATATCATTTATGGAAGAGGTAGAGTTTTAGCAACACCAATTATGAAAACAGGTAATGTAGATGTGTTGGCTTTAATAGGAAATAGTAAATCTGCGAATGCAATTCAGGCAAATCATCCACAGAAAAATAGACTGCGTTTGGTGTTAGGTTTAGAAGCTAAAAATCCAGCAATTGTATTGCCAGATGCAGATTTAGATTTGGCTATTAGCGAGTGTATTGCAGGTACAACTTCTTTTAACGGACAACGTTGTACTGCGTTAAAGATACTATACGTTCATGAGCATATTGTAGATGAATTTAACAAGCGTTTTGCTGCAAAAGTAGATGCACTTAAATTTGGCAATCCTTGGGAGAGTGGTGTGAAATTAACACCTTTACCAGAACCAGGGAAACCAGCATATATTCAAGAATTAATTGACGATGCTACAGAAAAGGGTGCAAAGGTAATTAACAAAAAAGGAGGAGAAACAACTGAAAATTATATTTTTCCAGCAGTTTTATACCCTGTTTCTAAAGATTCTAGAGTTTTTGATGAAGAACAATTTGGACCAGTTACACCAGTTGTTTCTTTTAAAAATATTCAGGAACCCTTAGATGATATGGCAGCTTCTAATTACGGACAACAAGTAAGTGTTTTTGGCAGCGAAGTAAAAACCTTAGCGCCATTAATTGATACTTTGGTTAACTTGGTTTGTAGAGTAAACCTAAACAGTTCTTGCCAACGTGGGCCAGATGTGTATCCATTTACTGGAAGAAAAGATTCTGCAGTTGCAACTTTAAGCGTGCACGATGCTTTGCGTTCTTTTTCTATAAGAACTTTTGTGGCTTCTAAAGACACAGCATATAACAATGCTATTTTGCAAGAATTATTAGACAAAAAAGTATCTAATTTTATAAGTACAGATTATATTTTATAAGCTTTTAATCGAATAGAATTTCTCGAGGCTCTGCCTCCTTTAGATTTCAAAATTTGATTTATTTAGACGTATTTAGATTTTTATGTAGCATCTAAATAAGTCTATTTTGTGAAGTATAATTTTTTTCACTGAAAAATACTGAACTATTCGTATTGCATATATGTGTATGTTTGATGAACCTAGTATATTTTGATTAGGGTTTTAGATTAAATACAATAGATTTTAAATTAAATTGATAGCAATGAGAATATTACATTATGCACTAGGAATCGTTTTTTCTTTTTTAATGTTGATTGGATGCGCAGGAAAAGCAGAAAAAAAGAAAGAAAATTTCACCTATAAAAAACAAACTAATACGCCACCAAAAGCGGAGGTAGATAAAAATAATGTTGTTATTACATCTAACGATGCCATGCAATTCAGCAAAAAAGAAATCAAAGTAAATGCAGGAAAAAAAGTAAAAATTACTTTAAAACATATTGGTAAAATGGATAAAAAGGTGATGGGGCATAATTTTGTTTTACTAAAGCAAGGTGTAAATCTAACTGCCTTTGGAAATAAAGCAGTTATAGCAAGTGCAAACGAATATATTCCAGAAGGAACACAAGATGTTATTGCACACACCAAACTAATTGGTGGTGGTGAAACTACTGTTATTGAATTTGATGCCCCTGAAGTTGGAATTTATGAATTTTTATGTAGTTTTCCAGGACATTATGCAATTATGAAAGGGAAGTTTATTGTAGAATAAATATTAATCTAAGTTAAGTATTTCGATATTTTTAAACTCAACAGGATGACTTTCGCTTTGCAATGAAATGAATCCACTTTTTAAAGGAAGACCTTCTTTCGATTTCCATACCTCTTGATTGTAATCTATTTTCCCTCCAATATGAGGTTTTGTATAACGTAGTACTTCTTCGCCATTTATAAAATGTTTTATAATAGAATCATTTCTAACTTCTATTTCAATATGAACCCACTGTTCGCCATGATAGGTTTTCGACGACGATTTTACAATATGCTGTGTTGTTAATGTATCATTATATTTTACATGAGTTCCTGGGGTGCATAAATTTCCGGTTGAACGTTCATCAATACCATTTCCTCCTAAAAGCTGTACTTCAATAGATACTGGAAAGCTTTGCGATATCCCCATATTTTTTGGATCTTCACAGTGAATCATAATGCCACTATTTCGGTTTGCCCATGTTGATCCGTCAGCAAGCTGTTTTCCAATAAATCTATAATCCATTCTAAATTTATAATTGCTAAATGGATTTTTATAAAAAACATGACCAAAAGCATTGTTAAATGTATCCTCATATTTATCATAATTCACCTTTAGTATCCCATCTTCAACCTGAAAAGTGTTCCTATAGTTTTCACCGACTTTTTGACCTTTAATCTTAACAATCCAATCTTTTAAATCGTTTCTAGTTAATAAATTTTTCCATTGTTCTTTTTTTTTACAATTGAATAGAAAAGAAATACAAAAAACAAGCGTACATATTTTGAATACTTTTATCATGATTTCCTAGTTTTACAAAGACCAAGCTCTTCCGTTAGGGACATCATCAATAGGTATACAGCCCATATAAACCCCAGGAATTGGGTCGTAGTTTAGAATTTCTTCACCAACTTTTTCTGAAGTAAAATAACCAAATAATGTATATCTTTTTACAGCTAATAAAAACTTGTATAATAAATAATTATCCATTTGTAATGTGGGTATTGTAGTGATAGGAAGTTTTTGTGATTTTAAAATTGCTTTCGTCTCATTTTTAGGAATTTTAAAATAAGAGGCTAATAATAATTCAAATTGTTTTGTATTCCCTTTTGTTACTTCAGAACCAAACTTAGATTTAAATTTTTCAGCAAATACCAAAGCACCTCTCTTAAAGAAATCTTGATTCGCTTTTTTTTCTATATCATGATACATTAAATCTAAAAATTGGGGTACATTAACATCCAATGCGCCAGGTGTGTCTGAAATAGGGATAATGATATCTGCTAAATGTGTTACGATGTATTTTTCATCTGAAGATAAAAACAGAGGCGACCAAGTATTGGCTTCAGCAGTGCATGAAGATAGCATGCTGAAAATAGTTGGAGCAGCTAAAGTATAGCCCAACCCGATACTTAAATTCTTTAAAGCAGTTCTTCTATTCATAACTTTAAGTGTTTTTATTTTTTTTAAATTCAGTAGCAGCGTAATTCGCCGCTCTTGCCGTTATTGCCATATAAGTTAATGAAGGGTTTTGGCAAGCAGATGAGGTCATACAAGCGCCATCTGTAACGTATACGTTTGGTACGGCATGTATTTGGTTGTATTTATTTAAAACTGAAGTTTTTGCATCATGTCCCATTCGTGCGGCACCCATTTCATGAATGGCAATCCCTGGTGTGCTCTTGCCATTAAAACCTTTCACATTTTTAAATCCAGCTGCCTTCAGCATGGCGATTGCTTGTTGTTCCATATCAGCCTTCATTTTTATTTCATTTTCTCTAAAAGTTACATGAAAATCTACAGTTGGCAATCCCCAATCATCTAATTTATCATAATTTAATGAGATTTTATTATCATGATACGGCAAACATTCTCCAAATCCTCCCATACCTATTCGCCAATGTCCAGGCTTCATTAATTCTTCTTTTAAGTCTTCGCCAAAACTAAGTTCACCGATTCCTCGTTTCCAATTTGTTCTGCTTGCGCCACCTTGATACCCATAGCCACGTATAAAGTCTTTGTGCTCAGTTTTTTTGTCTAAATTTCTGAAACGAGGAATATAAAAGCCATTGGGGCGTCGTCCTTTGTAATAAAAATTTTCAAAACCAGTTACATCTGCAGAAGCGCCAGATTTGGAAGTGTGGTCCATAATGTTATGTCCTAATTCTCCGCTATCATTTCCTAATCCATCTGGAAATCGCTTCGATTTAGACTGCATTAAAATACTTGCGCTACCTATTGTAGAGGCGCAACTAAAAATGATTGCTGCTTTAAAAAATATTTTTTCTTTAGTTTCTGCATCAATAACACGCACTCCAGAAGCAATTCCTTTTTTATCGTCATATACTATTTCGTAGGCAATAGAATTGTGCCGAAGATGCATATTTCCTGTACGTTCGGCTGCTGGTAAAGTTGATGAATTACTGCTAAAATATCCGCCAAATGGGCAGCCTCTAACACATCTGTTTCTAAATTGGCAATTAGAACGTCCTTCGTGCATGGCGTTTCCTGTTTTGTGAGCAGTTCTTCCAATGGTTAGTAAACGATCCTTAAAATTAGTCTTTATTTTTTCTTGTAGTTCTAATTCCACGCAATTCAATTCCATGGGTTCAGATAGTTTTCCGTCTGGTAATTGCGGTAGCCCTAAATTTTGCCCAGAAACACCAATAAATTCCTCTACTTTATCATACCAAGGCGATATATCTTTATATCGTATGGGCCAATCGATACCATGCCCATCTTTTTTATTAGCTTCAAAATCAATATCACTCCACCGGTAAGACTGTCTTGCCCACATGAGTGATCGTCCGCCAACATGATAACCTCTAATCCAGTCGAAAGGTTGTATTTCGTTGTAAGGATGTTTTAAATCATTTACAAACCAATGTTTGCTATATGGGCCTAATATATACGATTTGTTTTGTTTTTTTTGATTGGCCACATCTTCTGGGTTTTTACTTCCTCGGTGTTTTAAATCCCAAGGATCTAAATGCATTGTTGGATAATCTTCGATATGTTTTACCAAACGACCTCGATCTAGCACCAACGTTTTTAATCCGTTTTCACATAGCTCTTTAACTGCCCAACCGCCACTTATTCCTGTCCCAATAACAATAGCATCATAAGTAGTGGGGTATTCAGTTATTATGTCTTCACTCATTTATTCGTTTTTTTGTTTTTCGAATTATATTCTAAATAGGATATTGGGTTTTCTGTAAATTAATAATTAAAATGATAATCATCAAGAAATTAACAATTTAACTCTTAGTTATTCTAAAATTAACTAATTTGCATGGTATTAATGTTCAAATTATTTCAGTGAAAATAAACACACAAAAAATTCAACCCTATCAAGCAGATGGTGTTGTGTATCATGCAGACACATGTTTGCCTTTGATGGATGCATATAATAGGAAGAAATTGAAATTTAAGGCACTTGCGCGACACACCTATCCTGGAGATCGGTTAGATGAAAATACTATAGGGCTAAATAGTATTGGGTATTGGGATGCTAATGAACCACAAGATTGGGGGTTAGATTGGCATAGGAATGAAGGCATTGAATTTCATTTTTTAGAATCTGGTTCTATGCCTTATGCACAAGAGAATAAGGAAGTAGTGTTATTGCCAAATCATTTAACAATTACGCGTCCTTGGGAAGCTCATAAAGTAGGGAATCCACATATTGGGATGGGGAAGTTTTATTGGGTGATTATAGATTTAGGAGTCAGAAGGCCACATCAAGATTGGGTTTGGCCAGATTGGATTACATTAACGCCGAAAGATTTGGTTAGACTTACAACAATTTTAAGGCAAAATGAAAAGTCTATTTGGAAAACCGATCAGCGTGTTAGAGATTGTTTTCTTCGTATCGGTAAAGCAATAAATACAGATGAAAAAGGAAGTAATGCTTCTAGAATTCGTTTGTTAATCAATTACTTGCTGATTTTACTGCTAGATCTGATGAATACCAGAGACATTGTATTAAATGAATCACTAACAGACAGTTCAAGAAGTGTACAATACTTTTTAAATGAATTAGAAAAAAGTCTTTCTGAAAATTGGAGCATTGAACTTATGGCAAAATCTGCAGGTGTTGGGGTAACCCGATTTACACATTATTGCAAAAGATTAACAAACTTAACTCCAATGCGTTATTTAACTTTAAAGCGTTTGGAGTTGTCAAAAAATATGCTTCGAGAAAATAAAAATTTAACCATTACAGAAATAGCATATTCATGTGGATTTGCAACAAGTCAATATTTTGCAACTGTTTTTAAAAAGCATGAAAAATGTTCGCCAAACGAATATCGAAGAAAGTATTAGGTTGAAATTATTTCTACTGTTTAGTGGGCTATCTTTTGGTGTCTAGTTTGTGTAAATTCTTTCACTGAATAAAAATACACATCAATTTAGATTCAATTATATAATTTCACAAGATGGTAGTTTGGTGCTTCTAATACTTAATTATAGTTTTTATGAAAAGAAGACAATTTGTAAAAAAGACCGTTCAAGCAAGCGCAGCAGTATCATTGCTGGGATTTGTGGCTTGTAAAAGTGAAAATAAAAAAGAGAAATTACAGGCAAAGGAAATCGCGAATCCAAATCTCTTTTTTAAAATGTCTTTAGCGCAATGGTCACTTCATAGAACACTTTTTGATAAAAAAATAGATCCTTTGGATTTTGCTGCAAAATCTAGAAGTTTTGGATTTGAAGGGATAGAATACGTAAACGCATTTTTTAAAGATAAAGCGCAAGATCTTTCTTATCTGAAAGAGATGAAATCTAGAGCCAATTCTGAAGGACAAGAAAATGTTCTAATCATGATTGATGAAGAAGGTGAACTAGCAGATGCGAATGTAAAAAAAAGAAATAAAGCTATTGAAAATCACTATAAGTGGATTGAAGCGGCGCATTTTTTAGGATGTCATGCCATACGAGTAAATCTTGCAGGTGGTATAGATAAAGATGATGCTACAAAAGCGAGTATCGATTCTTTAACCCAACTTTCTAATTTTGCAAAAGCATCTAAGGTTAATATTTTGGTTGAAAATCATGGTGGATTTTCTTCTAACGGTGCATGGATGCATAAGGTATTTTCAGAAGTAAGCAATAAAAATTGTGGAACACTTCCAGATTTTGGAAATTTCTGTATAAAAAAAGATAGCGATAGTAATTGTATCGACCAGTATAATAGATACAAAGGAATGAAAGAATTATTACCACACGCAAAAGCTGTAAGTGCAAAAGCTTACGACTTTGATGCGCATGGAAATGAAACTACTATCGATTTTTATAAAGTGATGAAAATGGTAAAAGAATCTGGTTATAACGGTTTCGTTGGAGTTGAATATGAAGGTAAGACGCTGTCTGAAGAAAAAGGAATTCAATTTACCAGAGATTTACTCATACGTGTCGGAAAACAACTTTCGTAGCAATGTAATTTACTAATATGGAAAATATAAATAAAAACAGACTGTTTTTAGCAAGTTGTTTAGCGCTAATTACAACAGCAATGACATTTGCCATTAGAGCAAGATTAGAAACTGTTTTTGGATCAGAAGGAGTTGGTTTGTCACTAGAACAAATTGGGTATGCATTTGCACCCGCTTTTTTTGGTTTTACCATTGCAATGATTATTGGTGGGCCTTTGGTAGATTTTTTAGGAATTAAAAAAATTACATGGATTGCTTTTATCACACATGCCGTAGGAATTATCCTCACTATTTTAGCAGATTCTATGACTTCATTATTCATTGCAACCTTATTTGTTGGTATTGGAAATGGGTTTGTAGAAGCCGCCTTAAATCCGTTAGTAACTTCAATGTATTCCAAAGAAAAAACAAAAATGTTGAATCGTTTTCATGTCTGGTTTCCTGGAGGAATTGTAATTGGTTCTATTGTTGGCTGGTTGGTGATGGATGTTTTAGGTTTGAATTGGCAAATTATGGTGGCTACCTTATTTATTCCTGCTATTAGCTATGCAATACTATTTTTTGGTCAAAAATTTCCTGTTACAGAACGAGTGCAAATGGGTATTAGCAATAAAAAAATGTTTTCAAGTGTCACAAAACCATTATTTCTTTTTATGGTTTTTTGTATGTTTTTAACCGCAGCATCAGAATTAGGAACCACACAAAGAATAGAATCATTGTTAAAAGAAACGGTAGCTGTCCCTTTATTGGTATTGGCTTTTATAAACGGAATTATGGCGTTAGGAAGATTGTTTGCAGGAGGCGCAATTCATAAATTAAAACCAGCAGGTATGTTGCTATTTTCAGCAATTTTTACCTTTATCGGTTTGTGGTTATTAACCATTACTTCAGGAGGAATGACGTTCGTATCTGCAGCAATTTTTGCAGTTGGTATTACTTTTTTCTGGCCAACTATGTTGGGTTTTGTGGCAGAATATCTGCCAGAAACAGGGGCATTAGGATTGTCTATAATGGGCGGAGCAGGGATGTTTTCTGTTTCTTTAGTATTGCCCGTTATGGGAAATTTAATGGATAATGAAGGTGTAAATGAAGCACTAAGAACCATGTCTATTTTACCCGCCATACTTATCATAGCATTTTTAGGGTTAAATATCTATATGAAAAAAATAAAAAAAATAAATTCCTAAAGAAAGCATGGCAAGAAAATTAAGAATGGGAATGA
The DNA here is from genome assembly GCF_947501385.1 of uncultured Polaribacter sp. Classification (GTDB taxonomy): domain Bacteria; phylum Bacteroidota; class Bacteroidia; order Flavobacteriales; family Flavobacteriaceae; genus Polaribacter. The sequence goes on from NZ_CANMVP010000013.1 coordinate 26,755, forward strand.
TTGGTGGTGGAATTGGCTCTTTTATTGGCGATGTGCATAGAAAAGCAGCAGCCATAGACGGAATGATCAATTTGGTTTGCGGGGCTTTTAGTAGCAATGCAGAAAAATCTAAAAAATCGGGTCAAAAGTTATTTCTTTCTGATGACAGATGTTATGGAAGTTTTGAGGAAATGATTACTGCGGAAAAAAACCTTCCAAAAGGAGAAAGAATGGATTTTGTATCGATTGTAACTCCAAATTACATGCATTTTGAGCCCGCAAAATTGGCGTTAGAAAACGGTTTTCATGTAGTTTGTGACAAACCAATGACGCTAACAATGGAGGAAGCAATTGAGCTCGAAAAAATAGTAGAAAAAACAGGGAAGTTATTTGCGCTAACGCATAATTATACAGGGCATCCTATGGTAAAACAAGCCAAAGCGATGGTTGCTAATGGAGATTTAGGAAAAATTCGAAAAATTCAAGTTCAGTATTTACAAGGTTGGTTGTCTACTGCTGTAGAAAAAACAGGTCAAAAACAAGCTTCTTGGAGAACAAATCCAAAAAAATCTGGAATTGGTGGTGCTTTGGGTGATATTGGAACCCACGCAGAAAATTTGGTCGAATATATAACAGGATTAAGAATCAAGGAAATTGCTGCAGATTTAGGCGTTTTTGGTGAGGATAGAGTTTTAGACGATGATGGTAACATACTGTTAAGAATGGAGAACGGTGCAAAAGGTACCATGTCTATTTCTCAAATTGCTTTGGGCGAAGAAAATAATTTAGCGATTAAAGTCTACGGAGAAAAAGCAAGTTTAGAGTGGCAGCAAGAAAATCCGAATCAATTAATTACACGTTGGTTAGCGCAACCTGTAAAAGTATTTACGCCTAACGGAAATGATTTGTATGAGGAAGCACTGAATGTTTCTCGTATTCCGGCAGGTCATCCCGAAGGATACTTAGAGGCATTTGCCACCATTTATAAGAATTTTGCCACACATCTAATGGCTGTTCGAGATGGAAGAGATATCGAAAATCCAGATTATCCAACAGTAAAAGATGGTGTAAGAGGAATGCAATTTATTTATGCCGCTGTAAAAAGTGATAAAAACAATTCAACTTGGACAAAGTTTAATTAGAAAAATAATTCCTTCCCTCGGGGAAGGTTCGGATAGAATATGAAAAAAATAAAAGGACCTGCCGTTTTTTTAGCGCAGTTTGCTGGAGATAATGCGCCATTTAACACGTTAGATAACTTGTGCAAATGGTTTGCAAATCTAGGATATAAAGGAGTACAGTTGCCTACTTGGGACAAAAGAATTATTGATATTGCCAAAGCTACAGAAAGTAAAAATTATTGCGATGAAATTAAAGGAATCGTAAATGCTTATGGATTAGAAATTACTGAGCTTGCATCGCATTTACAAGGGCAATTGGTTGCAGTAAACCCTGCTTACAATACTATGTTTGATGGTTTTGCACCAGAAAACTGTAGAAATAACCCAAAGAAAAGAACAGCATGGGCAGTGCAACAATTAAAAAATTGTGCAATTGCGAGCAAAAATTTCGGATTAACTGTTCATGGAACCTTTTCGGGTTCTTTAATGTGGCACACGATGTATCCTTGGCCGCAAGCACCAAAAGATTTGGTAAAAATGGGTTTTGAAGAATTGGCAAAACGTTGGTTACCCATTTTAAATACGTTTGATGAAAATGGCGTAGCTGTTTGTTACGAAATTCATCCAGGAGAAGATTTGCACGACGGCATCACTTTTGAGCGTTTTTTAAAAGCAACAGGAAATCATAAAAGCGTAAATATTTTGTATGACCCAAGTCATTTTGTGTTGCAACAACTAGATTATTTAAAATACATTGATTATTACCATGAACATATCAAAATGTTTCATGTAAAAGATGCCGAATTTAATACTTCAGGAAAAAGTGGCGTGTATGGTGGTTATCAAGATTGGAAAGACAGAGCTGGTAGATTTAGGTCTCTAGGCGACGGACAAATAGATTTTAAAAGTATTTTTTCTAAATTAACCCAATACGATTGTGATGTTTGGGCAGTTTTAGAATGGGAGTGTTGTATTAAGTCTCCAGAACAAGGCGCAAAGGAAGGTGCACCATTCATTCAAAATCATATTATCGATGTAACTGAAAAAAGTTTTGATGATTTTGCAGGTGGTTCAGTAGACAAGCAACAATTAAAAAATATTTTAGGAATTTAAAAAAATAAAAAATCCTTCTTAAAAATAGAAATCGAAACTAACATTTTCAAACCTTAACCGTAAACATCGGTTTTAAGGCTTTTTTAGACAAGTTTTTGGCAACGCTTCCTCTAAATAAGTGAGAAATTCCGCTTCTACCATGAGTACTTAAGGCAATTAAATCTGCGTTTTTTTCTCTAGAAAAGTTAATGATTCCTTTTTCAACAGAAGTATCGTTGTAAATATTTATAGAATATTTTGGTAATTTGTGCCCTTTTATAAACTCTTTTACGTTTTGCTCAGCATTGTGAGTAATTTCAAAATGTGAAGGTGTATTTACTTTTAACAAATGTATTTTACTTTCAAACGCATTTGCAAAATTTAAGAACTTAGCAAACACTTCTTTGTTGTCTTTTTTAAAGTTAGAAGCAAAAACCAAATTCTTTAATTTAAAGTTCTTACTATCTCTTTTTACTACAATAACAGGTCTTTTCGAGCTTCTAACAATTTTTTCTGTATTAGAACCAATCACTATTTCTTCGAATTCAGAGTGACCTTTTGAACCCATAATAATTAAATCTGCATCAATTTTATCTGCATATTTTTTAATCCCGTTATACGGAGTGTTTAATTTTATAAAATATTCAACAGCAATATCTTCAGAAAAAAACTTGGCTTTAAAATATAAAACTTTTTCTCTTGTTTTTCTTAAATACAGCATGCTTTCAGGGATGCTAAACTTGCTGCTTGCACCCATATCTACAACGCCAGAAGGGAGCTCTATCATGTGTATCAAATACACTGTGGCATTGGTTTTTTTAGCAATTTTAGATGCTATTTTAGTAGCATATTCAGACGGTTTAGAAAAATCGATGGGAACTAGAATTTTTTTCATAAGTCAGAATTTTAAGAGATGAATTTGGTGATATCTAAAGTTACAAAAAAATAATGAATTAGAGTTGGTTTGGTAAATCATAAACAATTCGTATATTTGCACCGAAATTTATGGCAAATGGAGAAATGAAGGGGACTTAAAGTCCCCTCTTTTTATACTTCATTTTAAGGATTAAGATGGATCAAAATAAAATAAAAGACTTAGTAGACGAAGCATTGGCACTTAATGAGTCTTTGTTCTTAATAGATTTATCAATCTCTCTAAACAATAAGATTCAAGTTACTGTAGACGGAGATAATGGTGTTCCTTTAAGTGAATGCATGCGTATTAGTAGAACTATAAACAATAATTTAGATAGAGAAGAAGAAGATTTCTCACTAGAAGTTTCTACACCAGATATTTCTCACGCATTAACAAAAAAGAGACAGTATATTAAAAATATCGGCAGAATATTAAAAGTAAAAACTGCAGCAGAAGAATTAGAAGGCACTTTGGTAGTAGCAGATGAAGATAAAATAGTGCTACAATGGAAAGCCAGAGAACCAAAACCAGTTGGTAAAGGTAAAGTTACTGTAGAAAAAACAGCAACGCTAGCATATAAGGAGATTAAAGAAGCAAAAGTGAAAATTGTATATTAAGCAAAAAATGTAATGGAGAATATAGCATTAATTGATTCGTTTTCAGAATTTAAAGATAACAAAAGCATAGACAGAGTAACATTAATGTCTATTTTAGAAGAAGTATTTAGAGCTGCTTTAAAGCGTAAGTTTGGTTCTGATGATAATTTTGATATTATTATCAACCCAGATAAAGGAGATTTAGAAATTTGGAGAAATAGAGTTGTTGTTGCCGATGGTTTTTCTGAAGATGATAATGAAGAGATAGAGCTTGCAGAAGCAAGATTGATTGAGCCAGATTTTGAAATTGGAGAAGATGTTTCTGAAGAAGTAAAATTAATAGATTTAGGAAGAAGAGCCATTTTAGCATTACGTCAAAACTTAATTTCTAAAATATATGAACATGATAGTACAAATATCTTTAAGCAATTTAAAGAATTAGAAGGCGAGTTATACAGTGCAGAAGTACACCACATTCGTCACAATGCTATTATTTTGTTAGATGATGATGGAAACGAAATCGTATTGCCAAAAAGTGAGCAAATTCGTTCAGACTTTTTTAGAAAAGGAGATTCTGTAAGAGGTGTTATAAAAACAGTAGAATTAAGAGGAAACAAACCAGCAATTATATTGTCTAGAACCTCTCCGTTATTTCTAAATAAATTATTCGAGCAAGAAATTCCAGAAGTTTTTGATGGTTTAATTACTGTAGAAGGAGTTGCAAGAATACCAGGAGAAAAGGCAAAAGTAGCGGTAGATTCTTATGATGATAGAATAGATCCTGTAGGAGCTTGTGTAGGTGTAAAAGGTTCAAGAATTCATGGCATAGTTCGTGAATTGGGTAATGAAAATATTGACGTGATTAATTATACCAAAAACGAACAACTGTTTATTTCAAGAGCATTAAGTCCTGCAAAAGTGACTTCAATGGAAATTGAAATGTATGAAGAAGAAAAGAATGGTAAAAAAGGACGTGTAAGTGTACTTTTAAAACCAGAAGAAGTTTCTAAAGCAATTGGTAGAGGTGGTGTTAATATTCGTTTAGCGAGCGAATTAACAGGTTACGAAATAGATGTTAAGAGAGAAGGTCTTGAAGAAGAAGATGTAGAATTAACAGAATTCGGAGATGAAATCGAAGATTGGGTAATTGTAGAATTCAAAAAGATTGGTTTAGATACGGCAAGAAGCGTATTAGAAACTAGTGTAGAAGAATTGGTAAAAAGAACAGATTTAGAAGAAGAAACAATTCTAGATGTTCAGAGAATTTTGAAAGAAGAATTCGAAGACTAGTTTAAAATTATAGAGTAATCGTAAAAAAGTATATTTTTACAAATTAAAAGGCTAAAAAATAATATATGTCTGAAGGCAAAACAACGAGGCTTAATAAGGTTTTAAGAGAATTAAATATTTCTCTAGATAGAGCAGTAGAATATTTAGCAGATAAAGGTCATGAAATAGAATCTAGACCTACTACTAAAATTTCTGGTGATGTCTATCAAGTCCTGCTAGATGGTTTCCAAACAGATGCTAGTAAAAAAGCAGCTTCTAAAGAGGTTGGTGAAGAAAAGCGAAAAGAAAAGGAAGCAATTCGTGCAGAACTAGAAGCGAAGCAAGAGCAGAAAAGAGCAGAAGACGCTAAGAAAGAAGAAGTTTTAAAAGCCAAAGCTAAAAAAGTAGAGGTTAAAACTGTAGGTAAAATAGACATCGATAACATTGGTAAAAAGCCAGATGATAAAAAAGATGTTGTAGCAGAAAAACCAAAAGAGGAAGCTCCAAAAGCGGTTGAGCCAGAGAAAGAGGTTGTTGTAGAAAAACCAAAAGAAGAGGTAATTAAAGCACAAGTGCCAAAATTAAAAGGACTTAAGGTTGTTAATGTTGAAACACCTGCTTCTAAAATAGAAAAAGAGGCCTCTAAAGTAGAGAAAAAAATAGAAGGAAAAACGGACGCTTCGAAAGAAGACGAGAAAGTCGAAGAAGTTACTGCAGAAAACGCAGAAGCTATTAAGACACAGTATAAGAAGCTAGACGGGCCAAACTTTACAGGTAAGAAAATTGATTTAAAACAATTTGAAAAGCCTAAAAAGAAGAAGCCAGATCCTAAAAAGGATACAGCCTCAGATCCTAGAAAAAAACGTAAACGTATCAGCAAACCTGGTACACCAGCCCCAAATGCACCAAGACCAAGAGGAACGGGCCCTAGAGGTGCAAACAGTGCTGCAGGTAATAACAGACCTGGTTTTAGAGGAGGAGCAAGAGGAGGTCAAAGATCACCTGCCGTTAAGAAAGAAGAACCAACAGAAGCAGATATTCAAAAGCAAGTAAGAGAAACGCTAGAAAAACTTCAAGGGAAATCTTCTAGAGGAAAAGGAGCAAAATATCGTAGAAATAAAAGAGAAGCGCACAGAGAGCATACAGAAGCAGAATTAGAAGCACAAGCTTTAGATAATAAGATCTTAAAAGTAACAGAATTTGTTACGGTAAGTGAAGTTGCCACAATGATGGAAGTTCCTGTAACAAACATTATTTCAGCATGTATGTCTTTAGGAATGATGGTGACAATGAATCAGCGTTTAGATGCTGAAACATTGGTAATTGTTGCAGAAGAATTTAACCACAAAGTAGAATTTGTAGGTGCAGAAGTAGAAGAATCTATAGAAGAAATAGAAGACAAACCAGAAGATTTAGAAACACGTGCGCCAATTATTACGGTAATGGGTCACGTAGATCATGGTAAAACTTCTTTATTAGATTATATTAGAAAAGCAAATGTAATTGAAGGTGAAAGTGGAGGAATTACGCAACATATTGGAGCATACTCTGTAAAAGTTGGAGATCAAAAAATTGCATTTTTAGATACACCAGGTCACGAAGCCTTTACGGCAATGAGAGCGCGTGGTGCACAAGTTACAGATTTAGTAATTATTGTAGTTGCGGCAGATGATGATGTTATGCCACAAACCAAAGAGGCAATTTCTCATGCACAAGCTGCAGGAGTTCCAATCATATTTGCAATCAATAAGATCGATAAGCCAAACGCAAATCCAGATAATGTAAAAACACAATTATCTTCAATGAATTTATTAATTGAAGAATGGGGTGGAAGCATTCAATCACAAGATATTTCTGCAAAAACAGGAGAAGGTATTCCAGAATTGTTAGAAAAAGTTTTATTAGAAGCAGAGGTTTTAGAATTGAAAGCAAACCCTAATAAAAATGCAGTTGGTGCAGTTGTTGAAGCCTTATTAGATAAAGGTAGAGGATATGTTTCTACCATATTAGTACAAGCAGGAACTTTAAAAATTGGAGATTACTTATTAGCTGGTAAGCACAGTGGTAAGGTAAGAGCAATGTTTGATGATAAAGGGAATAACTTGCAAAAAGCAGGACCTTCTACACCAGTATCAATTCTAGGATTAGATGGCGCGCCACAAGCAGGAGATAAGTTTGTTGTTTTTGATGATGAAAGAGAAGCGAAACAAATCGCTTCGAAACGTTCTCAATTACAACGCGAGCAATCTGTTAGAACTCAGAAAACATTAACCTTAGATGAAATCGGACGTAGAATTGCCTTAGGAGACTTTAAAGAATTAAACATCATCTTAAAAGGAGATGTAGATGGTTCTGTAGAGGCCTTAACAGATTCTTTCCAGAAATTGTCTACAGAAGAAATTCAAGTAAATATTTTACACAAAGGTGTTGGTGCCATTACAGAAAGCGATGTTTTATTAGCAACAGCTTCCGATGCAATTATTGTAGGATTTAATGTACGTCCGCAAGGAAACGCAAGAATGATTGCAGACAAAGAAGAAGTAGATATTAGAACCTATTCTATTATTTACGATGCAATTGGCGACTTAAAAGATGCCATGGAAGGAATGTTATCTCCAGAAATGAAAGAAGAAGTTTCTGGTACAGTAGAAATTAGAGAAGTCTATAAAATTTCTAAAGTAGGTAATATTGCAGGTTGTATGGTAATATCTGGTAAAATATTTAGAGATTCTAAAGTTAGAATTATTAGAGAAGGAATTGTAGTTCACGACGGAGTTTTATCATCATTAAAACGATTTAAAGACGATGTTAAAGAAGTTGCAAAAGGATATGATTGTGGACTTCAATTGAAGAACTACAATGACATACAAGAAGGCGACGTGATTGAAGCTTATAAAGAAGTAGCAGTTAAAAAGAAATTAAAATAAAGTAGTTTCTTAGATAAATTAAAAGCCGAAATTCTATAGAATTTCGGCTTTTTATATATATGTTCAGTCGCTATCAAAAGGAAGACATTTACAAACTAAATTATTTTCCTACAGGAACAACAATCGTCCCAGAGAACTCATTTCTAAAAAGTAAGTTCGCTCTGTCAGCCTCCAATTTTGTTTTGTAATTCCCCACTTGTACTTTCCATTCAGGTGAATTGTAAATTAGTTTAGAAGCTACACGAGGATATAAAATTCTAAATCTAGAGCGTTTGCTTTTGGCGTTTCGTTCCGCTCCGTTATAAATTTGAATGACATAACCAAAACCAACAGTTTTGTTGTAATTTCTCTTTTTTTCTAGGAGCTTTTTTATAGATTCACTACTATTTGTTACATTTTGAGAGCATAAAACCCCAGCATTTGATATAAAAATGAATAAAAATATCTTTAAAAAAAGTGTGTTTTTCATAATTTAAAATGTTTCTACAAAAATAACGACTTGCTAGCGAATAAATTGAATATGCTGCTTATTTAGAACTGTTATAAATTGATATTTAAGATTCTATTCCTTTTCCACAATTTAGTAATATGTAGTATTTTTGTAGAACTGTTCAGAAACGGTTTTTTTTGAACGAATTTGTACTCGATACTAAAATTATAGTTTGTAAATATGAAAAGTGTAGCATTGCACAGTAGACTAACTTCAGTACTCCTAAAAAGTTTTACATTACTTTTATTTTTTGCGTTCAGCGTATCTTCTTATTCGCAAGATGTAGATGAAGCTCGTCAAAAAGAAGGGAAAAAATTATTCAAATCTTTATGTGCTTCTTGTCATAAATTAGATAAGAAATTAGTAGGGCCAGCATTAGGTGGTGTTGAAGAACGTAGAGAAAATTCATGGTTAAAATCTTGGATAAAAAATAACGCAGCGTTTCAAAAAGTAAATGCGGATGCGGCAGAAGCAGCTTTGTATAGCGCAACAGCTATGAATGCTTTTCCTCAGTTGTCAGATAAAAATATAGATGATGTTTTATATTATACAACCGTAGGTGAAATCTTAAAGAAACCAGTTGCAGGTGAAGCGGGTGTAACTACACAGGTGCTTGCGCCAAGTGGTGCTCCTGAATGGTTGATTTATTTTTTAGCAGCTGCAATTGTGGTCGCGTTTTTAATGATTGCTAGTTTATTAAAACAGGTAAGTGAATTAAAAGGAAATAAGAAACCAGAAATTCAGTCTAATTTAAGAAGAGATCTTCAAGAACTTTGGATTGGTGTTAAAAAGAATACATTTATAAAAGTTTTAGCAACTATTTTTGTATTGTTGGTTGGGGCTTATTTTGTTTTTGGAACTTTGTACAGCGTTGGTATAGATCAAGGGTATCAGCCCATTCAACCCATTGCATTTTCACATAAAATTCACTCAGGAGAAAATAAAATAGATTGTCAGTATTGTCACTCATCTGCAAAGCATAGTAAGCATTCTGGGATCCCTTCGGTAAACGTTTGTATGAACTGTCATAAAGCAATTGCAGAAGTAGCAGAAGGAACAGAAATTCAGTGGAACGGAATGACTTATGGTAAAGAACAGTTAGACCAAGAGATTGCCAAAGTTTATGAAGCTGCAGGTTGGGATGCTGAGAATTTAGCATATACTGGTGATGAAAAACCTATCAAATGGGTTCGCATTCATAACCTTCCAGATTTTGCTTATTACAACCATGCACAACACGTAACTGTGGGTGGTGTAAAATGTCAGAAATGTCATGGACCTGTAGAAGAGATGGATGAGATGTACCAATATTCTCCATTAACAATGGGTTGGTGTATCAACTGTCATAGAGAAACAAATGTAGATTTAAAAGGAAACGATTATTACGCTAAAATTCATGAGCAATTAGCAGACAAATACGGAGTAGAAAAAGTTACGATTGCTCAGTTAGGTGGATTAGAGTGTGGTAAATGTCATTATTAATCAAAAATTAAAATGAAAAGAATTATGAAGTTTCTAACTTCTAAATCTTTGAATCAATAAATAAAAAAGTTTAAATGGCTTCAAGCAAAAAATACTGGAAAAGTGTTGAAGAACTAAAAGGTAGTTCTGTTGTTGAAACGCTGAATAAAAATGAATTTGTAGAGAATATTGCTACAGACGATTTTTTAGGTGATAAAGAAACGCTTGAGAATTCTTCTACAACACGTAGAGATTTCTTAAAATATGTTGGCTTTACAACAGCTGCAGCTTCATTAGCAGCTTGTGAAGGACCGGTTGTGAAATCGATCCCTTACGTTGTAAAACCGAACGATATTATTGCCGGTGTTCCAGATTGGTACGCTACTTCGATGGCAGATGGGTATGATTTCGCAAATATTTTAGTAAAAACACGCGAAGGTCGTCCAATTCAAATCATGCCTAATAAAGAGGCAAACGGAACTACAAGTGCTAGGGTTCAAGCAGCTGTACTTTCTTTATATGATGAAAAATTACGTTTAAAAGAGCCAACTAAAAATGGTACCGCTATTTCTTGGGGTGCTGCTGATAAAGAAATTACACAAAAATTAAACGATTTAAAAGAAGCTGGTAAGCAAGTTGTTCTATTAACAGGGACAATGGCGAGCCCATCAACAGATAAAGTTGTTAATGAATTTCTTATCACATATCCGAATGCAAAGCATGTAATTTACGATGCAATTTCAGAAGCTGGTGCACTAGACGCTTTTCAAGCAACTTATGGCAAAAGAGCTTTACCAAATTATAAATTAGAGAATGCAGAAACAATTGTTTCTTTCGGTGCAGATTTCTTAGGAGATTTTCATGGAGGTTTCGAAAAAGCCTATGTGAATGGTAGAAAGCCAGAAACAGGCAAAATGTCTTACCATGTTCAACTAGAGAGTAACATGTCTCTTACAGGAGCAAATGCAGACAAACGTATCACTGCGAAACCATCTGATCTTGTTTTCGGATTGATCAATTTATACAATGCAATAACTAAAGAAGGTGTGGCTTCAAAAGCAACTCCTTTAGATGTTGAAATTCAAAAAATTGCAAAAACCTTAAGAAAAGCAGGTTCTAAAGGTGTTGTAATGACGGGTATTAATGATGTGAATGCACAGTTGATATCTTTAGCAATAAACAAGGCTTTAAATAGTGAAATTTTAGACCCTAAGAATTCATTAAATATTCGCCAAGGTAATTTCAACCAAGTACAAGAACTCGTTTCAGATATGAAGTCTGGGAAAGTTGGCGGTATCTTAGCAATAAACGTAGATCCATCATATTCTTTGCCAAATGCTACTGAATTTTCAGAAGCATTAAAAAATGTGGATTTAAAAGTAGCTTTATCTGTAGAAAACAACGCAACTGTAGATGCAATGGATTATGCACTGCCTGCACCTCATTTCTTAGAATCTTGGGGTGATACTCATTTTTCTGAAGGAAATTATGGTTTAATACAGCCTACAATACAGCCATTATTTAAAACGCGTCAAATTCAAGATACATTATTAAAATGGTCAGGGAATACAACTTTTTATTATGATTATTTAAAATTTTTCTGGGGAACAGATGTTTTAGAGGGTTCATCTTGGAACAAAGCGTTGCACAATGGTTTTTACCAAAAAACAATTGCTGTTACTGAGGCTAGTGTAGAAAGTCCTGCAACTGTTTCAATTGCAGACGCTGCAAGAATTTTAAAAACAATTACAACTCCTTCAGCAATGGAGCTGAGCTTATATACAAAGACTGGTTTAGGAGATGGGAAACAAGCAAACAATCCTTGGTTGCAAGAATTTCCAGATCCAATTACAAGAGCTTCTTGGGACAATTATTTAACAATGTCTATTCCAGATGCTAGAGCATTAGGTTTTTCAAACCCTGTAAAAGACAACGGTGCTATCAATGGCGATTATGCGAAAGTATCGGTGAACGGTAAAGAAGTTGTAGTTCCTGTAATGATTCAGCCAGGTCAGGCAAATGGTTCTGTAGGTTTGGCATTAGGTTTTGGAAAAACATTTGGTTTAAAAGAAGAAATGCAGGTGGGTGTGAATGCATATCCTTTATACAAAGGTGGCAATAGCATTCAATACAATGTAGCGATAGAAAAAGTAGTGGGAACTCACAAGTTTGCTTGTACACAAGTACAGAAAACAATTGCGGGTCGTCATGATATTTTAAAAGTAGCTTCATTAAAAGAATATAAAAATGTAGATCCTAAAGATCATCACCATGGATGGAACAAGCCAGCGTATGTTTCTTATGATCACAAAGAAGTAGAAGCAAATACAATAGACCTTTGGGATGAACACAATAGAGATATTGGGCATCACTTTAATTTATCTATAGATTTAACTTCTTGTACAGGGTGTGGTGCTTGTGTGGTTGCTTGTCATGCAGAAAACAATGTACCTGTGGTAGGTAAAAATGAAGTTAGAATTGGTAGAGATATGCACTGGTTGCGTATTGATAGATATTATTCTTCTAAAGTTGAAACAAGAGCAGAAGCAAAAGAATTAGGTTTAGGGATTGCAGAAACGTATCAAGTTTTAGAAACGGAGGCAGAAAATCCTGAAGTTACTTTTCAACCAATGATGTGTCAGCACTGTAACCATGCTCCTTGTGAGACGGTTTGTCCTGTTGCTGCAACAACACATGGTCGTCAAGGTCAAAATCAAATGACCTATAATAGATGTGTTGGTACAAGATATTGTGCAAATAACTGCCCTTATAGAGTTCGTAGATTTAACTGGTTTAGTTATGCAAATAATAACGAGTTCGATTTCAACATGAATAACGAATATGGTAAAATGGTGTTAAACCCAGATGTTGTAGTTCGTTCTAGAGGAGTTATGGAGAAATGTTCTATGTGTATTCAAATGACACAAGCAACAATTTTAAAAGCGAAGAAAGAAGGTAGAAAAGTAAATACAGATGAATTTGAAACAGCTTGTTCTTCTGCATGTACTACTGGAGCTTTGGTTTTTGGAGATGTGAATAACAAAGAAGACGAAGTAGCCGCATTAGCAGAAGATAAAAGAGCATACAATGTATTAGATTACCTTCAAACGAAGCCTAATGTAGTATATCAAGTAAAAGTAAGAAACACAAACGAAGCGTAATTAAATTTTAAGTTTTAAAAATATGTCTCATTACGAAGCACCCATAAGGGAACCTTTAGTATTAGGTGATAAAAGTTACCACGATATTACCGAAGACATTGCAAGACCTATAGAAGGGGCTGCAAATAAGAATTGGTACATAGCATTCTATATTTCTTTAGCAGCAATGCTTTGGGGATTCGGGTGTATCTTCTATACAGTAGGAACTGGTATTGGAGTTTGGGGATTAAATAAAAACATTGGTTGGGCTTGGGATATTACCAACTTTGTATGGTGGGTAGGTATTGGTCATGCAGGAACCTTAATTTCTGCAGTACTTTTGTTATTCCGTCAGAAATGGAGAATGGCCATAAACCGTTCTGCAGAAGCAATGACAATTTTTGCAGTATTTCAAGCAGGGTTGTTTCCAATCATTCACATGGGAAGACCATGGAACGCCTATTGGGTGTTACCGCTTCCAAATCAATTTGGTTCCTTGTGGGTAAATTTTAACTCACCATTACTTTGGGATGTATTTGCAATATCAACCTATTTATCTGTATCGTTAGTTTTCTGGTGGACAGGTTTATTGCCAGATTTTGCAATGATTCGTGATAGAGCTGTAAAGCCTTTTCAAAAGAAAATATATGCTTTATTATCATTTGGTTGGTCTGGTAGAGCAAAAGATTGGCAACGTTTCGAAGAGGTATCTTTGGTTCTTGCAGGTTTAGCAACACCATTAGTACTTTCTGTACACACAATTGTATCTATGGATTTTGCTACCTCAATCAATCCAGGTTGGCACTCAACAATTTTCCCTCCCTACTTTGTAGCTGGAGCGATCTTTTCAGGATTTGCAATGGTACAAACCTTGTTAGGAATTATGAGAAAGGTAACTAATATGGAAGATTATATTACCCGTATGCATATTGAGTATATGAATATTGTAATTATTTTAACTGGTGGAATTGTAGCTGTAGCTTATGCAACAGAGTTTTTTATCGCATGGTATACGGGTTCACCTTATGAAAATTACACCTATTTATCAGTAGGAGCAGCAACAGGTCCTTATGCTTGGGCATTCTGGTCTCTGATTATATTTAACATCATTACACCTCAGTTGCTTTGGATAAAGAAATTTAGAAGAAGTTTTATAATCACTTTTATCATCTCTATTGCTATCAATATAGGTATGTGGTTTGAACGTTTTGACATTATTGCAATTGTATTAAGTAAAGGGCATTTACCATCAACCTGGTGGCGTTTTGAGCCAACGTTTGTAGATGTAGGTATCTTTATTGGTACCATAGGATTTTTCTTTGTATTATTCTTATTATATGCAAGAACATTCCCTGTAATTGCACAAGCAGAAGTGAAAACAATTTTAAAATCTTCGGGTGAATTTTACAAGAAGAGAAGAGCACAAGGAGTTCCTACAAAACCTGCAATTGTTGTTGCAGTAGTTAAAAAGGAAGATGCTAATAACAATTTAAACGAATAATTATGGAATCATCAAAAGTTATTCACGCGTTTTATACTGATGACGAAATTTTGTTAGACGCTGTAAAAATTATAAAAGGAAAACATCATCATATCGAGGAAGTGTTTTGTCCATTTCCGGTACACGGACTAGACAAAGCAATGGGCTTAGCTCCAACAAGATTAGCAATTACAGCTTTCTTTTATGGAATTACAGGTTTGGCTTTTGCTATTTGGATGACAAATTATATGATGATAGAAGATTGGCCACAAGATATTGGTGGGAAACCAAGTTTTTCTTGGATGGAAAACATGCCAGCATTTGTACCAATTATGTTCGAATTAACCGTGTTTTTTGCAGCTCATTTAATGGTGATTACTTTTTATATGAGAAGTAGAATTTGGCCATTTAAAGATGCAGAAAATCCAGATCCAAGAACTACAGATGATCATTTTTTAATGGAAATTCCAGTGCATAATAACGAAGAAGAATTAACTTCTTTATTAGCAAGTACAGGAGCTGTAGAAATTAATGTAGTAGACAAGCACTAATATATAGATAATGAAGAATTTTAAGTTAATTATCGCTTTAGTAGTTTTTGCAAGTATCGTTTCTTGTAATGACAAAAAGACAAGACAAGCCCAATACATGCCAGACATGTATGAATCTATACCTTATGATGTAGATGCGGAAAATGGTTTGAAAGGAGAGCCTGTAAATAGTAAACCTGTGGTTGGTACCATACCACGTGGAGGAACACCTGCTTATGATATTCCTGATACGATAGACGGTTATGAGAAAGCTAAAACTGAATTGATTTCTCCTTTAGATAAGACTGAAAAGAATTTAGACAATGGTAAGAAGATGTACACCATTTATTGTGTTTCTTGTCATGGTAAGAAAGGTGATGGAAACGGATACCTATCAACATCAGAAAAATTTGCAGGAATACCAAACTATAAAGATAGAGATATTACAGAAGGTAGTATTTACCACGTATTAATACATGGTAAAAACTTAATGGGATCTCATTCAGGTCAGTTAACGTATAAAGAACGCTGGCAAATTGTACAATATGTAGAAGTATTGCGTGAAGATTTGTTAAAAACAGAATAAAAAAGATAGAATACGAAAGATATGTATCAATTCTCAGGTAAATTAAAAACATTCTCATTAGCACTAATTATTATTGGTGTTGTAGGAATTGCATTCAGTTTTTATAGTGGTTCTCAAAAGACCATAGAAGATGCTAGACATGCAATTGAAACATCTCATAGTGATGGCCATGGAAACACGCATGCAGAAACTGATAATGCTGAGCACAGCACAAAGACTGTTGAAAGCGATCATAACAGCGCTTCAGGAGTTCATGTTAGTGAAGAAAATATAGACAAAACAATGAGTGGGCACGGTGCTCATGATGACGATTCTCATGCAGAACATGTTTTACATCAAATGCAAAATAGACCTTGGTCTGCTTTTTATGTTGCTTTATTTTTCTCTTTAGGATTAACACTATTAATTTTAGCTTTCTATGCAATACAAAGAGTTGCACAAGTGGGTTGGTCTGTAGTTATTTTAAGAGTGATGGAAGCAATTACGGCAAATTTACTACCAGTATCTATCATTATGATTGTGGTGCTTGTGGCGTCTGTAATGCATTTAAATCATCTTTTTCCATGGATGGCTGAAGGAACTTTCGATCCTACAAGCCCTAATTACGATCCGATTGTAGATGGTAAATCTTGGTGGATGAATACGACAGGGTTTTTAGTAAGAAGTATCGCATACCTAGTAATTTGGAATGCCTACAGATTTATCATTAGAAAAGGTTCTATTAAAGAAGATACTGCAAACGATGGCAATAAAACGTATAAAAAAAATTACAACACATCAGTAGTATTTTTATTCTTGTTTATGATCTCAGAATCTATGATGTCTTGGGATTGGATCATGGGGTTAGATCCTCACTGGTTCTCTACATTATTTGGTTGGTATGTTTTAGCTACCTTATTGGTAAGTGCCTTAACTGTAATTGCTTTTGTAACTATTTATTTACGTTCTAAAGGTGCAATACCTGGTATTAACGACAGTCATATTCATGATTTAGCAAAATTTATGTTTGGTTTCTCTGTATTCTGGACGTATTTATGGTTTGCACAATTTATGTTAATCTGGTATGCAAACATTCCAGAAGAAACAACCTACTTTGTGGCAAGATTTACAGAATATAAAGTACCATTTTTAGCAATGGTTGTAATGAATTTTGTTTTTCCAATCTTGTTATTAATTAACAGTGATTTTAAAAGCAAACCTTGGTTTGTATTTATTGGAGGAACGGTAATCTTAATTGGTCATTATGTAGACGTATTCATCATGGTGATGCCATCTACAGTAGGCGCACAATGGTCATTTGGGATTCCAGAAATTAGTTCATTATTGTTTTTTATAGGATTGTTAATTTATACAACATTTAGTGCATTTGCAAAAGCAAATCCTATAGCAAAAGGAAATCCATTTTTAGAAGAAAGTGAACATTTCCATTATTACAATATTGAACACACAGGAGAAGGATCAGCTGATCATCATTAATAAATAATTGAATTAAAAAATTAAGACAAGATAAATATGCTAGCTCTATTTTATATTTTTATAGGTGTTGCGATTGGTGTAAGTGTTTGGCAGATTACTAGAATCATGAACTTTAGAAGTTCTATTGCTGATGATAAAGACAATGCTGCTCAAGGTAAATATGCACTCGGCTTTATGGCTTTTTTATATGCAATGATGATTTATTGTTTGATCTTCATGAATGTAATAATGCTGCCAGAATCTGCTTCTATTGAAGGAGAACATGACGATAATTTATTTGACATTACATTTTGGTTGATTGGAGTTGTTCAGTTTATCATGCAATTTTTAATTTTCTACTTTACTTTTAAATATAGAGGAAGCAAAGATAGAAAAGCAAAATTCTACGCAGACAGTCATAAACTAGAATTTATTTGGACGGTTACTCCAGCAGTTGTTTTGGTTGTACTAATTGGTTATGGTTTGTGGCAATGGAATAACGTAATGGATTTGTCTGATGAAAAAGATGCTATTGTTATAGAA
The DNA here is from genome assembly GCF_947501385.1 of uncultured Polaribacter sp. Classification (GTDB taxonomy): domain Bacteria; phylum Bacteroidota; class Bacteroidia; order Flavobacteriales; family Flavobacteriaceae; genus Polaribacter. The sequence continues at coordinate 44,340 of NZ_CANMVP010000013.1, forward strand.
GTATACTCTCAACAATTTAATTGGAAAGCACGTTATGCGGGTGCAGACAATACATTAGGTTTAGGAAATGTAAACTTTATCAAAGGTATCAATACCATGGGTGTTGATATGACAGATAAAAATGCAGCAGATGACAAACAAGTAACAGAATTGTATCTGCCTAAAGGAAGAAAAATACATTTTAAGTTTCGTTCTCAAGATGTGCTACACTCGGCCTATATGCCTCATTTTAGAGCGCAAATGAATTGTGTTCCAGGAATGGTTACAGAATTTGGTTTTACGCCAAAATATACTACTTTAGAAATGAGAGACCAACCTGAAGTGATTGAAAAAGTTATCGGAATCAATAAAATAAGAAAAGCAAAAGGAGAAGACCTTTACACCTTTGATTATTTGTTGCTATGTAACAAAATTTGTGGAGCATCTCATTACAACATGCAAATGAAAATTACGGTTGTAGAGCAAGACAAATACGATAAATGGTTGTCAGAGCAACCAACATTAGCAGAAGTTATTAAATAATTTATAATAAAAAATACTACAAATAAGTAAGATTATGTCAGATCATCATCATAAAGAAACTTTTGTAACAAAATATATTTTTAGTCAAGATCATAAAATGATCTCGAAACAGTTTTTAGTAACTGGTATGTTTATGGGAATCATTGCTGTTTTAATGTCAATGTTATTCCGTTTGCAACTTGCATGGCCAGATACTTCATTTTCTGTCGTAGAAGCTTTTCTAGGATCTCATCAAACAGATGGAATCATGGATCCAGATATCTACTTAGCTTTGGTTACCATACATGGTACCATTATGGTGTTTTTTGTATTAACAGCAGGTTTAAGTGGTACCTTTTCGAATCTATTAATTCCATTGCAAATTGGTGCAAGAGATATGGCTTCAGGTTTTTTAAACATGATTTCTTATTGGTTGTTCTTTATATCGAGTATCGTAATGGTTATCTCTTTATTTGTTGAAGCGGGACCAGCATCTGCCGGTTGGACAATTTATCCTCCATTAAGTGCATTGCCACAAGCAATTCCTGGTTCTGGAACTGGTATGACTTTATGGTTGGTGTCTATGGCAATATTTATCGCCTCTTCTTTAATTGGTGCATTAAATTATATTGTAACGGTATTAAATTTACGTACAAAAGGAATGAAAATGACAAGATTGCCATTAACAATTTGGGCATTCTTTATCACGGCAATTATTGGGGTAGTTTCTTTTCCAGTATTACTGTCTGCAGCATTATTATTAATTTTTGATAGAAGTTTTGGCACTTCCTTTTACTTATCAGATATCTTTATTTCTGGAGAAGTTTTACATTATCAAGGTGGGTCACCAGTATTATTTGAACACTTGTTTTGGTTCCTAGGACATCCAGAAGTATATATTGTATTATTACCCGCTTTAGGAATCACTTCAGAAATTATTTCAACAAACTCTAGAAAACCTATTTTTGGTTATAGAGCAATGATTGGTTCTATTATGGCAATTGCATTTTTATCTACAATTGTTTGGGGGCATCATATGTTTATTTCAGGAATGAATCCTTTCTTAGGTTCTGTATTTACATTTACAACATTACTAATTGCCATTCCATCTGCAGTAAAAGCATTTAATTATGTAACTACTTTATGGAAAGGGAATTTACAATTAAATCCTTCTATGCTATTTTCAATTGGTTTGGTGTCAACTTTTGTAACAGGAGGTCTAACAGGATTGGTTTTAGGAGATTCAGCCTTAGATATTAATATTCATGATACTTATTTTGTGGTAGCGCATTTCCATTTGGTAATGGGTGTTTCTGCAATATTTGGGATGTATGCTGGTATTTATCACTGGTTCCCGAAAATGTATGGTAGAATGATGAATAAAACATTAGGCTATTGGCACTTTTGGATCACCATTATCTGTGCTTACGGAGTTTTCTGGCCAATGCATTTTATCGGTTTAGCAGGTTTACCTAGAAGGTATTATACAAACACAAACTTTCCAATGTTTGATGATTTGACAGATATAAATGTGGTGATTACAATCTTTGCCTTGGTTGGTGGAGTAGCACAATTATTTTTTATAGCAAACTTCTTCATCTCGATGTATCGTGGAGAAAAAGCAACACAAAATCCTTGGAAATCTAATACGTTAGAATGGACTACGCCTGTAGAACATGTTCATGGTAACTGGCCAGGGAAATTACCAGAAGTTCATAGATGGGCTTATGATTATAGCAAACGTGTAGATGCGAATGATGACGATAGTGATTATTTACATGGTAAAGATTTTGTGTTACAAACAACACCTTTATTAGAAGGTGAAGAGCCAACATAATATATAGACTTGTCATTCCTGCGCCTGTGCTCAACTTGATTGGGTAAAGGCAGGAATCTCAAAATTACATATCAAAAAAACCTTTCCATTTCGGAGAGGTTTTTTTGGTATGTAACAAGAAGTTTTAATGGCCTATGTGTTTTGCTGGTTTTGAAAATCTATTATCTTTGTAATAAATGAAGGTCTAAAAGAATCTAAAAGAAATATGATTAGGCATTTCACCAATTTTTATTCATTATCAAAATAAAAAAGCAGTTATTTCGTATTCCTAAAACTAATACTTTTTGTGTTATTTTAAAATAAATTAATATGTTTCAATTAGTAAAACAAACTATAATCAATATTCAAGAAAATAAATTTTTATCTCTGGATGAAATTGAAAAAGCAAAATGCTGTTTTAGTGAATATAATCATATTATACTATCGCAAGGAAATGAGAAAATCACAACTTTAATTGAAAATGAAGAAGAGTTTACTGTAGAGATTGTTTCGGAAGATGCTACTAATTTATTTGCAAGAATAAATGGACAAATTGTAGAATGGGATTTTACTAGTTTGATTGCTTTATACTTAATCGATAGCATAAAGGATAAAGAAATACTTTCTGAAGGAGTAATATACCAGAGAAGGTATGCGAAAGAGAGTGCTGCAAGAGCGCTTAGATAGAGCGAAAAAAGCAAATTACAAAGTAAAATTAGCAAATAATTTATTTGGTGAGCATACGTTGATTAATGAAAAAGGAAAAACCTACAGCATAACACTTCGTGATTTTGAAAACAAAACAGGATACATCAATAATATAGATTGGAGAACCAATAAATTAGGAACCACAAAGCATATTCTTTACTTATTTAATTATTTAGAAGAGAATTTAAGTAAGAAAAAAAGGCTAACAAAAAAATATCCTTTTATAGAAATTTATACAGATCCTTTAAACGATTATAAAATATCTTGGTATTTTCCAGATTTTCTAGAGGTTGAAGAACAAGAATTATTGAGTTCTTATTTTGGAAATAACAAGTATATTGAGAATTCTAAAATAGCTTCATTTTTTTCTTTTATACATGCATCAAGAGATTTTCATCGTATAAAAATAAGAAAAGAAGTATTCGAAAAAATTGAAACCTTTTTTGAAAATAATGAGCTTCAACAAATAGAACAACAAAGTACATTAGATTATTCGGCAATTAATGCAACATTATATCCATATCAAAAAGAAGGTGTTGCATTTTCAGTATTTAAAAAAGGAGTTATTATAGCTGATGAAATGGGTCTAGGAAAAACAATACAAGCAATTACATCAGCAATCCTAAAAAAAGACATATTCAATTTCAAAAAAGTATTGGTTATTTGTCCTGCATCTGTAAAACACCAGTGGAAAAATGAAGTTATAAAGTTTACAAACGAAAAAGCAATAGTAATAGAGGGAACTCCAGAGGAACGAACCAAGCTTTATTTGAATGATACAAGTTTTTTTCATATTATTAATTACGAAACCGTTCTGCGAGATTTATCTATAAATCTAAATATGATTTTGTAATACTAGATGAAGCTCAAAAAATTAAAAATTACGAAACACAAACTGCAAATGCTGTAAAGGCAATTAAAAAGAAGCATGCACTTGTAATTACAGGAACTCCGTTAGAAAATAAGCTGTTAGATTTGTATTCTATTGTGCAGTTTCTAGATGAAACATTTTTAACACCACAATGGGAGTTTTCTTACCAACATTGCATCTTTGATACAAAATATAAAAATAAAATCCGTGGATATTACAACTTACAGCAGCTAAAAAAACGCTTAGAAACCATACTTATTAGAAGAGAAAAAAAAGATGTTTTTGAGCAGTTACCTAATGTTATTCAAAAAAATATCTATGTTCATTTATCTGAAGAACAAGTTGGAATGCACGGTAGTTTTGCAAGAGGAATTGCTTCTATCTTAGGAAAAAAATTTAAAACCACTTATGACTGGCAAAAGTTAATGCATTTACTTACCAACATGCGTATGGTTTGTGATTCTAGTTATTTGATAGATAAGGAAAGCAATCACTCGCCAAAATTAACAGAATTAAAAGATATTTTAATAGAAAAATTAGCAATAAAAACCACCAAAAGAAAAATTATTATATTTTCTGAGTGGGTAACGATGCTAAAGCTAATTGGCGAAATGCTTACAAAAGAAGGAATTTCTTTCACAACATTAACAGGAAAAGTACCAGTAAAAAAACGTGGAGAAATTATTAAAGAATTTGAAAACAATACTGATTGTAGTGTTTTTTTATCTAGCGAATCTGGTGGAACAGGTCTTAATCTTCAAGTAGCAGATACTGTAATAAATTTTGAGCTACCTTGGAATCCTGCCAAAAAAAATCAACGAATAGGGAGAATAGATAGGATTGGGCAACTAAAACAAAAATTATATGTTTTTAATTTACTGTCTTATGATTCTATTGAAATGAAAATAGCAACAGGTTTATTGCTGAAACAAAATTTATTTGACGGGATTTTAAACTCTGAAAATTTAACTGATGAGGTTGATTTTTCTGAAAAAGGAAAATCGTAATTTATAAAACAACTCGAAGAAGTAATTAAAGAAGATACAGTAAATGTTGATGCAAAAGAAGATGTAATCTTGCAAGAAGAATTGCAAGAAGAGTTATCAGAAATAAATGAAAAAGTAACTGAAACTAACAGCATCATTGAAAAGGATAAAGGTAAAGAGTCTATTTCATCAATTAATGAATTGAAAGAAAAGGACGAAAATTTAATCCAAATGGAAGAAGTAATGACCAAAGGAATGGAGTTTTTAACTGGAATTTATGCAATGAGTTCAGGAAAACAAGTAGAAAATACAGCAAAACCAAAAGTAAATGTTAATAAACAAACAGGTGAGGTTTCCATAATTTTTAAAATGGATTTTTAAAAGATTTTGTATGTATTACAAACCATACCTTTATTAGATGGTGAAGAACCAACATAATATATAGACTTGTCATTCTTGCGCCTGTGCTCAACTTGATTGGGTAAAGGCAGGAATCTCAAAATAACATATCAAAAAACCTTTCCATTTCGGAGAGGTTTTTTGCTTTAGAAGAACATTATTTTATCCTCTTAAATTCTATTATCTTTGTTTTATGAATGAAAACTTAAATCCTGAAAACGACAATTTATCAAATGAAGATTTAGATGTAGAAAGAAAACTACGTCCGCTTTCTTTTGATGATTTTACAGGACAAGATCAAGCAATTGATAATTTAAAGATTTTTGTTGAAGCCGCCAATCAAAGAGAGGAAGCTTTAGATCATACACTTTTTCATGGCCCTCCAGGTTTAGGGAAAACTACGCTGGCTCATATTTTGGCAAATGAATTACAAGTGGGTATCAAAGTAACTTCAGGGCCTGTTTTAGACAAACCTGGAGATTTAGCAGGCTTGCTTACAAACCTCGATGAGCGTGATGTTTTGTTTATTGATGAAATTCATAGATTAAGTCCTATTGTAGAAGAATATTTGTATTCTGCGATGGAAGATTATAAGATTGATATTATGATTGAATCTGGTCCAAATGCGAGAACAGTTCAAATTAATTTAGAGCCCTTTACATTAATTGGTGCAACAACACGTTCAGGATTGTTAACCGCGCCCATGAGAGCACGTTTTGGAATTAGTAGTAGGCTACATTATTATAAAACAGAATTGTTAACCACAATTATTCAAAGAAGTGCCTATATTTTAAGAGTTCCTATTTCTATGGAATCTGCTATTGAAATTGCGGGTAGAAGCAGGGGAACACCAAGAATTGCCAATGCATTGCTGCGTAGAGTACGAGATTTTGCACAAATTAAAGGAGATGGAAGTATTACCATAGAAATTGCTAAATACGCTTTAAAAGCTTTAAATGTAGATGCACATGGTTTAGATGAAATGGACAATAAAATTTTAATTACAATTATAGATAAGTTCAAAGGAGGTCCTGTAGGTCTTAGCACAATTGCAACTGCAGTTAGCGAAAATACAGAAACTATAGAAGAAGTGTACGAGCCTTTTTTAATTCAGCAAGGTTTTATCATGAGAACTCCAAGAGGAAGAGAAGTTACAGAATTAGCTTACAAACATTTAGGAAGAAAAAAAGGAAGGGCACCAGGAGAACTTTTTTAAATAGCAAGGGATTTTAATTCCTTGTTAAAATTTATCAAAACACAAGAGTAAGAATCCCTTCCCTTTGGGAAGGTTAGGATGGGCTAATGAATATAAAAAAAGTAATACCAATTTTAGAATGGTTGCCTAATTACAACAGATCCTTATTCAAAGGAGATTTAGTTGCAGGTATTACTGTGGGTATCATTTTAATTCCGCAGGGAATTGCATATGCATTAATTGCAGGTTTGCCGCCAATTTACGGTTTGTATTGTGCTTTAGTACCTCAAGTAATGTATGCTATTTTTGGTTCTTCTAGACAAGTGGCTATTGGACCCGTTGCTATGGATTCTTTAATTGTTGCAACAGGAGTTTCCACATTGGCCTTAGCGGGTTCAGAAAGTTATATTTCCATTGCCATTTTATTGGCTTTAATGGTGGGTTCTATTCAATTTATTATGGGAATTTTCAGCTTAGGCTTTATTGTAAATTTCCTTTCAAAGCCTGTAATTACTGGTTTTACTTCAGCAGTAGCATTAATTATTGGCTTCAATCAGTTTCGAAACTTATTAGGGGTAGATTTTATTCAAAGTGATCAAATACAAATCATTTTAAAAGATATTTGGTTTCAAATGGACAGTTATAATTACCACACCAGTATTATAGGTTTGATTTCTGTGGTTGTAATCATTGTTTTTAGAAAGATCAATAAGAAAATTCCCAATGCGTTAATCGTAGTTATTTTAGGTATTTTAATCATGAAGTTTTTTGGCGAAAGTTTTGCTGATGTTTCTATAGTAAAAGATATTCCTTCAGGATTGCCAAAATTCGGAATTCCAGAGTTCGATTTAGATCAAATTAGAGAATTACTACCCATTGCATTGACCTTAGTTATGGTTGGGTATTTAGAAACTATTTCGATAGGAAAATCTTTAGAAGCCAAACAAGACGAATATAGAATTCGACCAAATCAAGAATTAATCGCTTTAGGTTTGAGTAATATGGTAGGCTCTTTCTTTAAGGCATATCCGAGTACTTCAAGCTTTTCGCGTTCTGCAATCAATCAAGAAAGTGGGGCAAAAACAGGAATGGCTGCATTAATTTCAGTAGTAATGGTAATTATTACGCTATTGTTTTTAACGCCGTTATTTTATCATTTACCAAAAACCGTTTTAGCAGCAATTATTATTGTTGCAGTTTTCGGTTTGATAAATTTTAAAGAAGCTACTTTTTTATGGAAAGCAAATCATTTAGACTTTTGGCTCATGTTAGCAACATTTTTAGCAACGTTATTGCTAGGAATAGAATATGGTATTATTGTTGGAGTAGGTTTGTCATTAACCATCTTGATTTTTAGAACTTCGAGACCGTATGTTGTTGAATTAGGGAAGGTGCCAAATTCTAATTTTTATAAAAATAAAAATAGATTTGAAGAAGTTATTATAGAAGATGATATTTTAGTTTTTAGGTTCGATGCGCAATTGTTTTATGCAAATGCTAGTTATTTTAGAGAAAAACTAGATGAAATGATGTACAAAAAAGGAAATGTTTTAAAATTAATTGTGTTAGATGCAGAAAGCATTAATAGGGTAGATAGTACAGGGGTTGAAATGCTAAAAGAACGCATAAAGTATTGTAAGAAAAAAGGAATCACTTTTTACCTTGCAGGCGTAAAAGGCCCAGTAAGAGATGACTTGTTTAGAAGCGGAATTTTAGAAATCATAGAGCTCAATCACTTTTTTATGCGTGCCAATCAAGCAGTTAAGTTTTATAAAACAGGAGATAGAACACATCAAGAAAAATACGCGAAATATATACATCAAGCTTACGACTAATTTAAAAAAAGATAATAAAAAGCCTCGGAAAGAGATAGGTTATAAGTCAGATAAAAAATAAAATAGTTGATAAAATTTCATAGGAACAAATTATGATTATAGAACAAATTTATACAGGTTGTTTAGCACAAGGTGCTTATTATATAGAAAGTAACGGCGAAGTTGCCATTATAGATCCACTAAGAGAAGTACAAGATTATATTGATAGAGCAGCCACAAAAAACGCAAAAATTAAATATATTTTTGAAACGCATTTTCATGCAGATTTTGTAAGCGGGCATGTAACCTTAGCTGAAAAGACAGGTGCGAAAATTGTATTTGGACCTACAGCAAAAACTGATTTTGAAGCTGTTATTGCAGAAGATAATCAGGTATTTAAAGTTGGTGATATTACAATTACCGTATTGCATACGCCAGGACACACCATGGAAAGTTCTTGTTATTTATTGAAAGATAAAAACGGAAAAAACCATGCGCTTTTTAGTGGAGATACACTTTTTTTAGGTGATGTTGGTAGACCCGATTTGGCACAAAAAGGTGACGTAACGGAAGAAGATTTGGCTGGTTTTTTGTTTGACAGTCTGCGAAACAAAGTAATGGTTTTAGAAGATGAAGTTATTGTATATCCAGCTCATGGAGCAGGTTCTGCTTGTGGTAAAAATTTAAGTAAAGAAACCGTTGGTACAATTGGCAATCAAAAAGAAACCAATTATGCCTTAAGAGCAGATATGACAAAAGAAGAGTTTATAAAAGAAGTTACAGAGGGTTTATTACCCCCACCCGCCTATTTTCCATTAAATGTAAAATTAAATAAAGAAGGATATACATCTGTAGACGAAGTTATAGAAAGGAGTGCAAAACCATTATCTGTTCAAGATTTTGAAATGATTGCAAATGAAACAGATGCTTTAATTTTAGATGTTCGTCATCAAGACGTCTTTATTAAAGGATTTATACCCCAATCTATCTTTATAGGAATTGATGGTGGTTTTGCGCCTTGGGTGGGTGCTTTGATAAAAGATATCACACAACCATTATTATTGGTAACACCTGAGGGTAAAGAAGAAGATACAATTACAAGATTGTCTAGAGTTGGTTTTGATAATGTCTTAGGATATTTAGAGGGTAGTTTTACGTCATGGGAAAATGCAGGTAAAGAAATAGATACATTAACATCTATCTCAGCTGAAGTCTTAGAGGAAAAAATGAAAGAAACTATTCCTGTCTTTGATGTAAGAAAGCCAGGTGAATTTTCTAGTGGACACATAAAAGTAGCAGAAAGTACACCTTTAGATTTCCTAAATACACATATAGCAGAATTTCCAAAGAAAGAAAAGTTCTATGTGCATTGTGCAGGTGGTTACAGATCTGTTATTGCAGCATCCATTTTAAAAGCCAGAGGATTTCATAATGTTGTTGATGTTGCTGGAGGTTATGCAGCAATTAAAAATACAGGAATAGAAAAGACGGCAGAAGTTTGTCCTTCAACCTTAAAATAAGTATATGAAAAAGTTTATTTTTTTGTTTTTAGTCGGTATTTTGTTTTCAAGTTGTGAAGCACAAGAGGAAATAAAAACAATTTCTACACAAGAATTAAAAACCTTATTGGTCGAAAAAAATATTCAATTAATGGATGTAAGATCTCCAGAAGAAATTAAAGAAGGATTTATACAAACATCTATGTTTGCAAATTATTTTGATGCTGATTTTGCTGAAAAAGCAGCTGAACAATTAGATAAAACAAAACCTGTTTATGTAGTTTGTAGAAGTGGAAATAGAAGTAAAAAAGCTTCTAAAATTCTCAAAGAAAAAGGATACCAAGTTATAAACGTTTTAGGAGGCTACAACCAATGGAAAAAAGAAAATTAGAAATGTATGCTTGTATTGCAATTATTTAAGCAGGATTTCCTGAAATAGATGATAAAAACACCATTGTTCACAAAGCAAAATCATTTGTCAGTTGTGCATTTGGTAGCATAGATTCATAAAAAAGGGAGCTTTAAGCTCCCTTTTTTATTTTTATCCTAAATAGGTTCTTAACATGTGTGTTTTAGATTTAGATTGCAATCTTGAAATTGCTCTTTGTTTTACCTGTCGAACTCTTTCTCTAGACAAATCGAACTTTTCGCCAATCTCAGTCAAGCTAGAAGCAACTTCGTTACCAATTCCATAATACATTTTTATGACTTTGGCTTCTTTTAAAGATAAGGTATCTAAAGCTCTGTCTATTTCAATTCTTAAAGATTGCTTCATTAATTGGCTGTCTGGTTTCGGTGAATCTCCAGATTGTAAAATATTGTATAAATTAGAATCTTCACCTTCTTTAAACGGAGCATCCATAGAAACGTGTTTTCCAGAGTTTCTCAAAGATTGCTCAACTTCATCTTCACTCATATCTAATTGCTTTGCAATTTCTTTATGCGTTGGTATTCTTTGCTCATCTTGTTCTAGTCTCGCATAAATTTTCTTTATTTTACTAATGCTTCCAATTTTATTTAATGGCAAACGTACAATTCTAGACTGTTCTGCCAAAGCAGACATGATCGATTGACGAATCCACCAAACGGCGTAAGAAATAAACTTAAAACCTCTTGTTTCGTCAAAACGTTTTGCTGCTTTTACCAATCCTAAGTTTCCTTCATTAATCAAATCAGACAATTTTAAACCTTGTCCTTGATATTGTTTCGCTACAGAAACAACAAATCTTAAATTTGCGCTCACAAGTGCATCTAGCGCTTTACCATCTCCTTTTTTTATTTTCAAAGCCAATTCTACTTCTTCATCAGCAGTAATAAGCCCAATTTTACTGATTTCTTGAAAATATTTTTCTAGAGATTTTGCATCGCGATTGGTTACTTGTTTTACAATTTTAAGTTGTCTCATATATAGGTTTTGTTTTTTTTAAAATTATTTTAAAAATTAAGAATGGTGTTTTTTTGAAAGAAAAAGATCCTTCAAAATAATATTCGCTAAAAAGCGATGAACAAAAATTTACTAGAAAACGGAGGAGATACCTGTATAAGACTGATTTTTTAAAGTTGTAAAATCAAAACTATACGTATGAATGTTTCTTTTGTTGTAAATGGAAGTGTTTTGCATGAAACTACAATATAAGCAAAAACGAGTCATTTTCACTAGAAATGACTCGTTTTCTTTTGTTTTTAACCAATTTTAACTAAAAAATGGTATTTTTTTAAAACTTTAAAGTTACACCAACTAAGAAATTTCTTGTTGCTTGCGGATAATAATAAATATAACCTCCACCATAATCGATGGCATTGGCAACATATTCTTTGTTGAATATATTATTTATCAACCCAGAAAATACGATGGATTTAAATATTTTAGCTGTTTCTAATTGATAGACAATATTTAAATCGCTCACAGAATAGCTATCCAATTTTGAGTTATTATCATCAATATTATTTAAAAATTGTGCTCCAACATATTTTGATAAAAATGAAATTTGAAGGTTTTCTTTAGGACTATATTGCAACATGTTTCCAATAACAACATCTGGCGAATACGATAAATTTGTATTCCCTAAACTTTTTGGACTTCCGTTTTCTTCAATAAAAAAATCTCTATTTCTATTTTTACTAAAAGCAGCATTTGGTTTTATCGTAAATTGATCATTCAAGCGGATGTCTGCATCAATTTCTACACCTAGACGGTAACTACTCCCAGAAGTGGCTCTAATAGGCGCACCAACATCATCTACAGCACCTGTTAACACCAATTGATCTTTATAATTCATATAATAGATATTTGTATTTAGTTTGATGTTTTCCTTTTTTAAACGCCAGCCTAATTCTAAATCATTTAAATTTTCTGGTGTAGAAACGCCGTTTTCAAAGTCGTTTCTATTGGGTTCTCTGTTGGCAACAGCAAAAGAGGTGTATAAATTATTATTTTGATTGATTTTATACGTAAAACCAAACTTCGGATTAAAGAAATTAAAGTTGGTATCTACATCAATAGGTACAATATCATTCGTAATTCCTTCGGTTTGGTAGCCAACAAATCTTCCTTGAAGATCTGCATACATTGATAACTTCTCAGAAAGATTAAATGTAGCTTTTGCAAAAATTGAAAAGTCAGTTTTTTTAGCATCAGAAAAATAATAACGATCTCTAATATTTGCATTTGGTGCTAAATCCTCGCCCCAAATTACTTCACCAAAATGATCTCCTGTATAATGAGAATAAGAGATTCCTGTAATAAAATTAATTTTGTCTGTCTTATAGTTTGTGTTGAAGTTGAACACATAAAAGTCGTTGTCTAACCAACGTCTTACAATTGCATCCGTAATAGGAATAATAGCTGTAATTCCACTATCATATGTTACAGTTTTAATGTCAGAACCCTCTAAAATTCCGTTATAATTGTCAAAATCTGGAATTCCATCCTTATCAGAGTCGCTAATAACTTCTGTTCCAAATTTAGATTGCTCAAAATATCCTGAACCTTTTGTATAGTTTAAAGCAAGGTTTGTAGACCAATTATCATTTAATTTTTCGTTCCAATGTAATTGGTAATGATTTTGTTCATAATTGTCTGTCTCGTTATCGTAAGTGTACGGATTCTGTCTTCTATCTTCTAATAATTCATCTGCAGTTAAGCCAAACCAAGCTTGGTAGGTTTGTTCTTTTCCACCGAAAGTAATGGCTTTGATCAGCGTATTTTTGTCCGTATAACTTCCTTGTAAATAATACGATTTTAAATCTGCAAAAGCACGATCTACATACCCATCGGAATAAATATTAGACAAACGCCCAGCAATTTCGATATGTTCATTAATTTTTCCTGTACTAAATTTTACCGTATGTTTTCTAGTTCCGAAAGAACCAAAAGAATTCGAGATTTCGGCAGAAGGATCTTCTGAAACAGCGTCTGTTAAAATATTTAAACTCGCACCAAAAGCTCCTGAACCATTTGTTGATGTTCCCACTCCACGTTGTAATTGTAAATTTTCAGTTGAGGAAGCAAAATCGCCTAAATTCACCCAAAAAGTTCCATGACTTTCTGCATCGTTATACGGAATTCCATTTACAGTCACATTAATACGCTCTCCGTTAGAACCACGAACACTCATTGCGGTGTATCCTACTCCTGCACCAGCATCTGAAGAAGAAACCACAGAGGGCATGTAATTTAGTAAAATAGGAATGTCTTGACCTAAGTTACGTTTGGCAATTTCCTTCTTAGATAAGTTAGAAAAGGTAACAGGAACATCTGCATTTACACGCACAGCAGAAACCAAAACTTCTTCTAAAACTGTTGCACCCGTTTGTAATTGAATTAGGTAATTTTCATCTTTAGAAAGCGTAATGTTCTCTGAAATTGTTTTGTAACCAAGAAAGGCAACTTCAATGGTATACATTCCTTTTGAAAGGCTAAAACGAAAGTTTCCATCAAAATCTGTGGAGGTTCCTTTCTGAATTTCTTTAACCAAGACAGATGCTCCGGCTAAAGGATTTTTGTTTTCATCGACTACTTTTCCAGTGAGTTCGAATGATTGGGCGTTTGCAAGTGTACTTACAAACAAGAATAAAAAAATGGATATTTTTTTCATTTTAAAAAAATTTAAAACGAATAAAAAGAGGTAATTATTCTTGTGATTATTATTGAATAATTAATTAAAAAACCTTATAAATTAATAGTTTTAATGTCTCCTCGAGCGCAGTCGAAAGTTTTTAAGACTTCTCGACTGCGCTCGAACTGACAACTAAATAATTTAGTGAAGTTCGAATTTCCCTAAACAGCATTACCTGTTCTAGGTTCATTGGGTATGATCTCAGCCAAATTAAGTAAGCAGTATACAGTAAGCAGTCTTCAGTGTGACTGATGACTGAAAACTAAAAAACTGCTAACTGAATTAGCACCCCTTTATGAGAACGGTGCAAAATTAAGTTGGTTTTTTTTAATGTGAAACAGAAAAGTGATTTTTTTTAATCGAGCTTTGGTTTTTTGCGCAATACTTTCTTTACCGAAATTCTTTTTTTACTTTCTGCTTTTCTTCTTATAGAAGCTTTACTTGGTTTTGTAGGTCTTCTTTTTTTAGGACGAATTAAGTTTATTGTTAAGAGTTCTAAAAAACGTTTGATAGCAATGTCTTTATTTCTGTGTTGAGAACGCGTTTCTTCACAAAATAAAATAAGTGTATTTTCTTTAGTTAATTTCGATGAAAGTTTTTGCTTTAAGAGCTCTTTTTCATTTTCGGATAAGGAATTGGAGTTTTCTAAATCAAATGTCAATTCAATTTTTGAAGATGTTTTATTTACGTGCTGTCCGCCAGCACCAGAACTTCTAATGGCTTTGAAATTTAATTCTTTTATGATGTTTTCTTTGTTCATTTTTTTAAAAGACTTCAGAATAAAGAGCCAAGAAAATAGATGAGCGTTATTTCTCTAGATTTTAATCTAATTTCCCAACGTCTATTTTCTTTTATCTCTTCTCTATTTTCTCAAGATTTAATAATCCAAAGACGTGCCAAAATCGTTGTTTTGATGCATAAAGTTCCTATCTAAATCTATCAAAGAATCAGAGAAAGAGTGTAAATTATCTTTTTCTGCAATGATATTGTCAATGGCTTTTGTAGCTTTTTTTAAACGTGTTTCTTTATCACCTTTTAACAAAATATAATTCTTATTGTGCTGTTTCAATGCGTTTTCAAAGGCAGTAAACATTTCTAAACGTTGTTGGGGTCTGTCTCTTAAATCATCTTCTTCCCAAGGTGTATCTATGTATGTTAATAAGTACAAATCATAGGTGTTTTCTTTTGCAGCTTTGTTTAATGTATCGTCTACAAAACCACCATAAAATTCTTCTGAATAGACTTTGGTTTCCAATAAATCTGTATCACAAATTAGCACTTTATCTGCTTTTTTTGCTAAAGCATTTTCTAATTTCATTTGCCCAATGGCAATGGGAATTAAATCTTCCTTTTCACACGTTTTACGTTCGTTATTCCATTTTTCCTGCAAGTATTCCCGGGCAAATTCTGGTGCCCAAACGGTATTATAATAACGCGCTAAATGACGAGAAAGTGTTGTTTTTCCTGTAGATTCTGGTCCAAATAAAACAACTTTTACGATGTTAATTGGGTCTTGTGTAAGTTCTTTTTCCATGCTAAATAACCAAAAATGGCAATAAAAGTAAATCCAAAATATTGAAAACTTGTAAAAGTGAATCCCTTATACAAATATAAAGGTACAGAAATTAGGTCTCCAACAATCCAAAAAAGCCAATTTTCTATTTTACGTTTTGCCATTAACCACATACCCACAAAGAAAATTGCTGTAGTAATTGTATCTACATAAGCAACCCAATGGGTCCATTTGTCAAATGTTTTATACACGATAAAAACGAATACTAAGGTTGCAAAAAAGATAAAGACAGCGGTCTTTTTTTCTTTGGAAGTTGTTGAAGAGATGGGTGTAACATGGGTTTCATCTACTTTTCGAGTCCAGATATACCAACCATACATACTCATGATAAAATAATAGGCATTGATCATCATATCGCCTAAAAGTTCCCATTTCAATAGTAAATAAACAAAAATTACAGTGCTAACCATTCCTGTTGGAAACACCCAAATTTTGTTTTGTTTTGAAAACCAAACAGATAAAAAACCAAAAATTACCGCAATAATTTCTAAAGTAACATCTGTTGTTGAATAGGTTTTGTATTGTGCAAAAAAGAAGTCGAAAATTTCTGACATTAGGTTTTATTTGAAGTTGTAAATTTAGTCAATTTGTTATTCTAAGGTTAAAGAGAAACTATTTTTTTGCGTTCTGTTATTCCCTAGTCCCGAAGCTACGGGAGCAGAAATCTATACAAAGCAAATAAATATTCAAGTGATAGTTCTTTCCTTACTGGTAAAAGCAAATTCATTTTAGTAAGGTGTAGTTTAGATTGCTGCCTTTGCCCAATCAAGTTGAGCAGAGGCGCAGGAATGAACAAGGTTGTTCTATTTTTTTAAATCGTCAAAAAAGTCTTCATCTTCCTCAAAAGCAGTTCCAATAACTACTATATCTGCGCCAGCATGAAAGGCGGTGTCTAATTGTTTTTTTGAACGAATTCCACCACCAACAATTAAAGGAGTAGAAAGATTATTCTTTACAAGAGTAATAATACTTGCCTCAACTGGCACAGTTGCTCCACTTCCTGCTTCTAAATAAATCAATTTTTTGCCAGAGAATTGTCCTGCCAAAGCAGTGTTTAGAATAAGATCTGAATTTTCTTGAGGAATGGGTTTTGTATTGCTTACTCTTTGAGTAGCCGTTTCTTTTTTTCCATCAATTAAAATATAACCCGTTGGTAAAATTTCCAAATCATTTTTTTGTAAAATTGGAGTCGCTTTAATTTGTTGTTCGATTAAATATTCAGGATTTCTGCCAGAAATAAGACTTAAAAATAGAATTCCGTCTGCTTTGTTAGTAATGTGTGAAACATCGCCAGGAAATAAAATAACAGGTAAATAGGTTGCTTTTTTAATTGAAGAAACTACTTTTTCTGTTTCATTATTGACATCTGTGCTTCCACCAACAAAAATATGGGTTGTAATCGATTGGTGTACTTTTTCAAAAAAAGAGGGAATATTGTCTAAGTTAATTTTTTCAGGATCAATTAAAATAGCGAGTAGTTTTTCGCCTTTTTGTTTTGAATGTAAAATGTTTTGATAAATATTCACAATTGCGAAAATAGAAAGTTTTAAGACACAAATTTCATAGATTTACACGAATCTTTAAAAATCTAAAGATTTTTTACTTGCTGAAATTGATTTAACTACCAAGAGTTTTCACAATTATCAGTAAGAATCAGTGCAATTCATGTTCGTAAAATAAGTAGCACTAGAATTTTTAATATGCAAAAACACAAGTTTTTAATATGCAAAAACACAAGTAAAGCCTTCAAATTCTAAAAACTGAATTTTATAAGCAAAGTTTTCGCCATCATACCGAATTTCTCCAGTAGTTCGCTCATCTTCAAACTTAAAATCTTCAATATAAATATGATGCAAAAATAAGAGTTTCTTTTTTCCGTAGATTTTATACAAACTTTCTTTTGCGCCCCAAACTATGGTTAGTTTGCTAATTAAAGCATCTACATTGGCAATGGTTTTGTATTCTTCAAAAGGTGTAAATTTATGTGCGATTTTTAAAATTTTCTCCCGTTGTTTTTCAATATCTACTCCAACATGTAAATTGTCAGAGACAATAATGGCTGTAAAAGTAAAAGAATGTGTAATAGAAATTCGTCTGCCATCTTTTAAGTGAGGTTTTCCAAATTCATCATAGATCAAATCAAAATCTGTGTAACCAACTTTTTTTAATAGGTGCCTGATGCTTAAAAATCCTTTTTGGTGTAGTTCAGATTTCATTGAGTTCAAGCGAGTTGAACTATTTTCAGATAACAAAATTCCTTCCTTTAAATCAGAAATAGATTCTTCAATCTTCCAAATCAGGACGTTAGTTGTTTCGTTAACCGATACTATTTTGTAAAGAGCCATATTTTTTAATTTCTATGTCGTAACTTTGCATCCCGAAACTTCGGGAGAAAAATTAGAATATAAATATACATAAATATGAGCGCAACTACAGCTTACGTACCTTACAAAGTTAAAGATATTTCTTTAGCTGACTGGGGAAGAAAAGAAATGGATTTGGCAGAAGCAGAAATGCCAGGATTAATGAGTTTAAGAGAAGAGTATGGAGACAGCCAACCGTTAAAAGGTGCAAGAATTGCGGGTTGTTTACATATGACGATTCAAACTGCGGTTTTAATTGAAACTTTACAAGCTTTAGGAGCAGAAGTTACTTGGAGTTCTTGTAATATTTTCTCTACACAAGATCAAGCTGCTGCTGCAATTGCTGCAACAGGAACACCTGTGTATGCTTGGAAAGGGATGAATGAGGAAGAATTTGATTGGTGTATAGAACAAACCTTATTTTTTGGTGAAGACAAAAAGCCCTTAAATATGATTTTAGATGATGGTGGGGATTTAACCAATATGGTTTTAGATCGTTATCCAGAATTGGCGGCAGGAATTAACGGATTGTCTGAAGAAACTACCACAGGAGTGCACAGATTGTACGAACGTGTTAAAAACGGAACCTTACCAATGCCAGCAATTAACATCAACGATTCTGTTACAAAATCGAAGTTCGATAATAAATATGGTTGTAAAGAATCTGCAGTAGATGCCATTCGTAGAGCAACAGATATTATGTTAGCAGGAAAACGTGTAACTGTTTGTGGGTATGGCGATGTAGGTAAAGGTACAGCAGCTTCTTTTAAAGGTGCAGGTTCTATTGTTACAGTTACAGAAATCGATCCTATTTGTGCTTTACAAGCAGCCATGGATGGTTTTGAAGTCAAAAAATTAGAAACTGTTGTTGCAAATTCTGATATTATTATTACCACTACAGGAAATAAAGATATTGTACGCGCAGAGCATTTTGAAGCGATGAAAGACAAAGTAATTGTTGCAAATATTGGTCATTTTGATAATGAAATCGATGTTCCTTATTTAAATGCAAACAGCGAAAAGGTTGAAATTAAGCCTCAAGTAGATAAATACAATATCAACGGAAAAGATATTATTTTATTAGCTGAAGGTCGTTTGGTGAATTTAGGTTGTGCAACGGGGCATCCAAGTTTTGTAATGTCTAACTCATTTACAAACCAGACTTTGGCGCAAATGGAACTTTGGAACAATGCAGATGCTTATGAAAATAAAGTATATATGTTACCAAAACATTTAGACGAAAAAGTAGCCTTTTTACACTTAGCAAAAATTGGTGTAGAGTTAACAGAATTGCGTAAAGACCAAGCAGACTATATTGGTGTTACACAATCTGGACCATACAAACCAGAACATTATAGATATTAATTTTCGGCAAGGGAGCATGCTCCCTTGTGAAATAAAAACTCAAAAATCCTTACATCTTACCTGAATTTATTCAGGTTCTGTAAGGATTTTTCTTTTTGTACCAGTGTCATTGCGAGGAAGAATGACGAAGCAATCTCCCTATTTTATATTGAGCTTGTCGAAATATGGGCGTTTTAACAGGCTTTCACTACTCGCTTTTTTTGATGCTTAATTTATTTTAGCAGCTAACTTTTTTAAAAAGTAATTTCATTATTCTAACAGATGCTGAATCGAGTTCAGTATAAAAAAAGAGCTCAAACAGACCGTTCAATCCTTAACGCGAGTTACGTATTCTAAAAAACATGTTGGCTTTTATTAAAGATTAAGAGAATAATTTCAATTTTTTTTTACTTGGGAGTTCTTCTGTATTCTATAACCTAATTATAAATTCGATTACGCTATTTTGATACTATTATTTTCAAGTTTTACGTTAAATTGAATTTCCGCTTTTAATGCTTTAAAGACCCTAATTATTGTCTCAATTCTAGCACTATTTGCGTTGTTTTCAAGTTTTGAAATTTGAGATTTATTAACACCAATCATTTCACCTAACTTTTCTTGAGTTAAATTTCGCTCTTTACGAGTTGTCTTTATCATACGACCCAATAAGTCCATGCGTAACTCATATTCATATTCATCTCTATCTTTTGTACCTTTTTTCCCAATATATTCGTCCTCCATTTCAGATAAACTATATGCTTTTAATTTTGTCATAATCTTAATCTTTTAAATATTCATTCATTATTCTCTTTGCTTTGTTAATTTCAGCTTTTGGAGTTTTTTGTGTTTTTTTAATAAACCCATTAGTAGCAATAACTAAAGTATTATTGTTATTTCTTTTATCCCAAAATGATAATAATCTTATTTGTTTATTTGAAAACCGGATTCTAAATTCCCATATTTCATCTGTTAACTTTTTAAAAATCTTTGGGTCATTAGACTTTTCAGCTAATCTGATATTGTAAAATATCTTTTTTTGAATTTTAAAATCAAGATTCTTAATAAAATCATCTACACTCTCCAAGAAGATTGCTTTGAAATATTCCAATTGATAAACATTTATACAAATGTATAATAAGTTTCTAAATTTAGCAACTTTATGATAAAAATGAATTTTAATTACATTAAAAAATAACAGAAAGAGCAAAATAATTGATACATTTCTAATTATTATATTTCTTGTTAGTAATTTTAAAGTTAAAGGCTATTTTCAGTTGTATGTACTTTAATAAAGCGATTTTCCTTTTAACAGAAGCCATAACTTCTTTATGAGAAACAACGTTTTCATTTTCTAAATCTTGTAAACCTTTAGAAATAGACTCTTTTTCAGAATAAGAAAGTTTATTGTACCAATCATCAGATGAAGTTTCACCAGGTAACATTTCACGTATTTTTTTTACGACAGACGTATCTTGCAATTCAATGATTTTTTGGATTAAATAGTATTTTTCTGATTGGATATTCATAACTTAACAAATAGAGTAAATTTTTTGGCTGATTTTCATCAAATTTGTATTGAGCTATTTTTCTTTTTTTGACAATATAACAACCATCATAACCTCAAATTTGTTAATTAGTTATTCAAAATTAACAATTCGGTATTTCTTTTTCCCGTAATTTTGATTTGTGAAAGAAGGTGAAGTAAAATTGGTGGAAAAAACGAAAAAAAGCTACAGAGTTGCACGTCCAAATCAGACGGGTTTTTCTAGTCCTGCCACACATTATACAGAACCTAGAATCGATTTAAACGATGCCTTAATAGAAAATTCTTCTGCTACTTTTTACGTAAGAGTTGTAGATGATAGTTTTCGTGATTTTGATATTTTCGAGAAAGATGTTTTAATTATTGACAAGTCACTCACCCCAAAAAATAACCAATTGGCAGTTATTATCAAAGAAGGTACATTTCAAATTTTAAGAATAGATACCAACTCAAAAGAAGAAATTCAATTTTGGGGAGTGATCACTTATATCATTAAATCTACTTTATGATTGCACTGGTAGATTGCAATAGTTTTTATGCTTCTTGTGAACAGGTTTTTAGACCCGATTTGCAAGGAAAGCCAGTGGTGGTTTTAAGCAATAATGATGGCTGTATCATTGCAGCAAATAAAGAAGCAAAAGCGTTGGCACATATTCCTATGTTTCAGCCTGTATTTAAAATAAAAAATATATTAGACGCCAATAATGTCACCTGTTTTTCATCGAATTACACGTTGTATGCAGACATGTCTCAGCGTGTAATGGATACTTTACGAGAATTCTCACCCATAGTAGAAGAATATAGCATCGATGAAAGTTTTGTAGATTTATCTCATTATGATATTGATGAATTGGATGAGATTGCGCATAAAATGAAAGAAGCGGTACATAAAAATACAGGAGTTCCTGTTGGAGTAGGTGTTGCCAAAACAAAATCGCTCTCTAAAATGGCGAATAAATTTGCAAAGAAAATTCCAGAAAATAATGGTGTTTACGTGGTTGATTCGGAAGAAAAGAGACAATTTCTATTAACTGCTGCCAAAGTAAAAGACATCTGGGGCGTTGGTAAAAAGCACACCATTCGTATTGAAAACACAGGCGCGAGAACTGCTTTAGATTTTGCAAATATAAACTTGGCTTGGGTTCGTAAAGAACTAACGGTTGTTGGTGAACGTCTTTGGCGAGAGTTGAACAATTTGCCATGTTTGGAAATGGTAATAGCGCCCAATGCTAAAAAAGGAATTGGTACTGCAAAATCTTTCGGAAAGAAATTAGCAGATTATAGCCTAATCGTAGAGGCAACTAGTTTTTATGTAGCAGAAGTAGCAGATTTATTGCGTCAGCAAGGTTCTGCAGCAGGTTGTATAGAAGTGTTTTTACAGACGAATTATTTTAGCAATACAGACAATCAGTATTCAAATAAAATCATCATTACTTTAGATACACCCACAAATAGTACCATTAAATTGACTAAAGAAGCTTTAAAAGGACTCAAGAAAATTTATAAACCAGGTTATCGTTATAAGAAAGTAGGTGTAAATTTATTTCATTTAATGCCAGAAAATCAAGTTCAAACGAGTCTTTTCGACGAAGAGCATAAGAGTGAAAGCAAAAAACTGGCAACAGTAATAGATGCTTTAAATAGCAAATTCGGTAAGAACAAAGTAAAATTGGCCACTGTTGGAAACCGTGAAAAAGAATGGGCCTTAATTAAAGAGCACAGGAGTTCTCGTTTTACTACACAATGGGACGAGTTGATGACTATTGGGGTGAAAGGGTAATTTTTTTAGAATGTTTTAACGGGTTTTTATTATGTACTCTTTTATTTTCAGAAAGTAAAAAAAACTCAAACAAAACGTTCAATTCTGAAAAAGGATAGATCTCTTTATTTGTGCTAAACTTTTTGTTATTTTGCAAAAGCTCAATTCACTAGCATGCAAACTACCAAAAAAATAGGATTACTACTTGGCCCGCTTCTCTTTTTTTTAATTCAATTTTTACCAGTAACTCTAGTCTCTGAAAAAGCAGATGCAGTAATTGCAGTTGCTATTTGGATGGTTATTTGGTGGGTTACAGAAACTGTAAATATTGCAGTTACAGCTTTGTTGCCATTGATTTTGTTTCCACTTCTAAAAGTGATGGAAATTGCAGATGTTGGGGCAAATTACGGAAGTCCCATCATCTTTTTATTCTTCGGAGGTTTTGTGCTGGCACTGGCTTTAGAGAAAGTCAATTTACACAAAAGAATTGCGCTAAATATTGTAAAACTCACGGGAACAACACCCAACAAAGTAGTTTTGGGTTTTATGATTGCAACTGCTTTTATGAGCATGTGGATTAGCAATACAGCTTCTACAGTTGTCATGTTACCAATTGCTATTTCTGTGATAAGGCTTTTAATAAATGACGAAGATGGTTTTACAAAAGGTGATAAAAACTTCGCTTTGAGTATTATGTTAGGAATTGCTTTTGCTGCAAATGCTGGTGGAATTGCAACCGTAATAGGAACACCGCCAAACTCGGTTTTAATTGGCTTGTTAGAAAATCAGTACAATATTCAAATATCATTTTTAGCTTGGATGAGTTTTGGTTTGCCTTTTTCTATCGTGATGATTATTGCGGTGTATCTTGTTCTTGTAAAATGGATGTTTCCATGTAAAGACATTTTATTTACATCTTCAGGAAATGTTATTGACGAAGAAATTAAAAAATTAGGAAAAATTTCCACAGAAGAAAAAAGAGTTTTAACCGTTTTTGCAATCACGGTTTTTCTTTGGATTACCAGAACAATTATCAACAATATATTTCCAGGTTTAAAATTGTCTGACACCATTATCAGTTTAATAGGTGCCGTTTCTTTATTTGCAATTCCTATGAACTTTAAAACAGGAAATTTTATCCTTCAATGGAAAGATACCCAAAAATTAGCTTGGGGAATTTTAATTCTTTTTGGCGGTGGTTTAGCACTTGCAAAAGGAATGGAATCTAGCGGATTGGTAGCTTTAATTACAGATGCTATTGCAGCTGGAGATTTTTCTGTTTTATTAACTGTTTCGCTACTCATTGTCTTTATGTTATTTATGACAGAATTAATGAGTAATGTTGCTTTGGTTGCAGTTTTGGCGCCAGTTGTTGCAGGAATTGCCATTGGTTTGAATATTCCTATTTTAAATCTATTAATTCCGGTTACCATGGCAAGTAGTTGTGCGTTTATGTTGCCCATGGCAACGCCGCCAAATGCTATTGTTTTTGCCAGCGGTTATGTAAAAGTAAATGAAATGGTGCGAGCAGGAGTTATTTTAAATATAATCGCTATTGGTTTACTAATTCTATATTATCAATTTGTGATTCCGTTGTTTTTTTAACAAAAAAAACCACACAAATTTGTGCAGACTTTACGACTTTATTTTTACAATAAATTATTGTTTTTTCAGTTTACCTTCATGGTCTAAAACAATTTTACGGTCTCTATATTTACAACAAGGATGCACAGAATTGTAAGCTTCATCTGATGCTTTAAATCCTTTAACATCGTGCCCCACTTTAGAAATATTTTTCTTAATAGTATCTAAACTTGTTTTGCGCTCGTCCATAATAAGGTTCATTTGATGCGATTTTACATCCCAAATAGCAAATTTTACACCTTTGGTTTTTAATGCAGCAGTTTCAATACGTTTTTTACACATGCCACAAATACCATCTACTTCAAAAGCAACTTTGGCGTTTTTTTTCTTTTTAACTTCTTCTTGTGCTTGAACTGAAAAGCCCAATAAGAATATACTGCATAGGAATATGAATTTTTTCATTTTGTTGTTATTTGTTTTGTCATTCCTGCCCAAGCAGGAATCTTATTTTTGTTTATTCTATTTTAAATCGTAAACCTGCATAAATTGCGCGACCAAAAATTGGCGAGTACACAATGGTAGTATCAAAATTTGCGCCAAAAGGAGCATCACTTGCTAAAATAGGATTTTTTTGCTGCACATTGGTTAGGTTTTCTGCACCTATATACACTTCAAACTTATTTGAAAACACTTTTGTTACCTGAGAATTTAATAAATTAAAACGCTTAGAATATGCTGCTAATTGATATTGAGTAGGATTTGAACTTGTATCTGGCAAACGTTGTTGACCGATACTATTAAAAGTTGCATCGAATTTCCATTGAGGTCCATTTTCTATAGCAATTGTTTCATAAGATACATTTGCAAAAAAACGATTTCGGGGTTGCAAGGGTTTTTGCAAACGTCCACTCTTGTAATCTGTAGAAATATCAAAATATTTGTATGCGGTTCTTAAAGTAAAACCTTCTTTAAATTCATAAAATGCTTCTACTTGAAAACTATTGGCAATACTTTTTCCGTCTAAATCATAAAATGAAATTTCTGGAGTCCCGAAGCTTCGTGATTCCCAATCTACGACAACTTGGTTCTCAAAATCTGTTCTGTAAAAATCAAAGGTAATATCTCCTTTTTTCTCAAAAAGCTCAAATTTTTGTAGATATGAGATGCCATAATTCCAAGCAATTTCAGGATTTAAGCCATAAATATTTCCACCAACGGCATCAATATTAATTTGTCTTGAACTGGCAAATAATTGTTGATTTTCTGCAAAAATATTAGCACTTCTTTTCCCTCTTCCTGCAGAAGCTCTAAAAACACCATTTTCCCAAGGGGCATATCTTAAATGCAAACGCGGAGTTAAAAAAGTTCCTAATAAATTATGAGCATCTATTCGCAAACCCGCAGTTAAACTGAAATCTTCTAAATTGTCAAAAGCATATTCAAAAAAGGCTCCAGCAGAATTTTCCTTTCTGTTGAATTTTGAAGTATTTACCAATTCGTCATATTTATCATAGGTAAAACTAATGCCTGTTTTAAACTTGTTTCGCGTATCGCCAATAATAGAGTTGAATATTAAATTAGAATACACACTTTCATGCTGAATGTCATACACGTTCAACCCAAAATAAGAATCTTGTTGATGATTGCTATAGGCTAACTGAAAACCAAAGCTTTGATAAGGCAATTCAGGAAAAACATAGCCTAATTTTGCGGAGCTTTCAAAGCGTTGGGTATCTATTTCGCTTCCCCATACTTCGTCTCCGCTCAGCACAGGCTTATTGGTTGTTCCTTTATCTGTAGTGGGATTAAAAGTGAGTTCTCCTGTTTGTTTTTCATCATTTAAAAAACGAAAATTGATAAAACTGACCCAACCATTTTGTGCGTCTGTATATTGCCAGCGGTTCATGACATTTATTTGTTTTGCTAAAGGAGCATCTAAAAAATCATCGTCATTTCTATCAAATTTTTCGCCTCTATAATTTCCATGAATGTACAAACCTGTTTGCCATTTTTCAGATACTTTTTCATTAAAATGTGTGTTCAGTTCCAGTCTTCCGTTTAAAGAACTGTACGCATTTAGAAAGAATGTATTGTCAGAAAAAGGCTTTACCAATTCTGCATTTATTTGTCCAGAAATACTTTCGTAACCATTTACAACGCTTCCAGCCCCTTTGGTAATTTGAATACTTTCTACCCAAGTGCCTGGAGTAAATGTGAGTCCGAATGCTTGTGCGGCTCCTCTTACAGAAGGGACATTTTCTTGTGTGATTAATAAATACGGACTTTTAAGACCCAACATCTGAATTTGTCTTGTGCCTGTTAATGCATCAGAAAAACTAACATCTATAGATGGATTTGTTTCAAAGCTTTCTGCCAAATTACAGCAAGCCGCTTTTAATAACTCATCATTATTTACAGTAAACATATTCGCAGTAGCAAATAAAGATTTTTGAATGGCGTCTCTTTTACTCTTTATTGTAATTTCGTCTAACGCACTTTCTGGAGTTATAAAATGATGAATTGGTTGTAAATTGGTAATTGTAATGGTGTCTGTTTTATAACCAATATAGCTTACCACCAATTTGTTATATTCAGGTTTGTAAGGAATGCTAAACCATCCTTTTTCATTTGTAATTGCGCCTACATTGGTATTGAGCCAATTTACAGTTGCACCAGATACACCTAAGTTGTCTTTAGGGTTTTGTTTGTCTATAATCATTCCTGTTAAATGGCTTTGTGCAAGAATGAATATCGGAAATAATAGTAGAAAAATATGAAAGAGATGTCTTTTCATGAATTTTAAAATTATAATAATAAACTGTTTTCTTCTCTAAAAGAAGTTTTTTATAAGTCGAATTATTATAAAATCAAATTAAAAAAGATTGGTAAGAAACCTGATGGTTAAAAAGAATGTCTGGTGGTGAAAAATCTGTATAGACCCATTTATTATTTTCAGTTTTTACAAATACATCTTTGTAAGAAATAAAAAATGCAGTTACAAATTGTTGTTTTTTAAAATCGAATTTTTCAGAAGAATTTACTTGTAGTTCATCTTGACCTTCAATTTTCTGAATTTCTTCAGAGCAACAATCTTTCATTTTTATTGAAAGCTCGTCTATCATATCATCTTCACAAACTTCAGTTTCACCCGTAAAAGAAATAGCTATGATAAAATCACCACAATAGTGTGTTGCTACCGTAAAAGAAAAGGTAGAAAATAAAACCAGAAAGGCTAGTAATAAGGATGTTATTTTAGTAATAATTCTTTTCATTGAAAACACAAATTTACAATTTGTTCTCGTAAAAAAAGTGTTAAACTATCTATTACTTAATTTTTGAAAGTAAAAAGCGGGTAATAAAATTAACAAAAATAACGGATGAATAATAAATCTTCTAATGTAAAAAGGTAATAAATATCCTGTTTCAAATTGATCTCTTAATAATAAAACGAAAACAATTATTAAAAACATAAACGAAGCCATTAAGAAAAAACCTGAAAATTTTACATAATCTATTCTTTCAAAAAGTACCCAAATAATACCAACTGTAATCAAAGAATTTATAACAAACCGGTACAGCATGTCTATCATTAAGAGCCAAAGATCTATTTCTGGCATTTTTGTATACAAATAGTCGTTTTTAAAGTATTCAATTAATGGATCATAAAATAATTCAGCAGAAAAAGACCGCACTAAAAACAATAAAGAAACTAAAACTAAAATTAGAAAAATTTTTATGTATTTGTTCATTTTTTATAGTTTGAAAATTTATCAACCCAAATTACCCAAAGTAAAAAAACAGTGCCATAAATTATTGCAGGAAATACTAAATTGTGTAAAACTTCTTGATGATTGGGATGTTTAAATAGCATCACAGATAAAAATGCAATTCTTAAAATATTAATGATGTAAATAAATAAACTACCGAAAAAGGAGTATAAAACGGTTGCTTTTAAAGACCCAGCAAAGGCAATGATAAAGGCAACAAATAAAATGATAATACTAATAGAATTACAGCCTTCAATAACTCTTGCTGTATATTTATCTCCAATTAAAAGTTTTACAGAGAGTTCTTTTTTGTGTTGATACGCACCTGCATCATACCCAAAAAAATCTAAAACACTTACAGTTTGATCTGCAACAATTGTTGTGATGGAAGCCGTTTTAAACCCATCTATTTTTTTTTGAGATTTTTGTAAGTAAATTGAATATATAGCGAATAATAGAAAGTAAGTTGCAAAAAATTTTATTAAAAAAATGACTACGTTTTTATGTTTTTTCACAATAGAATTTGCTTTAATTTTGCAACTTTAAAATATTGTTACAAACATACAAAATGGGAATGGATATATTGAAGAATAAAGTAGACAGCATTATTGCTCTTAAAGATACTGTAAAAAATAAATTACAAGCAATTTGTGATTTGTTAGAAAGTGAAATTTCTTATTATGACTGGGTGGGTTTTTATTTTAGAAACGGCGATAAAGAAGAATTAAAATTAGCGCAATATACAGGTGAGGAAACAGAACATACTATTATTCCTTTTGGGAAAGGTATTTGTGGGCAAGTTGCTGTTAGCAATGAGAATTTTGTAGTACAAGATGTTTCTGAACAAGATAATTACATTTCTTGCGGTTGGAAGGTGAAATCTGAAATTGTAATACCCATATTTGTAAATAAAGAAAATATTGGTCAAATAGACATAGATTCTCATACAGCAAATGTTTTTACAGAGAAAGATGAAGAGCTGTTAACATACATCTGTAAAAAAATTGCAATTATTTTATAGAAAAATTGTGTTTTTAAGTTTTTTTTTTATATTTGTTGAAACATTTATTAACTTTATAGTAATTCTATAATCATTAACCCCCTAAATAATGAGAAAAGAACAGTACACCGCATCTGCTGCCGGCAGCAACAACCATTCAAACTTTGTTGAAGAAAAACAAACATGGACAGATAATTTTGTTCAATGGTTTCGAGATTTTTTAGAAAATGGAGAATAATTTATTATTTCTAATTTTTTAATATTTCTAATGGATGTAACAAAAACCAGTATTTTTTTAAAAAAACTTAAGAAGAAAAAAATTCTATAATTAGTCTTAGAAACCTTCTAAAACTAAATTAGTTGTTAATTACTTCTGGTTTTTGTTACTATCTTTTATTGTCTTACAAACTTGGTTTTACTAAATTTGCGTGCTTAACAACACAACACTAAATGAGCACTTCAAAAACAATTAAATCCGCATTAATTTCTGTATTTCACAAAGATGGTTTAGCGCCAATTGTAAAAAAATTAGAAGAACTAAATGTCACTATTTATTCAACTGGCGGAACAGAAAAATTCATCAAAGAACTTGGTGTAAATGTAGTTCCTGTAGAAGACGTTACTTCTTACCCTTCTATTTTAGGAGGAAGAGTAAAAACATTGCATCCAAAAGTTTTTGGAGGAATTCTAAACAGACAAGATCATGAAGGTGATGTTGCAGAGCTAAAAGAATACAACATTCCTCAAATTGATTTAGTAATTGTAGATTTATATCCTTTCGAAAAAACAGTTGCTTCTGGAGCCTCTGAACAAGACATTGTAGAAAAAATTGATATTGGTGGTATTTCTTTAATTAGAGCCGCAGCAAAAAATTTTAAAGATACTTTTATTGTTTCCTCAATGGATCAATATGATGATTTTTTAGAAATTTTATCAGAAAAGAAAGGAGAAACTACTATTGAACTCCGTAAGCAATATGCTGGTAAATCATTCAACGTTTCATCTCATTATGATACTGCTATTTTTAATTATTTTAATGCAGATCATTCAGAAGCTGTTTTAAAAATTAGCGAAACAAAAGCACAAGTTTTGCGTTATGGTGAAAATCCACATCAAAAAGGGTTTTTCTTTGGAAATTTAGAGGAAATGTTCGATAAATTACACGGTAAAGAATTAAGCTATAATAACTTGTTAGATGTTGATGCTGCTGTAAATTTAATGGCAGAATTTACAGGTGAAGCGCCAACTTTTGCTATCTTGAAGCATAACAATGCCTGTGGCTTCGCCCAAAGAAGCACTCTAAAGGAAGCCTATATAGCTGCTTTAGCTGGAGACCCTGTTTCTGCTTTTGGTGGTGTTTTAATTGCAAATACTGAAATTGACGCGGTAACTGCAGAAAAAATACACCCATTATTTTGTGAAGTGGTAATTGCACCAAGTTATTCAGAAGAGGCGCTTGCGATTTTAAAAGGTAAAAAGAACAGAATTATTCTAGTTCAGAAAGAAGTAGCATTGCCAAAAACAACGGTAAGAACTTGTTTAAACGGAGTTTTGGTTCAAGATAAAGACAATATTACAGATCAATTAGAAGATTTAAAATACGTCACTAACAATAAACCTTCAGAAAGTGAGTTAGAAGATTTATTATTTGCTTCTAAATTGTGTAAAAACACAAAGTCTAATACTATTATTTTAGTAAAAAATAAACAATTGTTAGCGGGTGGCACAGGACAAACAAGTAGAGTAGATGCTTTAAACCAGGCCATAGAAAAAGCAAATTCTTTTCAATTTGATTTGAAGGGATGTGTAATGGCGAGTGATGCATTTTTTCCGTTTCCAGATTGTGTAGAAATTGCAGACAAAGCTGGCGTAAAAAGTGTGATTCAACCAGGAGGTTCAATAAAAGATCAATTAAGTATAGATTACTGTAATGAAAACGGTTTATCTATGGTGATGACGGGAACAAGACATTTTAAACATTAATTATTTATAGGGTATTTACAATCAGAAATTTAGTAAGTTTGTAATGCTATTTTAAAATAATACAACAAAGATATTTATGGGGTTTTTTGATTTTATGACGGAAGATATTGCGATTGATTTAGGAACCGCAAATACGTTGATAATTCACAATGGAAAAGTGGTTATCGACAGTCCTTCAATTGTTGCAAGAGATAGAACTACCGGAAAAATTATTGCCATTGGTAAAGAGGCCAATTTAATGCAAGGAAAAACCCATGAGAATATCAAAACAATTCGTCCATTAAAAGATGGGGTAATTGCAGATTTTCAAGCTTCTGAAGAGATGATAAAAGAATTTGTAAAACAGATTCCATCTATCAAAAAGAAATTATTTCCACCAGCTTTAAGAATGGTTATTTGTATACCTTCAGGAATTACAGAAGTAGAAAAACGTGCTGTTAGAGATTCTGCAAAACATATGAATGCTAAAGAAATCTATCTAATTTATGAACCTATGGCTGCTGCAATTGGTGTTGGTATAGACATTATGGAACCGAAAGGAAACATGATTATTGATATTGGTGGTGGTACAACAGAAATAGCAGTAATTGCTTTAGCGGGTATTGTTTGTGATCAATCGGTAAAAGTTGCGGGAGATTTATTTACGAATGATATTATGTATTACATGCGTACACAACACAACTTACATGTTGGTGAAACTACCGCAGAAAAAATTAAAATAACCATTGGTGCTGCTACAGAAGACTTAGAAACTCCGCCCGAAGACATGCTAGTTCAAGGTAGAGATTTACTAAGCGGCAAGCCCAAACAAGTACAAGTTTCTTATAGAGAAATTGCAAAAGCTTTAGACAAATCTATTTTAAGAATAGAAGATGCTGTTATGGAAACGCTTTCTAAAACACCACCAGAATTGGCTGCAGATATTTACAATACAGGTATTTATTTAGCCGGAGGTGGTTCTATGCTAAGAGGTTTAGATAAAAGACTGTCTAGAAAAACAGATTTACCAGTGTACGTGGCAGAAGATCCTTTACGTGCTGTAGTTCGTGGAACAGGAATTGCACTGAAAGAATTAGACAAATACAAAAATGTATTAATGAAATAATCTTTTCGTCAATTTTAAAAAATGCAGCAGCTTATTTACTTTTTTCAAAGGTTTAAATATTTTTTATTCTTTCTGTTGTTGCAATTTATTGCGCTGATACTTATTTTTAATAATTTGAACTTTCACAAAAGTAAATTTGTAAATTCTGCAAATGCTCTTTCTGGTGGATTGTACAATCAGTATTCAAATATTTCAACTTATTTTAATCTACAGGAAGTAAATAAAGCTCTTTTAGAGGAAAACAGATTGCTAAGAAAGCAATTAGATCAAAACAAATATTTCAATTTTTTTGATGATTCTACGATGGTAGATTCTACAAAATACCTTCAAAAATTCACCTATATCAGCGCAAAAATCATCAACAATAATTATGCTAGAGCGTTTAATTTTTTAACTTTAAATAAAGGAAAAAACCAAGGTTTAGAGAAAGAAATGGCGGTTATTAATGGAAAAGGAGTTATTGGTATTATAGATAATACTTCCAATAATTATGCAAGAGTTCAATCTATTTTAAACAGAAATAGTAAGCTCAATGCGAGGCTAAAAAACAGTACCTATTTTGGCACTTTAAAATGGGACGGAGAAGATTATAGCATTGTGCAATTAACAGACATTCCTAGACAAGCACCTATAAAAGTGGGCGACACTATAGAAACGGGTGGTAAATCTACCATTTTCCCTGAAGGAATTTTAATTGGTACGGTCATAAATAAAAATAAACAAGACGCTGTAGATAATGCTATTGATGTAAAATTGTTTAATGATATGAGCAATGTTGGACCGGTTTATGTCATCAAAAACTTTCATAAAGAAGAAATTAAATTATTAGAAAACCCAGAAAATGAGTAGAACTTTATATTTTGGTTTTTTGTTTGTATTCTTGATACTGCTTCAAGTTTTTGTGTTGAATAATATTCAGTTTTTAGGATATATAAATCCTTATTTATATATTATTTTTGTGTTTGTATATCCTTTAAAAGAAAAAAGAATCCCTTTTTTGTTTGCTTCTTTTATGCTTGGTTTAGGTATTGATTTTTTTTCAGATTCAGGAGGAATTCATGCTTTCTCTATTCTAACAATTGCTTATCTAAGGTTATTTTTTGTAAAAGTTTTTTTTAGAAAGTATCCTATAGACTATCCTTTCTTTGTACTTAATTTAGAGCCTTTTGGTAAAAAATTCAACTATGTTGTAACTTTAACATTCCTACATCATTTTATATTATTTTCTTTTGCTAACTTTAGTTTTCAAAATATATCGCACGTACTATTAAACACACTATTTTCTAGTATTTTTACGTTGATATTATATTTTTTATCAATTTTTATTTTTTCTAAAAAACAATAATGCAAAAAAGTTTTTTACTTTATTTTTTTATAACATTAGTAGGTGTTGTATTTATAGGTCGATTATTTCAATTGCAAATAGTGAATGGGAATAGTTATGATCCTATTCATAATGCAGCGGTTAAAATTGAGTACGATTACCCTGAAAGAGGCTATATTTACGACAGAAATGGTATTTTGTTAGTAGCTAATCAGCTTTCTTATGATGTAATGATTCAGCCAAATCAAGTAAAACCTTTAGATACTTTAGAATTTTGTAAACTATTAAAAATAACCAAAGAAGATTTTTTAAAAAGGTATAAAAAAGCAGATAATTATGCTCCGTATCTACCATCCGTATTTTTAAAACAATTGGCAAAAGAAGATTTTGCTTTTTTGCAAGAAAAATTACACAAATACCAAGGCTTTTTTATTCAGAAAAGAATTATTAGAGAATATCCCATAAGCGCGGCAGCAAATGTTTTAGGTTATATAGGGGAAGTAAATGAGGCTTTAGCCAAAAACAATTCGTATTACCAACCAGGAGAATTAATAGGTAAAGATGGCATAGAAAAACAATATGAAGATTTATTAAGAGGCCAAAAAGGAAAGAAGTATTTTAAAAGAAACAATTTAAATAAAATAACAGGTTCTTTTGAAAACGGAAAAAAAGATACATTGGCAATTAATGGTAAAGATTTAATACTTACATTAGATATACAACTGCAAGAATACGCTCAAAAATTAATGACAGGTAAAAGAGGAGGTATTGTTGCAATAGAGCCCTCATCTGGTGAAATTTTAGCATTGGTTACAGCACCTTCTTATGATCCTAATATGTTGGTGGGTAGAAAGCGTTCTAAAAATTCAGCCATTTTAATGGATCCTAAGAATTTAGAAAAGCCTACTTATGATAGAGGTTTAAAAGCTTCTTATCCTCCAGGTTCTCCGTTTAAAATGATGAATGCTTTAATTGGTTTGCAAGAAGGCGTAATTACTCAAAGAACTTCTTTTTATTGTTATAATGGCTACAGGTACGGAAAAAGAAAGAATGAATTTATGGGCTGCCATTGCGGTATTTTTGGAAAACCCATAAAATTAAAAACAGCCATTGCTAGATCTTGCAACAGTTATTTTTCGAATACCTATAAGAGAATTGTAGAAATACACAACAAGCCAATAGAAGGTTTAAATAATTGGAGTGATCATGTAAAAAGTTTTGGTTTAGGAAATTACTTAGGGTACGATTTACCCCAAGGAAGTCCAGGTTTAATTCCTACTGGAGATTATTATGATAAGAGATTGAACTATAGGTGGAATGGTTCTTCAACAATTTCAAATGCCATTGGACAAGGGGAAGTACAAACAACGCCAATTCAATTGGCCAATTTTACGGCTGCAATTGCTAATAAAGGGTTCTTTTTTACACCTCATATTCTAAAAGAAGTCGATAAAAACCCAATAGATTTTCCTGATTTTACAGAAAAAAAGCAAACAACTATAGATAAAGAGCATTTTAGTCCTGTAATAGAGGCAATGCACGAAGTTTTTAAATCGGGTACAGGAAGATGGAGTCAAGTGAAAGGAATAGAAATTTGTGGTAAAACTGGAACTTCAGAAAATTATGCTGTTGTTGATGGAGAGAGAATACAGTTAGAAGATCATTCTATTTTAGTAGCATTTGCACCCAAAGACAATCCTAAAATTGCGATGGCTATTTTTGTTGAAAATGGTGGTTATGGTTCAACAATTGCGGCGCCAATAACGAGTTTAATGATAGAAAAGTATTTAAATGGTAATATTTCTAAAGCGACAAAATACAGAGAAACAAATATGTTAAATATTAGTTTACAGTCTGAATACGATAAACTAATCCCTAAGAAAGAAGAAATTGCGTCAGGAACAAAATAATATTTTTGCTGGAATAGATTGGCTTTTAGTGCTTCTTTTTGCTGTTTTAGTAGGTTTTGGATGGTTAAATATTTATTCTGCTTCAAAAACAGAAGAAACTGTTGAATTGTTAAGTTTTTCAACCGAATACGGGAAACAGCTTATTTTTATTTGCTTAACTATTCCTTTAATTGTTTTGATTCTTTTTTTTAACGCTAAGTTCTATGAAAAATTTGCAGGCATATTTTATATCCTTTCTTTACTGTCTCTTTTAGGATTATTTCTCTTCGGAAAAACAATAAATGGTGCAACCTCTTGGTATAATTTTGGTGTTTTAGGTTTGCAACCCTCAGAATTTGTAAAAGCATTTACAGCCTTAGCGGTTGCAAAATTGCTAAGTGATAGGCAATATAATTTTAAGTTGATTAAAAATCAAATCAAAGCATTTATCGTCATTTTTACACCTGCTTTTTTGATTTTGTTACAACCTGATGCTGGTTCTGCGCTAATTTATCTAGCTTTCTTTTTTGTACTGAATAGAGAAGGACTGACTTTAAATTATATCATTTTAGGAACCTCAGTTATTGTATTATTTATTCTGACTATTTTGTTTGGTGTAAAATGGATGCTGATCAGTTTGTTCTTATTAATCACCATTTTTTCTGCTTATGTTATCTATAGAGGTGGCAAACGTTTTCTTCGTTTTAATTGGCATAAGATTTTAGGTGTTTACCTTATTGTTGGTGTTTTTATCTTAGGAACAGGTTTTGCATACAACAATGTTTTTCAACAACACCACAGAGATCGTTTTGAGATTCTTTTAGGGCTAAAAACAGATAACCAAGGTATTGGTTACAATTCACATCAATCTGAGCTCACCATAAGCTCTGGTGGTTTTACTGGAAAAGGATATTTAAAGGGAGATTTAACGCAAGGCGATTTTGTACCAGAACAACACACAGATTATATCTTTAGCACAGTAGGCGAAGAATGGGGCTTCTTAGGAAGTACCTTGGTAATTGTGCTATTTATGTTATTGATGTATCGAATTATTTATCTATCAGAAACACATACAAACAAATTCGGACGAATTTATGGGTACGGATTGGCTTCTATCCTCTTTTTTCATGTAATTGTTAATATTGGTATGGTCATAGGCTTGTTGCCAACCGTAGGAATACCGTTGCCATTTTTTAGTTATGGTGGATCCTCACTTTGGGGCTTTACAATGCTGCTATTTATTTTTATTCGTTTAGATGCGCATAAACATTATGATTGGTAAGTATCAAATCATTTCTGCTTTTCTTTAAATTTCTTGTGGTGTAAATAATGATGATACATTTATCTTAGGAAAGGTCTAAGAAACTTGTAAAGAATTCTAATATATTGAAGAGTGTTGATTTACAATAATAATGGCTGTTCGAGCATTGCCAAAATCAAAATGTATTTTGATTGAAGGTAGCTTGCGAAGCAAATCGAGAACTATTAATTTACTTAAAAACAGGTAGTTATATAAATACGTCAATGGTAGTATTGTTAAAACGAAAATACATTTTCATTAAAAGTAATTAGCAAAGCTATCGAGACCAAAAAATATTTAAAAATTTCTCGAAGTTTAAAAAAATAAACTTTGATTCAAAACAAAAAAAAGCTCTGAATAGAAATATTCAGAGCTTTTAAATTTTTTAAGAAATAAAATCTTACAATGCAGAAACGTGCTTTGTTAACTGAGATTTTAAGTTAGCCGCTTTATTCTTATGAATAATATTATTCTTAGCTAATTTATCTAACATAGAAATTACAGCATTTAATCTTTCTCCTGCTTCTTTCTTGTCTTCAGTAGAACGTAAGTCTCTAACAGCATTTCTTGTTGTCTTGTGCTGATACTTGTTACGTAATCTTTTAGCTTCGTTACTTCTAATTCTCTTTAATGCTGACTTATGATTTGCCATAATTTCTTTTATTAGTTTTTTTATTAAAACTTTGTAGTCCGTACGGGAATCGAACCCGTGTTACATGGATGAAAACCATGCGTCCTAACCCCTAGACGAACGGACCAGAACAATTAAGTATGCCTCAATTGCGGATGCAAATATACAACGTTTTTTAAATTCTGCAATAATTTTTTATTTTTTTTTAAAAAATTAATATGCCTTTGCAAAAAGCACTCTTTTAGAGGATGTTTTCCCGCTAAAAACACATACTCCAATTTCTTCTTTTGCGTCATTAGGAATGCATCTAATGGTTGCTTTGGTAAGCTCTTTAATCTTATCTTCTGTTTCTTCTGTGCCATCCCAATGGGCAGCAACAAAGCCTCCTTTATTTTTGATAATATCCTTAAAATCTTCAAAATTATCAACAGAAGTTGTGTTTTCTGCTCTAAAATCGATTGCTTTTTTAAATAAATTTTCTTGAATTTCTTCTAAAAGGTTGCTAACAAATTCTACAACATGGTCTTGTTGCACCGTTTGTTTTTCAAAAGTATCTCTTCTAGCAACTTCTACTGTACCATTTTCTAAATCTCTTTTTCCAATAGCAATTCTAACAGGAACTCCTTTTAATTCATATGCTGCAAATTTTGCTCCAGGTCTGTAGGTATCTCTATCATCAAATTTTACGGAGATGCCTTTTTTACGTAATTCTTTTACAAACACATTTACTTTTTCTGAAATGGCTTCTAATTGCTCTTCATCTTTATAAATAGGCACTATTACAACTTGTATTGGCGCTAATTTAGGAGGCAAAACCAATCCGTTATCATCTGAATGCGTCATAATTAAACCACCAATTAAACGTGTAGAAACTCCCCAAGAAGTAGCCCAGACATGCTCTTGTTTCCCTTCTTTAGACGTAAACTTTACATCAAAAGCTTTTGCAAAATTTTGCCCTAAGAAATGACTTGTCCCTGCTTGCAATGCTTTTCCATCTTGCATTAAAGCTTCAATAGTTAAAGTGTCTTCTGCGCCCGCAAAACGTTCGCTATCAGATTTTACACCTTTTACCACTGGCATTGCCATAAATTCTTCAGCAAAAGTGGCGTATACATCTTGCATTTGTTGTGCTTCTTTTACAGCTTCCATTTTTGTTGCGTGTGCTGTATGGCCTTCTTGCCATAAAAATTCTGAAGTTCTTAAAAACAAACGTGTGCGCATTTCCCAACGAACTACATTCGCCCACTGATTTATTAGTAATGGTAAATCTCTGTAAGATTGAATCCAACCTTTATAAGTGTTCCAGATAATGGCTTCAGAAGTTGGTCTCACAACTAGTTCTTCTTCTAACTTTGCTTCAGGATCTACTCTTAGTTTGCCAGGGTTATCAGGATCGTTTTGTAATCTATAATGTGTAACAACGGCACATTCTTTAGCAAAACCTTCTGCATTCTTTTCTTCGGCTTCAAACAAACTTTTGGGAACAAAAAGTGGAAAGTAAGCGTTTTGATGGCCTGTTTCTTTAAACATTCGATCTAATTCTGCTTGCATGTTTTCCCAAATAGCGAAACCATAAGGTTTTATTACCATACAGCCTCTAACAGCAGAATTTTCAGCTAAATCTGCTTTTACAACTAGCTCATTATACCACTTAGAATAGTCGTCTGCTCTTTTTGTTAAATGTTTACTCATAATTAAAAGTTTGGCACAAATATTGTTACCTTTAAAGTGAAATTTATGTTAAAAGAATGTTTTGTATTGAAACAAAAGCGCTACAAAACTACTACAAAAAGCTTAGAGACCAAGTAAAGTTTAGATTTTTTTGCTCAACAACTTTTCACCAAAAATACTATTTATAATAAAAAACAATTCTTATGAAACGATCTTATAAAAAACGCAACATACACCAACTGGTTCTATTCATTACCGCTAATTTATTATTGATTTCATGTGGTACCTACCAAAGTGTCTATAATGATGACGGTATTTATGGTAGTGATACCAATACCGAAAGAGAACGTAAAGTGGTTGTGGTAGATCAGGAAGAGTACCAAAATTACGATAATAATTATTTTACAAGAGAGTTAGAGCGACTAGAAAATGTAAATGATAGAGATGTTTTTACAGATGTAGATTCTTATAATACTCAAGATACTTTATACATTGATGATGATTTGAATTACAATACGAACCCTTCTTGGGGAAATAATGGGAATAATGATGTAGTTGTAAATCTAATTAATGATCCTTATTGGAATGATTTTGGTCCAGGGTTTAACAATTGGGGCTGGAACAACGGTTTTAATAACTGGGGTTGGAATAATGGCTTTAATAATTGGGGCTTTAGAAACAGATGGGGTTGGAATAACGGGTTTAACAATTGGGGATGGAATAATGGATTCAATAATTGGGGGTATAATCCTTATTGGCATCCATATCACAATAATTTTGCATGGGGCTTTGGTTTTGGTTTTAATAGCTGGGGTTGGAATAATGGTTTTTACAATCCGTATTTCGGTTTCAATAGATTCAATAACAGGTTTAATAACAGATATAACAGGAATACTACTTACGGAAGAAGAAATGCATACAACAATACCTATAGAAGAGGTACTGTAAATTCAAGAAATTCTTCAGTAACCTCAAGAAGAAGTTCAAGCACAACAGCACCAAATACATCTTCAACAAGAAGAAGGTCTAGTACAAATACAACTTCACCTACCCGAAGAAATTCTTCATCCACAAGAAGTTCTTCAAATACTTCTAGAAGATCTAGTAGTACAAGAAGTAGTGGTTCATCATCTAGAAGAGGATCTTCTAGTTCTAGCAGAGCTTCTTCTTCAACAAGAAGAAATAATGTAAGCAGTGTAAATAGAAGATCAAATTATACTAGAAGCAGTAGAACTGTGGCAGCAAACACACCAAGAAGAAGTAGTACTTCAGTAAGAAATAGTTCTTCTAACACATCAAGATCAGCAAGTACACCCTCAAGAACTAGATATTCTTCAAACAATTCGTCTACAAGAAGTTCATCTACTAGGAGTTCATCAA
The DNA here is from genome assembly GCF_947501385.1 of uncultured Polaribacter sp. GTDB lineage: Bacteria > Bacteroidota > Bacteroidia > Flavobacteriales > Flavobacteriaceae > Polaribacter. The sequence goes on from NZ_CANMVP010000013.1 coordinate 84,463, forward strand.
CAAGAAGTAGCTCAAGTAGAAGTAGTTCAAGTAGAGGGAGTTCTAACAGAAGTTCATCTTCAAGTAGAAGAAGAAATTAATACTTTATTTATCATTAGAAAAGCACTGACATGAAAAAAATTATCACATTCGCGACTTTGTTCGTACTCACATTTACGTCCTATTCTCAATCTTTAGGATACCAAGATTTAGCACTTTTGTTTTCTCAAGATGATGCTAACGGAACTGCTCGTTTTACGTCTATGAGTGGTGCTTTTGGAGCTCTAGGTGGAGATATTTCTTCCATAAATATTAATCCTGCTGGTTTGGCAGTTTTTAATAATAGCTCTTTTACAGGTACTTTTAATTCTAGAAATACAGATATTACAACAAACTATTACGGAACGACTACTAATAACCAAGACCAGTTTTTAAACTTTTCGCAGGCAGGCGCAGTTTTGGTTTTTAATTCTGCATACAAATCAGATTGGACCAAGTTTGCCATTGGTTTTAACTACAGAATTTCCAAAGATTTTACCAATAGTTTTAATGCTAGAGGAAATAGCGGAATCGCAACTTTTAGAGACTATCCTTTAGATAATAATACACCAACGGTAGATTATAATGTTGCTGAAGAACAACGTTTTTTTAATAATTATAATGGCGAAATCAATGAGATGAATATTGCCTTTTCCTCTGTACATCAAAATAAATTGTATCTGGGTGCAGGTTTAAGTTTTTACGATTTAAATTTTAGCCAGCAATCTACTTTAGTAGAGTTTAATAATGATGGTAGTGGAAATACTTTAGATGCAAATTTATACCAAGAAAATTTTACAACAGGAACAGGAGTTTCATTAAATGCAGGTTTTATTTACAAAGCACATCAGAATTTTAGATTTGGTTTGTCTTACCAAACACCAACATGGTTTACAGAAATTTTAGAAGAATCTAATATTGTAGATAATGATGGTTTTATGGGAGATACAGAGATTGAAGTAAGTAATGATAATGTTATTTACGACAATACATCTAGAGGCAATTTTCCGTCGCAAAGATTTATTTATAGATTCAAAACACCAAGTAAATTAACGGCAAGTGCTGCCTTAATTTTTGGCAAGAATGGGTTGTTAAGTTTAGATTATATCAATAGAAATTATCAGAATATGAGATTATCTGAAGCAGATTTTTCAGATGAGAATCAATTTTTTCAAGATGAATTGAGAAATACGCATTCTTTTAATGCAGGTGCAGAATGGCGAATAGATAGATTTAGTTTAAGAGGAGGTTACAAATTTGAGCAAAGTCCAGATAAATTAGCATTAGAGTCAGATAATTTAGAAGGATATTCTATTGGTGGTGGTTACAACTTTGGGAGTTTTAAATTAGATTTTGCTTACAGTGACAATAATAGAACTGCTCCGTATAACTTTTACTCTGGGTTTAATGTAAATTCTGCAGATTTAAACACAGACAATAAAATTTTTACAGGTACAATTACTATAAAATTATAGAATAATTACAGCCTTATAAATTAAGACTCTGCTAGATTTGACATTTAAAACGTCATTTCGTGCAGAGTCTTAAAGTTTTATACCTTTAAAACAATCTTTATTTACCTTTTTTCCCTTAATTTTGCAATTCAATTTTTAGAAGATGTCAGAGACTAAAATTACCATACAAGAAACTACAAACAATACCATTATTAAATACAATAGCAATCAGATTTTAATTAACGGAGGTAGCTATGAATTTAACAATATAGACGAAGCTAAAAACTCACCTTTAGCACAAGAATTATTCTATTTACCCTTTGTAAAAAAGGTTTTTATTACCGCTAATTTTATAGCCATACAACGGTATGATATTTTAGAGTGGATAGATGTTCAAGAAGAAGTAAAAGAACAAATAGAAGCGTATTTAAACGATGGAAATGCAGTTGTAAACGAGCAGAAGACATCTAAAAAAGAAGCGATTGAAGTATATGCAGAGGTGACTCCAAATCCTGCAGTAATGAAATTCGGAACAAACAAAGCACTAACTCAAACAGATGTTGAGTTTAAAAATATAGATGAAGCAAATCAATCATCACCATTGGCACAAGCAATTTTTAATTTTCCGTTTGTAAAAGAAGTATTTATTTCTGATAATTATATTTCGATTACCAAATACGACATGGTAGAATGGAATGAAGTTTACGGAGAAGTTAGAACTTTTATTAGAGAATATTTAGCTGACGGAAAAACAATTATTAAAGAATTACCAAAAGAAGAAATTGTTACTAAATGCGCAATTGAAGCCCCTAAAGTTGAGTTAGAAGGAATTTCTGCTCAAATTGTAGATATTTTAGATGAATACATAAAGCCTGCAGTTGCTGGAGATGGCGGTAATATTGCTTTTAGATCTTATGACGAAAAAAATAAAGTAGTTAGTGTGGTTTTACAAGGCGCTTGTAGTGGTTGTCCATCTTCTACCGCAACATTAAAAAACGGAATAGAGAATTTATTAAAAGAAATGTTACCCAATCAAATTAATGAAGTGGTGGCTATAAATGGCTAGTAGTTTGTAGTCTGAAGATAGAAGTAGTCATATAAAAAAAACACTAAAATACAGTTGCTCACGCTGCAAGTTTCCTCTCTGAGTTTATATTGAGCTCGTCGAAATAGGAGGATTAAGATGGGCTTTATTTATGTCAGCAGAAAAAATAAATCCATACAAAGATTCTAAACTTGGAAAAAAAGAACAAGTAGCGCAAATGTTCGATGCAATTTCTGGCAATTACGATGGTTTAAACAGAGTAATTTCTTTAGGAATTGATGTAAAATGGCGTAAAAAAGTAGTGGAGATTGTTGGAAAAAACAACCCGAAGCAAATTTTAGATATCGCCACGGGAACAGGAGATTTGGCCTTAATGATGGCAGCATTAAATCCTGATAGAATTGTAGGGTTGGATATCTCTGCAGGAATGTTAGAAGTTGGAAAACAAAAAATAGCCAAAGCCAATCTTTCTGATACAATAGAAATGATTGTAGCAGATTCTGAAGAAATGCCTTTTGAAGATGCTACGTTTGATGCCATTACGGTTTCTTTTGGAGTTCGGAATTTTGCGAATTTAGAAAAAGGGATTAGAGAAATTGCCAGAGTTTTAAAACCAACAGGAGTTTTAGTTATTTTAGAAACTTCAAATCCAACAAGTTTTCCTTTTAAGCAAGGTTATAAATTATACACCAACTTATTTTTACCATTGGTAGGAAAGTTGTTTTCTAAAGACAAAGTTGCGTATTCTTATTTATCTGAATCTGCAAATTCTTTTCCTTTTGGAGAAGCATTCAACAATATTTTGAAAGAAAATGGGTTTACACATACAGAAGATCATCCTGTAACATTTGGTGTTGCAACAATTTACACAGCACGTAAATAATTATGAGTAAAAGAAACCTGCTTTTTTGTTTTTTTCTGTTGATGAGTGTCGCTTTTTTTGCACAACGAGAGCGTGTAGAATATTTACCTTCATTTGATAAAAGACCTTTGCATTATGGGTTTTATTTAGGAATTAATCAGAACGATTTTAAATTAAACCTAAGAGAAAGTACAATTGCCAATGCAAATATTACCGTAGAACCCACTACGGGTTTTAATGTGGGTTTAATTGCAGATTTTCGGCTACATAAAAATTTAAACCTGCGTTTAGAACCGGGTTTGGTTAGCAATTCTAAAAGAATTTTATTTAATCATTTAACTACATCAAGCAATCCTCAAGATAGTATTAGAGAAATTGGTTCTACATATTTACATGTTCCTTTGGTACTAAAATTTAGTACAGACAGGTATAAAAATATCCGACCGTATTTATTAGGAGGAATTTCTTATGATTACAATTTTTCTAGCAATGAACGCAATCAAGATGATAACTCTGCGGGGCAATTTAGAATGAAAACCCACAATTTTATGTACGAAGTGGGCGTTGGTGTAGATTTCTATTTGTATTTCTTCAAATTTTCACCATCCATTCGTGGTGTTTTTGCCATGAATAATGAAATTAAATATGATGATGATCCGAATAGTAGATGGACTGCTCCTGTAAACTTTATGGGAACGCGTGGCATCTTTCTGAACTTTGCTTTTGAGTAGGTGTTATTATGAGTTTAAAATTCTGAATTCTGAATTCAAAGTTTTAATTTTAATAAAGGAGTTTTTTTTATGTTGGTTTCAAACTTTTAAAGTTGAGTTTTTTTTAACTTTCTTAAACCTTAAACCTTAAACCTTAAACCTTAAACCTTGAGAACTCACTCAATAAAATAGCAGTTGCAGTAGCAACATTTAAGCTTTCGGTTTCCTGAACATCCCCAAAACGCGGAATAGAAATTTGATGAGTAGCTAAATTTATAATTTCTTCGGAAACACCATTGGCCTCATTTCCCATGATCAAAATTCCTTCTTTCGGTAAATTCGTTTGATATACATTTTCACCATCCATATCTGCAATAAAAGTTGGTAAATTGGTTTCGTTTAAATAGTTTTCTAAATCTGTATAATGAATAGAAATTCTGGTTAAAGAGCCCATAGAAGCTTGCACTACTTTTTGGTTATAACAATCTACAGTATCTTTAGAGCAAATAAGTTGAGCAACTCCAAACCAATCGCATAATCGAATAATGGTTCCTAAATTTCCAGGATCATTTATGGTGTCTAAAGCAACAATTAACCCTGAATTTTTAACTGTTTTTTGTTCGGGAATTTGAAACAATCCTAAAACTTGGTTCGGAGACTTTAAAGTGCTTATTTTTTTTAACTCGATTTTAGAAATTCTTGTAATTTTATCTTCAGAAATTCTGGTTTCAAAATCATCCGTACAGAACAGTGTTTCGGCCTCAAAAGCCGCATTTAGCAACTCGTTTACTACTTTTATTCCTTCAGCAATAAATAAATTGTGCTGTTGTCTATACTTTTTTTGAGATAAACTTGTTATTAATTTTAGTTGATTTTTAGAGATGCTCATTAATTGTACGTAATTGAAAATAAACCGTTGAAAAATACTATTTTTGATATTGAATGTATTGCTAAAGTAATGAAAAAACTTTCTTTTTGCTTTTTACTTATTTTATTTTTGGCTGGGTGTAATGTTACAAAACATGTTGCTGAAAATGAGCACATGCTTACGCAAAATTATATTTTTGTAGATAGTGTTAGAAATAAAAGTTTAGACTTACAAAAATACGTGCTTCAAAAACCCAATCCTAAACCATTAGGTCTTCCACTGGGTTTGTATTTTCATAATATAGGAAATCATAACAAACCTAAAACCCCCTCTGAGTGGGGAAAAGAACATCCAAAATCTTATCACTTTATAGAAAATATTTTTTCAGAAAAACAAAGCATTGCTTACGCGAATTCTTTTATTAGATTAAATAATTGGTTTTTAAATTTTGATGCTCCTGTAATTGTAAGTGAAAATAAAGTAAAAAGAACTTCAGATAATTTATGGGCATATTACAAAACACAAGGTTTTTTTGAATCTTCAGTAGCATCTGAAATTAAAAAAGATTCAACAAATAAAAAAGCAACGGTTTCTTATCATATTAGAAAAGGCCAACCAACATTATTAGATAGTATAAAATTAAAAATAGAATCGCCAGTATTAGATTCTATTTACAAAGCTTCTGGTATGCAGTCATTGTTAAAAAGTGGCGATCAATACAATGATAAAGTTTTTAGAAATGAAGCGGCTAACATTGTTAAATTGTATAAAAACAGCGGTATTTATCATTTTTCTGAATCTGCTTTAGGTTTTTATGTAGATTCTACGCGAACAGACAACAAGACCAACGTAGAATTTTTGATAGCAAAAGACAGGTTTAAAGATATCAACGGAAAATATGTTAAAATAGATTATAAGGTTCATAAAATAAAAGAGATTAATGTTGTTACAGATTACTCGTACACACAAAAAGGCGAAATTTACAATGATTCTGTTACCTATAAAGGCATCAATTTTTTAGCCATTGAAAAATTAAAGTACAATCCTAAATATTTGGCACAGTCAATTTTTTTTAATCCTGGAGATGTTTATAAAGATACTTTAAGAAACTTAACTAGAAATCATTTAAAATCGCTACAAAATTTTAAATCTACAAATATTTCTTTTTCACCTATTAATGGTTCTGATGATGAGTTAAGAATGGATTTACTTTTATCACCAAAAGAAAAATATACATTAGGTTTTGAAACAGAATTAACACATTCAAATATTAGAAATATAGGTTCTTCTGCAAAATTTTCTATTTCAAATAGAAATGCATTCAGAGGTGCAGAGTTATTAAAACTATCGTTTTTAGGTTCTTATTTCAATGCAAATAATGGTCCTGGTTGGGAAATTGGTGCTGATGCCTCGCTAGAGTTTCCAAGGTTTATTGCTCCCTTTGGTTTGAGTAAGTTGGTGCCTAAAAGAATGTCTCCAAGAACTTTATTTTCACTAGGATCTAGTTTTCAGAAAAACATAGGTTTAGATAGGCAAACGTTTACATTTCTTTCCGATTATAGATGGCAATACAATAGTAAGAGAACCATTCAATTAGAAATTTTTAATACACAATACATTCAGAATTTAAATGTAAATCGTTTTTTTAGTATCTATAATTCAGAATTTTCTAATTTAAATACAGTGGCAGAGGTTTACGATTCGGTAAACAATACCTCGTATGCTCCACTATCTACAGACATCGAAACACAGGCTTCAGAATCTTTAAATTTTATCAATGTTTTAGCAGCAGATTCAAATTTTGAGAATTCAAATCCAGACGATTACAATACCGTATTAAATATCCAGAACAGGTATAATATTGTGACTTCAGATTTTTTAATTCCAATTTTGGCGTATTCCTATACTTATAATAACCAAGTAGATTTTACAGATAATAACTTTTCTTTCTTTAAGGCAAGAATTGCGAATTCAGGAAATATCTTAGGGTTATTTTCTAACGATTATAATGCGAATGGTAAAAAAACACTGTTTAAAATACCATTAGCTCAGTATTTTAAAACCGATTTAGAATACAAACATTTTTGGGATGTCGGCCTAAATTCCGTTTTTGGAATTAGAACTTTTTTAGGGGCAATTGTAACTTATGACAATTCAGACATTCCTTTTACACGAAGTTATTTTGCGGGTGGTTCTAATGATATTAGAGCTTGGCAAACCTATGAATTAGGTCCAGGAAGTAGAAATAGTGGTTTAGAATTTAATGTAGGAAGCTTTAAATTTTTATCAAGTGCAGAATATCGTTTTAATTTAGTGAGCAGTTTAAAAGGAGCATTATTTGTAGATGCAGGAAATATTTGGGACATCTCGGGTTCTGAATTTATAGATGAAGATTCGAAATTTAATGGAATCGATTCATTAAAGGAAATTGCAGTGGGTTCTGGAGTTGGTATCAGATACGATTTAAACTTCTTTGTTTTAAGATTTGATATTGGTTTTAAAACATACGAACCTTATTTAGAAGGAAATAAGTGGTTTAAAAATTATAACTTCGCCAGTGCTGTTTATAATATAGGAATTAACTATCCTTTTTAAGAAAGACGTTGAAAAGTCTATAACGTTTTCGTTATTTTATAATTTCTTCAAACATAAAAACCGCTATTTTTAGTATTTTTGAAAAAAGTAAGAATCACAATTTAAAAATAAATAATATGAGTCACAACATAAAACCTGGAGTTGCTACAGGAAAAGAAGTTCAAGCAATTTTTAAACTTGCAAAAGAAAAAGGATTTGCTTTACCAGCTGTAAATGTTGTTGGTTCTAATACTATCAATGCAGTTTTAGAAGCGGCAAGAGATTTAAATGCACCTGTAATTATACAGTTTTCTAATGGTGGTGCACAGTTTAATGCAGGTAAAGGATTGTCTAATGAAGGCGAAAAAGCTGCAATTGCCGGTGGTATTGCAGGCGCAAAACACATTCATGAATTGGCAGTAGCTTATGGTGTTCCTGTAATTTTACATACAGACCATTGTGCAAAAAAATTATTACCTTGGATTGATGGATTGTTAGACGCTTCTGAAAAACATTTTGAAGAAACTGGCAAACCATTATACAGTTCTCATATGATAGATTTATCTGAAGAGCCTTTAGAAGAAAACATAGAAATCTGTAAAACTTATTTAGCGAGAATGAGCAAAATGGGTATGACTTTAGAGATTGAATTAGGAATTACTGGAGGAGAAGAAGATGGTGTAGATAATTCTGATGTGGACGCTTCTAAATTATACACACAACCAGAAGAAGTTGCTTACGCTTATGAAGAATTATTAAAAGTTTCTTCTCAATTTACAATTGCAGCAGCATTTGGGAATGTTCATGGTGTCTATAAGCCAGGAAATGTAAAATTGACTCCAAAAATTTTAAAGAATTCTCAAGAATATATCTCTAAAAAATACAATGTCGCACACAATCATATCGATTTTGTATTTCATGGTGGTTCTGGATCAACTTTAGAAGAAATTAGAGAAGCTATTGGTTACGGAGTTATTAAGATGAATATTGATACAGATTTACAATTTGCCTTTACAGAAGGTATTAGAGATTATATGCAAGGAAAAGCGCCTTATTTGGCAACCCAAATTGGTAATCCAGACGGATCTGATCAACCCAACAAAAAATATTACGATCCAAGAAAATGGTTGCGTGAAGGAGAAGTTACTTTTACAACACGCTTAAAACAAGCATTTGAAGATTTAAATAACGTAGATACGTTATAGTAGCTGCTTTTTTATAGTATATAAGCATTTTGATTCTTTATCAAAATGCTTTTTTTTGCTTTAGATATATTGTTATAATTTCACGCTTAGATAATCGAACAAATAAGAAAGTAGTATTCACTAAAAAACTTTTACATTTGTATTTCATATTTTAATTTTAAATAATTTTTATTTTTGAACAATAACTTAGAACAAACACATCATATGGCTTGGTTTAAAAGAACAGACAAAGGAATTCAGACTTCTACGGAAGACAAAAAAGATACTCCGAAAGGCTTGTGGTACAAAACCCCAAGTGGAAAAATAATTGATACAGAAGAATTAAAAAGAAACTTATATGTAAGTCCAGAAGATGGCTATCATGTAAGAATAGGAAGTAAAGAATACTTTGAGTTGTTCTTTGATGATAATAAATTTGAGGAATTACATAAAAATTTAACTTCTAAAGATCCTTTAAAATTCGAAGACACAAAAAAATATAGCGACAGATTAAAGGCTGCTCAAGAAAAAACAAAACTAAATGATGCCGTTAGAACTGCCGTTGGCAAGTCTTTAGGTAAAGATTTGGTGGTTGCTGCTATGGATTTTGCTTTTATTGGAGGTTCTATGGGTTCTGTTGTTGGTGAGAAAATTGCAAGAGCCATTGATTATTCTATAAAAAATAAGATTCCGTTTTTAATGGTTTCTAAGTCTGGTGGCGCAAGAATGATGGAAGCATCACTTTCTTTAATGCAACTGGTAAAAACATCTTCTAAACTTGCACAATTGGCAGGAGCAAAAATTCCTTATATTTCTTTGTGTACAGATCCAACAACTGGTGGTACAACAGCATCGTATGCCATGTTAGGAGATATTAATATTGCAGAGCCAAATGCATTAATTGCATTTGCAGGTCCAAGAGTTGTAAGAGATACAACGGGTAAAGATTTACCAGAAGGTTTTCAAAAATCTGAATTTGTTTTAGAACATGGTTTCTTAGATGCTATTTACGAACGTAAAGAATTAAAGAAGCAAATTAACTTGTATATAGATTTAATACAGAACCTTCCTATTAGAAAAGAGGAAGTAGTATCATAAAAGAGCCAGCGGAAGCTGGCTTTTTCAATTTTATAAAGCATTAGAAAACTTAAAATCTCCAACCTACATTTAAGCCAAGTCTAGGAACCAATACAGGTGAGTCTGAACCAAATAAATTTCTTCCTAAGCCACCATAAAAATCTATTACTAAACCTCCTTCTGAAATGTATTTTGTGCCGACGGCAACTCCTAAAGCAGCATCTGTATATTTTAAATCGTAAATTCCAGAATCTTCTACCGCCTCTTTTTTGCCTGAATTAATGCCTACAAAACCTTCTCCAAAGAAATTCCATTGTGCTTCCGATGTAAAATAATGACGAAAATACGGAGTAATCATCATATTTTCATTGTATCTAAAATCTACCTCTTGTTTTGCTAAGTTGAATAGTGCAGAAACTCCGAAAGAATTTTCATCACTAATATAGTTCTCATAAGAAAACTCTAAACTTCGTATCACCAATGCATCGGCAATATCTAATTTTATTTCTTGTTGAGAAAATCCTAAAGAACTCACTAAAAGTCCAACTATTAAAACTAATTTTTTCATTGATTTTTTATTTTAATTGTATTTCGAATTTCATAAAATAAGATGTTTTTAGAATCTATATCCTAGAGATATACCTCCTCTTGTGATAAGGTTATTATCAATAAGGTTATCATCATCACTACTTTTGAAAAGGTTTCTACCAATACCTAAATAAATTTCTGCAATAAAACCAGATTTTGTTACAAACTTACCACCTACAGAAATACCTAAAGCAAAATCTGTTTCTTTATCTGTTTGGTTATCATTAGAAAAATAATTATCCTCTTCATAGGTATTTAACATACCAAATCCTTCTACAAAAAAGCCTCTAGCAAATCTTGTTTCACTAAAAAACCATCTGTAATAAGGTGTTAAAGAAAATGTTTTAGGAAAGTATAAGTCATCATTAATGTCGTTAAAGTTATAAAAAATACTAACACCAAAAGAGGAATCTTTATTTAGCAACCTTTCATAAGAAACGTCTAACGAAGAAAACGCAATTAAACTAAAAGTATTTATTTTAATTTCTGTTTTTTTATCTATATCTTGTGGGTAAATGCTCTCTTTCTCTTGAGAAATTGTGTTTAAAGTGAGTGCAAATAGTAAAAATAATACAATAGACTTTTTCATAATTTTTATAAATTTCAATTTTAACAAATGTATCAAAAAGAGAATAAAAAACGTTAAAAAACAGCTCTTAATTGTATACTTCCTGTATGAATAGTTTTAGAATTTTCGCTTTTTCTACCTAAATAGCTTAGATTTAAATTTAAAAATGAATTTAGTTTTCTATTGAACAAAAGATTCCATGTATAATTTTTTCCTGCTTGTAAACCTTCTAACATTTGGTAAGCAACAGGTGTGTTTGTATCACCGCTAAAATCATTTAAAAAGACATTTATATTTGCTGTAATCTGATTTTTTTTACTGCTCAAATAAAAATATTCTACACCTATTTTTTGTTGATGCAATGTTTCAAAATCTTGCAGACTGTTTTGTTTGTTTTTATAGTGATAAAAGGCCGTTAATCTGTTGTTCTGATTGTATAGAAAACTAATTTTTGGTTGCAGTTCTTTACTTTCAATTAAATAATTTCTATTGTTAAAATTTTCTGTCTGTAATTCGTTTTTAGAGGTTTTTCCCATCAAATCGAACAACCAGAAATTAGCAAATTTATGCGCAAAATCTATCTGATGTGTCTTCGTGTTATTTTCTTGTGTTCCGATAAAATATTGTTGCTTATTTCTTAATTGCCCATAGGTATAGATAACACTATAATTCTGAAGATTTCTATTGAAGTACAGGCTGTTTCTAACACTGAAACTCAAGCCTAATAGTTTGTCTTCATCAAAATTAAACGGATTAAAATTAAAGGAATTTCCAATTCTAGTTTGTTCATTTTCTACACTTAAAAAGCTTTCATTATTAAAATGAGAAAGCTTTTTCTTAAAACCATTTTTCTCTTTCCATTGATTAAAATTAAGGTTGATAGACTGTCTAAATTTTGCACTTTGTGTTGCCAAAAACCGCAAATTGGGTTTTGGTACTCTTAAATAATTTGCTTGATCCTGAAATTCTGCAATTTCAAATTCATCAAAATCTTGAATGCCATCATTGTTATAATCTAACCAAGTGTAATAGCCCAAACCAGGTTCTGTTTTTACATACACATATTCTTGTCTGGCTACGTTACCCGAAGAAGTTTCATAAAGTGTATTTAAATTTACAAAGTTGTTGAATAGTTTTTGGTTGAAAATTATTCTTGAATTTAAAGACTTTTCATCTTCGGTGAATTTATTTTCTGTGAGCCTGTAATTGGCAAAAACACTTAAGTTGGTTGCTTTGTTTTGAATTAATTTGCTATTTACATAAAATGATTTCCTGTTATTAATTTCAGTAAATTGGTTCGATTTTATACTGTCATTATTTCTATAATTAAACCCAATTTTAGCAAAGACTTTCGCAGTGTCCCCAATACCAAAATAAGTTTCATATTCTTTAAACCTGTGACTGGTGTTTACAAAATTGTTTGTGCTAATTTCTTTCCTGCTATTGGTTTCTAGATTGGTAAAAGCACCTAACCAACTTTTCTTAAAAGAATGTTCTACAGTTGCTCTGGCTCTTAAAAAGGTGTTGTCTTCTAAGCTTGAGGTGTTTGTTAAAAAGCTTCCGTCGACAAAAAAAGCTGTTTTGTTGAACTTCATTTTAGATTGAAGCTCGTGTTTATTCCCATTATAAGTATCTATATGATTTAAATGGTTGTATCTATACAATAAAAAATCTTCTTTTTTATTTTGAAGGGTAAATTGAGATTGAAAGTAGTTTTTTGTAGCATTGTTGGTGAGTAAATTCCAATCTCTATTAAATTCTATAGATTCCCAACGTTGTAAAGTTCTAAAGTTTTTATGTGCATATTCATGGTTGATGGTACTAGTGAATTGCCAATTTTTATCAATTAAAATTTGTTCCCAACCCACTTTTGCTGCCATAGCCGTATTTTCTGTGTTGTCTATGGATGAAAATAAATTCGCATCATTATTGCTAAAAGCAACTTCAGAAGATATTTTTGTTTTTTTGCTGGAGTCATAGTCAGATTTTACAACAAAAATCTGAGCTTTTGTTGGCGGAATTAAACGAGTTATCGGCGCATAATTTCCTTGATTTACGCCAGCATACACATAAATATTTCCAATGGCAGTGCTTCTCTCTAAGTTGTAATCGCCATTATTTACACCAACATTTATAAAGGTTACAAAGTACAATTCGTCAGTTTCTTCTGTAGCATATTCAAAGTTTTCTACGGCTCCATTCACTACTTTTCTATAGAGAATCTTATTTTCATCAAAAGCATCTAAAAAAGCACTTTCGGCAAACATCAAGTCTGTGTTATTTCCAGCATTTGCTAAGATTTGTTTTTGATCATCTGTTAATGCCTGTTGTAAAGGTTGATTTTTAGCATCATTTTCGCTGTAAAAAAAACCGCTAATATGAAATTTTTCAGAGGTATAGGTAGCAGATTCATAGGTGACAAAACGTGTATAGTTCCGGTCAGAATATTGAAATTCAATAGTAATCCTCATATCATTTGTAATAGGATACGTAGTGTTGAAGGTAATTTCACCTAAATTATAATCTATGGTGTAGTCTTTGTTTTCTCCTCTTTCTATTTGAATTCCGTTGATATATACCTGCTCACTATCACCAATTATTACAATATTTGGTTCATTATTAGCGCCAAAAATTTTGTAAGGACCTTGATTTCCTTCATTGCCAACAATTCTAAAATTATTAAATTTACCACGTACAACTGCACCAGAAGCACTTACTTTAAAATGATCGTTAATGTTTGCCTCTACCTCAAGACCCGCAGCTTGTTTTGTAAAAGGTGCAAAGTAGCTTTCTTTATTTTGTAATGACAAATCTCCTGCTCTCACACGCCAATCTTCGTGAAACATCTCTACAAAAATTCTATCAAAATCGGTTATATTTTGTGAATAGCCGTTTTCTTGAATCGGTACATTTGTATCCCAAATATTGGCTTTTAAGGTTACTTTATCAGATAGTTTTCCTGAAATTTCTAAATCTAGTGCAGCGTTTGTAACTGCATTTTGATTATTACCAGAAGTAATTCCTCTAGAAATAAAACCTTTGGTTTGTAAGCCCTCAAACAATTCTATTTCAGAGGCTTTTTTATTGGTTGTTAAACTGTATAATTTACCTGTATTTGTTCCGTTTGGTACAATTAAACGCTCATCAAAAGGAGTATACGTTTTGGTGATAAATTCTGGAAATCTAAAATATTCTAAGGTAATTTCTGAATATTTTTTTGAATTGATAATTAAAATGGCATTGTTAAAATCTACGGTGTAGTTAGCAGTTTCAATAGGCCTTAATAAGGCATTGAATACTTTAAATCGAAGTGGATGTATCGCAACAGAATCAAATTTTACAGTATCTTTTTTAATAAGAAATTTCCGAGATCTAAAATCTGAAGATATCGTTTGAGATTGGATTGAAAACCCAACAAACATCAGAAATAAAAAAAGAATTCTTTGACTCATAAAAAACTATACGTTCTTAACGTAAAAATATGTTTTTTAATGTTTGAAAATAAAATTTAAAAAAGGGATTGCTGTTTTACTGGATTTTCATGCGCCAACAGCCATTTTTTACGCCAAATTCCGCCAGCATATCCTGTTAGAGAACCGTCAGAACCAATAACTCTATGACAAGGAATTACAATCCATAAGGGGTTTTTACCATTTGCAGATGCAACGGCTCTAATGGCTTTTACATCTCCTAAACCTTTGCTTTGTTCTAAGTAACTTTTTGTTTTTCCATAGGGAATTTTTAATAAGGCTTTCCATACTTTTATTTGAAAAGCAGTTCCTTTTGGATTCACCGTTAAATTAAAACTATCTCTTTCGCCTTTAAAATATTCTGCTAATTGTAGTACACAGTCTTGTAAACACTCAGGAGTTTGTTGATTTAAAATTTCCGCTGAAATTTCATCATCATTTAAAACAGAAACAGCTTGAATTCCGTTTGTATCTCCTACAATTTTTGCGGTTCCTATGGGTGTTTTGTAATATGTGATTGCTGTTTCCATAAATTATATTCCAAAAACATCTTTAGAATTTTTTGTTGTAATTTCTGAAATTTCTTTGAATGAAAGCTCATAAATGTCTGCTAATTTATCAATAACATTTGTAATATAAGCACTTTCATTTCTTTTGCCTCTGTATGGAGTTGGTGCTAAGTAGGGTGCATCTGTTTCCAAAACAATATGTTGCAAGTCAATTTTATTTAAAAATTGATCAATTTTACCATTTTTAAAAGTGGCAACGCCGCCAATTCCTAATTTCATGTTGTAAGAAATGGCTTTTTCTGCTTGTACTTTTGTTCCTGTAAAACAATGAAAAATCCCCCATAAATCGTCTCCTTTCTCTGTTTCTAAAACTTCAAAAATTTCATCAAAAGCATCTCTACAATGAATTACAATAGGTAATTTTTTCTCTTTTGCCCATTGTATTTGTGTTCTAAAAGCTTCTTGTTGTTGCACTAAAAAAGTTTTTTCCCAATACAAATCGATTCCAATTTCACCAATTGCGTAGAAATCTTTTTTGTCAATCCATTCTTTTACATGCGCTAATTCTTCTAGATAATTTTCTTTTACAGAAGTTGGATGCAAACCCATCATCAAATACACATCATAAGGAAAATCCGTTTCTAACTGCAACATACTTTCTGTGTAAGAAGAATCTATTGCAGGGATAAAAAATCGAGAAACACCAGCGTCTTTTGCACGTTGTATCATTTCTTTTTGATCTTCGCTAAACTGACTAGAATATAAATGTGTGTGCGTATCTGTAATCATTATAAAGTATGAATTATAAGTACAAAATTACTAAATAATCTACGGTTGAACTGGTATTGTAAAACATTTTATAAAACGTACCTTTGCATAAAATTTTACACGATGACTTTTGAAGATTTAGACTTATCAAATCAACTACAATATGCAATTGACGATTTGGGTTTCGATACACCAACGCCAATTCAAGAACAAGCATTTTCTGTAGTTAGATCTGGTAAAGATGTTGTGGGAATTGCGCAGACGGGTACAGGTAAAACTTTTGCATACATGTTGCCAATTCTTAGAGATTTAAAATTTTCTAAGCAACAGCATCCAAGAATTTTGGTCTTGGTGCCTACTAGAGAGTTGGTCATACAAGTTGTAGAACAAATAGAGGAATTATCAAAATATATCAATACGCGTGTTTTGGGTGTGTATGGTGGTACCAACATCAATACACAAAAACAAGCTATTTTACAAGGTCAAGATGTTATTGTGGCAACTCCAGGACGTTTGTATGATTTAGGTTTAAGCAACGCTTTAAAGCTAAAATCTATTCAGAAGTTGGTGATTGATGAAGTGGATGTGATGTTAGACTTAGGGTTTCGCTTTCAACTAATGAACATTTTTGATATTCTTCCTGAAAAAAGACAGAACGTATTATTTTCTGCAACCATGACAGAAGATGTAGATGATTTAATTTATGATTTTTTTAAAAATCCTGAAAAAATTTCTGTAGCAGTTAGTGGAACGCCTTTAGATAATATTGAACAGGTTTCTTATAACATTCCTAACTTTTTTACGAAAGTAAATTTGTTACATCATCTTTTAAAGGATAAAGAAAATTTTCATAAAGTATTAATTTTTGTTGGTTTTAAGAGAACAGCAGATTTGTTATTTAAACATTTAGAAGAAGTGTTTCATGATGAAATGTGTGTGATTCACTCTAACAAAACGCAGAATTATAGAATTAGATCTATCAAACAATTTGATGAAGGAAAAAATCGAATTTTATTAGCGACAGATGTCATGGCACGAGGTTTAGATTTTGACAATGTTTCTCACGTGATCAATTTTGATACACCCGATTTTCCTGAAAATTACATGCACAGAATTGGTAGAACTGGTCGTGCAGAAAAAGCAGGAAAAACACTGCTTTTTTCAACAGAAAAAGAACAAGATGCTAAAACTGCCATTGAAATGTTGATGCATTATGAGATTCCGCTTTTAGAGCTTCCTGAGGAAGTAGCAATTGCTACCTCACTAACGGAAGATGAACGCCCTAAAGAAGACAGAGAGCAATCTAGAAACAGAACTGCCTTAGAATATGTGCCTGGACCAGCATTTCATGAAAAGAGTGAAAAGAACAGTAAAACCAATCAAGGAGGTTCTTACAGAAGAGAAATTGCTAAAAAATACAAGAAACCAAAAACAAAAGGAGATAAAAACTACAACAAACATCATAAGAAAAAGTAATGCAGATTTTAACGGCGCAAGAATTGCATAATTTGGCAATGAACATCGTAGGTGAGAAGCTAGAAGAAATGGGGTATGAGTTTCAGGCAATTAATAGCACATTAAAAAGACATCCTCAATTTGTGTTGTTTAAAAAAGGTGCACAGACTATTTTTGTTTTGGTAAAAGCAACTACTAATTTGCAAAATCCAAACGATTATGATGTTTTATGGATGGAAACGTTTAAAAACCATGCTAAAAAACAAAATGCGAAGGTTTGGTTTGCCGGTGTAGGAATTGCAAATGCAGAAAGTGTTGAAAACCCTGTTTTTAAAAATCAGCCTTATTATGTGGCTTTTGAAGATTTTGTTGTGATTTTGGAGTAGATAATAGTCACTCTGCTATTTCATTATCTTCAGCGTTACTCAATAATTTCTATAAAAATATCTTTTTCTTGTGCAGAAACATTAAGACTTCCAATTAATCCTTTTGAGATAGAAATTATTTCACCTAAATGATTTTGGAAAATAAAATGTGGATAACCTTTTGTTTCATAATTTTTTTCAGCAAATAAAGGATAACTAAATGTCTTTAATTTCTTTTCATGATAATAATCTGTAGAAGAATTTGGGTTATTATTAGTTCCTAATATAAATGAACCATCATTGCTTATATTTTTTAGAAAAAAACCTTGATTCAAAGTGTTTAATAAGTTGTTCGTTTCTGTAGCGTATACTGTATTATTTTCAGAATTAAGAATATATTTTTTGTCTCTAGAGTATAAGCTATTATCCCATTCTGAAATAACATTGAAGTTTACTTCAGTAGCACTAATAGAAAGTTCTCCATCAGAATTTATTTCAACAACTAGACCTTGAGATTCTATTTTGTTCCCCACTAAAATCTTACTTTTTCCTAAATCGATAATATTTATATCACTAGCACTAAATCGTTTATTGTATAAATTGTTTGTATTTATTAAGTCTAACTGATTTTCTGTTCTTGTAAAAGAATATAATTTTTCTCTGTCTGTTGCCAACCAATAACCATCTTCGTTAATAATAAGATGATCTGGGGTAAAAAAGATATCTACTTTCAGGTTTAGATTATACTTAAAATTTAAGTCACTATCATATACCATAATTTCACCTCCTTTATTAACCATTACTTCAGTTCCAAATGAAGATTCTATGACCTTAATAAAAATAATTGAAGAGCTATTAAGTACTATTGAGTTTTCAACATGATTAGTCTTGTAATTATATCTGTACAAATCAGAGTAATCACTATAATACAGGATTGTTTCATTGGGTGATGATGCCAAGAAATTTATCTGGTTAATTGGTAATATTCCATCTCTTTCAAAAGTTGTACTTTGCTGATTTTCAGATTCAATTGCATAATAATTTTTGTCGCCAAAAATGTTATAGACATAAATAACGAAAACGGGATTAGAAAAATAGGGCTGTTCTGAAGAAAAACTAGTTGTCTCTATATTGTCAATTAAAGCAAATTCCTCTTCTTGATATCCACCTCCTGAACCAGAAGAATAATTACGAACTACTATTTTATAATGAGAAAAATAATATCCTTGATATTTATCCCAAGTAAGATTTATTGTAGTATTATTTAAAATTGGTGCTTCAAGGTTAACTGATGAAATCTCCATAAATCCAGTATTTACATTCGTAGCAAGGCTTTCTAAAAGTCCTGAATCTGTATATATTTTAAATACGTAACAGATTTCTTCTAATGCTGGAGGCGTTTCATCTATAAATGAGATGATATCTGGATCTGTAATAGTTGAAATTAACTCTAAATTATTGATATTACTACATCCTTCAGAAAATCTATAAATTTCATATTTTTCGAAATTATTATAACCCTTGTATGCATCCCATTTTAATAGAATTTTTTCTAAATTATTATTCTCACTTGTATTAGCTCTTGAGAAATTGCCAGTATAAATTTCAACAGGAGGCTGATATCTTTTGCAAATTGCTTGGTAAATCTCTGGTTCACCATCATTATCAAGGTCTAAAAGTATTTTAAAAACAAAACGCTTAGAAGATAATTCAGTTATTACCCATTGATTTGTTTCAAAACCAGAAGTAAATGTAATTATTCCATCAGATAATGTCCAGCTAAGTTCACCTTTCTGTGGAGTGCATTGACTATTATCAAAAAGATATTCTTTAAAACTTCCATCTGTTTGAAAAGAGAAAAAATCTCTCCCACATTCTACTGTAGATTCAGGAACATCAGTAACTTGGTTTTCAAATTTGACTTGATATATAGACCATTGCCCTTCTAATTGTTGATTAGTACTTGATGTTAAAGCACCATTATAAAAAGATTCAATAGTAGTTATATCATCATCATTACTACAACCGAAAAAAGCAATCACGAGAAAAGTATATATAAGAAAAGTGTATCGTTTTTTCATAACATTAAATAAATACTTCCGTTATTATAATCAAACTTTAATTATAAAGTGAGTTTTAATTTATTTTATCAAAATTTAAACAAAGTTAGCAGTTTTTATTTTAAACCTAAATTATAAAACCACATAAAACAAAAAAACCACTCAAAAGAGTGGTTTTAAATATTTTAAAAAAGACTAAAAATTATTTAGCATCTTGCTCTAATAAATCAAAAAACTGATTTAATTTAGGCATGATAATAATTTTTGTTCTTCTATTTTTTGCTTTGTTTTCAGCAGAATCATTTGGTGCTAAAGGTACATATTGACTTCTTCCTGCTGCAATTAATCTTTCTGGTTTTACACCATATTTATATTGTAAAATTCTAGTAATTGAAGTGGCTCTTAATGCAGACAAATCCCAATTGTCTTGTATGATGTCTCTATTAATTGGAGTTGAATCTGTATGCCCCTCAATCATTACTTCCATTTTAGGCTGATCGTTAATTACTTTGGCTATTTTTTCTAAAACAGTATAAGCACCATCCGTTACATTATAACTTCCGCTTTTAAATAATAATTTATCAGAAATAGAAATAAACACCACCGTTTTTTCGACATTCACTTCAATATCTTTGTCTTGAATACCTTCTGTTAAGTTTCTCGTTAAGTGATATTTAATCGCTAGATTAAGAGAATCTTTTTGCGTCATCGCTTTTCTAACGCCATTGATATATTTGTCCTTTTCGCTCAATTGAGAAATGACCGTTTTAATATTATCAGATGAAGATTGCGTTAAAACCGTTAAATTTTCAACTTGCTTTAAAGCAGATTTTTTATCTTCTTGTAAATACTTTACTTGTTCCGTTAAAGCAAAAATTCTACCATCTTCTTTTTCACGTTCAATTAAACACTTTTGTAAATTTGTTTTTACAGCAAGTAACTCTTCTTCAGTTTGTGCTTTTTCTGTTTGCAGTGCTGCAAATTCTTTTTTAGAAACACAAGAACTAAGTAGAATTGCAGATAAGACTATAAGAGATATTTTTTTCATTTTTTTTAAAATTGATCATTAAATAATTCCTACAAATTTAACAAAATCGATGAATAAAAAGAGTGATTAACAATAATTTGTGAAAAAATTATACACTATTTTTGTTTATAATTATGATTCTTTATGAAAAAATATAATTTCCTCTTATATATCGCCATTATTTTTCTTTTTTCTACTTGTAAAAATAAAGCTATTGTTGAAGATTACACCTTAAAAGGTTTCGTTTTTGGTACTACGTATAAAATTACATATTTAAAGGCCAACACCAATTATCAAAAAAGTATCGATAGTTTATTTTTTAAAATGAATGCGTCTTTATCTACATATTTACCAACCTCAGATATTTCTAGAATTAATGCTGGAGACACTTCGGTAATTGTGGATGATTTCTTTGTTGAAGTTTTTAAAAAATCGAAACGAATATTTAAGGAAACCAATGGTTATTTCGATCCAACAGTAGGTAATTTGGTCAATGCTTGGGGTTTTGGTCCTAAAAGAGAAAAAAACAATCTGACTGAAGATCAGGTAAAGGCACAAATGCAATTTGTGGGTTTAGATAAAGTTGACATCAAAAACAACAAAGTAATTAAAGAAAGTCCAGAAATTTATTTAGACTTTAATTCTATTGCAAAAGGCTACGGAATTGATGTTGTTGCGCGCTTTCTTGAGCGCAAGAACATCAATAATTATTTGGTTGAAATTGGAGGAGAGATTCGAACAAAAGGGGCTAAAGAGAACCAAAAACCTTGGATTATTAAATTGGTAGATCCCATTGAATCTAATGCGAATGCTGGTTTTAAAAATATTAATTTGTCAAACAAAGCTATGGCTACTTCTGGAAACTACAGAAAATTTAGAATTACAAATGATGGAAAAAAATATGTACACACAATAAACCCGAAAACAGGCTATGCACTAGAAAGTAACTTATTAAGTGCTTCTGTTATTGCAAATCTAGATTGTGCAGATGTTGATGCGTATGCAACAGCTTTTATGGCCATGGGTTTAGAAAAAACAAAACACTTTTTAGAAAAGAATACACATTTAGAAGCCATTTTACTTTTTACAACTTCAGAAGGAAATCTCCAAGAATTTTCTAATTATACCTACAAGTAGGTAGTGTTTTCGATAGAAAAAATAAATATATTTGTAGTATATTGTAATTCTTAAAAAGGAAAAACACTACATGATCATGAGAAAATTACTTTTAGCACTTTTTTGTGCCGCATTTTTTGGTACTTCCTATACTCAAAACAATGCAGAAATCGCAAATGTTTATATCAAAAGAGCAAATACTGTAATTGAAGAAAGTATAGATTACAAAGGAGCTTTAGCGCTTTTTGAAAAAGCGATGAAATACATGGATACGGTAACCAAACCAAGCATTGCTAGTTTGGGTTCTAGAATTTATTTTGAATTAGACAATTACAAAAAAGCACAAAAATACTCGAAACAGTATTTTTTAATCGCAAAAAATAAAAAGTCTGAGGAGTATTTAGAACAATTAGATTTATTTGTCACCATAACGGAAGCATTAGAAGTTCAATTACAAGAAGAGCAAAGAATAGAAGAAGAAAAGCAGCGAAAAGCGAAAGAATTAAGAAAAATAGATTCACTTAAAACAGTTTGGAAGTTACAATCTCAAAAATTGTCTGTTCGGGCAGATAGTATTTATCCCTTTAATGCAAATAAGTACGCGCTATACAGCAAAGATGATAAGTTTGGTATTATTAATGATAGAGCAGAAATTATTGTGAAAGCTGATGAATATTCATTTTCTATAAATTATGCAGGTTTTATTTTATTGAAAAATAAAAATACAGCACCTACAAAAATTTACAGCTTCAACACCAACAATGGTACAGGTGCTTTATTACCAAATCCTTCTGATTTCAATTCACTGGCAACAAATTACGGGAAAGTAATGTTGCCACGAGCCAATGGTAGATTGGTGACGTATCCGAACAATGCTTACGAGCCAATGGTGTACGATTTAAATCAAGCTAAAATAGTAAGAGTTGCAAATAAAGAGGAAGTTTTAAAACAACTAAAAAAGAACGATATCATTAGAAAATACGACAAAGAAGGCGCGCTTAAAATAGATAAGAACTGGTACGATTTCGGCGGACATTTAGGAGGAGGAATACACCCGTTATATTTTGAAAAAGAGTATCAAGTACATGCGTTTTTATTTTCTGTAGATGGTACCGTTTTATATACAAACTCAGATTATGAATATATTGGCGCTTTTTATGATAATAAAGCGCAGGCTATAAAAGGCACTCAAATTTCTTGGATCAATCAAAATGGGACGAAAGTTTCTGGTGCAAAGGATAAATTAGCAACGTATAAAGGGAACTCTGAAGTTGTGAAATTAGAAGACGGAGTCTACCAAATATTTCAAGATGGTATCATTGTAAATGGTGAAGAAACTTTAGAAAAAATGCCAGATTTTTTAAGAAAATTTAATAATGAATAAAAGACATTACTTGTAACATACAGGAAGAATTTCACCTTTCATCAAACAAAACCGTTCTAGTTTTTCTGGAGCAATTTTTTTTGTGTAATCTACTTCATCAACTTTAAAACCAATAGCACGTAGTTTATCAAAATAATCTTTACCATACACTCTTACATGATCATATTGCCCAAATATTTCTGCTCTTTTTTTTCTGTTGGTTATAGAATTGTCCTCAAAAGTTTTTTCTTTTGACAAGTCTTGTGGAATTTGAAAGATGCCAAATCCGCCAGGTTTTAAAACTCTGTATAATTCTTGCATCGCTTTGGTATCGTCAGGAATATGTTCTAAAACATGATTACAGAAAACAACATCAAATTCGTTGTTTTTAAAAGGTAAATCACAAATGTCTGCTTTTACATCTGCAATAGGAGATTCTAAATCTGATGTCATATAATCGAGATTTTTTTGGCTTCTAAAAAGATCTAAAAAACATTGTTCAGGAGCAATATGTAATACTTTTAATTTTTCTTTGGAAGTAAAAAAAGAAGTTTCGTCTCTTAAAAACAGCCACATCAATCGATGTCTTTCTAAAGATAAAGTAGATGGTGACAATGCATTTTCTCTTTGCTTTCCATAGCCATAAGGTAGCAACTTACGAAAGGACTTCCCATCTATAGGATCTGTATATGTATCTCCTTTTAGGTACCAAGAAATTACGGGTCGTACCCAATAGCTTGCTTTGATTAACAAAGGTCTTGGAATGGTATTTAGGATTGTTTTAAATATTTTCATAGCTATTGCACAGAGATTCACAGAGTTTTTTCGCAGAGTTACACAGAGACTTAAAAAGTATTTATAAAACGTTTTATTCCGTTTTTTAATAGTTTTGTATGAAAGTTAAGTAATAAACCTAAGGGATAATTTCCAAGTTTCATATAGGTTAGTATTTGTGCAGAATGAACATCTGTAAAAGATTCTACAGTTTTCAGTTCTAAAACTATTTTATTTTCTACTAATAAATCTATTCTATAACCGTGATTTAATTTTATATCCTTATAAATAATAGGAAGTGAGATTTCTTTTTCAACATTTAAACCTAAAAGTTTTAACTCAAAATATAAACATTCTTGATAAGCAGATTCTAATAAACCTGAACCTAGAGCTTTATGCACCTCTATTGCAGCTCCAATTATTTTTTCAGTTATCTCATTATCTTTCATAAGTAAAATGTTAAATGATATGAAACCTCTCTGTGAATCTCAGCGAAAAAACTCTGTGTATCTCAGCGTAATAATCTACTGACGAAATTCATCCTCCTCATCTGTAAAAATCCCCAAAGCATCATGAATATACCTAAAGGTAGAAAGTAGTTCTGGTTTGCCGTTTAAAATTGCCACATCATGCTCAAAATGTGCAGAGGGTTTATTGTCTAAAGTTGTAATGGTCCACCCATCTGCATGTTGTTTGATTTTATGAGTTCCTAAGTTTGTCATAGGTTCTATAGCAACTACCATTCCTTCAACAAATTTCTTTCCTTTTCCTCTTTTACCATAATTTGGCATTTCTGGATCCTCGTGCATTTCTCTTCCTAAACCATGGCCAACCAATTCTCTAACCACTCCATAACCATGATCTTCAGAGAATTTCTGAATTGCAAAACCAACATCGCCAACTCTGTTTCCAGCTTTAAATTCACGAATACCAACGTATAAACTTTCTCTGGTAACATCTAATAATTTTTTGGTTTCTACATCAATCTCACCCACAGCAAAAGTATAGGCATGGTCTCCATAAAAACCATTTTTCTTAGCGCCACAATCTATAGAAATAATATCTCCTTCTTGTAAAGGTTCTTTATTAGGAATACCATGAACTACTTGAGCATTCGGACTCATACAAAGCGAGTTCGGAAAATCATACAAACCTAAAAAACCAGGAATTGCGCCTTCTGCTCTAATAAAATCTTCTGCTAATTTATCTAAATATAAAGTGCTTACACCAGGTTTTACTTCTTGTGCAAGCATGCCTAATGTTTTAGAAACTACCAAAGCACTTTCGCGCATAATTTCTATTTCTTCTTTGGTTTTAATTTTAATCATGTTAAAAAAATTGAACCGCAAAGTTAGTATAAATTAAGGAAATAGTGTTTGAAAATACTTATTTGAAAAAAGAGAAAAATCCTTTTTTCTTTTTAGGTTCTGGGTCGTAGTTAAAAATCTGTCTGTAGATTTCTGTCCAACCTATAAAACCACCAATATTTCTATCATCAATAAAAATATCTGCATTAATTTTTCTACTGTATTTCTCATCAAAATCTTCTTCTGGAAAACTTTTATTTACGGCATAAAATTCGATGCCATTTTCTTTACAATACCTTACAGCCTGTTCTAACTTAGCACCACTTCTGTAGGTCCAAAGAATTAATCGATACCCTTCGGACTGCAATTTTTTTAAGGTTTCAAAGGCAAATAGTTGGGCATTTCCAATTTTTGGAAACGCATCTTCTACAATAGTGCCATCAAAATCTACAGCAATAATTAAGTTGTTTTGAATCATTTATTTACTTCTGTCGTAGGAGTGTTTGTAAGGTTCACCAGAAACAATTTTTAACATGTCTTTTTCTAATGATTCTCTTGCATATTCTACATAACGTCCAATTTCTTTACCATCTCTATAAAAAATAAAGGTGGGTACTTTTTGAATATCTAAACCTTCTTGTAAATTATCTGGTGTTCTTTTAGAACGATTTACCGTAACCAAATCTAAATTTTTAAAATTGAAGTCTGCCAATTCTAAAATTTTATAAAAATGCGGAGTTTCTCTTTTACTGTCTCCACACCAAGTTCCCATAAAGCCTTTAATGATAACACCATCTAATGCTTCTCTAAGCGAAGAAATAGTAGTTGCATCTGGTTTGTAGCGCTCAAATTTTTGAGTAAACCATGTGCTGTATGGTGCCTGATTGAATGATTCTTTATTTGCAAATCCTACCAAATCTCCACTGTCGTTTTTTTCAGCGGTAATTTCTTGTTGTGCTTTACAAGATGTTAAGGCAATGGTAAATAAGAATAAAAACAAGTATTTCATTTTTCTAATTTTTTATTTATAGTAAAGAATGTTGTGTCATTTCTTTTGGTTGATCAACTCCCATTAGTTGTAAAATTGTTGGAGCAATATCGCCCAAGATACCACTTTTTACTGATTTTATTTCATCATCAATTAAAATGAAAGGAACTGGGTTTGTAGTATGCGATGTATGTGGAGAACCATCTGGATTCATCATGGTTTCGCAATTTCCATGATCTGCAATTAATAGAATCGTATAGCCATTTTTTAAGCCCGTTTCAACCACTTCTTTTGCACAATTGTCTACAGCTTCACAAGCTTTTATGGCAGCTTCCATAATGCCTGTATGACCAACCATATCTCCGTTTGCAAAATTTAAACATACAAAATCAGCTTCTCCTTTTTCTAAATCCTTACACAAAGCAGCTGTTAATTCATAAGCACTCATTTCTGGTTTTAGGTCGTAGGTTGCCACTTTTGGTGAGTTTTTTAAGATGCGAGATTCTCCTTTAAAAGGCGCTTCTTGTCCGCCAGAAAAGAAAAAAGTAACATGTGGATATTTTTCAGTCTCTGCAATTCTAATTTGTTTTTTGTCTGCTTTAGATAACACTTCACCCAAAGTATTCTGAATATTATCGGTATTATAAATAACATGAATTCCTTTAAAACTTTCATCATATAAAGTGATAGTGGTAAAGTATACGTTTAATTTTTTCATTCCAAATTCTGGAAAATCGTTTTGAGATAACGCATTGGTTAACTCTCTTCCTCTATCTGTTCTGTAGTTGAAAAATAAAACAACATCCCCTTCTTTTATTTGTGCTTTTGGTGAACCGTCTTTGTTAGTTACAATAATTGGTTGATGAAATTCGTCTGTTAGGCCTTCTTTATAATTTGTATTAATGGTAGCAATTGCATCTGTAGTTTTTACACCAATCGCATTCACCACACCATCGTACGCTTTTTTTACACGTTCCCATCTATTGTCTCTGTCCATTGCATAATAACGCCCCGTTACAGAAGCTAATTCTCCGGTACTTTCTTTCATATATTCTTGCATATCATTGATAAAGTACGCGCCAGATTTTGGGTCACAATCTCTACCATCTGTAAATGCATGCAAATACACATTTGCTACATTATTTTCTTTCGCAACATCTAAAATTCCTTTTAAATGATGAATGTGTGCATGAATACCGCCATCTGAAACCAAACCTAATAAATGAATGTCTTTGTTATTTTCTTTGGCATATTTTAAAGTATCTAGCAATACCTTTTCTTTGCCCAACGTTTTTTCATCTACCGCTTTGTTTATGCGGGCTAAATTCTGATATACAATTCTACCAGCACCTAGATTCATATGTCCAACTTCAGAATTTCCCATTTGCCCTTCGGGTAAACCCACATGCAAACCATCTGTTCTTAAGGCTGCATTTGGGTATTTGTCATACAAGCCGTTGATAAAAGGTGTTTTTGCGTTGTAAATGGCAGATACTTTTGGGTCTTGAGTGATTCCCCAACCATCTAAAATCATTAAGATAACTTTCTTGTTCATTTTCTAAAATTGATTCGTAAAAATAAGAAAGTTTTTTGTCATTTGTTGAAGATTTTACGAAACCGATAGCGTAATAAAATTGTCATAAAATAAACTTAAAAGAAGATTTTTTAGGATTAACATAATTAGTGTTAATTTTTTAGAGAAAAATACTTATAAAGTTAAACGCTTGTTAAATAGCCATTTTAGATGAAACATAACTTTCTTTTTGCTGTCTATTAGATAGAACAAACAAACAATCCTAATTCTTAAAACTATTTATCATGAAAAAATTAATTTTACCAATGTTATTTTGCTTACTTGCTTTTTCAGCAACAACCAACGCATCTTCTAATTATTTCTATCAAAACACAAAAATGCTTGAAATTTCGACGGCATATCAGGTAAGTCCTTTTTGTAAATTGATACAAATGGGCAATTACGATGCTGTAAAAGCACTCATTGAATCGGGCGAAGATATAAACAAAAAATCTAACGGATTAACTCCTTTAATGTTTGCAGCAAGGCATAACAAAGCTAAAATTGCCAAATTGTTGATCAAGCACGGTGCAAAATTAAAAACAAAATCTACCAAAGGAAATATGTCTGCTTTAGACATTGCAAAAAGATCGAAAGCTGTAGATGCTATAAAAGTTCTTAAAGAAGCCCTTTAAAAGGTTTATATATTTATTAATGTAGTGAAAATAGACTGTCTTTGAGGTAGTCTATTTTGTTTTAGATGTAATCATTCGTTTAAGAATGTTTTCATACGCTGATAAATCACATTCTAAATGATTAAAGTTTCCTGTATTATTTAGCTTAATTTTTTCATTACTAATTTTACCATTAATTATTTTGTATCCGTAATTAGATTTGACACCTTTAAATTTACCTGTGATGTTATAATTTCTGTCAAAAATTATAGTTTGTGGTATTACATTTGCTTCTGTTAAACGATTAAATAATCTTTTATTTGAATCAAAATAAAATTCAAAAGGCCAATTATGTTTTTTAATCATTCTCATTAATTTCTTTCTCTTATAATTTTTTTCAATAACTATTACAACAATTTTTACTCTATACTCCTTTTGCCATTCAGGGTAAATTTCTTTAAAAGAATTTAAAAGATTAATACAAGGTTTGCAACTAGTGCCAAAAAACTCAACTATTAATGGATTTCCATAATTAATTAATTGTTTAGATGAAACTTTAGACTTTAATATGTCTTTTAATTTCACATTATAAGGAAATTGTTTTTGTGAAAAACCTATTTTAAAAATGAGTATGAATATTGTAATAAGTATTAATTTCTTCATAAATTTTTTTAATAGGTGGTTGAATTAGGTTTAATCAAAAAACAATTCAACCACTTTATTTATTAGACAAATATGCCTTTAATTTATTTATGCCATTCTGTTTTTCCAACTGTTTTTTCAACTGAAATAATTTTTGTAGCTTTAAATATAGCCTGGTCAAAAATACCATCTGGGTCAAAAATGCCGTCAGAAATTTTAACTCCTTCAAACTTTACAATTACTTTTTCTTCCTCTCTATTTAATTTTCTAAGATGTTTGGCAAGTTTTGTATATTCATTTTCATTAGTATAGACATTGATTATTTTACCTTTTTTAGTTTTCAATTTAAAGTGTGGTTTATTAATTAGATCACTTTTAAATAAAATTTTATGATATTCCATAAATGATTTTTCTGATTTAGAAAAATCATTCTTTTTTTGATTAAAAATCTCTTTTTTAATTTTTTCAATTTCATCATTAGACATTCCATAAACCACGTTATTCAGATCTATTAACTTAATATAAATAGTGCCTTCAATGGTTTTATTTACACTTGTTCTTTTGCAAGAGATTAGTGATATGGTCAATAATGTGAAAAGTAAATACTGTTTCATAATATATTTGTTTTTATTTAAATCTTAAAATACTCAAATTATTAGTAACGTTTTCAATTTTCAAAATAAAAAGGTATAGGAATATTTTTTTAAAATTATATTTAAGGACAACTCCCAAATCTTGCTGGTGCAGTTCCTCCATTTAAATTTCTATTTGCGCTTGCAGGTAATATTATTTCTCTCATATCTTCACCTAAATCTCCAGGGTTTCTGCCTTTAAACAGTATTCCATATTTACCAATAGTTTTAGGTAAAGTTAATCCTCCTATTAATGCAATTCCAATACCAAAATCAGTACAATTATAATTGTTTAAGTCATAAGTTGAAGAATAGTTAGTTATGTAATTTACAGTTTCTCGAAATTGAGTTGCTCTTATATCAATAGTAATACTAACATCATAAGGCGAATTTGAGTTATCGTGTAATTCACTGCTTTGAGGTTTGAGTAGACTTGCTCCAGGAGAATCTGGATAAAAACCAATACTTCTGATGATTCCGTTTTGTTCAAGCCCAATAAAAGTGTGTCCTATATTAGCAGTTACTTTTCTTGAACCAGCAATAGATTGCTGGCTATAAATAGTCATTTTAGCGGGGGCTGACAAGTCAAAACATTTTAACTCTTTTACTATGTCATTTATTTTTGGCGTATCGAAAGATTCAATTACAAGTGTTGTAATATCATTAAAAGTTAAATTTGGGTCAGACGAATTACAAATTATATCAATAATATCTTTAGCAATATTAAAAGGATTAAAAAGTTGTGTTGTGTCTTCTATGACCCTATTCTCTATGTTTTTTCCTAAAAATCTTCTAACCTCGTGTGATAAAGAGGAATTTGCGTTCAAACAATCTTTCTGTTCATTTGTTAGTTGCTCAAAAAAGACATCAATTTGACTGTCTACTGGATTTGGTAAGACACCTACTGTTGAAGTATTATTTGAATTAGTGTTCGAACCTCCACTTCCACCAGATTGTCCGTCAAAATCACTATCATATAGGTCATCTTCAGAATCTCCATCCCCAATACTACCATTATCTCCAGTTCCTGACCCTCCCGAACCACCGCTGCCTCCACCTTGACAGTAGATAACCTCTGCGTATTCACAAGAACAACCTTCGTTAAAAGTAATTTCAAAAAGACAACCAGAACTTTCATCATAAGCATATTTTGAAACTAAGATGGCATCAAAATCTCCTAAATTTATTTGATTTGAATTTACTAGTTCTTTTGACATTGAATAAGTAATTACAGCGTTTTCTTTAGTTTTTAGTTTCTTATAACGATAAATAAAAAACATATAATCATTATCATTATATTTTTCTATTACAAAATTTTCAAAGGCAGAGTCAGAATATGTTGGTGTTTCAATTCTGAACGTATATGCCTCTGTGTCATCTGTTTTTATTTGAATAATTTCATCAGTTAGTATTGAAAAAGAATTATTATTAGATTCTATTTTAGAAAACACTTTCGTTTTTTTAAAATAGTTTAATCGTTTTTCAATTTTTGCTAAAGATTTTTTTAGCTTTTCATTCTGTTTAATGTCATTAAAATTTACTCTTTTAGCTATTACTCTGTTATTAGTTGATATATTAATGTTCTCTTCTGTAATGTCATCATTTTGACAACTAAATATTGTAACTAATAATAACAATAAGCATATAATTTGTTTTACAAATACTTTTCTCATTAGGATTTATTTTAGATTTATATGCACAATAATAAAAAGATTTAAATATTCAACAGTTCATAATATTTAACTATTTAAAGATTTTGTACTAATTTCTTATAAGCATTTGGGGTTTGACCTGTATTTTTTTTGAACGCACTATAAAAACTTGTTTTTGTATGAAAACCAGATTCTAAACCAATGGCAGTTATTGTGTATTTTGAATAATCTTCATCTAATAATAGTTTTTTGGCATTTTCAACTCGCAAATGATTAATATATTCATTGAAATTTTTATGTGTGTTGGTATTTATTATTTGAGATAAATATCCTTCACTAAAGTTAGTATATCTTGAAATAATTTTAAGACTTAATTTTGGATTGAGAAATAGTTTATTTTTCAGAATAAGATTGTTAATTTCTATAAATTTATTTGTGTTAATTTTCCCTGTCGGTTTATCAATTTCTAATTGTTTAATTTGAGTTCTTATATTTTTACGGGTATAAGTATTTTTACCCCGTATTTCACCACGGTCTTCATAAATACTGTTTTGAAAAATAGATGTATATGCAATCCAGTATATAAGCACCGAAATACCAATCCATAAAGGATAGTATTTAGAATATCCACTAGGGAAATAAGGGCCAAAAAGAGTAAGAGAAAGTGCCCACAGTATACAAAGAGAAAATCCAATTATTAAAATTCTTTTAAGCCAAGAAACTGTTTTTGGAATTTTGTCAAATGAGTCTTTTTTAATTTTCTTTTCATAGTCTAAAATGGTTTTAAAAATTAGTATTATTATCACTAATGAAAATGTAATAGAGCTATATTCTATGATAAGATTAAAAAACTTAAAAGTTATAGCGTCAATTTTAATAAAATCATTTAGAATTAGATATAGCGTAGTTATAAAAAAAGGTAAAAACAATATATGTACATGTGATTTTTTTAATTTATTATCCAGATAATTTTTTACAAATAACAAAAACATTGGAAGCATTAAAAATTCAAATGGAATAAATATTATCTTATGATTTTCATATTTAGGTGACAAGCCAACATCTAAAAGCCAGTATTGAAGATTACTAAAACATAATGAGAGGATAGTAAGAGCTAAATAATTATTTGTTCTAGATTTTAGTTTAGCATTAAAAAATAATAGTAAGCTAAAAATTATTCCATGTACAATTCCAATAATAATTATAATATTATATACGTTAAAATTATGCGAATTCATTCGTTTTCAAGGGGGTTATCTAATTTTACAAAAATATAGCACTAATAAGCTGTTTTTAGTTTGCTAATATAATTTGTATATAAAATAATCAAACTTAAGGATAATTATCTTAAGATATATTTATTGAGCTTTCTTTTAATTATTCATTTAGATAAAAAAGGATTTTTTTATTCTTTGGATAAAGTAATTGTTTTTTGGGGTTATTGCATAAATTTATATTTTATTTGAATTTTGTTAAATCTTTTAAATTAGAGGTCAATTAAATTATAAAGATTTGGACATTAAAACCTCTTAATATTTAGAATAATTTTAATACGAACGAGTAAATATAATAATGAAATTTCATCTCTATAAAATGTGAAATTATTATTAAAATCATTAGTTTTGTAAGAATACTTCAATATTTATACAGATATGCATTTTGAATTGAACGATGTCACAAAAAAACTACCAAAACACTTACATAAATTTGTTGTAAAACAGCCATATGCAGAATATACTGCACAAAACCAAGCAGTTTGGCGCTACGTTATGAGAATGAATGTAGATTATTTAAGTAAAGTTGCGCACGAATCGTATATAAAAGGGCTTGCCAAAACAG
Source organism: uncultured Polaribacter sp. (assembly GCF_947501385.1). Classification (GTDB taxonomy): domain Bacteria; phylum Bacteroidota; class Bacteroidia; order Flavobacteriales; family Flavobacteriaceae; genus Polaribacter. The sequence goes on from NZ_CANMVP010000013.1 coordinate 117,565, forward strand.
GAATTTCAATTGAAAGAATTCCTTATATGGATGGGATGAACAGAATTTTAAAAGACATTGGTTGGGCTGCTGTCTCTGTAGACGGCTTTATTCCGCCAAATGCTTTTATGGAATTTCAAGCATACAATGTTTTGGTGATTGCATCAGACATGAGAACTATTAATCATATAGAATATACACCTGCGCCAGATATTATTCATGAAGCCGCTGGCCATGCACCCATCATTGCAAATCCAGAATATGCAGAATATTTAAGACGTTTTGGAGAAATTGGTAGCAAAGCAATTTCTTCTGCGAAAGATTTCGAAATGTATGAGGCCATTCGACTTTTATCTATCTTAAAAGAAAACCCGAACTCAACAGCAAAAGATATTAATGAAGCCCAAGAAAAAGTAGAATACTTACAAGACAATATGGGTGAATTGTCTGAAATGGCAAAAATAAGAAATCTACATTGGTGGACGGTTGAATATGGCTTGATAGGCACCTTAGAAAACCCTAAAATATACGGAGCAGGCTTGCTTTCTTCTATTGGAGAAAGTGCTTGGTGTATGCAAGATAAAATTAAAAAAGTACCGTATGCTATTGAAGCAGCAGACATTAATTTCGACATTACCAAACCACAACCACAGTTATTTGTTACTCCAGATTTTGCACATTTAAGTTTAGTCTTAGAGCAATTTGCAAATAAAATGGCCATACGAAAAGGCGGCTTAAAGGGAGTTAAAAAATTAGTGGCTTCTAAAAGCCTAGGAACAATAGAATTAAGCACGGGCATTCAAATTTCTGGAATCTTTAACAATGCAATTGCAGATGAAAATAATAAATTAATCTACTTTCAAACCGTTGGAGAAACGGCGCTTTCTAACAGAGATAAGGAATTGATTGGTCATGGAAGAGAAGTTCATAAAAATGGTTTTGGAAGCCCTATTGGTAAATTAAAAGGAATAAATATTGCCATAGAAAATATGAGTCCAAGAGATTTGGAAGCATATCAAATTTACGAAGGGAAAAGAACAACCCTACAATTTGAAGGCGGATTAAAGGTTGAAGGAAATGTAATTACAGGAACTCGAGATTTACGTGGTAAAATATTACTAATTTCTTTCGATAATTGTACCGTGACCTTTAATGAGATCATTCTTTTTAAACCAGAATGGGGCGTTTACGACATGGCAGTGGGTAAAGAAGTTGTTTCTGCATACGCAGGTGCTGCAGATATGAATTCTTTTTTAGATCGCAGTGAAGTTTCTAAAACCAAAACACATAAAATAAACTATTCAGACAAAGAAAGAGCATTGTATTCTTTATACGAAAAAGTAAAGCAAATGAGAGAAGCCAACGCAGCTTCTGAAGAAGAAGTTACATATATTTTCAATCGACTAAAAAAAGAGTTTTCTACAGATTGGTTATTGACTTTAGAACTTTATGAACTAGCTTTGCAGTCTAATTTTTCAATTAAAGAGAAAATTAAAACTTATTTGTTAGTTTTACAAAAAAATGAGGCGTACAAAAAGTTAATACAAAACGGATTAAATTTATTAAAAGTCAATAATTCAGCAATTAAAATTTAAAATTATGGGATTATTTGACATGTTTAAAAGAAAAAATATGAGTGCAGAAATAAAAGAATATTTAGAAAACGATGCTGTAATTTTAGATGTTAGAACCCAATCGGAATGGGATGAAGGACATATTGAGAATTCGAAACATATTGTTTTAAATCTAATTCCTTTAGAAATCGAACAAATTAAAGCTTGGAACAAACCTGTAATTGCCGTATGCAGAAGTGGCGGTAGAAGTGGTCAGGCAGCTCAGTTTTTAACACAAAACGGTGTGAATGTAATCAATGGTGGTCCTTGGCAAAATGTGGCAAAACATTTAGATTAATTATAATTGCCAAAACCCTTTCTTCTTCTTTTACGAAGTTTTATAAACACTTTGTAAGAATGTACAGCTTTTTTAATAATCGCAAATAAACCTCCTAACATGGCGCCTACAAAGGCACCCATTGTGAGCACATCAAAATCGTGACCCGTAATTAGATATTTTATATAGAAAATAACCATTCCTATACATATAGATACAAAAAATACTTGAAGTTTAGAATTTGATAATTTTGAGTAAGCACCACATAAAGCTCCCGTTATTATTGAAGTAGCCGTTATTTTTGTTAAAAATAACTCTACTAAATTACTTGTTTTTGGGAGTATAATTGCTGTCACAAATAGCCCTACAAAAATACCTGCAATGATACCTATAAGAATTTTTTTAATCATTTTTTAACTGAGAATTATCAATTTTAAAGGTACAAAATATATTCTTTGTGAAGTAAGAATTCTTTTCTCTGATTTTATAATTGTATTCATTTTATCATTTCAAAACGTATCATAATTACCTTTTTTTAACTCTACAAGAAGCAATAATGAATTTCTTTACAAAATTCTATGATACCTAAATTTCTTAAAAAATAAAGAAAGCAAAAAATCGTCAAATGATAGCTACTTTAAAATTTCATAAAAGGAAATGCATGTATAATTTTATCTTTTTTAGCGGCTAACTTTTTTAAAAACTGTTCATGTTGATTAGAATTTATATGAAAAGGTTTGTGAGCAATACCTTTTTGAATCGTCTGTACTTCTTGCATTGTGCTTTGTGATTTTTCGGAAAACCAAGTGGCTACAAATTTATCCCAAATATAATTGATCGCTGTTTGGCTTGGATGTATCATGTCTTCTGCATAAAAACGATAATCGCGCAATTCATCCATCATAAGTTCATAAGAAGGGAAGTAGTGAATGTGGCTTTGAACGGAGTCGAGAAGTGCATGAATTCCAGCAATTAAATGCGATTTGCTTCTTTGGTTTTCTACAAACCCGTCTTTTAGATGACGCACAGGAGAAACGGTAAAAATTATTTTTAAAGTGGGATTTTTATTGATAAGTATTTTTATAATCGCATCTAAACTTTCTGATATTTCATCAATAGTTAAGAGTTTTTTTACAAATTTTTTCTGTGGAATTTTATGACAATTTGCAACAATAGTATCCGTTTTTATAAATCTATAAACCCAAGAAGTTCCCAAAGTAATTATGATGTGAGTTGCTTCTTCTACTTGTTTTTTTGCTGAAGAAATTGTAGCATTTAAATTGGTAAGAAGTTGGTCTTCATTGCTAGAACTTAAACTAGAATGTGCCTCAAAACAATGCCAACGTTCATTTTGAAAAAACAAATCTTCTTCAGAATATATTTTTTTGTTGATTGCATTTGTAATGAATGTTTCAATGGCTTTCGGGTGAAAAAGAATTCCAAACGGATTTTGAGTAGATTGAAATTGGTAATAACTAAGTTTGTTTCCAATATTTTCAGAAAAACAAGAACCGAGTAAAAATATCTTAGATTGATAGTTTATGAGATGCTCAGATTGTTTTTTAAATGGGATTTGAGTTTGGAGATTCATTTGTTAAATATAAAAAAAAAAGGTTCAAAGTAAATACTTTAAACCTTAAATGTATGATAAATCAATATGCTTTAAACCAAATATTCCTCTGCTCTTTCCAAAGCTTTCGGAATTCCGCCAGGATTTTTACCACCAGCCGTTGCAAAGAAATTTTGGCCGCCACCACCACCGTGAATCAATTTGCCTAACTCTCTAACTACTTTTCCCGCATCATAACCACGTTCATTAGCCAATTCTTTAGAAATATAACAGGTTAACATTGCTTTGTCTTTTGCAGGAGCAGTAGCAAATACTAAAAATAAATTTTTAGCATCTTTTCCTAAGGCAAATGCTAAATTTTTAATTCCGTTTGGATCTAAATCTACTTTGGTTGCTAAAAATTGTACGCCATTTATTTCTCGGAGTTGGTTTTTAAGTTCGCCAGATAAATTTTGCGCTTTGTCTTTTAAAAGTTGCTCTACTTGCTTTTGCAAAGTAGCATTTTCGTCTTGTAACTTCAACACCGCTTTTATAGGTTCTTTTGCATTGTTTAATAAACCTTTAATTTCGAATAAAGTCTTATTATTTTCAGTATAAAAATCTTTTACGGCATCATTTGTAATTGCTTCAATTCTTCTAATTCCAGCAGCAACTGCACCTTCAGATTTTATTTTAAAATGCCAAATATCACCTGTGTTTTTTACATGTGTTCCTCCACATAATTCTACAGATTCTCCGAATTTTATGGCTCTAACGGTATCCCCGTATTTTTCGCCAAACAAGGCCAATGCGCCATCATTGAGTGCTTCTTGCATGGGGATGTTTCTTTTTTCTACTAAAGGAAGTTTGCCAGCAATTCTCGCATTTACAAAATTTTCTACGTCTTGTAATTCATCTGAAGTTAATTTTGAAAAGTGAGAAAAATCGAAACGTAAATATTTAGAATGTACCGCAGAACCTTTTTGTTCTACATGTGTTCCTAAAATTGCTCTTAAAGCTTGATGCAATAAATGTGTTGCTGTATGATTACACTCTGTTCTAAAACGTTGCTTTTCGTCTACAACGGCCTTAAAAGATTCGTTTAAATGCTTCGGAAGATTCTTTGCAAAATGAATAATTACATTGTTTTCTTTTTTAGTATCTAAAATATACACAACATCTCCATGAACATCTTCTAAATAGCCTTTGTCACCCACTTGACCACCTCCTTCAGGATAAAAAGGTGTCAAATTGAATACCAATTGATACATTTCTCCATCTTTTTTAGACGTAACTTTTCTGTATCTAGTAATTTTTACATTTGCTGCTAAGGCATCATAGCCTATAAATTCTTCTACGGCATCTTCAGCTAAAATTGTCCAATCTTCTGTGGAAGTTTCACTTGCTGCTCTAGATCTCTTTTTTTGTTTCTGCATCTCGGAATTAAATCCTACAACATCTACAGTAAAACCTTGTTCTTTTGCAATGAGTTGAGTTAAATCTATAGGAAATCCATAAGTATCATATAATTCAAAAGCGTTTTTTCCAGATATTATTTTCTCGATTTTTGTTTCTGATGCACCATTAGCAGCATTTATCCAATCAATTTGAGCTTCTAAATTTAATATTCCTGTTGAAATTGTTCTTAAAAAAGAAGTTTCTTCTTCTTTAATTACATTTTCAATCAATTGTTTTTGTGTTTTTAATTCTGGGAAAGCATCGCCCATTTTTTCGCTTAAAATGGCAACCAATCTATAAATGAAAGGTTCTTTTTTATCTAAAAAGGTAAACCCGTAACGAACGGCCCTTCTTAAAATTCTACGAATTACATAGCCAGCACCTGTATTGCTTGGCAACTGCCCATCTGCAATAGAAAAAGCAACCGCTCTCACATGGTCTGAAATGACACGTGTAGCAATATCTTGTTTTAAATCTTGACCGTATTTTGTGTTGGTTATGGTATCAATTTCACTAATAATGGGTTTAAAAACATCTGTATCGTAATTAGATTGTACGTTTTGTAAAACCATACACAAACGCTCAAAACCCATTCCTGTATCAATGTGTTTGTTTGGTAAATCTACTAAAGTTCCGTTTGCTTTTCTATTGAATTGCATAAAAACCAAATTCCAGATTTCTACAACATGCGGATGATCTTCATTGATTAAAGTTCGTCCGTCTACTTTCGCTTTTTCTTCCGCAGAACGAATGTCTACATGAATTTCAGAACAGGGTCCACACGGTCCTTGTTCGCCCATTTCCCAAAAATTATCTTTTTTATTTCCTTTTAAAATACGGTCTTCGGCAATAAACTGTTTCCATATATCATAAGCTTCCGTATCCATAGACAGTTTGTCTGCATCATCAGAACCTTCAAAAACAGTAACATATAAAATGTCTTTGTCTATTTTGTAGACTTCGGTTAATAGTTCCCAAGCCCAAGCAATTGCTTCTTTCTTAAAATACCCGCCTGCCGGATGAGCAGGATCTCCAAAAGACCAGTTTCCTAACATCTCAAATAAAGTATGATGATAGGTGTCATAACCAACTTCTTCTAAATCGTTATGTTTCCCAGAAACTCGCAAACATTTTTGTGAATCTGTAATTCTGTTATGCTTTGGTTTTCCGTTACCTAGGAAATATTCTTTAAAAGGCGCCATTCCAGAATTCACAAATAGTAAAGTTGGGTCATCTTTGGTTACCATTGGCGCAGAAGGCACAATTAAATGCGATTTTTCTTTAAAAAAGTTTAAAAATGTTGCGCGAATGTCTTGAGATTTCATAAAAAAAATGAAGTTTCTCCCGAAATTTTCGGGATTGAATTTTGTTAATATATCTTTAAAAAACTGCGTTTAAAAAAGCAGTTGTAAAACATTTTGTAAATTCGTGAGTTATTAAAAATGAGATTTGATACAAAAATCGATTTTAAGAAAACAAAAATAGTACATTTACAATTATGGCAAAAGTAAAATATTATTACGATGCAGATACACTTTCTTATAGAAAAATTAATGTAAGAAAAAGCGATTATTATAAGAAAACCATTTTTAGTTCTTTAGGTATTTTACTAATTGCATTTATTGGCTTTATCGTTTTTAGTCAGTTTATAATGTCTCCTAGTGAAAGAGCTTTAAATAGAGAGAATGAAAACTTGAAATTAAACTACGAGTTATTGGTTAAAAGAATGGAAGAAAGTAGTACTGTATTAGCACAGCTACAAGAAAGAGATAACAATATTTATAGAACCTATTTTGAGGCAAACCCCATACCCGATGAGCAGCGTAAAGCAGGTTTTGGTGGTGTAAATAGATATAGACATTTAGATGGTTATGACAATTCTAAGATGATAAAACAACTGACCAAGGATGTAGATGTTTTATCTAAACAATTGGTGGTACAGTCGAAATCTTTAGATGAAATTGTGGTGTTGGCAAAAGAAAAAGAGAAAATGTTAGCAGCAATACCTGCAATTTTACCTGTAAAACTAGAAGATTTAACAAGAATGGCTTCTGGTTATAAATGGAGAATGCATCCCATCTTAAAAATTAGAAAATTTCACAAGGGTATGGATTTTACAGCACCTGTTGGAACCCCCATTTACGCTTCAGGAAACGGAAAAGTAATTCGAGCTCAAAGAAGTGCTACTTTTGGAAACGTGGTGTATATAGACCATGGGTATGGTTATAAGACTATTTATGCACACATGAGTAAGATTAAAGCAAAACGTGGTCAAAGAGTAAAACGTGGCGATTTAATTGGGTATGTTGGAAACACAGGAAGGTCTGTTTCTGCGCATTTGCATTATGAAGTTCATAAAAATAACACAGCGTTAAATCCTATTAATTTTTATTACGGCGATTTAACTCCAGAAGAATTCGCTGCAATGCAAAAAGTAGCAGAAGAAGAAGGGCAATCTTATGATTAGTTTTTTTAGAAAAAAGATTTTAGACAATAGACAATAGACAAAAGACGAAAGAGGAAAGACAAAAGAGGAAAGAGGAAATTTATACGAGATAATTTTGGTTTGTAAACTTAGATTTTTTAATTTTCGAATACTGAATACTGAATACTGAATACTGAATACTGAATACTGAATACTGAATACTGAATACTGAATACTGAATACT
>NZ_CANMVP010000014.1 GCF_947501385.1 uncultured Polaribacter sp.
TTTTGATAATGTATGGACATTGTTCTGGCGATTGTGTTGAAACTTTTAAAACCAGCTTGTCTTACTTTTTCATCCCACTTAGATAGACATATCGCCCTTTCAGGAGCACACAACAAACACAATCCCGACAGCTAGGATTTGCAATCCGAGTCCCAATTTCTCGAATAGGATACACCATGGTTGATGGTAGCTCAACTTTCCCCTTCGGGGAAATGTCCGTAGGACAAAGGGGCTAAAACGGTCTAAAAGGGTCTAAAAGGGGCTACTTAAAACCCCTTCAACACCTTTACCCCATGTACCGGTTGCTGCACGCCCGTAGTACTAGAAATCCCACTAGGCACTTCAAACTCATACACAAACTGCCAATTGTTTTTGGTGGTATAACTGCCTAAGATTTGAAGCCGACTTTGGGTGTCAACCCCTAAGCCCAGTCCGAATTTAGAGCGAATCTGTGTCAAAGTTTCCGTTTGGGTGGTGGCGATGCGAAGCGTATCTACCCGTAACAGGTATTTGGGAAAAAGTGGTTTGTAGTTGAATTCAGAAGAGAGCAAATCTCCATTGAACTTGTTATAGATGGTAAAGCGTCCGTCTAGTAGGCTGTCTTTTACTTGGACTTCAAACTGCTTAACGGAATCTATCGGTATCTTTTCTTTGGGAAGGATCGTGTTTTTTTGGTTTGGTATTGTTCGGGTACGATAGACAATTTTAGGCTCGGGGTTTAAGGTGATGCCTTTGGTGCTGACATAGTGGTTAAAGACCGCTAAAGTATCAATGGTTCCTTGTCGGTATTCGGTTTTGGTAATGGTTTGGGTTTCTTTGGTGGTATAGCCGCCGAGTCCTGTGATGATGGCATGTCTAATCCAGTCTTTGAAGAGAAACAGCAATAAGAGTAGGGCGATTGCTAGGGCTATTTGGGTTGTTTTTTTCATTCTTAAAAAGTTTAAGGTTCTTCAAAAGGTTCAATATTTTTCATTTAAAATTCAAGGGATGAAGTTTAAAAGGTTTCAGGTTTCAAGTTTCTAGGTTTTAAGGTTAGACACGGATGTCACGAATTGGCACTGACTTTACCGCAAAGAAATCGCAGAGGAAACGCAAGGTTCGCAAAGTTTTTTATGTGACTTCCTAAGTGGTTTGTCTTTTTTGTTTGTGTTTTATATTTAGATACGAATTTCACTGATTTGTGCTGGTTGTAGTATATTAATTACGCTGTTATACTGCATTGATTTGCTCTAATTTTACAGACTTGCAGTCTGTTTTCTTTTGTCATTCCTGCGAACTTGTCTACCGAAGGTAGAGGCAGGAATCTGTACTTCCAACTTCTTACCTGAACTGAACTTCTAACTTTCAACTCCACAAAGTTCTCGATACAATTTTTCTTCCTAACGTCAGAAAAACCACTACCATTGACGTCATTTATAATTGATTATTTTCCAGCAACTTATAAGTTCTCGATTTGCTTCGCAAGCTACCTTCAATCAAAATACATTTTGATTTTGGCAATGCTACCATTGACGTAGCTTGTAAGTTACTGTTTTACAAATTATTAATATATGTCTGGTCGAGCGCAGTCGAGACCTTCTTTAACCTCTCGATAGCTTCGCTAGCTACTTTCAATGAAAATGTATTTTCATTTCAGTAATGCTCGAGGAGACATTACGTCATTCCAACCGCTTGATAAAAATTTTTCTCGGGTCTCGGAATGACATTTTGATTTCCGTATTATTTTATCTTTTGTACTCATATTCATACTTTGCACTTTTAACTTCTAACTTCCAACTCCCTGTCATCTCGCCTGTGCTGAACTTGCCTGTGCTGAACTTGATTCAGTAATTCAGTGACCTTGTTCCCGAGGCTTCGGGAGAGATCTCTAAAAAGCTAACGTTAACACGATATGAGATTCCTCGGTTCCGCTTCACTCCTCTCGGAATGACACGATGATTTTAGTTGTATTTTATGTTTTGTACTTATATTCATATTTCGTATTTTCTTTTTAATTTTTTTCATTTTAGTTCACGACTTTTCTATTTCTTAAATAGGAGTTCATGAATGCTTCGCATTTGCCTTGATGCAAAACGAAACAAAAAATCAAGCCTTGCATCTTCGGCGGTCTTTCTAGTTCTCAATCCCTAAATGAAATGAACTAAGCTTCGCTTGCTACCTTCAAAACAAAATGCCTTTTGTTTTTCGGCAATGCTCAGACAGCATTTCATTTTACGGGCTTTTCAAACAGAAGACCCTCGCCTGCCAGATGCTATGGCGAAACTACCATTTGATATTTTGTACTTATTTTCATGATTTTCAGTCATACGTCTTTAAGTCATCAGTCATTTAAACTCAAAAACTTCGCATAAAACCAAAAGCCTCCTTACCCTTCCCTTTGGGAAGGGCCCTTACAAACATTTCACAAAGCAAAAAGTCTCCCCTGGGATGGGCTTCCAAACCCCAATAAAATCAAGCCCTAGCATGCATGCTTATCCATCATCAAACGGATAAGCATCGGTGACACAACGGATGCTTATCCGTGGCCTCGCCGATAGGCATCCATTTTTTGGGTATGCCGCCAGCATCTTTTTTTAACGCCAAAATGAGTCTCTATTTTATTATAAAAAACAAATTTCACTACTCCAAAAAACTAGGGAAAGCAGGATTTATAGTATATAAAATAGCCTATCAAGTTATGCCTTTTGGTAAATTAACCTTCCTAGCATGTTCACCAAACGTGGCCCAGGGTTGAATAGGATTCTATTTTTTGTGATAATTGAGCTGTTGACTTCCAACGCTGTGGGAGCCCCAACGCTGCTGATACTTACCCGCATGCTCCCTAGATCTCCAAAACGGACAATGTTGCCATTGGCCAACTCTTCTGTACAAACATCTACCATAGCATACAGTACGGCACGTATATCTGCACCGCTTACTGTACTTATCTTTTCTATGCTAGTGGTGAGCTGGTCTATATTGCGCTCGCCCTGTATTACCGTTGTTGCATACCATTTTTTGGTACCTCCACCTGGAACGCCTGGTTCTCCGCGTTCTATGGCTTTAAATTTAATAGGCATAATTTTTACTTTTAAAATTAATTAGTCGAACCTGCCTGGCCGGCAGGCAAGGTGAATCCCGCGGAATCGCGAGATCTCATCTGTATATCAAAGAGACTTTCTAAACAATCTCTAATCGCATCCGTTCCAAGATTGGAAACGGTAGGGTTCTTTTTATTTATTACATTGCTATTCTTTACTGTATACCATCTCGACCTGCGAGGTTATGGATTCCTGCCTCCGCAGGAATGACAGTGTAATTGCCAAATACTATGACGAGGCTATCATTTTGTATTTTGAACTTGTATTTATGTTTTACTCTTCACTGTATGTCATCCCAAAGTTTATGTTGAGCTTATCCTAGTAAAAGCAGGGATCTCATCTGTATATAAAGAGACCTTCTAAATAAGCGCTAACAGCATCCGTTTTCAGATATGGAAACCGGTAAGGGGCATAATTTGTTTGCGCTTTGTTAGGGCAACTGCTTACTGCCATGACCAATTGCTATACGGGGCTTTTGTTATAGACTTTCATGATGTTGTGTTTTTATTTATCTAGATATTTACGAATTAAAGGTTCTAAACGTTCACCTCGTGCATTCCTATCTACTATGATGCCTTCTTTGTTCACTAACCACACCGTAGGCAATGACCCAATACCATACAATTGTTTGTAGGCATCTCCATTAAAACCTTTGCCTTCAAAGCGCTGTGGCCATGGAACCTCTTTATTTTTTATAAGTTTTTGCACCCGTGCTTCTGCTGCTTTTTCGTCTAGGGTGATGCCAATAATTTCAAAGCCTTGCTCATGGTATTTGTTATAAAGCTTCTTTAAATGCGGTATTTCTTTAACACAGGGAGCACACCAGGTGGCCCAGAAATCTATGAGTATCACTTTACCCCGCATCTTAGCCAAATCTACTTTCCGACCATCCATTGACGTGAACACCATCTCTAGTGGCTTTGCGCCTGATTCCACGACCAATGCATCCAATTGCTCTTCGGCTGCTTTATACACAGCCTGAATACCTGCTTGTTCACTTCCTGCATGATTGTTATAAAGTTCCTGCCAGTAGCTTTCCGCCATTTTAGGTGCATAGGACTTTAAGGAAGATAAAAAATCCTTGGCACGGTCTGCAAGTATAGGCATATCTGCGTATTTTTTTATATTAGCGTCTAAACGCAACTTCATCACTGCCCAATACTGTGATTCTATCAATGGCCAATAGGTCGGTTGTTGAGATTTGTCCTCTCTTTGCTGAAGCCATCCAAAATAACGAGCGGCTTTTTTAAAATCACGACCAAATAAAGTCCATTCGGCATATTCTTTAGTTTCTATAGAGCTATTAGATGCTAAAACTTCTTCAACCATAGCATTCCCTTTTTGTATCCACTGCTCCATTGCCTGAAAATCTATTGGTAGTTTACGTATAAATTTTAAACCTTCTTTTCGTGGGATAGCCGCCAATACGCTTTGAAGGCTATCTGGGATATGCTTTAAAACAAAATAAGGAGTGGCTGTAATAAAAATAGTACGTGCGGTATCTCCTCGGGTATCTGCTGGATAGGTCTCCCAAAAAGTTGCCGCCAAGTTTATTTTCTGTCGGGCGTGTCGATCCTCAAACTGTGTCATGGCTAAACGTGGTAATGCTGTATAGACCGCATATTCTTTTTTGTCCCGAAACATAGGAATGGCTTTTTTTAATGCTTCCCAATCTTTGTCTGCCTCTTTTATGTTTACCATGCCTTTGGTCTCTAACTTCTGAGATGCTTTATGGGATTGGGTACATCCTAACATCATAACTAGGGTAGCCAACAAGTAAAGACAAGTATGATGATAAGTTGGAATCTTTTTATGTGAATCTTTTTGCATATTATTGAATTATAATTGGGATAGCTACTTTTTCTCGCACTGGAGGGTAACAAATTATATCATTACAGGTTTGGTATAGAATATGCCCCGTAATGGTATAACTACCTGTTGCTGTGTTTTTAGCTACCTTAAACTTTTGGGGCATTTGCACATCTTTACCGCTATAAGTATCAAAAAATCGGTCTTTGTCTGGTAATTCCAGCCCTCCTATTTTTTTAATACCCACGGGTACTTTAAAAGAGACTTTGGTGCCTATTTTACCTTGAGCAGCGTTTATAGGAATTGGGGCATAGACATACCAACCGGGTTGAATATTAAAAACCGTTGTGACGGTAAACTCTTTATCAATACAAACTGTTTTAGGTGCCTCTACAGTATAACTGACGATATCACTCGATTGTGCACTTATAGAGGTTACCATACTTAACAACACCCCTAATACCCAACCTATTTGTCTTTTATAAAACATCTTTTACTGTTTAGATTATTTTTCTCTTTTTTTGCCCAACATCACATAGACATAACCTTGGTGAATTAGGGAAGGGTCACCCCCATCGAGTAGGTAACCATATCGTTCTCTGACATTTTCAACTCTTCTCTTAGCATATTTGGGATCTTTTTTAGCTTGTTCCATCATTTTTTCAGCGTATGCTAGCGTATCGTAATCATAATTTAGACCATAGTTCTTTTTTAATATTTTAGTATCAGCTTCCCAACTCCAGGAGAGCTTGTGACTAAACTCGCCTCCATTGATCGTAGCAACACTAGTTCCAATAAGTAGGTCATTTACTCCATCACTATTCCAATCAGTTACGTAGGCCACAAGCCAGCTACCAGGAAAGGATTTACCGCCATCTTTCGCAGAAAACAATGGTTTTCCAGGCTTAAACCGATGCCCTTTATGAGTCTTGACCCCACGAAAGAACGTGACCGCAGACTCGCCTTTCTTATGATATATCCCAGTCACCAGCAAATCTAACACTCCATCCTTGTCCCAATCAACCACCAAAGGCATAGCACTAGTGCCTGTTGCGGAACTACCCATACTCGGGTATTTTTTCAGTTCTTCTTCGGTAGGTTGGTAAACTCTTAGTGGGTTATCATTGGTATCCAGTAATGGCTTACGCAAACCGAAGCGTGGTTTGGTTTTACTACCAATATTCTCACTGATACGTAAGGTGCTACCTCCAGTAATCAGGTCATCATCACCATCCCCGTCAAAGTCCCCAAAACTAGCTGAGGAATAATTCCAATACATCCATGATTTAGGATCAGAATCTGGAAGACTTGAATCCTTCTTAGCACTGGGATTCCCTGCTTGTTCAAGTTTTACACCTGGTAGAAAACCGTTTTCCGTACCACGAAACCAGGTGACTTCTCCAGGGTTGTACTGGCCTGTAATTAGGTCTTTAAATCCGTCATTATCCAAATCAATAAATTGAGGAGTAAAAGCAAGACAACACCAAGTATAAACAGATATCGGCGTACCATTAGGGGACTTCTCATATGGGTATCTCGCATGACGCGCGTAGTTAAATCGATTAGAAAACTCTGGTACAGTATTACTACCTGTATTCTTATATACCCGAATAAAGTTACCGACCGCATTACCATGCTCATAACCACTACCAAACTCCCCAATCAATAAGTCCTGATTACCATCACCGTCCCAATCATAGACTGCTGGTGCTGCCCAACCCATACCTCCTCCTATTAAAGGTAGGGTTGTTCCTATGATCAATTGGGGCTTTCCTAGTGTTGGAGCTCCTGGAATATTAGTATTAATCAGTTCTGGAAAGGCATTAGGCCCTTTGGTACTGCCAGTGCTTTCTGTAGTTGATTGTGAGTAGCTTTTTAGACTTAGTATAGACAGCAGGAGACTTAATATGATTATGTTTTTTTTCATATCTTCTTTTTTAGTGCTTCATTAACCTCTTTCCCATTTTATCCTTTTGGATATGGGAAAGAGGGTTTTATTCTTTATTTTAATTATACCCTGGGTTTTGTGGTAATAAGTTTGGATTGACCAACAATTCTACTTCTGGTATGGGCAATAGCACATCGGTAGCCTCCCAGCCCGGTTTGACAGGACCTAATACTTCATTTGCTTTACCCATACGCTTAAGGTCAAAAAAGCGATGTCCTTGTTCCGTAAACAGCTCAACTCGTCGTTCTTGAAGGATGGCCTCCAACAGATCAGGTGTTGTAGCAGCAGGCGTATTTCCTAAGCCTGCCCGGTTTCTTACCCTATTCAAATCTGCCTGCGCTCCTGCTATATCACCTTGTTGTACCCTAGCTTCCGCACGAATTAAGTATTGTTCCGCCAAGCGTAAGAGTATGGAATATTCTACGGAGGTCTCTGTATCCCCCCTTTCCTTATATTTAAAGGCATGGTACCAACTATCTGTTCCATCCGTCACCTCCTTTACCCAATTTCCTCTACGGACATCCCCTAACTCAAAGGCACCTATTAAACCACCGTTTAAAGCTACACTAGGAGGTGGTCCAGTGATAAAAATAAAGAGGTTCGCCTCTCCGGTATTAAGACCTTCCGTTTCGGGCTTAAACTGCCATATGGTCGAGCCACTTTCTTTTAAGAATACCTTATCCAAATCGTTTTCCCAGATGTATTTACCAATTACAGCTGTGCTTTCTGTTGCTGCATTTGCATAATCTTCTGCGTATAGATAGACTCTTGATAATAAGGCTGAAGCCACGCCTTTGTTGGCACGGATCCGTTCCCCTGTTAAATACTCCTCTGGGAGCAAAGACTTTGCCTCTTCCAGATCGGAGATCAGTTGAGTATATACCTCTTGTTCTGGTGTTCTGGAGACTTCGGTGTTGACCTTAAAATCTGAAGTAGTAATATAGGGCACATCCCCAAAAAGGTTCACTAGATAAAAATGGATACAGGCCCTTAGAAACAGTGCCTCTCCTTTGATTTGATTTTTATCTTCCAAACTTAAGGCAATAGAATTGTCCACACCTTCGATGATGGCATTGGCCTGAAAAATCAAATTATAGCTATTGTTCCAGATGGAAGCTATAGTACCATCCGTAGGGATCAGCATATTATTAGCAAAGGGTAGTAATGAACCAGTAATAGGGAAAAAATCCAGCTCGTCGGCATAGAGTCCCATTGACACACTGACTCCTGTTGAGGACCCGGTTATCAATACATTATCCCTTAGTTGAATATAGATTGATAGCACTGCGGCATTGGCCGTAGCTGCCTCTTCGAACACAGTTTCACTTATCAGTTCCGATCGGGGAGGGTCCACTTCCACAAAACTTTCACAGGAAGTTATGAATAAAGCTAGTAAACACCCTAATAGTATTTTTGAAACTGATTCAAATTGTATCATTTGGTGATTAATACTTTTTATCTTTATATAGAATATTTTCATAATTATTATTTTTTAGTTAAAAGTTGAATGAAATCCCTATGTTCAAGCGTCTCAGAATAGGAATAAAGCCCACTGATCGTTCAGGATCGGAACCCTTAAAATTTGTGAAAGTGAACAAATTTTGCCCTTGAACATACAGTCGGCATTGTTTACCCTTTAGCACAGACGCAGGAATGGTATAGGACAAGGAAACATTTTTTAGCCGTACAAAAGAAGCATCGGTCACAGCGGTATTACTATTACCTAGTCTTGAAGCAGCAAGTACAGCTGCACCATTTAATCCTACGGTATACCGTTGGAAGGTCGCCTGATCTCCAGGCTGTTGCCAGCGATCTAATACTTCCACAGGTTGATTGCCAAATGTTCCCGCTATTGCGCCAGAAATCAAAAAATTTCGTGCTTTTTGTTTAGTAAATTGGAAGAAGATATCGAGATCCCAATTCTTATAGGTAATGTTGTTATTCAACCCCCCAAAATAAATAGGTGCTGTATCTTCAAGCCATTGCAGGTCCTCAGGGTTACTTATTATCCCATCATCGTTATAGTCCTCAAACTCATAGATGCCTGTCTCTGGATTCACCCCCAAATTATGATATAATTTCAAAATGCTTAAGGATTCTCCTACCACAAATTGATTGGCAAAGGTAGAACCTTCCAAACCGGGAAATGAAACCAACTCATTTCTGGGGACGGTCATATTAAAGGAAGTGGTCCATTGAAAGTTTTCCTTTTGAAAATTCACCGCTTGAAGTTCCAACTCTAGCCCCGTGTTCTTCACAGTAGCCCCTAAATTGGATTGGATGGAATTAAATCCAGTGGTACCAGGCAATGGAGTACCTACCAATTGGTTTGAGGAGATATTACGGAAATATGCGCCAGTGAAAGTTATACGATCATTTAACAGCCCTAGCTCCAATGCTAATTCCAGTTTTTCATTTACTTCCCAGGCAAAATCTGGATTAAACAATCGTGTGGGCTGCAAACCTTCAGTCCCATCATAAGACCCAATATTACCACTGTAAGTGTCTAAAAATTGATAATCGCCAATCTGGTCATTGCCTGACGTCCCATAACTTCCTCTTAATTTTCCATAACTTAAAAAGGCCTGGTCTTTTAAAAAATTCTCGTTGGAAAAAATCCAAGCAGCACCTATAGCTCCAAAATTAGCAAATTGCTTATCTGGTCCAAAACGGCTCGACCCATCCCGCCTTCCTGTAAGGTTTATAATATACTTTCCATCCCAATTATAATTAATTCGTCCATAGACAGCCTGATATTTATATTCGGTTTTAGTATCATTGGTGATTGTTCTAACTGAAGCTGAGGATATATTAAGTATTAAGTTATTGCTGGTAAATCCGTCACCAAACTGAGTGAGTTGTTCATCCGTCTGTTCCTGGAAAGTGGTACCTGTCGATAATCTAAGGGTTCCCTTACTAATGGAATGTTGCCAGTTGATCTGGGGTTCTATAATCCAAGATTTTCTTTTACCGTTATTGGTAAATAAAGATGACCGTTCAGGACCGACACCAAAGGCGGGATTGAATCTTGTGCTAGGACTTGTGCTATAGTCGTTCAAGTCCGTATCACTGAAACCCAGACTTGTCTTTAGTTCAAGGCTAGGGATGATTTGATAAGATAGTACGGAATTGACAAATAAGTTAGAGCGTTCGCTCTCGTATTCTGAATTTAACGCAGCCAAAGGGTTGTTATTAAATGTTCCGTTTTCAAAATTCAAATTGCCTTCATCGTCAAACAAGGCTGGGGCATTAGGTGCCAAAATTTCAGATGCAGGGGTTAAATCATTAGCAGGGAGATCGTTGTTTTCCGTCGTATAGTTGGTGGAAAACACAAGTTTAAAACGCTCATCAGTAGAGCTATGATTGATGTTGGCGCGAATTGTGCCCCTTTTATATTTAAAATCTCCTGGAAATACCGTAGTTTCGGTATAATAACCTCCGCTTAAAAGGAATTGGGTGTTACTGTTTCCCCCGGAAACAGAGGCCTGAACATTATTCGTATAGGCAGTGCCTCCAAGAAGCACTTCTTGCCAATCCGTATAACGGTTCTGATCCCATGCGAATACGTCAGGAAATGCAGGTTCAAAGAACGAAGGAACTGGATCAAGACCATCATTCACAAGAGCTTCCCTTCGCATTTCCAAAAACTGCTCCGTATTCAATAGATCTCTTGTTTGACTTACGCTTCCCATTCCCGTATCCACATTGATATTAAAGGTGGTTTTTCCCTCCTTTCCTTTTTTAGTGGTGATCAGCACTACGCCATTGGCACCACGGGAACCATATATGGCCGTAGCATCCGCATCTTTTAAAATTTCAATACTCTCAATATCGGAGGGATTAATCAGGTTAAAGGGACTCAGATTTGCGCGGGGAAGAATTGTACTTACCAGACCATCACTCATCGTCTGAGAATCAAAAGGTACACCATCAACAACGTAAAAGGGTTCATTCCCACTACTGATACTGTTTTGTCCCCGTATCCGAACCGTAAAACCAGCTCCAGGGACACCTCCTTGTTGCGTAATTTGTACACCTGGTATTCTTCCAGGTAAGGCTGCCAAGGGGTTTTGCACCGGTTGGTTTTCTATTGTTTTTGCTTCTACTTTGGCAATGCTACCTGTGGCTTCTCTTTGTGTGGTTTTGTAGTAGCCTGCGTTGATGGTGACTTCATCTAGTTGCCCTATTGTTTCTTTTAATGCCACATTTATAGTGGTTTGATTGCCTACTAAAATTTCTTGTGTGGCATAGCCTAGATAAGAAAACACCAATACACTGGCGGCATCGGGTACGGTAATTTGGTATTGGCCATCGAAATTGGTGGAGAGGCCTCTATTGGTGCCTTTTATCAAGATGGTTACGCTTGGGAGGACTTCACCTTTGTCATTGGTTACGGTACCGGTTACTTGTTGTTGGCGTTGGTTTTTTTTGTCTTTAATAAGTATGGTATGGTCTAAAGAGAGTATTATATTAAAATGCCCACCCCCAATACTTTTATGGAGTAATTTATCTACGCTTATACTGCCTTTTTTTAGTGGTACATCAGGTAAGTGTTTAAATAAATGTTCAGGATATAAAAAGCGGTATTTGGTTTGTTTTTGAATGATTCTAAACACAGCATCTACCGAGACCACTTGATTGGTCTTGATTTTTACCTGTTTTTGAGAAAAACTATTTTCAACGTTAAAGCTAAAAACGGTAGTACATAATAAGAAGATAAAAGTTCTCATAAAGATCATCAGTAGCCATTTTTGAAACAGAGAACGGCTTTTAATTAATTTAATTTCCATAAATTTGTGTGTTATTAATTGGTTAAACTTTAATTAATTGATAATGTTACTAAGGGGATATGGTTTTTGAACTTTTGCCGGTTTAAACCTTGTTCCCTTTTTTTTGTCTATTGATAGACCTGTTTTGTTAGTGTATTATTTGCTTCATAGTTTACGTGTTATTTATATTTTTTTGGTTATTGGTTATTGGTTATTAGTGTTTCGTTTTGTTGTCGAATCACTCGAACCGATATGCTAACGGTTCTTTTATGTTTTGTACTTTATACTGCTCCCGAAGCTTCCAACTTCTTTTCTCTTTTCTACCATCTAGCATCTAACATCTATCATCTAGCCTCTTTCTACTTCATACTTTATACTCTATACTCTAAGCTCTATACTCTAAACCGTCTAACTTTCAATGATGAGATTCCTTGTCGGCTAGGCGCCTCTGTTGGATGACATCTCAACGACCAACTTCTTTTCTCTTTTCTACCATCTACCATCTAGCATCTAGCCTCTTTCTACTTCATACTCTATACTCTAAGCCGTCTAACTTTCAATGATGAGATTCCTTGTCGGGTAGGCGCCTCTGTCGGATGACATCTCAACGACCAACTTCTTTTCTCTTTTCTACCATCTAGCATCTAACATCTATCATCTAGCCTCTTTCTACTTCATACTCTATACTCTAAGCCGTCTAACTTTCAATGATGAGATTCCTTGTCGGGTAGGCGCCTCTGTCGGATGACATCTCAACGACCAACTTCTTTTCTCTTTTCTACCATCTAGCATCTAACATCTATCATCTAGCCTCTTTCTACTTCATACTTTATACTCTATACTTTATACTCTAAGCTCTATACTCTAAGCCGTCTAACTTTCAATGATGAGATTCCTTGTCGGCTAGGCACCTCTGTTGAATGATATCTCAACGACCAACTTCTTTTCTCTTTTCTACCATCTAGCATCTAACAGCGAAGCGGTCTACCATCTACCATCTAACATCTAACAGCGAAGCGGTCTACCATCTATCATCTAGCATCTAAACTTATCTCAACACAATCTTCTCATGATGAATCTCAAAGTTTTTAATAGCGCCAAAGCTTTTAATAATTTTTAAGATGTCTTCTATTTTTTGATCCTTGCCCAATGCTCCATTAAAGCGAGCTGTTTCTAGATCTGGATCCATAAACTCTACCTTCATATCATACCAACGCGATAATACCGTCATCATCTCTTTTAACGATTTACTCTGGAAACTAAAAATACCCTCTCTCCATACTGTTTCGTTGTAGATATCAACATTTGCAATGTGTATGTTTTTTGTTTTTACATTAAGATTTGCCTGTTGCCCAGGAATCAGAGCTGTTTTGGTATTAGACGCTAAAGTATTAGACGTGATAAATTGCGCCGCTACGGTTACCTTTCCTTCAACCAAGGTGGTGTAGACATTGGTTTCGTC
Source organism: uncultured Polaribacter sp. (assembly GCF_947501385.1). Classification (GTDB taxonomy): domain Bacteria; phylum Bacteroidota; class Bacteroidia; order Flavobacteriales; family Flavobacteriaceae; genus Polaribacter. The sequence goes on from NZ_CANMVP010000014.1 coordinate 13,069, forward strand.
TTTATAGGCTTTGATGTTGAATTCGGTTCCTAAAACTTCTACTTCTTGCGCTTGGTGAATTACTTTAAAATTAGCCCCTCTATGATTTGTGCTTGGTGAGACCTTAAAATAGGCTTCTCCGTAGATCAATTCTACCTTACGGGTTTTTCCATCCGTAAAGGCTACAGGATATTTGATTTGAGATTCTGAGTTTAACCATACTTGGGTGCCATCCGCTAAAGTCATTTGAAACTGCCCTCCTCTGGGAATGGTTAGGGTGTTGTAGTTGGTGGTTTTTGGTTTTTGGGTGTTGGTGGTTTTGCTGTACACGATTGTTTCTCCGTTGCTATCAATAGTGGGTGTTTGGTAGCTTGTGCCTTTGGCTAAGGTTACCTCTGAACCGTTTGCCAAGGTGAGTGTGGCTTTGTCTGTGCCTTTTTCTATTTGGTTGTTAACAATGATGGGTGGGGTGAATTGTGGGGTATTGTTGTCTTTATTTAAGAATATGGTGAGTGCTACTACTAAGAGTATAGATGCAGCGGCTGCGTATTTGTAAAAACGAAACTTTCGTTTTAGTTTTAATGATTTTTCTTTTCTGATAAAATTAATCAAATCTATTTTAGCCTTAGGCGTGTTAAACGTTTTCATTTTATAATCAATTACATAATTCGTTTCTATAAAGACTTTAAAAAGCCTATCATATTGTTCCTCTTTTATGTACTTATTAATAGTATCTAACTCCTCTGAATTGTTTGAGTTGTTGATGTATTTTATAATTAATTCTATAAAAATTTCTGGTTTCATACAGTTTGCTTTCTATTTTAATGACGTGAGCCAAATATACTACCCCGACGATTTATTTATTTTTTTTTAATATTGTAGTCAGGTAGCTGGTGTCTATTTATTTTTTGAATGTGAAAAAATTATAATTTATATGGAGTCTTTGTCTAAAAATTCGCTACTTATTTCTCGCCTTCAAAATGGCGATGAAGAAGCCTATGCATCTCTTGTAGATGCTTACCACCATAAGCTTTGTGTATATGCAAGTAACCTTATTAATGATGGGCTATCTGCCGAAGATATTGTACAAACAGTATTTATAAATCTTTGGAAACGAAGAAAAAAGTTAACGATTAAAGTCTCTTTAGAAAGCTTTTTATACAAAGCTGTCTACTATGAATTTATTAATCAATACCGAAAAAAAATGACCGCTTTAAAGGTTGAAAAACGTTATTATCATCATTTAGAGGCTGTAATAGAGGATTATGATGAGGCGAAAATAGAAAACGCAATGAAAATGGTTTTTGCTACGATACAGTACCTACCGCCTAGATGTAAAGAAGTGTTTATTTTAAGTAAAAAAAATGGCTTGAGCAATATAGAAATAGCCGAGCATTTAAATATTTCTATAAAAACTGTTGAGAGTCAAATATCTAAAGCTTTTAAAGTTTTAAGAGAGAAACTCGACAAAAAAATTAGTCCTTTCTTATTTTTATTATTTAGTCCGGGGTATCCTGTTGCATTAATTTCTAAAAGTAGCCCAAATTAGATGCTACTGCAAATAAAAAAAGATGCACGAATGCATCTTTTCTCAATTTTGACTAAAAATTGTAATTAATGAATGTCTTCTAAAGACTTAATATTATGCAATCCTAACTCAATTTTTTTCTTTTGAGCTTCTAATAATTCTATGGTACTAGACGGTAAACTAATTTCTTTTAAAATATCTTCATACTCTTCAACAGCTGCTTTTTCTCCTGTGATAGCCTCTTCTAACATAGATTCTTCATTGTCTAAAGAAAACAAAGCTTTGATGTCCATCCAAGCTCTGTGAACAGTTCCAGTTAAACTTCCGCCTTTATCTACCTCTTGATTGAAAGATCTAATTTCTTTTTTTAAATCGTGCCCGAAACTATATCTCTCTTCAGCTTTCATATTGAAATATCTTTTTAGGCTTTTATTCTCAATATTCTCCGCTGCTTTTTTAAAACCTTTTTCTGCATCGTATGTTTTTTCTAATAATGCGTTTAATTTTTCTCCAACTTCTTCTGTGTAAGTACTCATAATTTTCTTTTTTTTTAATAGCCATCTATTTTTTTAGAGATGCTAAATGTTTTACATCTTATGTTTTTATACACTACAAATTTATAGGAACCTTCGTTTTTAAATTAATTCATAAGATTTGTAATTTAACTCAAATGCTAAAGTTTTTATTTTTTTGTAGTAGTAAGACTAAATAATATTAAATGTGTGAGATACTGCTATAAGTTTTTGCTATTTTAAAACATAAAAAAACATCTCTATTGAGATGCTTCTTTATTTAAGAGTATTGGAAAAAATGAACTAATTTTTGTCTTTTAAGTGACTTTAAGCACCAGCATTATATGTTAACAATAGAGCTGCTATCTTTTCTTGCCCTTAGATTTAACCTCTTTAATTTTTACATAAATTAGTTTTATACGCCCTTTTGAAGCTTCTCGTCTTTCTATTTCAAAAGCGTTGATCGATTTAATTAACGGGGTTAATTTCTGAAAACCGTAATTTCTAGCGTCGAAATTAGGTTGTTTTTTTTGAAGCAAACTGCCAACATCTCCCAAAAATGCCCAACCATCATCGTCTGCAACATCATCTATAGTGGCGGCTATAAATTTAATTTCTTTTTGTGTTATTTTATCGTATTCGTTTTTAGAAATTGAGGTTGTCTCTGTAGATTCTTCTTCATTTTCTAAAGCTTTTTGTTTTAAAATCTCGATATAAATAAATTTGTCGCAGGCTACAATAAAAGGATTTGGCGTTTTCTTTTCTCCAAGACCATATACTTTCATTCCTGCTTCCCGCAAACGGGTTGCCAAACGGGTAAAATCACTATCACTAGAAACCAAACAGAATCCGTCTACTTTCTCTGAATATAAAATATCCATAGCATCTATAATCATCGCAGAATCTGTTGCATTTTTACCAATGGTATATGCGTATTGCTGTATGGGTGTTATGGCATTTTCTAGTAACATATTTTTCCATTTCGACAAATGGGGCTTGGTCCAATCCCCGTAAATACGTTTTATGGTTGGGTTGCCATACTTGGCAATTTCTTCCATCATTTCTTTTACATAAGCAGATGGAATATTATCACCATCTATCAGTACTGCTAATTTTATGTCCATAAATTTTAAGCGTATGCGTTATTCAGATATAAAGGTAAACCCATTGTGCATTTTGAGTTAAATGTATTCCAAAATGTCAGTTCGAGTGATTTTTGATAAAAAAAATCGTATCGAGAACTAGTTTAGAAATGAAAATTCTTATTCTCGATACAAATTTCACTTATTTCAATCGTGAAATTCACTCGAATTGACAGAATTTATCAAAATGCACAACAGGTAAAGGTACTTTCTTTACAACAAAGTACCAATAAAATATAATGGTTTTATAAATCGGAAATAAACAATTAGCCCAACCAACCCTCTCTATCTAAACTTCTATATTGAATGGCTTCTGCGATGTGATCTGGAGAAATATCACTTTCATTAGCTAAATCTGCAATGGTTCTAGAAACTTTTAAAATTCTATCATAGGCTCTGGCAGATAAGTTTAGTTTTTCCATGGCTGTTTTTAAAAGTGTTTTGCTTTCATCAGATAGTTTACAGAATTTCCGAATTTGTTTTACATTCATCTGCGCATTGTAATGCACGTTTTCAAAATCTATAAAACGTTCTGATTGTATTTCTCTAGATGCCGTGACTCGTTTTCTAATTGCTACGGAAGATTCTCCTTTTCTTTCTTCGGATAATTTTTCAAAAGGAACCGGAGTTACTTCTATATGAATATCGATTCTGTCTAACAAAGGCCCAGAAATTTTACTCAAATACCGTTGCATTTCTTGTGGCGAAGAGGTCATAGGACTGTTTGGGTCATTAAAAAAACCAGACGGACTCGGGTTCATACTCGCCACCAACATAAAACTACACGGATAGGTAACGGTAAATTTTGCCCTAGAAATAGTAACATCTCTGTCTTCTAAAGGTTGACGCATCACTTCTAAAACATCTCTTTTAAATTCGGGTAATTCGTCCAAAAATAACACGCCATTATGAGAAAGTGAAATTTCTCCAGGTCTTGGGTATTGACCGCCACCCACCAATGCTACGTTAGAAATGGTGTGATGTGGACTTCTAAAAGGGCGCTGATATAGCAAGCCTTCATTTTTTGTTTTACCAACTACAGAATGAATTTTTGTAGTTTCTAAAGCTTCATGTAAAGTCATTGGTGGTAGAATTGAAGGCAACCTTTTGGCGAGCATTGTTTTTCCAGATCCTGGAGGGCCAATGAGAATAATATTATGGCCACCAGCTGCAGCAATTTCCATACAGCGTTTGATAGATTCTTGTCCCTTTACATCAGAAAAATCAAATTCTGGAAAGTCGATATTTTTATAAAACTCTGCCCGTGTATCTACAAGAATTGGTTCAATCTTTTGATCGCCATTAAAATGATGGATTACTTCTAAGATGTTTTCTACGCCTAAAATTTCTAAATTGTCTACAATGGCGGCTTCTTTTGCGTTTGCTTTCGGAAGGATTAAATATTTAAACCCTTCTTCTCTCGCTTTAATAGCAATGGGTAAGGCACCTCTTATGGGCTGTAAACTTCCATCTAAAGAAAGTTCTCCCATAATAATGTATTCATTTATATGTGCTGATTTTATCTGATTGGAAGCTGCTAAAATTCCGATGGCAAGCGTTAAATCATAGGCAGCCCCTTCTTTACGGATGTCTGCGGGTGCCATGTTTATAATGATTTTCTTTCCTGGAAGTTTGTACGAGTTGTTATTTAAGGCGGCGGAAATTCTGTAAGAGCTCTCACGAACAGCATTGTCTGGTAAACCCACCAAATGATATCCAATACCTTTATCGATATTTACTTCTACAGTAATTGTAGTAGCTTCAATACCAAAAACAGCTGATCCGTAGACTTTTACAAGCATTTTTTTTGTGTTAAAGATAAAAAAAATATTTAAAAAAAATGAAAGAACCTCTAAGTAGAGATTCTTTCAATTATCAAAATTAAAAAAGAACGATTTTTAATTTAAAAATTTAGGCTTTATAACCAACATCGCCCATGCCCAATTCTGAGTATCAGCGGCTGCGGTTTCTGTAATTCCTTTTAACTCGTACATGCCATCTGCGGCAAACATGTGAGCATATCCTGCAACCAATGCAAAGCCTTTAAATTTCTTTTTATAGACGATATCTAATTCTGTTCCCAATGCTTTTTCTCCACTTGCCAATGCTTGTTCTCCTCTAAAATTTAAAGCTTTTACCATCAAACTCGAAGATTTGTTGAATGTAAAATTTGCACTTGCATGAAGGTCTATCAAACCAACTGAATTTGCGTGATTTCCAACATAAAAATAATCCATCAAACCGTTGAATTTATGATTGGTTCCATATAGTGGGAAAAACGCACCCGTTTCTCCAGTATCTGCATCATTACCACTAATCATCTCTACGCCAACACCAAAGCCAATTTTTGATGAAGCTTTAAAAGTGGCATCCAGACCTAATAAGTAAGCACCTTTTACAGTGACTTCTCCTTGGCGTTTTCCTGTTTGAATAAATGCGTTTGCAGCCAGTCCAAAATTGCCGCTTTTATAGTTTATATGCGTTCCTAAAGTTTGTAAATTGCTGACACCATCTGCATCGTTATTGGTATCAAATTCTTGAAATCCGTTATTCATCAATAATAAACTTCCAGAAAATTTTTCCCATTGTTGTTTGAGGTATAGCATCTGCATGGTTTTATAAGAGAAAAATCCTGTGGTGTTGTATGCTGTTCCTGCATTTATAAAACCCGTTGGATTTGAATAATCTTGGTTAAAAGCCAATGCAAAATCTAACATAAATTTGTCCTTTTTATATTTGATCAAAGCGGCATCATGATTACGACCTTGTTGCGCCCAATCGAGTCCTCCTAGAATTCTTTGATCATCATAAGAAAGTATTTGTCGCCCAATTTTTGTGGATGTATTTTCGCCTAATTTTATTTCTGCCCACGCTTGAAAAATTGCAAACGAGTTGTTTTGATCGTACGGTAAAATTTGCCTGTTTTCTCCCCAAACCATTACATCTTGCAGGCTAATATATACCCAGTAATTGTCTGTCATAAAACCTGCATTTAGTCTTGCTCTAGTAGAAATTCCGAAACCTGCATCTGTTTCCTCTGGAATTAGGTCCCCAAATCCGTGACGATATTCTGTTCTTGGTCTAAATTCTCCTTCTAAGGTAAATTGTGCTTTGGTAAGTTGGAAACTTGCTAGCAATAGGCCTAAAATAATGTATTGTTTTTTCATTGTTTTTGTTTTAAATATATTTGTTCTTAATGTTCTAGAAAGTCAATTAGGTGTTTTCTGTAGGTATAGTAATCGTTGTGTTCTAAGACAGATTTTCTTGTTCTTGGTCTTTCAAAACCGATGTCTAAAATATCTCCAATTTTTGCTTTGGGTCCACTGGTCATCATTATTACCCTGTCTGCTAAAAAAATAGCTTCATCCACATCATGTGTAATCATAACGGCTGTAATTTTTTCTTTGTTCCAGATTTCTATTAAAATGTCTTGTAGTTCTCCTCTTGTTAAAGAATCTAGCATTCCAAAAGGTTCATCTAATAAAAGTACTTTTGGTTTGATCGCAAATGCCCTTGCAATACCAACTCTTTGTTGCATTCCTTGAGATAATTCACTTGCTTTTTTATAAAAAGAATCTTCTAGCCCTACTTTTTGTAAATAATATTTTGCAATATCTTTTCTTTGCGATTTTGTTGCATGCGGAAAAACTTTCTTTACGCCCAACAATACATTTTGTAAGGAAGTCATCCAAGGCATTAAACTTGGCGATTGAAAAATAACACCTCTATCTGGACCAGGACCTTTGATATGCTTTCCAAGAACAGCAATGTTTCCTCCAGAAATTGGATTTAAACCTGCAATCATAGAAAGCATTGTTGTTTTGCCACAACCTGAATGCCCAATAATGGTTACAAATTCTTCTTTCATAATTTTGAGATTTAAATTTTCTAACACAATATAATCTCCTTTTGAAGTTGGATATACTTTTTTTAAATCTCTGATATCTAACATTACTTTTGAAGGTGGAAAAAGGCCGTTTTCTGTTTCTTGTAGTATTGTTTTTGTATTCATTATTTTTTGATTTTTAAAAATATTTCACAAAACTTTTTGGTGCTAAATCTGGCAAAATAACGGGTTCTTTTGCTTCTGATTTTCTGGCATCACCAATATCCATTAAATACTCAATAATGGCATTTCTGGTTTTTTTAAAACTGGCATTATCATTCAGTGCTGTTTTATCTCTAGGACGCTCTAAATCTATTTTAAACTCGGGTCCTAAAGTTGCTCTAGGACCTGGGCGCAAAGGAATAATTCTGTCTGCCATATAAATTCCTTCATCTACATCATTGGTAATTAATAAAGCAGTTCTTTTATCTTTTCCCCAGATATTTAAAATTTCATCTTGTAAATTTCCTCTTGTTAAAGCATCTAAAGCGCCTAAAGGCTCATCCATAATAATCATCTCTGGTTTCATTGCCAAGGCTCTTGCAACGGCAACTCTTTGACGCATACCACCAGATAATTCTTTCGGTCTTTTATTGATGGCTGGCGTTAAATTCACCATTGCTACATAGCTTGCTACTATTTCATTAAGTGCTGATTTACTTTTCTTCGGAAATGCTTCTTTGACAGCCATTAAGATATTTTGCCCGACCGTTAACCAAGGTAATAATGAGTAATTTTGAAAGATCACGCCACGTTCGTGACTTGTTCCAGAGACAGGTACTCCTTTAAATAAAATGCTACCACTCGTAGGTGCTAATAACCCATTGATTAGGTTGACCAAAGTTGTTTTTCCGCTTCCTGTAAAACCAACAATAGCAACAAATTCTCCTTCTTCTATTTTTAAGTTGATGTTCGACAGCACTTCTGTCTCGTGAGCTCCTTGACCGTAGGTTTTGTAAATATTATGTAGTTCTAAATATGCCATTTTTATGTATTTATATTTGGGCGTTCCCTAAAAAGGTCGGGCTTTCCATTACAATCTTTTTTCTTTGTTCTCGATACACCACGCAAAAAAGCGTGGCACTCGAACTGACAGAAAAAAGGATTTCCATTTCAATCCCTAACGCAAATCACTCGTTACTTTTAAATCGCATCTGTTTTATCAAAAGACACCCAATTTTGTATGGTTAACATGAACCTGTCTAACAAAAAACCAATGATGCCAATAACAAACATGGCAACAATAATTTTAGCGTTCGAATCATTTGCACCATTCTGAAACTCTTCCCAAACAAACAATCCCAAACCAGGGCTCTGTGCCAACAATTCAATGGCAATTAAAACCATCCAAGCAACAGATAATGTGATTTTTAATCCTGTAAAAATTAAGGGAAGAGAAGAGGGGAGTACTACTTTAAATATCTTTTGAAAAGTGCCTAATTTTAAAACTTTTGCAACATTTATATAATCTTTATCTACAGAAGAAACCCCCATAGCCGTATTTACCAAAGTTGCCCACATAGCACACAACCCAACACTTATAAACGAAATGGTAAATGAGCTATCTTCATTAGAATCTATTAGTAATGTTTTTACAATCATAAAAACTAATAAATACCAAACCACTGGAGATACTGGTTTAAAAATTTGAATAAACCAATTGAATGCACTTTTTAAAGTTGGGCTCAATCCGATAAAAATTCCTAACGGGACTGCAATAAATAATGCCAATAGAAAACCAGCAAAAACAGTTTGTAAACTTCTAAATATCTGATCTACAAAAGAAGGTCTTCCTGTATAGGTAATTGCATTTTTACCTGCTGCTATTCTTTTAGTATTTAAAGTGGCTGTCTTTTCTATAAAAGCAGCTTTGTCTGCATTAATAATACGATGGTCTCTTAATAATGACTGAAATGAATCCCAAACTTGTGTAGGAGAGGGCAACGTATTTGGTTGACAACTTGCTTGCCCAGAAGCAATACAAGTTTTTAGTGCAGCTGCAGCTACTGGACCTTGATCTTTTAAAGCTTTTTCAATTCTAAATGTTGCTTCAATATTGTACAGTGATTTTGCGCCTAAATGCCAGAGTCCAACAAATATTAAAATGGAAGCCAGTGGAACAATTACTTTACGCAAGAATTTTTTAAAATCTTCTTTTGCTAACTTACCAGTAAAAAGATTTTTTAAGCTTGTAAAAAAATCCAATCCCACAAATTTAGAGAAACTTCCTAATGTGATTGCTTTCATAATTTATATATTTTATAATTAGCTTAATTTGGGTATGTGTCATTTCGACAGAGTGAGGTAAGATCGACAAGAAATCTTAGGAATATTGAGATTCCTTCTCATAAACTCTGCTTGATATCTTCAAATAAAATATATTTTATTTTTGATAGCATTCGGAATAACAAAGTCAATTATTGTATAGATTTATCTTTGTTTCCTATTTTAAAACTGTTAATGTATCCTATAGGGTCTTTTGCGTCATAAGAAGTTCCGTCAATAAAATCTGCAGTTGCTGGTTTATAACCATCTGTGGTTGGAATGTCTTTTGCTGGAATGTTTCCTTCTTCCACTAACAATGCTGCTGCTTTTTTCCAAATGTCTGGTCTGTAAATATCTTTGATTGTTTTAGCATACCAATCTGCTGGTTTTGCATCAGGAATTTGTCCCCATCTTCTCATTTGTGTCAAGAACCAAATGCCATCAGAATAGAAAGGATAGGTGGCATCGTATTTATAAAATACATTAAAATCTGGCATGTTTCGTTTGTCTCCTTTTTCAAATTCAAAAGTACCTGTCATAGAGTTTGCTAAAACTGCTTCTGGTGCACCTACATATTGCGACATTGACAAGATTTTTACAGCTTCTTTTCTGTTTTCTGTTTCATCCAACCATTTTCCTGCTCTAATTAATGCCTTGGTTACGGCAATTGCCGTATTCGGATTTTCATCAACAAATTTTTGCGTCATTACAAATACCTTCTCTGGGTTGTTTTTCCAGATATCATAGTTTGTTACTACAGGAACGCCAATTCCTTTAAAAACAGCTTGTTGGTTCCACGGTTCACCCACACAATACCCATAAATGGTGCCTGCTTCTAAGGTTGCTGGCATTTGTGGTGGTGGTGTTACAGATAATAAGACCTCTGCATCAATTTGACCTTGCACATTTTCTTTGGTATACATTCCTGGGTGAATTCCTGCTGCTGCCAACCAATATCTAATTTCATAATTATGAGTAGATACTGGAAAAACCATTCCCATTTTAAAAGCTTTTCCAGCGTTTTTATACGCTGTAATTACTGGTTTTAAAGCGTCTGCTTTAATAGGGTGAATTGGTTTTCCTTCATCGTCTTTTGGTACGTTTGGCTTCATTTTAGACCAAACATCATTAGAAACTGTAATTCCGTTTCCGTTTAAATCCATAGAAAAAGGAGTTACTAATTTTGCTTGACGTCCAAAACCTGCACCAGCAGCAATGGGTTGCCCCGCTAACATATGAGATCCATCTAGTTGCCCGTCAATAACTCTGTCTAACACGTTTTTCCAATTAGATTGTGCTTCTACAGAAACAAATAATCCTTCGTCTTCGAAAAACCCTTTTTCTTTAGCAATGGCCAAAGGAGCCATATCTGTTAATTTGATAAAGCCAAACGTTAATTGAGGTTTTTCAATGTCTAATTGTGTAGTTTTTGATGTCTTTGTCTCAAGAGTGGTTGCAGTCTTTTTTGCTTCTTTACCACCACAAGCAAATAATAACAATACTGCTGGTAAAATATAAGTCGATTTTTTAATTAGCCATTTCATTTTTAGTAAGTTTTAGTAATATACGTATTAATACTTATTTTTAAGCAAATATATAAGTAGATTCAATGCTATTTTATGAGATTCCCCATACTAAAACCTCTTTTTAAAACATATTAAAACCTGCTATAAAGCATGTAATAAATTTATATATCTGATATTTAAATAGGTACACAAAATAAAAATATACGTAACTATTCTACGTACTTGCTCCTATGGAATTTTCTCTACCTAAAAGACCCTTCAGGTTTTAAAAGCTGAAGGGTCTGCGATAAGGATGTATAGAAGTAGATTTCGAAAACTTTATTTATTTTTTAAAAACACTTCTACAAGCTTAGTATAGCTTTGTTACTATTAATTGTGATTTTATAAATATCAATTAAAAAGCTACTTGTCAGTCAGGAGCCTGTAGAAGACTTTTTTGTTATTCAACGGATATAATAAGTTTTGAGGTTTTTTTTCTCTAACCTTAACCAGACATACAAGTCTATAAGAAAACATTAAGAGTCTAAATAATAACTATGCTCACTGATTTCATTCTTTAAAACTTGAAGATTAACGATGCCAATTTTTTTTCCTTTGGCTGAAATTAATCCTTCTTTTTTGAGTGTAGAAAAAATTCTAATCACTTGTTCTTCTGTAGTTCCTGCATAATCTGCATATTCTTTTCTGCTTAAAGGTAAGTTTAGATAGTCTCTTAGGTTGCCAAATTTTCTGTGGATGTACAATAAAGTATCAATAACACGTTCACGCACTGTCATTTGAGAGATAGATTTTACTTTAGATTCGCTTCTGTTTAATTCGTTTGCATAAAAAAGCATCATATCGTAAGAAAACTGAGGGTTTTCTAATAATGCTTTTTGCAAATGATTTTTAGAAAAATAGCATAAGACTGCATCTTGTAAAGCAATGGCGCCAATGGAATAGTATTCTTCTGTACCAAAACCACGATGCCCAATAATTTCTCCTTCTTTGGCAAAACGAACTATTTGTTCGCGTCCATTTATACCAGTTCTAAAAACTTTTACGGTTCCTTTTAAGATAAAAAACAAGCCATTTACAGGAGCACCTTCAATAATAAATTGCTGTCCCTTTTTGCACTTTAAGGTTTTTTTAGGATTTGCAAAAGTTGCACTTGACAAGTTTTTTAAATTCTTTTTTATCAAACAGTTGTGATTATTACAAGAAGCACAAGAAAAATCGGTTGCTATTTTTCTTGTATTTTTTAACGCTATGTTTTGATGTAAAAGCAAATCTTTGTCTATGATATTTTATTTAACTAAAATTTTTTTCTTGAAATTTGTCTTTGGCGCTTCACAAAGAGCGCATTCATAACTTTCTGGAAGTTTATGAAACATAATTTTTGCAGGGATATTCTGGGTGATGTCTCCAAAAGCTTCATCATAAATAGTGTAACAATCTTGACATTGATATACTTCTAATTCAGTAGTTTCTTTTTGTACTTCAATTTCTATTTCTTCCTTTTTTTCATTTCCCAATTGATCAAAATACAGCTGACTTAACTCCATCAGTAACTCTGGTAATTCTACTTTGTCTACATCCTGAACATGTATGATATAGTGTCTTGTATTCGGGTCAAAATTTTTAGCATATAATAAATTATAAGTAGCTCTTGTTTGAAAACTTCCAACCATTTCTGGTTGTTTGTTTTTCTCAACAACAATAGATGTAAAATAATAGGAGGTTTTGTTGTAATCTGTAATTCCGAATGTTAAACCATAGGTACTAATATCATTTTGATCAAAATTAGAAACTAAGTATTTTTTTAAGTTTAAAGCATCTTTATGAGCCACAGGCAAATGCCAATTTAATTCTAACATAGAATGACGCACATTGATGCCTCTTTTTCCTAAAAATTTTTCCCAGATTAATTTAGATTCTCTTGGAATTCCTTTTACTATAAAAGATTTCCAAGGTGTAATAGATATTTTACCAATTTTATTTTCTGAACATAATTCGCACATTTCTTTTAGGAAAGAAACATCATACTTGTTGTTTCTCCAATAGAGTCCTAGCCAATATTTGTCCATTCCAATTTTATTCATTCCTTCAAAATAGGGGAAAGGGTAAAAAGGAACTTCTAGTGGCTTGTCTACAGTTCTATTGTTGGTGTCTATTGCATCATTCACCAATTCAAAAATAGTTTCAATGGTTTCTGGCTCTTCTTGCAGTATATGTTCGATAGCAGCTTCAATTTTGTCTAGATCCCAGCTATAAATTAATGCAGGATACAATTGCGTTTTTTTCCATTGTGGAAGTCTTATATATAAATACCAATAATCTTCGTGTTCTGAAGCGATGAAATTTATATGACCGGTAAATAAAGGTACCAAACGTTGTTTGGGATCTGTAAGATTGATTTTTAATTTTGATTTTGAATGAAACTGCTCTAAAAGATACAAGTATCGATCTCCTGTTAACCAAGAAGTACTCGGAAAAATATCTGCACAAACATAAGAGGATACAATATTTTCTACACCCACTTCATCAGCTTCTACTATTTGGAATTTATCAAACTGAACAAGCTTTTCTGAGTTTATCTTTTTGGGTAATAAAATATCTTGTCTAGATCCAAAAGAAATCGTTTTTAAGCCTAAACTTTCTACAGACTCGCAAATGTATTTGAGTTCTCCAGGAGATAAAACGCCCCCTTTTACGATGATTCTATTTAATTGTTTGCTCATATTGCTACCTTTGCATTATTCAATATTTCTCTTACTTCTGTTTTACAACTTCCACAGCCTAAACCCGCGCCTGTTTTGTTGCACAATTGGGTAAAATTTGTACATCCTTTTTGAATGGCTTCTTGGATATTTCCTTCTCCAACTTGACTACAAGAGCAGACTAATTTCCCTAAAACTGGTGTGCCGTTTGAGGTGCCTCTTAACAGTGTATTTCGTTTGTCAGACATCTCAATTTTGCTTTCAATCATGGTTTTAAATTCGGCAAATTCATTTTTATCACCCATTAAAACAGCGCCAATTAATAGATCATCTTTAACAATACACTTTTTATAATAGCGTTTTGAAATGTCTGTAAAAATAATTTCTTCATAACTTGGGTCGTTATCTGGAACGGTAATTTCACCAATACTGCACAAGTTTAAATCGTTAAATTTTAAGATGTTCATCAACACAGAACCTCTGTAGGCTTCACTAATATCACCTGCAATAAAATTGGCTAAGATACCTGCTTGTTCTTCTGCTGCAGAGGTAATTCCGAATAATTTATTGTTGTATTCTGCGATTTCTCCAACCGCAAAAATGTCTGGATGTGAAGATTGTAAATGCTGATTTACTTTTACGCCCAGACCGCAAATAATTCCGTTATTTTTAGCAATTTCTATATTTGGCCTTGTACCAATTGCGTATACAATTGCATTTGCTGTAATGTATTTTCCACTTTTAAGGTTGATGGTTAATTCTCCCGAATCTTCATCATTAAAAACGGTACTTACTTCATTGTCAAAATAAATTTGAATGCCTTTTTCTTGCACATCTAGAGATAATAATTTGCTCGAAATTTTATCTAGCTGGCGTTCCATTAATCTAGATGCTCTTTGCACAATGGTAATTTTTACATTTTTGTGTTTCATTGCTGCCGCCAATTCTAGGCCTAACAAGCCTCCACCAACAATAACAACATGCTGTTTTTCTGGTGGTAAACCAGTATTTTCTAAGTATTTTTTAAATGTATCTGCATCCTTTTTATCACGCATTGTAAACCTTCCAGGCAAATCTATTTGAACATCTTTTGGAATAAAAGCGCTACTTCCTGTTGCTAAAACAAGTTTGTCAAAAGCATGTGTTTCACCATTAGAATCTGTAACTGTTTTATTTTCTTTATCGATCTTTTCAATAGTAGTTTCTGCGTGAATTTTAATAGCCAAATTATTTAATTCGGCATTTTTAATTTTTAACAACTGTTCCCAAGTCAATTCTTCAGTAATATATTCTGGCAATAAAACGCGGTTGTAAAATAAGTTAGCTTCTTTTGAAAATACGTGAATCTCATCCACCTCATTATAATCTCTATAGTTTTGTAAAAATCGAAATGCGGCAGCTCCTGCGCCAGCAATTACAATTTTTTCTTTTGGCTTTTTATATTTAGAAACCGAAACAGAAGTAAACTTAAAATCGGGTTCTTTTGAAATAGGATCTATATGCGTATTCGTTAAATTGTTAGCTCTATTTAAATTGCTTTGTAATACTTTTCCCCAATGCATTGGCAGAAAAACAACACCTTCTTTAATAGCATCTGTAATTTTTGAGCGAACTCTTACAACACCATTTGAGCTTTTAATTTCGGTAATGTCTCCATCTTTAATACTATTCAAATAGGCATCTACAGGATGAATTTCTAAAACGGGTTTGGAATAATGTGTTTTTAATCTTGATACTTTTCCTGTTTTTGTCATGGTATGCCACTGATCTCGAACACGACCTGTGGTCAATATCAATGGAAATTTGTCAGTTGTTTTTACAGAAGTATTTTCTATGGTGGATGGAATATTAAAAATGGCTTTTTTTGAAGGTGTATAGAATTTTTTATCTTGAAATAAGCGAGCTGTTCCTTTATGACGATATGCATTTACAGGCCATTGAAAGGTTCCTTCTGTTTTTAAACGTTCGTAATTTAAGAAAGAAACATCAATATTTGTGCCTTTGGTCATCGCTGCATATTCGTCATAAATTTCTGCCGCACCATTATAATTGAATCCTCTAAATCCCATTCTTTGGGCAAAATCACATAAAATTTCTACATCTGGTCTTGCTTCTCCTGGGGCTTCAATTTCTTTTGGTAAATAGGAAATTCTTCGTTCAGAATTGGTCATCGTTCCTTCTTTCTCTAACCAAGCTGCAGCTGGCAATACCAAATCGGCATAGTTTAAAGTATCTGATTTATGAGAAATTTCTTGTACCACCACAAACTTAGACTTTGCCATTGCTTTTTCTATTTGATGCGAATTTGGCATACTTACTAACGGATTTGTACAAACAATCCAAACGGCTTTTAGCTTTCCGCTTTCTAAAGCATCAAACATTTCTGTAGCTGTGAGTCCTGGTTTTGGTGATATTTTATCAACCCCCCAAAATTGGGCAACTTCTCTTCTGTGCTCTTCGTTGTATAAATCTTTATGAACTGCCAATAAATTTGCCATTCCGCCAACTTCACGTCCCCCCATGGCATTTGGTTGTCCAGTTAATGAAAAAGGGCCTGAACCTGGTTTTCCAACGTGTCCTGTTATTAAAGATAAATTTAAAAGTGATGTATTTTTGTCTGTACCAATAACACTTTGATTTAAACCCATTGCCCACATACTGATAAACCCTTTAGACAACCCAATCATTTCTGCTGCTTTTTGGATGTCTTTTTCTGGTATTCTACAGATTCTTGAAGCCTGTCTCAGCGTTGTTCCAAAAATAACTTTCTTATAACCGTCAAAACCTAGCGTATGTTTTTTGATAAAGTTTTCATCAATTAGACCACTTTTATATAAATGTCTTCCAATAGCATTGTATAAAATAACATCTGTACCAGGTGTCAACTGCAAGTGTAGGTCTGCAAAATTGGCTGAGTCGGTTTTACGAGGATCGATTACAATAATTTTTACGTTCTTATTTTCCTCTTTCCGCTTTTCAATACGTCTAAATAAAATAGGATGACACCATGCAGGATTTGCACCTGTAATTAAAAAAGTATCTGCCAGTTCGATATCTTCATACGAAATGGGTACACTGTCTTCGCCAAATGTTTTTTTGTAACCCACCACAGCAGAACTCATACATAAGCGCGAATTGGTATCTATATTATTAGTGCCTAGAAAACCTTTTGTTAATTTATTGGCAATGTAGTATTCTTCGGTTAAACTCTGCCCAGAAACATAAAAAGCAACACTATCTGCACCGTGTTTTTTAATGATAGATTTAAATACGTTGGCAGCTCTATCTAAAGCAGTATCCCAACTTACGCGCTCACGAGGATGCGAACGGCTCCATCGCATTTCTGGATATAAAATTCTGTCAGAAACGTCATTGGCAACATAATGTAGGTTCATCCCTTTAGAACATAACATTCCTTTGTTTACAGGATGGTCTTTATCGCCTTCAACAAAAACCTTGTTGTTGATGTCTTTTGTTACGATAATTCCACAACCAACGCCACAATAAGAACAGGTTGTTTTCACTTTATTTTTTATCATTTTAGACCAAGATTTTACACTAAATACGACATTAAAAGTTGACTAGCCAAAGGTTGACTTTATTATTCTGAATCCTTTAAAAAAAGGATTTCTAATTTCTAAATCGATAAAAAAGCACCCTTATAATTAGCTTTTTACAGGTATTGGAGTTAATTTTTGTTTTGTCTTTTTTACAAGAGATGGTGCTTCATTTTCCTCTTCCTCTGTTGAAAATTTAATAGCTAAAGCAATAATACCTGTAACTACCACGACAAAACCAATGCGTAAATATCCACTGGAAACGGCAGCTGAAGAAGCTACAGATTGTGCATTTTTTATGATTTCTTCTCCAAAACTTTCATTGGATAAAATAGCTGCTTTTTCTGCAACTGCAGATTTTGATTTTAACAACATTGCTGCTAAAAAAGCGCCTACATTTCCTCCAGCTCCCACAATTCCAGAAACCGTACCAACTGCTTTTTTATTGATAAAAGGCACTACAGAAAAAGTGGCACCTTCTGCCATCTGAACACTTAAGCTAAATAAAATTAATAAGATTACACCAACAATTAAACTGGTGGCTCCTGAGAAAGAAATGAGCATAATTCCTTGGATTGTTAAAATAAAAGACAAGAATAAAACACGACCTCTTAGGCCTTTTAATTTTCCGAATTTATCACCAAAAAAACCACCTAAAGTTCTTGCAAAAATATTCATTAAAGCAAATGATAATACAATATTTCCCGCCGTTATTCTTTCTAATTGAAAGGTATTCTGTAGGTAATCATCCATGGTTCCATATACTGTTAATTCGATTCCGAAACTTGCAGCGTAGACCACAAAAAGAATCCAAACTCTATAATCTTTTAAAACGGTTAAAAAATTGATTTGCTCTTTTTTTACAACAATCATTTGACCAGTAGCCTTTAATTCTTTGAAATTTCCTTGCGGTGTGTCTTGAGTAAAAAAGAAATATACAATTCCCATTAAAAAGCAAATAATCCCTGCAATTACCATTGCATATCTCCAAGCTTCAGCATCTGCAACACCAAAACTAACAACGGCTGCGGCTATTAATGGCATTCCCAATCTATTGGCTCCTCCGCCTAAATTTCCCCAGCCTGCAGAAGTTGCATTTGCGGTACCAACTATATTTGGTGCAAACATTAATGAAGTGTGCACTTGTGTGATGACAAAGGAAGCACCAATAAAACCGATGAATAATCTACAGATTAAAAATTGATTGGGTGTTTGTACAGATCCGCATAAAATTACAGGAATTGCACCTAACATTAGTAACCAGGTATAGCACAATCTGGGGCCGTATGTATCGCACAATTTACCAATAAGTAAACGTGCAAAAACGGTTCCTGAAACGGCTAAAATGATGGAATTCCATTTTTGATCTGGAGTTAAGCCTAAATCTTTTACAACATCTGGCATAAAAGGAACAATGCCAAACCAAGCAAAAAAGCACATAAAGAAAGATATGGAGGTGATCCAAAATGTACGTGTTGATACATTTTTAAAGTCGAGTAAATTTAATGTTGTTGCTTTCTTTTGAACTAAAGTTGACATAATACCTATTTTACAAAACAAAACTAAGTATAAATACTTAATATTTATATCTAAAAATACGTAATTATCGTAAAATTATGAGATTGATAAATAGGGAATTGATATTTGAGAATATCTTAAAAACCTTGTTAAAAAATAATAAGTAAAGAAAAATAGGCAATATAAAATACTTAAAAAAGGGAGTATTTTTTGGCTTTATTCGTCAATTCCATTAGGTTTTTGGCTGCTAATTTCTTCATCAAATTAAAACGATGTACTTCTGCGGTTCGTTTGCTAATTTGAAGTTCATCTGCAATGTCTTTGTTGTTCTTTAATTCTAAGACTAAAGTAAGTATTTGCCTTTCTCTTTTTGTCAATTTAAAAGGAAGTTCCGTAGGTTCTTTTTTAGTTTCTAAAGCCTTATTTGTATTACCATTTACAAAGTTGTTCATGATAATGGTAGAAACGTCAGCTGTAAAATATTTATCTCCAGAAGCCACTTTATGAATCGCTTTTAAAAATTCTTTTTTGCTTGCTCCTTTTAACAAATAACCATCTGCACCCGCTTGTATAGATTGTACCACATATTCCTCAGAGTCGTGCATAGAAAGCACCAATGTTTTTACGTCTTTATACTGTTTGCTCATTTCAGCAACAACTTCAATTCCATTCATTTCAGGCATCCGAATGTCTACAATTAAAACATGGGGTTTGTTTTTTAAAACTGCTTCTAAAGCCTCTTTTCCGTTAGAAGCTTCATCAATTACAGTAATTCCTGTTTGATCTTCTAAAAGTGCTTTGATGCCATCTCTTACCAAAACGTGGTCGTCTGCTAAAACTACATTTATCATAATTAACTAAATTGATACGTACAAAAATAGTATTTTTTAAGTAAAACTACGTAACTGAAATATTGAGTTGTTTGATGTTTTATATATTTTTAGAAATTAAATTCTAAATTTCCTCTTTAAGTTTCGGAATATGATTAATTATTATTGACCAAATAGTTTCATCAGAAATAGTATCATAGGAGTGTATCACTTGATTTCTTAAGCTAATGATAGCTTTTGAGTTAGAAATTAAATTTTCAAAATCAACATCTCTTTTTTAAAGATTTGGCTAAAGCCAATATGCTTTCTAAATAATGGCGATGGGCTAAAGCCCAACGCTATTAAAATTTACGTATCCAATTTCTTCAATAGCCAAATGAATATCATACAGCCACTTTAATATGCTTTCATCCGAAAATTAATTCTTTGTTTTTATTGATAGAATTAATCAAAATTGGATTTTTTAAAGCTTGTTCTTCTACTAAATCAATTTCTCTTTGAAAGAGCTTCCATAATTATAGATTATACGTAATCAAAAATACAAAAATTCTTTCTAACATCATTTTCTATTAAAATTTAAGATTTTTAACTAGATGATTTAAAGTGCACATTTTTATTCTGACAAATTTGAATCTATCAGAATAAAAAAAAGTGAAAAAAAACTCTTAAATCGGGATATTCAAAGTAACTCTTGTCCCTTTTTCCAATTCAGAATTTAGGAATAATCTACCATCTATGTATTTAATGCGCTCTTTCATAAACGTCATGCCCATGCCACCATCACCATTTTTAACTCTTTTTACTTTGGATGGTTCAAAACCTTTTCCATCATCATCAATAACAATGCTTAGCATGTTTTTACTATGAGAAAGAGATACCAAAATATGAGAAGATGCTGCATATTTGATAGCATTGTTAATAGCCTCTTGTGTAATTCTGTAAATATTAATTTCTATTAAAGAATCCAATCGTTGGTTGAAATTGGTTTTATTAAAAAATAAGATTTCTTTTCCTGTTAATCTGCCTAATTCTTTTGTTAGTTTTGATATTGCGGGCACCACTCCGTGATCTGACAGTTCTGGTGGCGTTAAGTTAAAAGTTGCAGTTCTAACTCCTTTTATAATATTGGTAGTCAGTTCTTTTAAATGCTCAATTTTTAATGTAGTTTTCTCAATATCATTCATATTGATGCTTTCTAAATTGTATTTTAAACCAGTAAGCATTTGCCCAATTCCGTCATGTACGTCTTTTGCAATTCTGTTTTGTTCTTTTTCTTGATTCTCAATAATTTTACTTGAAATTATTTTTTGTTGACTCATTTTTTCTTCAAAACTCTCTTTTGTGAGTCTTTCAATTTCTATTTGTCCTGCTTTTCTTGCAGTAATTTCTGAGGCTATTATTAATAATTCTGACTTGTCTTCTGTAGGTCTGTATGGAATGATAGACATTTCTAACCAAATATCCTTATCGTTCTTTATAGTTGCTTTTACTTCTCCTTGCCAGCCGGTTTTTTTATGCCGATGTATTAAATTTTCAAGCACTAATTGTTCGTTTTCATTGCTCGATAAAACAGTCCAAAAGAAGGTTTCTTTTTGAAAATTTGAAATTTTAAACAAACGAGAAAACTTATTCCCCATGTGGATTAAACTTCCATTTGAAGCAATCCTTGCAAACAATAAGGTTTCATCCATTGCGTGACTTAGTGCACGTAATTCTTTGATAGATTTTTCTTTTGAAATACTTAATTCATCTGCCTCAAAAGCCATTTTCTTTGCTTTCTTTTCTGCCATTAACAATTGTGTTAGTGTTGCTTTTACAGATTTTGCCGTTGGCCAGAAAATGAATAAAAATTCTCCTAAAAGAATTAATAAGGTGAGTACCATTAGAAAAAATTCTAACTTGCGCAACCAAGCTACTTTTTCATCAGCTTCTAAATCATATTGATTTACAATTGCGTCCATTATCTGTAAAAAAGAACCTTCATTTTGGGTTACTTTTTCAATTTTTGAGTCCAAACTATCAATAGAAATTAAGGCATTTTCTTGTAATCTTTTTACAATCTCCTCTGATGCTTTTTGAATGGTATCAAAAACAGGGTTTATCGCCTTAAACTTATTTTTAATTTTTGTGCTATTTTGTTTAGGAAGCCCTAAACTATCATTTCCCTTTTGAAGAGAATGGTGAGAAATTACCCATAAATACAGCGTTTCTTTAATATTGTCTTTAAGGAAAATTCTGTTTTTTTTATCTGAATAAACAGAAAGTGAAACAATTTCTTTTGTTAATTTTTGACTCAACATTCGTTGTCTCCCTGCAATATTAATTACAGTAGAATCACTTTGTTGTGATTCTAGGTGATTACGAACTAAAACTTGACTAATAATTACAGAAAGTGCAATAGTGCTTAATGCAATAATATACAAACGACTTAATTTATTAAACGTTCTTTGGTCTAATGAATTGCCATTTTTAGTCATTGTATAACGTTTTATAAAATTGCTTTTTGAACTAAAGCAAAACTCTTCTCAGAAAGTGGAAGTTGTAGGGCTTCAGCGTGGCCTTTGTCAGACATTTTTACCCACGTTTTTTTTAAGATATCTATTACCTTTTCATCTGTATGTTTTGCGGCAAACTCTTCAAAATAATAATCTAAAAAAACCAAACAAATAGTGTCTTCTAAAGTTTGTGATTCTTCGTTTTTCTTGATGCGTCTTTTTAAGATTATTTTTTGGACTCTTTCTACAAATTGAGCATCGAATCCTACTTCTTGCAAAATTTCTCCTGTGATCTCTGCATGCATTTTTTTGAGCGTTTCTCGCCACTTTAAATACCCAACTCTATCCATTGGATATTCATTTCTTGGAATTTTCCAACGGCAAATATGTTGTGCTCTTGCAGCAATCTGCAATGCTTTAGATGCATTTGGCTCAAACTGCAACAACTTTCTCGTCATTCGTTGAGAATACAGTAATTCTTTTGGGTATGACAAGCCTGCAACTTCGTAAGTATTTTCGTCTTCAGCATTTTTTTTATCAATAATTGCAATGGCTGTTTCAAATCTTGTCGGCTTCATTTTTTTGATTTAATCTGAAAAGCCAATATACACATTTCCGTTAGTAATCTTTACAGGATAGGTGGCAATTTTTAAATCTTCACCTGCTAAATTTGATCCATCTACTAAAGAAAAATTCTTTTTATGCATTGGGCAAGCCACTTTCGGGATTCCTTCTTTATCACCAATCATCCCTAAAGATAGTACCATTTCCATTTTATGCGGACATAAATTTTGGGTAGCGTACCATTTGCCAGTTCTTGTAAAATTATACACCGCAATTTGTTTGGTTTTATGTTTGATACAAGCGCCACTATTTTCTGGGAAATCTGATGTTTTACCAATCTTAAACCAGTTATTTACTTGTAATTCTGTAACTGTTTTGTATTTTTCTAGTATGCTTTCCATCTTTAAAAATATTATTTTAGGCGCCTGACTGCTTCAGACAGTTTCCCTATCATGGTTGGGTTTTCACTCTCCCTTTTTCTGAATAAGAAAAAAAGGTTAAGAATATCAATCGATATTCGAAAGTTTTCAATCCTTAACGCACCTTTTTGTCAACTTTTAGTTTATTTTAAAACCTTAGTAGTTATTTAATTTATACCTACAAGGTTTTTGAAACCTTGCAGGAAAACGCTCTATTTTTTTATATCTATCAACTACTAAAACTGCAACTGAATACTGCTAACTATTTACACCCAAGCCTTTGGCATTTTCTGTTCACGCATTGGTATAAATTCAATGTTATCATCTGTATCATCTGAATTTACAAAGTGTTTAAAACGTTTCATTACTTCTTCATTTTCTACAGCTTGTTTCCACTCACATTTGTATTTATTGACCAAACCTTGCATTTCGGTATCTAAATCTGCTGCAATTCCTAAAGAATCTTCTATGACCACTTGTTTTAAATAATTAATTCCGCCCTCTAATTTATCTAACCAAGGCGCAGTTCTAACTAACGGATCAGCCGTTCTTATATAAAACATTAAGAATCTATCTAAGTATTTTACCACCGTTTTGTTATCTAATTTTTCGGCTAATAAAACTGCGTGTTTTGGAGTTGCGCCACCATTTCCGCAGACATATAAATTCCAGCCACCATCAACAGCAATCAACCCAAAATCTTTACCTCTGGCTTCTGCACATTCTCTAATACAACCAGAAACACCACCTTTTAGTTTATGAGGAGAACGCAAACCTCTGTATCTATTTTCAATTTCGATGGCAAACGTAACACTTTCATGCATTCCATATCTGCACCATGTTGAACCTACACAACTTTTTACAGTTCGTAAAGATTTTCCGTACGCATGACCGCTTTCAAAACCTGCAGCAATCAGTTCTTTCCAGATTAAGGGCAATTCGTGCACTTGTGCGCCGAACAAATCGATTCTTTGTCCACCTGTAATTTTGGTATACAAATCGTATTTTTTTGCAACTTCTCCAATCACAATAAGTTGATCTGGAGTAATTTCTCCACCTGCAACTCTTGGCACTACAGAATAGGTTCCATTTCTTTGAATGTTTGCCAAAAAGCGATCATTGGTATCTTGAATTGTGGGTTGACGATTCGCAGTTTCCATCGTAACAGTTGCAAAAATAGAGGCCACTAAGGGTTTACAAATTTCACATCCATGACCTTTTCCAAATGTATTTAATGTCTCTTCATAATTTTGAACTTGGCTTACTTTCACCAAATCATACAACTCTTGCCGGTTATACTCAAAATGTTCGCAAATGGTTTCTTTTACTTCTTTTCCAAGCGATTTTAAAGTTTCATTAACCAAATCTGTAACCATGGGTTTACAGCCTCCACAGCCTGTTGTTGCTTTTGTTTTGGCAATTACTTCTCCTAAATTGTTATACCCATCTTCTGTTATGGTACAGCAAATGTCACCTTTGCTAATACTTTCGCAAGAACAAACTTGTGCAGTATCTGGTAAGTCTAAAACGCTTCCAAAAGAGGCAACTCCCTCATTTACAGGTAAAATTAATTGCGACGGATCTTCAGGAATTTTCATACCGTTTACATATACTTGATGCAACATATTATAGTCTGCAGCATCACCTACCAAAATTCCTCCTAATAAAGTTTTTCCGTCTAAGCTTACGTTAATTCTTTTATATAAATGTTGCGTTTTATTTTCAAAGATGATCGAATGTCCTTTAGATGCTGGCATAAAAGGTTCTCCAAAACTTGCGACATCTACACCAATTAGTTTTAATTTGGTAGACATGTCAATTACTGCTGGCATGATGCTTTCTGTCTTACCAATAATTTGATTTACAGCAATTCCCGCCATTTCATACCCAGGAGCCACCAACCCATAAATCATTTGATTGTACAAAGCAACTTCACCAATGGCAAAAATAGACTTATCTGAAGTTTGCATTTTGTTGTTTACCACAATTCCTCCACGAACCCCCATTTCTAAGCCACTTGTTTTTCCCAATTCATCTCTTGGACGAATTCCCGCGGAAACCACTAGCATATCTACTGCCAAAACATCATCTTCGCCAAATTCCATTCCTACAATAGCACCATTTCCTAAAATTTGATTGGTTGCTTTGCTCAAATGGATATGTAAGCCTAATGATTCTAACTTCAACTGCAATACCTGACTACTTCTAGCGTCTAATTGTCTTGGCATCAATTTAGGGGCAAATTCTACAATATGAGGTTCTAGACCCATATCCATTACTGCTTTTCCTGCTTCTAAGCCCAATAAACCTCCACCTAAAATAGCGGCTTTTGCGTTTGGTTTTGTCGTCTTTAATTTTGCTGCATAACCCAACATTCCTTCTAAATCTTCGATGGTTCTATAGACAAAAACACCTTTTTTTTCAACTCCTTTTATTGGAGGAACAAACGCAGCTGAGCCCGTTGCTAACACTAAGTAATCATAGGAGAATTCTCTATTTTTTGCGGTGGTGATTGTTTTTGTGTTTCTATGGATATCAGAAACGCGTTCATTAACAAGTAAATCGATTCCATTTTCTATATACCATGCTGCTGGCGCCATTTCTAAAGCTTTTGCATCTTGGTTCTCGAAAAATTTACTTAAATGAACCCTATCATAGGCAGGTCTTGGTTCTTCACCAAAAACAATGATCTTAAATTTTTTACTTTCTGGATGTTTGACAAATTTTTCGCAAAATTTATATCCAACCATTCCGTTACCTACGACAATAATATGTTTCATTAATTACGTATTTAAAATACAAAACTAAGTAATAATACTTATAATAAAATAATTAGTTTATTGTTTTTAGATTATTTACAAGCGATTTGTGAATCTGATAAATTAAGTATTGAAAAATTATTTTAAATTTAATTTTTTGGAATATTTTTTAATAGTTTGCTTTATTACTGCTTGCGTTTGTTCTTTCTAGTGGAATCAAAACACATAACTTTTATAAATTTATAGTGTAGAACTAAAAAAAATCCCCAATTGGGGATTTTATGTAATTGATGTTATTTAACTAAACTCTTTTTAGTTAAGCAGAATTTCTACTCGCATTGATGTTTCCGAATAAAGAGCGCATGACCATTTTTTCATATACTTCTATTTTTTCGAGATTTCCTTCAGAATCTTGTAATTCTTGAATTTGTTTTAAAGCAAATTGTTGAATAGTTAACAGCGGTAATACAATTTGTTCTCTGATTTCTATAGATGCCTTTCCAACGGGAAAATTCTCCATTAATTGGGAATGCCCCGTTAGTTTTAAAAGCAACCTTTTTGATGTTTTATATTCTTGATAAATCAGTTTCCAGAAATCGCCAAACTCAGCATCATCTGCCATATATGCTGTTAATTCGAAGAAAGATTTCGTTAAACTCATCATACTGTTTTCAAGCAATGTTTTAAAGAAATCTGATGCATTGTAAAATTCAACTACTTCATCAAATCTACCAGCATCTTCATACTTTTTCAATGCAGTTCCTACACCAAAAAATCCTGGTACATTTTGTTTTAACTGACTCCAACTTCCCACAAAAGGGATGGCTCTTAGAGCAGAAAAATCTAATGTTGCAGAATTAGAGCGTTTGCTTGGTCTACTCCCAATATTTGTTTTTGCATAGTATTTTAGGGTACTCATTTTTTCTAAATACGGTAAAAACTGCGGATGATTTTTAAAATCTACGTAGGTTTTGTAACTTGTAGAGGCCATATCTTCAATGAGTTCTCTGTGTTGGTCATTCAGTTGATCTTTTGTAAAAACTTCATTCTTAATTCCAGAACTTAACAATTGTTCTAAATTGTATTGAGACGAGTTTTCCGTTCCAAAATTAGAACTAATGGTTTGTCCTTGAATGGTTAGTTGAATTTCTTTGTCTTCTATGGTAGGGCCTAAAGAAGCATAAAATTGATGCGTTTTTCCACCACCACGTGCAGGAGGTCCTCCACGACCATCAAAGAAAATTACTTCAATATCAAATGCTCTAGAAACTTTGGTAAGGGCTTCTTTGGCTTTAAAAATTCCCCAGTTTGCCATTAAATAGCCACCATCTTTAGTTCCGTCAGAAAAACCTAACATAATGGTTTGTTTGTTTTTTCTTTTTTCGAGATGGTATCTATAGGTTCTGTTAGTATATAACGTTCTCATAACCTCTTCTGCATTTTTTAAATCTTCTACCGTTTCAAAAAGTGGAATTACATCTACAGGCAATTCATTTTCAAAACCACAAAGATTTAACATGGCAAAAGTTTGCATGACGTTTAATGCCGTTTGGTTGTTGCTAATAATATAACGATTGGCACCGCGTTCTCCATTTCTGAGCTGAATTTCTTTTAAGGCGTACATAGATGCGATGGTGTCTACCGAGATTTCATCTGTTAAAATCTTCGGGTCTATATTCCCTTTAACAACCGCTAATATTTTTATCTGTTCTTCTTCAGATAGATGTTTGTAGTTTTTTGGAAAAGTAGTATCACCCCTATTTTGTAAATCTTCTACAATTTGAGTAAATGCTTTGTGATGCACTCTACTGTCTTGTCGAATATCTAAAGTTGCAAAATGAAACCCAAAAATTCTTACTTTGTTAATTACATCATCTAATTCTTCTATAAACAAAGATTGATGTTTTTCTTCTACGATCTGTCTGGCTTTTGCCAATTCTTCTAACAAAATATTTTGAGAAAAATTTACTTTCGTATAACTCCTAACCACATGCTTATAAAGTCTCTTTTCTACTCTAGCCAGAATTTCTTGAACCCCATTAAACGTAAAACGTCTTTTAAGTCTTCTAACATCTCGATAGTAGTTCCTTAAAATACTTTGGCGCAGTCTTTCAGCAACATTTAATGTAATTTCTGTCGTAACAAAAGGATTACCGTCTCTGTCTCCACCAGGCCAAAAACCAAGATCTATAATCTCATTATCCATAGGATTGCCATCATAGATATTGTTTTGAATATAATTGTAAATTTTAGGAATAGATTGGTAAAATACATTTTCTAGATACCAGATTAAACTAACCGCTTCATCAAAAGGAGAAGGCTTTGTTTTTTTATAAAAGGGTGTCTTTCCTAATTGCGCCAATAACTTTTTAATTAAAAGTAAATCGTCATTTTGAATGGCTTTGTCTAAATCTGTGATAATTCCTAAAACAGAACCAGGATAAAATTGTGTGGGATGTGCAGTTAAAACAATCCTAACTTTAAATTCTTCTAAATAGGCTTTTAGTGCTTCTTTCTTTTCACCTAAAAAAGCAGTTTCTTTAGAATTTCTTAACGTACCAATTCCGTCCATATTATTAACTACTGGAAATGCAGCATCTTCAATGGCATCAAACAATACAACTTGACGTTCTATATATTGAATAAAGCGAAACAATAAATCTGTCTTTTCTTTTTCTGAAGGATTTTCTTGGTATTTTTTAAAGAAAGCGTCTACAATTTCTGTCGGATTTTTACCTTCCTGAAACCCTTTTTTACATAGCTCATGAAATAGCGGTAGTAAAACACCAGTATTGTTAATGGTGTCAAAGGGCAAAGTCATAAAAATACTGTTGTAAATTTGATATTTAGACAACACGTTTTCATTGAAACGAGCAAGTTTAGGTAATCCAGACATTTTTGTAAATTTTATAAGGTAAAGCTACAAAAAAGGGATGTTACAAAACTTAGGTTTTTAGGAATAATTGATTCTTTAATTACGAAAACGATAGAAATTTAAAGCGATTTTAAGGATAATAGAAAAATTAAATTTATTTATGATTTAAGATACTATTTGCACACTATTTTCTATACAGCGGTTATTTTTTTCAATTTTAAAATAATTTAGAGAATATACTAAGATCGCTTTACTTATCGTAATTCTCAAGTCCTTTTTGCAGCCAATTTTTATAAGTTTCTATATCTGTATATTGTTGAGGAGTGTTTAATATTTCTAAATCGGCATTCATTAAAATATAATAAGGTTGTGAAGCGTTTTTAAAATTTAAGACTTGAAATGTAGACCATTTATCTCCGTAGGTCTTTATCTTTTTAATGTTACCGTTCTCTTTTTTAAAGTCGAATTGTGCTGCTTTTGGGAGTTGTTTTTCGTTATCATCTACATACAAAGAAATTAGAATATAATCGTTTTGAAGAATATTATAAATAGCTGGATCGCTCCAAACATTTTCTTCCATTTTCCGACAGTTTACACAAGCCCAACCTGTAAAATCTAATAAAATGGGTTTGTTTGCTTCTTTTGCAGCTTGCAAACCTTCGTCAAAATCTTTATAACAATTTAAGCCTAATGGGCAATCACTTTCTTGTTCATAAATACTATAAAACTGCGGAGGAGGGAAGCCACTTAACACATTCAAATTCCACGTAGGGTTTTTAAAAGTTCCTGGAATTAAATAGATGACAAAAGCAATTATTAAAACAACAAATGATAGTCTAGAAAAAGACAGTTTTTTAAGAGGTGCATCATGTGGAAACCTTATTTTTCCTAATAAATATAATGCCAATCCTGAGAAAATTACAATCCAAAGACCAATAAAAATTTCACGTTTTAAAATTCCCCAATGCCCAACTAAGTCAGAGTTTGATAAAAATTTAAACGCAAAAGCCAGTTCTAAAAAACCTAAAACCACTTTGGTGGTGTTTAGCCAACCACCAGACTTTGGTAAAGAATTTAATAAGTTTGGAAACAAGGCAAACAACGCAAATGGCAATGCTAAAGCTACACCAAAACCTGTCATACCAGCAGTAAGTTGACTTGCCGGATCCCCAATAGCGCTTAAAGAACCTGCTAAAAGAGAGCCTAAGATTGGTCCAGTACATGAAAAAGAAATGATGGCTAAGGTGAGCGCCATAAAGAAAGTACCTAAAATTCCGCCAACATTTGAAGCCGAATCCATTTTGTTTCCCCAAGAACTTGGCAACGTGATTTCATAAAAGCCAAAAAAAGAAAACGCAAAAAACACTAAGATGACAAAAAAGAAGATGTTTAACCAAATGTTTGTAGAAATCGTGTTTAAGATATTCGGATCTAAACCATCTATCAAATGAAAAGGGACACTTAAAAGAATGTAAATAACTACAATAAAAACACCATACAAAATAGCATTAAAGATTCCTTTACTTTTGCTTTGAGCTTGTTTTGTGAAGTAAGAAACGGTTAGTGGAATCATTGGAAAAACACAAGGTGTTAACAAGGCCAATAAGCCACCAACAAGACCTAAGAGAAAAATATTTAAAAGTGAGTTTTCAGATTCGTCAATTGCTTCTTTTTCTAAGAATTCTGTATTTTTTAAATCTAATTTTAGATTATTCGTTAAGTTCTTACTTTTATCATCTAAAACAATGGTTTCCTCTTTTAACTTTTTTCCATCTAAAGAGAAAGAAAAAGATTCTTCAATTTGTATACAAGCCTCTTTACAAACCTGTCCATAAAGTTCTAAAGTAACGGAGGTAGTATTGCTATCTAAAATTTCGATGCTCTGTGTAATTGTAGCATTATTTTTAAAGAAAATTTCTTCCTTTTCCCATACATCAGAGTATTCTTTGTAAGTTTTACTTTCTTTAGCTTTGCCTAGCAATTGATAACTAGTAACTCCTTCTGGAATTAAAATCTCTAAAGCCTGAGAGGCATCGTCTGGATTGTATTGCGAATACAAATGCCATTCCTCTAAAATTCTTGCTTTAAAAACAACATTGTATGTTGTGTCTGAAACTTTATTGATTGAAGATTCCCAAACAATAGGATTGTTTTCGGTTTGAGAAAATGTAGAAAAAATGATAAAAAATAAGAAAAAGGAAAAGGGTCTTTTCATTGTTGTAAATTCTAATTAGGTAATTAAATTAGATGTTTAAATCTTTTAATAAAGTAACCAATTTTTTGTCTGAAGGTCTTGGTGCATTTGCATTTATAATATTGCCCTGAGGATCTAACAAAATAAAACGAGGAATACCTTTTATCATATAATCTTCAATAAACTGAGACTCCCAAGCATTGTCTGCCATTAATTGAATACCTCCTAATTCTTTATCAACAATCATTTTTTTCCATTTATCATAGTCTTTTTCTTGATCTATTGAAATACTTAAAAACTGAATATCTTTATCATGAAATTCTTTTTCAACTTTTTTTAATGAAGGAATTTCTGCAATACAAGGTCCGCACCAAGTGGCCCAAACGTCTATATATACATATTTCCCTTTTAGATCTTCTAAAGACATTTCTCCACCTGCATTATTTTCATAAGCCGTAAATGTTGGTGACGGACTTCCTTTTGACAAAGCCTTTAATTTGTTATAAGCTGTTTCAATTTTCTTATTATTCATTTCGTCTGTAGAATTTTCAGAAAATAATGTATAATAATCTTCTAAGTTATTGGTGTATGTAATACCATATCTAGCATCATCATAAAGTAACTTGTTTTTTATTTTTTCGTTTTTAATTGTTGCAATTGCAGTTAAATAAGCAATGCCACTGCTGATAGAATCCTTTTTAGCCAATTCTTTCGATTTTTCTCTTAATTTTGAGCTTACAACTCTTCTATAGTTTTGAGAAAAAAGAAAATCATTTTCATTTTCTAATGCTACATCTTTTAATTCGTTCAAAAAACTTTCTGAATGTTTAAAGACTCTATTTTTAGTATAATAACCATGTCCAGATTCATAATTCGTTAAAAGAAATAAATATTCATAGTTGATGTTCTTTAGTTCATTTTTCTTAAAATTTTCTGGAATGCCATCCGTTTCAGCTAGCAGGTTTTCTTTAGTAGTTTTTACTTTTAATAAATGCGCTTTAAAATCAGTTTCCTCTTTTATATAAATCTCTTTCATGTCTTTGAGTAACTCTTTAGAAATGTTCTCTTTTTGAACAATATAGTTATTAATACTACTTGTATTTCCTGTTAAAACAAGTGTAGAATCTTTCTTTTTAGCATCATATTCAATATGTATGTTACTGCCATTTGGCGCATAAAAAGTAATCATGTTTTTACCTTCTCTAAGAAAATAAAAATCTGAAGCCATTTTTAAAGTATCTTTAAAAGTACCGTCTTCTGCTAAAGTAATTTCAGATTTTTGACTAGGATCAAACTGACTGTAAATAGTTGCTTTTTTAGCATCTACATTTTCTATTTTACCAGAAATAATTGCATAATCTATTACTGTTTCAGGTTTACAAGAAACCATTGCTATGAATGCTACAAAGAGCCCTAATTTTTTCATAATTGTGTTTTTTGGATGTATTTTGAAAGATACAAAAACTTTTTTATTTGGTTGCTTTTAAGCTAATTTTTAACAGGTTAGCATCTTTTTTAACAATATATCTATGGTCTTGTCTTTTATTAATAACCCAAATGATCGCATTATTATTGTTGCACAATAACCAAGTTTGTTGTTTTTCTAAAAGTGATAGTTTTTCGTCTTTAAAATATTTACTTAATTTCTTTTTTCCTTTCATTCCTGAAGGATAAAAATAGTCGCCATTTTGCCATTTTCTTACAATTAGAGGAAAAGAAATTTTGGTGGTATCTACATAAATAGTTTGTAAATTCTCTGAGGATTTTTCTTCAACTTTATCAAAAGTCAAATGTACAGGCTTTTTAATTTCTAAAGTATTTTTAGGAATTAAATAAGAGGCTTCTTCAACAATTTCAAAATCTCTTTCTGATAAAATTAGAGACTCTCTATCTTTCAACAAAACATGCGATTTTGAGAAAACTTGTTTCCCAGATTGTGCAGAAAGTAAATTGTAAATATCTGTCCATTCTGTAAAATTAAATTTTTTTAAAAGTTGATATAAATAGGCTTTCGGATTTGATAATTGTTGAATCTTAGAAATATCAAATCGTAAAGTTTTATCTTTTTCAAAAAATAATTGTTCAGAAACTTCGTCAACCCGATCCTTAATAATTTGTTTACCTTCCGTTAGATTTTCAATGGTTTTAGAAAAGGTGTCTAATAAATTCGGATTGATTTCTTTTAAAATAGGTACAACCTGGTGTCTAATCTTATTTCGAACATATTTTGTGGACGCATTGCTTTGATCTTCTCGCCAAGGAATAGCATTTTCTCTGGCAAAATTGATAATTTCCTCTCTTGAAAAAGGCAGTAACGGACGCACAATATTACCATTGATTTCTGGAATTCCTGTAAAACCATCCAAACCAGAACCTCGTGTGAAATTAATAAGAAAAGTTTCTAAATTATCATCTGCATGATGTGCTGTTAACACAACATCAAAATGATGTGTTTCTATGATTTTTTGAAACCAATCATACCGCAATTTTCTTGCAGCAAGCTGAACTGAACCAGTTGATGCTATATGAAAAGTAGTAACAAAGGTTTTTAAATGTAATTTATCGCCTAAATTTCTTACAGCTGTTTCATCTAAATTGCTTTCTTCTGCTCTTAACTGAAAGTTGCAATGTGCCAAAGAAATATCGAATTTTAATGCAGATAAAAGATGTGTTAAAACCACAGAATCTACACCGCCAGAAATTGCAATTAATAGTTTTTTATCCTTTAAAAAAGGAAGTTTATTTTGGATATGTTTTTTAAATTCTTGAAGCATTTTCAGCCCAAAAATAAGGTTTTTAAAGTTGAGAATTCAGCCAATTTACAATATCTACTTGTAATTCTTCTTTACACAAATCGTTATGCAATTCATGGTAGCCGTTTTCATACAATTTGTGAGTAGCATTTTTTGATTTTTTTGAAAATTCGATGCTGGCCTTAGGATCTGTAATCTTATCTGCAGTACCATGTAAAATAAGTATTGGAATTTTTAATAGATGGGCATTTTCGATGGCCCATTTTCCGCTTTCAATAAAAGCGATAGAAAAATTAGGACTTATTTTATCATGATTTAAAGGATCGTTTTTATATTTTTCTACTTCCTCTTTTTCTCTAGAAATATGATTTGCATCTAAATCATTTTTCATTGTTATGGAAGGTATTATTTTTTGCAATACTTTTGCCGCAAAAAGTTTCCATTTTGGTGGTTGAAAAGCTAATTTTAAAAACGGACTTGTAGCTACAATTCCTTTTAAAGAGTGCTTTTTTCTTAGTACAAAATTTATGGCTGCGTTTCCGCCCATAGAATGGCCGTATAGAAAAATAGGCTTTTGTGGAAACAGCTTCGTGGCTTTTTCAATTACCGTGGCAATACTTTCTAAAACAGCTTTAAAATTCGGGTTATGGCCACGTTTTCCAGCTGTTTTTCCATGTCCAAAATGATCAAATGTTACCACAGCAAAGTGTTCAGAAACTAATTTTTCTGCCACATGTTTGTAACGACTAGAATGTTCGCCCATACCATGCACTAAAACAACTACTGCTTTGGTATTTTCTGAATGCCAATATTGTCCGTAAAAATTAGTTTTATAGCGGTTGAAATTGAATTCCTTGTGCATCATAATTTTTGTTTTTTCAACCAAACCCGAATGTCTTTTCTTATCGAAACTTCTGGTTTTGCTAATGGAATTGTCTTCCCAAATTGCTTACTTCTGTTAAATTTAGAAAAAGTAACTTTTAGTTGTTTCCATTCTGCAGGATACAAATCTAAAAATTTATGAAACATATTTTGTTCCGTTGGTTTTTCGTTTAAACTTTCTAAGGTTTTTTGAAAAAGTGCTTCTTTGTTAAGTATCATAGCGTATATAATTATTCTTCATTTTTTATGGCTTTGTAGAAGACTTGTTGAAGTTTTGGTCTGATATTTAAATTGTAAATATTTCTATTTTTTCTACTTGGATATACCCTGTTTGATAAGAAGATAAAAATCAAATCTTCCTTTGGGTCTGCCCAAACAAAAGTTCCTGTAAAACCACTATGACCAAAACTCTCTGGACTCACTTCGGGCGCAGGATATGCTTCTTGAATAGATAATTGAGCGTTGTCAATTAAAGGTTTGTCAAAACCTAAACCTCTTCTGTTTTCATTTTCTGGATATTGAATTCTTGTAAATGCTCTTAGCGTACTTTCAGAGATGTATCTCTTTCCATCGTAAATTCCATAATTGGCATACATCTGCATAATTTTGGCCAAATCTAAAGAGGAGCCAAACAAACCAGCATTGCCAGAAATTCCTCCTAAAAGCGCCGCATTTTCATCGTGAACCCAATTTTTTGTGAGTCCTTTTCTAAAAATAGTATCTATTTCTGTGGGCACAATAAGATTTTTGAAATTTCGGGTTTTTGGTCGATACCCCAAAGTTGTTGTTCCTAGTGGGGAATAAAAGTTTTCTTGTAGATAATCAGTATATGCTGTTTTTGTAATTTGTGTAATTAACTCAGGATAGATCAAAAAACTTAGGCCAGAATATTTATATTTTTTTACATTAGAAACTTTAGATCGATTGATTTGTCGGAACATCTTATTCTTGAAACTGTTTTTTACAAAAAGGCCTTCATACGCTTCATTTTTAAATCTTCTACATGATGTATCTTTCATAAAACGTTTTTTAACTTCTCCATCTTTTCTAAATACTTCATTTAAAAAAACAATGTATGGTTTTAAGCCAGCTTGGTGTGCTAAAATTTCTCTAAGGGTAAGATTTTTTTTATCTTTTCTTCTTTTCCAAGGTTTCCAATAAGTACTAAAAGGACTATCTAGCTCTAATTTTCTTTCGCTATGTAATTTCATTAGGGCAGGTAAGGGGCCAATAATTTTTGTTACTGAAGCCAAATCATACATATCATGTATACTAACTTCCTGAATACTGTCATAAGTATGATGACCATAAGCTTTATTGAAAATAATTGTATGGTTTTTTACGACTAAAATTTGAGCTCCTGGAAAAGCTTCATTCTGTATCCCAGAATGTATAATAGAATCTGCTTTGGTATGCATATAGAGAGAATCCATATGGACTTCTGATGGGTTTCCATAAGAGATTTTTTGAGTGTTTTTATGCTGAGCAATAGTAACACCTGAAATAAATAAGAATACAATTAGCCATAAATTGTAGCTGTTTTTAGAAAAAGTCATCTTTAATAGAATTGATTAAAGTTTAATACTTTATAAATATAGAAAATCTAATTTACTTAGAATTCAATAAAACATATTTCATTGCTTTTGCTTTTAACAAACATTCTTCATATTCTTTTTCGGGTGAAGATTTTACAGTAATTGCGCCACCAACCGAATAAGAAATGTATTTTTTCTCTTCATCATACAAAATACTTCTGATGACCACATTAAAATCAAAATCGTTATTTGGTGTAAAATAGCCAATCGTACCAGAATACAAACCACGTTTGGTTTCTTCTAGATTTTCTATGATTTTCATCGCAGAAACTTTTGGTGCGCCCGTCATACTTCCCATTGGGAAAGTGCTTCTTAAAACTTCTACCGGATGCATGTTTTCTTCAATTTCAGAAACCACGGTAGAAATCATTTGATGCACTTGTTTAAAAGAATAGACTTTACACAATTCTTCTACGTTAACAGACCCTTTTTTTGCTGTTTTAGACAAATCGTTTCTAACCAAATCTACGATCATTATATTTTCTGCACGTTCCTTTTCGTCTCTATACAAATCGGATGCAATTTTCTCATCATCAATTGCACTAATTAACCTTTTTGCAGTTCCTTTGATAGGTTGAGAAATAATTTTAGCACCCTCTTTTTTAAGATATCTTTCTGGTGATGCGCACAATGCATATTGATGTTCCATTTTTAAAAACGAAGCAAAAGGAGGTTCAGAAATTTCATTCAAATGTTTGTAAACTTCTACAGGGTTTATCGTTGAATCTTCAGCATAAAATTCCTGACAAAAATTGGCTTCGTAAATATCTCCTCTTTTAATATGATCTATGACTGTGTTTACTATGGAATAGTATTCGTCTTTATGAATTCTTAGTTTTATTTTGATTTTTTGTTCTTCTATGTCTGGTTGAGTATCTCGACTGCGCTCAATACTAGCTTTGTCGAAACTTTCGTCTGTTTTATAACCTCTCGACTGCGCTCGAGGAGACATATTAGAAATCGTTTTAAAATCACTTTCAATCTCATCATTAACCATTTTTAAATAATGAAATTCAATAGTAGTTCCTTTAATAAAAATAATTTTTTGGGGTTGAAAAAAATACAAATCTGCAAAACCCAAACCATCAAAATTATGAGAAGAAAGACGTTCTACATCATTCTTAACATCATAAGAAATATACCCAAAAATATAGTCTTTAGTAATGGTTTGGTATTCTTTTAATTTATCAAAAGCATTAAGATAATCTGTTTTTATTGCGGTGAATTCTTCAACCGCTAAGGCAGCATCAAAACTAGCATAGTGTTGCTCGTAATTATTAGAATCTAACCAAAGTGCCGTTTCAAATTGTTGAGACCAAGACAACAAATGTTGTTTGAAATTTTCAGTATTTTCAACAGAAAAAGTACGAATGGTTCTTTGTATCATTCTGGCAAAAATACAATTCTTATTGATTAGAAATCAAAAAAAAATAAAGTGATTTCTTTAAAATAGAAGTGCTTAAAATGTTTTTCCAAATGTAAATTGAACAGGAACTGCAACTCCTGAGTTTTGCGGAAAAATGTTTCCGTTAGAATAATGCATAATTCTTAATTCTGCATTGTAAGCCCTTTTTTTTCCAAAGAAAACACCCAAACCCATGGTGTCTTGAAAGGTGATTTTTGGTCCTGCATTTAAATTGTCTACATTACCTTTGGTTAAATACGTGGGGCCAATTAAAGAGTAATTGGTGTACATATCAAACCCTTTTTTTCGCATCAAATAAAAACGTACTACAGGGAAGATTGAAAACGCAAAAACATTTTCTTTTGTAGCTTCTGTTTGAAATGCAGTAACACTTACACCCCAGTCTAAAGAGAAAATCTTTTCGGTTCTAAAAGCCAATCTTTGATAGGTAATTGAAAAAGCGTGTGCTGCTCTTACTTTTCCTAACCAAAAAATTGGAACTCCAAAACTCTCAAAATTCCCTACTCTTAAATTCATACTAAAAAATTGATTTGCACCAAAACCTATGTTACTGGTTCCGTAACTAACTTGTAGTATGTTTTTAGGAAAAAAATGACTATTGTTTTTGTGCTTTTCAACTTGTTCTTCAGAAAGTTTATGAATGTGGTATTCAAAACCAAAAGAAACTTGAGAAATTGAAGGCTGATTTTCTTTTGCTGATTTTGGTAAAAAGGTTCCGTTTAAATTCAGTCGCCATTTTTTATTTAGTGTATAGTTGAAACCAAAACCGTACAATAAGCTTGCAAAATGAGCATCTGGATAAATAATTTCATCCTCTATAGAAAAACCAATACGCGTCACATTTGCAATACCAGCTTCTCCATAAATTGAGAGTTTTTTGTTTAAATGAATACTTTTCTTTAAAGACAAAGACCAAGCATTTATCCAAACACTTCTATAATAGCCAATATCATTTATGTTGTCATATCTAAACCAAGACGCAGGTCTTATCACCCCAAATTGTAACGCCAAATCTGGTTGAATTTTATAGCCTAATAACAATCTCCCAGAAAAATAATTTTTGCTAAAAGTATCTGTTTTATACCCATCAACTAAATTGTCATTTGAAAAAGGATAGAAGATGCCACCAAAATTAATGCTGTAATAAGATTTAGATAAAAAATTAGAAGGTTGCGATTTTGGTCTTGTATCTTCTTGAGCATTTGAAGTGTATGGATATAAAAAAATGAAAATTACAATTAGAATTTTTTTCATGCGCTAAAATTAAGAAACTTTCTAAAAATAGAAAGCAACCAAATTTGGTTGCTTTCTTATGTATTGTTCATAATGAGATTCTTGCCTACGCAAGAATGACAGCATAGTATTATGCATTTAAAGGTTTTCCATCCCAAGCAGCTTTTGCAGCTTCTTTTACGGCCTCGGAATAAGTAGGATGACCGTGACAAATTCTAGCTAAATCTTCTGCAGATGCTCTAAACTCCATCGCAACAGCAGCTTCCATAATTAAATCTGCAACACGTGCGCCCACCATATGAACTCCTAAAACTTCGTCTGTATTTTTATCTGCTAATACTTTTACAAAACCGTCAATATCTCCACTTGCACGAGATCTTCCCAAAGCTCTCATAGAAAATTTACCCGCTTTATACTCAATTTTAGCTTCTTTTAACTCTTCTTCAGTTTTACCAACTGCAGCAGCTTCTGGCCATGTATATACAATACCAGGAATTAAATTATAATCGATGTGAGGTTTTTGTCCTGCTAAAAACTCAGCCACAACCACTCCTTCTTCTTCCGCTTTATGTGCCAACATTGCCCCTTTTACAACATCACCAATCGCGTAAATAGTATTGATGTTTGTCTGCAAATGGTCATTTACTTCAACCTGACCGCGTTCGTTTACTTCAACACCAATTTTTTCTAAACCTAAACCTTCTGTATAGGCTTTTCTTCCAACAGAAACCAAACAGTAATCACCAGAAAACTCAATTTCTCTATCTTTTTTATCGGTTGCTTTTACCGTAATGGTAGCTCCATTTCTTTCAACAGCATTTACTTTGTGACTTGTTGCAAATTTGATGCCTTGCTTTTTAAAAACCTTCTGTAACTCTTTAGAAACATCAGCATCCATTCCAGGAACAATCTTATCCATATATTCTACCACAGTAACTTCTGCGCCTAAGCGCTTGTAAACAGAACCTAATTCTAAACCAATAACACCACCACCAATAACTACTAAATGTTTTGGTACTTCGGTAAGTTTTAAAGCTTCTGTAGAGGTAATTACACGTTCTTTATCTAAAGTGATAAAAGGCAAGTTTGATGGTTTTGAACCTGTCGCGATAATAATATTAGTGCCTTCAATTATTTCTGAAGATCCATCATTTTTAGTGATTTTTACATGTGTTTTGTCTTCAAAAGAACCCAAGCCTTCAAAAACTTCAATGTCGTTTTTATCCATCAAGTATTTTATGCCACCTGTTGTTGTTTCTACAACTTTGGCTTTTCTATCCACCATTTTTCCAAAATCGAAAGATGGTTTTTCTACAGAAATTCCATGTGCTGAAAAATGATGCACTGCATCATAAAAGTGATGAGAAGAGTCTAACAACGCCTTCGAAGGAATACAACCAACATTTAAACAGGTGCCGCCTAAAGTTGAATATTTTTCTACAATTGCTACTTTCTTACCTAATTGAGAAGCTCTAATAGCTGAAATATATCCTCCAGGACCTGAGCCAATTACAATGATGTCGTATTTCATGAGTGGGTGTATTTTGCGTATTGTGTAAACTTTTGTTTTAAAATTTAATAATAGTTGACAAAAATACACATATTTTCACAAAATAAAGTGAGAATTTAGTAGTTTTACAGTATAAATTATTCTTACTATTATCATGAAAATTCTAAAAAAAATACTCGTTTTCTTATTGGTTGTCTTTGTAATTGCTCAATTCTTCGGGCCTGAAAAAAATGATGGAGATTTAGCAACCGTTAGTGCTTTTATGGAAGAGACAAAACCGCCAGAAGACGTTAAGAAAATATTAGAGACTACTTGTTTCGACTGTCATTCAAACAAAACTACCTATCCTTGGTACAATGCTATTACGCCTGTAAATTATTGGTTAGAGGAGCATATTAAAGATGGAAAAAAACATTTAAACTTTTCTAATTGGAGCGCTTATTCTTTAAAAAAGAAAGAACATAAAATGGATGAATTGTATGAAGAAGTTGAAAAAGGAGAAATGCCTTTAAACTCTTATACTTGGACGCATGCTGATGCAAATTTAACGCAAGAACAAATAACTGCAATTGTTTCTTGGGGAAAAAAAGTACAAGGAGATTATAAGCAACAATTAACTGCAAAATAATTGCATCAAAAATCACTTTTAATTATTGGTTACGTTTGGGTAGAACCCAATTCTTCTGCGGCAGGAAAAAGAATGTTGCAGTTAATAGAACAGTTTTTAGAGCGAGATTATCGTATTACTTTTGCTTCTCCTTCACAAAAAAGTGAAAAAGCATTTGATGTATCTTCCTTAGGAATTGATGCAATATCTATCGAATTAAATAAGGCCTCTTTTGATGATTTTATAAAAAACCTGCAACCAGATATCGTGCTATTTGATCGGTTTATGATGGAAGAACAATTTGGTTGGCGCGTTGCAGAAAACTGCCCAAAAGCTATCCGAATTTTAGATACAGAAGATTTGCATTGTCTGCGAAAAACACGAGCATTGTGTCTAAAAAAACAAATAGATTTTTCCATCGATGAATTATTGAAACAAGAGATTACAAAGAGAGAAATTGCAGCTATTTTAAGGTGCGATTTGTCTTTAATTATTTCTACTTTTGAAATGGAACTGCTAAAAAATACATTTAAAATTGATGCAGCTATATTAATGTATTTGCCTTTTATGTTTGATGAAATCACGGAATTTCAACAAAAAAAATGGCCATCTTTTGAAGAAAGAGAACACTTTATTTTTATTGGAAACTTCTTTCACAAACCAAATGTGAATGCTGTTTTAACCTTGAAAAATGAAATTTGGGGAGAAATTAGAAAGTTGCTACCAAAAACCGAAATGCATATTTATGGCGCTTATGTGAATCAGCAGATTCAACAATTACATAACAAAAAGGAAGGTTTTCTAGTTAAAGGTTTTGTGGAAGATGCAAAAGAAGTTGTAGAAAGTGCAAAAGTTGTTTTAGCGCCATTAAATTTTGGTGCTGGAATTAAAGGGAAATTAACGGAAGCAATGCTTTGTGGAACGCCAAGTGTAACCACCTCAATTGGAGTAGAAGGGATGTGCGGAAACGCTCCTTGGAATGGTTTTGTAACAGATGATGTTTCTGATTTTGCAATTATGGCAAAGGAATTATATACAAATAAAGCTGTCTGGGAGAATGCACAATTAAACGGAACTGACATCATTAATCATGTTTATAATAAAGGAAAAAACGGAAAATTATTTTTTACTAAAATTGAAGAAATTGAACAAAATTTAGACAAGCATAGAACTCAAAATTTCTTGGGGAATTTATTACAACATCAAACTTTACAAGCCACCAAATATTTAAGTAAATGGATTGAGGCTAAAAATAAGTAGGTAATAATTTAGTCTTTAATTGGTAGTTTCAGCTTTGTAATTTGTATTTCCTCAAAAACACTTTCGTTTCCAAATTTATCAATAGCAGATATTGCAAACGCTTTTAATTCTTTCTTAGAATCCTCTATAGTAAGTGGAATTTTTTGAGAATTTATA
This sequence comes from uncultured Polaribacter sp., assembly GCF_947501385.1. GTDB lineage: Bacteria > Bacteroidota > Bacteroidia > Flavobacteriales > Flavobacteriaceae > Polaribacter. The sequence continues at coordinate 55,239 of NZ_CANMVP010000014.1, forward strand.
GATCTTCCAAAAATGTTGTAACTCCATTTTGAATCGTGTTTAAAATGCACAACCCAATTTGCTATTTGATCAAGATTTTTATGATTCCAAGTTACCAATAAACTATCATTTTGTATGGAATAATTAAGGGTAGGTTTTTTAGGCTTTTTTTTATGTAACCATGAGGATTTTGGAACTAAAGCTTGTTTTTTATAAGGACCTTCTGCAATTGCTTTGATCAATTCTGGCGAATCAATCAAAGGAGCAATACTCCAATGGACAGTTCCAGGAGATTTAGAAACCATTCCTCGGGTGATCATTATTTGATTGATTACTTCGTCGATTGCTGCTGCTCCTTTTTTTCTGCCAATGCTCATTCCAGGCCAAAGGTGTCTTTTTTTGGTGTTTTCTTGCTTCCACCAATTTAACAAAACAGGAAAACTAAGGTCTGTTCTATTAATTGCCCAGTACAATTGTGGTGTAAAATAATCTACCCATCCTTTATTTAGCCAAAGCTTTGCATCTGCATAGAGTTCGTTGTATTGATCAAAGCCAGATGTTACAGAAGAGGGATGATTAGGACGCCAAAATCCAAAAGGACTTATTCCAAATTTTACTTGAGGTTTTACTCTTTTTATGTTTTTATAAACTCTTTTCACGAGCTGATTTACATTTTCTCTTCTCCAATCATTTCTTTTCAATTTCCCGCCAGAATTTAGATATACTTGCCAGCTTTCATCATCAGGAAAATCTTTGTTATTATTGTATGAGGGATAGGGATAAAAGTAATCATCAAAATGAATCCCATCAACATCATATCTTTTAACAATATCCATAACAACATTGTAGCTATGGTTTTGAGTGTCTTTATTACCAGGATCTAACCACCAATAACCAGTTTCCAGTTTTACCGCCAAATTTGGTTGTTTTCTAACAACAGATGCTTTTGTAACTTCCCCTCCAGCAGTATGATGTGCTCTATAGGGATTTAGCCAAGCATGTAGTTCAAGACCTCTTTTGTGGGCTTCTAAAATCCAGAATTCTAAGGGATCGTAATATGGAGATGGTGTTTTACCTTGTGCTCCTGTTAAATAATAAGACCATGGTTCTAAGCTGCTTTTATACAGCGCGTCCGCTTGTGGTCTTACTTGTAAAATAACAGTGTTAAAATTATTATTTTTAAGAAGATTTAATAAATATATGGCTTCTTTTTTTTGTTGTTCGGTGCTAAGACCGCGTGTACTTGGCCAATTAATGTTGGCGACACTTGCAATCCATGCCGCTCTAAATTCTCTTTCTATAGTTGGTGTTTTACTTTTTTGAATTTTAGAGTGATATATCTTCTTGCTGCAATTTGTCAAAAGGATCATAAGCACGAAAATTATAAATATTTTAATTTTCATAAAATTGCTATTTTACGTACCATATTCTTTGGAGTTTATATCATTAATCTAAAGAAACATTATTTAGTGTTGAATAAGAGAACCTACGTATTTAAATCAACTGAACGCCAGCTTCCACATAAGCTTCCAGTAATGGATCTTGGGGGTCTAAATCTGTAATAGCAGTATCAATTTCTTTAATACCGCAGATGTCAAAATTAAGTCTGAGATTCAATTTGTTTGATGTTGCTAAGTAAATGATGCGTTCAGAAGCCTTGATCATGGCTTTTTTTACTAATGCAACTTCGTATCCTTCTCCTGTGATTCCTTGTTCTAAACTAAAACCACTTACCCCTATAAAACAGAGATTGGCTCTAACGTTCGATAAATATTGAATTACATCAATTCCTGTTGTTACCATTGAGTTTCTATGAATTTTTCCTCCAATAAAAATGGTGTCAACAAATTGATGTTCTACCAATTGCATGGCGATAGGTAAGCTATACGTGTAAACAGTTGCCTTTAGTTTTTTGGGTAGCAGTTTGGCGAGCATTAAATTTGTGGTTCCTCCACTGATAATAATTGCCATTCCGTCTTCAATTAGTGTAATTGCTTTTTTAGCAATCAAAACCTTTTCCTCTCTTTTGTAAATGACATCTTCGTTGTAATGATAAAGTTTTTGAATTGTAGACATAGCACCACCATGAACTTTAGTTAGTAGCCCTTTTTTGTCTAACTCTTTAATATCTCTTCTTATCGTATCTTCAGAAACATTTAACTTTTCAGACAAAAAATTGGAACTAACCTTTCTACTGATACTTACTTCGTCTACTATTTTTTGCTGCCTCTCCTTTTTCTTCATGAAAATCGATTTCTTCAAAATTAAGATTTTATTGAGTAATAATACAAATGTTTTTTTAATAGTAAAAAATTTATTTCGTTTTTTTACAATAATTTTATATTTAAGTTTTTGAATATTAGTGTATTAACATTTTTAATTCAATTTTAAAAAAGTTTTGAATCAATTCATTAAAGTTCATAGCGGAACCATTTCTGCCATTTAACGCGCAATTTTAAGTTGTATTTTAAGATGTTTTGCCAAAATAAAAGTAGATTCTTATTTAATACCTCGTTCCCTGGAAACAAGGTTAATCATTTGATAATGTATAGCTGTTTTTTTGATGTTGATTCATATTTTATGCGTTATTAATTTAATTTTATTGCTTTAAATGCATTTTTTTTATATAAAACATGCAAAATAATGCAAAATATTTGCATGTTTGTAATTGTTTTTATATTTTTATCCTGACTAATTTAAATTTTATTTTTATGAATAAAGCTTTCAATCAATAAGAACAATAATAGCTCAACAAGAAGATGAGGTTTTTTAAAGAAATATGGAGATGAAAATTAATGAATAATAATAATAATAAGAATTCCCCCAATGAAGTCATTTTGAACCTTTATTATAATTATTTGTTTGGTTTAATTTGAATTAGTGAAAGAGGTGGGAGGAATCAAAAGACGACTCTCATCTTTTTTTTAAACATGTTTTTGAACCTGAATCATATATAATTTTTTATTGTAAATATAAAAAGCGATTGTATATCACTATTTATAAAATAATTTTATCAAGAAAAATTACACCATCAGTCTTCATATATAAATTGATATGTAAATGAGCGCAACCCTAATTTTAATAATCATAGCCTCTTATTTTGGTGTGCTTATGTTAATATCACATTTTGTATCAAAAAATGCAAGTGATGACTCCTTTTACACGGGAGACAGAAAATCCCCTTGGCAAGTAGTTGCTTTTGGGATGATTGGTGCAGTAATCTCTGGAGTAACATTTGTCTCTATTCCAGGAATGGTAGGGAATAATTATTTTTATTATTTACAATTTGTTTTTGGAAATGTTGTTGGATATGTTTTTATAACCTATGTTTTAATTCCTATTTATTACGATTTAAAACTAGTTTCTATTTACGGTTATTTAGAAACCAGATTCGGTATAAAAACATACAAAACAGGGTCGCTCTTTTTCTTGATGTCGCAATCGTTTGGCGCTGCTTTAAGACTATTGCTTGCTGCAAAAATCTTACAATACGCAGTGTTTAATGCACTCAATATTCCTTTTTATTTGACTGTAATTATCATATTAATTTTAATATGGATGTACACAAATAAATCAGGAATTAAAACAATTGTTTGGACAGACACACTACAGACATTTTTTTTGTTGTTGGCAGCAATTGTTTCTATATACGCAATAAAAAGTTCTTTGAATTTGAGTTTTTCTGAAACCATCACCTCCATAACAAATCATAAATATTTTAAGGTTTTTGATTGGGATGTGAATGCTGGAAGTAATTTTTTCAAACAGTTTATCTCTGGAATTTTAATTGCGGTTGCAATGGTAGGTTTAGATCAAAATATGATGCAGAAAACGCTAACCTGTAAAAGTAAAAAAGAAGCACAGCGAAACATTTTGTCATTTAGTTTGATCTTGGCGCTAGCTCAATTTCTATTTCTAGGCTTAGGAGTAATGCTTTATTTATATGCTGAAAAATTTGGAATTCAATTAGAAATAGAAAATGGAATGTTTATCAACACAGATAATTTATTTCCCATGCTTTCTTTAGGGCACTTTGGCACAATAGCAGGTATTAGTTTTATTTTGGGAATAACGGCAGCGTCTTTTTCAAGTGTAGATTCATCTTTAACAGCCTTAACCACATCATTTACTTACGATTTTTTAAATGTGAAAAATAAAAAATCGAAAGAAAAAAAGCAACTTAAGAATTATGTTTTGTTAGGGTTTTCGGTACTAATTTTTGTGATCATAATGCTATTCTCAGAAAGTAAAGGAGATGTTATTTCAACAATTTTTAAAGTTGCAGGATACACATATGGGCCATTATTGGGACTCTATTTGTTTGGAATTTTTACCAAAATAAAAATTAGAGACGCTGCTGTTCCATTTATTTGTGTATTCATGCCTTTACTAACCTATTATTTAAATTATGTAATGATAGAGAAGTTTTCTTTTGATTTAGGTTTTATGAATATCCTATTAAATGCCGGTCTCACAATTTTAAGTTTAATGTTTATAAGAAAAAGAAATGAGTAATAATTTAACAACAGAGCAAGCGTCTGAATATAATAACTTAGAAAAGATGAGCACATTTGAGCTACTCTCGAATATGAATGCAGAAGACAAAACGGTTCCTTTTATTGTGGAAAAAGCAATACCAAAAATAGAAAAATTTACAAATGTTATTTACGATAAAATGAGCAAAGGAGGTCGTCTATTTTATATTGGAGCAGGAACAAGTGGTCGGTTAGGTATTTTGGATGCTTCCGAGTGCCCACCAACCTACGGTGTTTCTGATAATTTAATTATTGGTATCATAGCCGGGGGAGATACTGCTCTTAGAAAAGCCATTGAAAACGCAGAAGATGATACAGACCTAGCTTGGAAAAATTTACAGGAGCATCATATTTCAAAAAAGGATGTTTTGATTGGTATTGCAGCTTCAGGAACTACTCCTTATGTATTGGGTGGCTTGCAAAAAGCCAAACAACACCATATTATTACGGGTTGCATTACCTGTAACAAGAACTCACCATTGTCTTTAGAAGCAGACCATCCTATAGAATTAATTGTTGGGCCAGAATTTGTAACGGGAAGTACTAGAATGAAAGCAGGAACCGCACAAAAGTTAGCTTTAAATATGATTTCTACAACAGTTATGATAAAATTAGGGAGAGTAAAAGGGAATAAAATGGTTGATATGCAGCTTTCAAACAAGAAACTAATAAAAAGAGGTGTTAGAATGATAATGGATGAATTGAATATTGAGGAAGAATTAGCCATTAAATTATTGCAAAAACATAAAAGTGTCAGAAAAATATTAAAAGAGCATAAAGACGATGCTAAATAATATTTATAATTCGTAAACAAATGAAGACATAGTAAATGAAGATAAAAGCAAGAATAAAGGCATTAGATGTTTTAAGGGGCATAACGATAGCTGCAATGATTTTGGTAAACACACCAGGCAACTGGGCTTATGTTTATTGGCCTCTTTTGCATGCGAAATGGCATGGTTTTACACCAACGGATGCAATCTTTCCTTTTTTCTTATTTATTGTAGGAGTTTCTATTCATTTTGCTTTGAAAGATTTTAAGCCAAAAGAACATACAAAAGCGTTTAAAAAAATAAGTAAAAGAGTAGTTATCATTTTTGCGATAGGATTATTTTTAAATCTATTTCCAAAATTTAATTTTGAAACCGTTCGATTTTTTGGAGTATTACAGCGGATTGCAATTGCTTACGGAATAGGTGCTTTTCTATATTTATTTTTCAATAAAAAAAGTCTTACATATATCGCTGTAGGTATTTTAATCGGCTATTGGGGCGTATTGTATTTTCTTATTCCAGAAAATCCATTTGAACCGCAAACGAATTTGGTTGGTAAGATAGACCTGTTTTTATTTGGTTCAAATCATCTATGGAAAGGACTTGGTTTTCCTTTTGATCCTGAAGGACTATTGTCTACGTTACCATCGATAACCACCGTTATTATTGGTAGCTTAACAGGTAAATTGTTAAGTAAACCGATTACGAATCCCCATAAAATAAAAATTCTTTTAATTTACGGAATTGGTCTTATAGCATTAGGCTACGTTTGGAGTTTTGTGTTTCCAATAAATAAATCTCTTTGGACAAGTTCTTTTGTATGCGTATCTGCAGGTTTGGCAATGCTAACACTAGCACTATTCATATGGATTATAGATGTGAAAAAACAGCATACATGGTCTCAACCCTTCATACATTTTGGCACAAACTCATTGTTCATTTTTGTTTTTTCTGGTTTATATGTAAAAACAATGATGTATCTAGTAAAGATGACTAATGAGCAAGGTGAAACTGTTAATGGCTTAAAATACATGTATCAAAATATATTTGTTCCAATTGCTGGAAAGATGAACGGTTCTTTGCTATTTGCAATTACTCATATCATCTTTTTCTGGGCTTTAGTGTATGTGCTGTATAAAAATAAAATATTTATAAAAATTTAATTTAGATCAGATGAAAAAAAATATTTCTATAATTTTAATTTTAGTGCTAGTTATTTTGAGTTGTGATAAAAAGGAAAATCCTAAGAAATTTTCGAAAAATACAAATCAAACAAAATGGGTTGATAGTATTTATAATAAAATGACATTAAAAGAAAAAGTTGGACAACTATTTATGGTTGCGGCCTATTCAAACAAAGAAAAAAGTCATGCAGATTCAATTCAGCAACTTATAAAAGATACTAGTGTTGGTGGACTTATTTTTTTTCAAGGAGCACCCGTAAAACAAGCTGAGCTTACAAATCTATTTCAAACTACTTCTAAAGTGCCATTGCTAATTGGTATGGATGCTGAATGGGGCTTGAATATGCGTTTAGATAGCACCACAAGATACCCATACAATATGACGCTTGGTGCTGTAGAAAATAGTAACTTAATAAAAAGAATTGGTGAGCAAATTGGTAGAGACTGTAAGCGCCTCGGAGTTCATATTAATTTTGCACCTGTAGTAGATATCAATACAAATTCTAAGAATCCTGTTATTGGAGTGCGTTCATTTGCTGAAGACAAGATGAATGTTACCAATAAAGCGCTTGCTTTTACAGAAGGATTGCAAAGTCAAGGAGTATTAGCATGCGCAAAACACTTTCCAGGGCATGGAGATACCGATAAAGATTCTCATAAAATACTTCCAACGGTTTCACTTTCAAAAGAAAGAATTGATACTGTTGAGTTGTATCCGTATAAAAAATTATTTCAAAAAAAGATTGCGGGCGTTATGGTTGCGCATTTAAACGTACCAAGCTTAGAAAGTAAAGAAGGGCTTCCGTCTTCATTATCGTACCAAATTGTTTCAAATATTTTAAAGAATACATTGGAATTTAAAGGGCTCATTTTTACGGATGCATTAAGAATGAAAGGTGTTTCAAATTATAAGGAATCAGGAGCATTAGACTTGGCAGCATTTAAGGCAGGCAATGATGTGTTGTTAATGGTAGAGGATGTTTCTAAAGGAATTTCAAAAATTATGGAAGCTTATACTAAGAAGGAAATAACAGAAGAAAGATTAGCACATTCTGTAAAGAAGATACTTGCTGCTAAATTTAATGTTCATTTAAATCAATATAAACCTGTTGTAACATCAAAATTGGTTAGCGATTTAAATGATAAAAATACAATTGCTTTAAATGAAGAAGTATTTACAAATGCAGTTACCATCATAAAAAATAAGAATCAGATGCTTCCAGTTAAAAAAGATCAGCAAGTAAAAACGGCATTTATAAAGTTAGGTGATGGAAGTTCAGATACTTTTTTAAAGGAATTAAAATCACACATAGATATTGATGAGCTTTCCGGGTTTACACAGAAAGAACTACTCAGAAAACTGAAAGCGTACGGCAAGGTTATTATCGGTTATCATCGTTCAAATGTCAGAAAAACTTCAAAAATATCTACTGAAGATAAGGTAATGATAGAAAACCTAGCAAAAGAAAATAGGGTCATCTTAGACGTATTCGCAAGTCAGTATTGTTTAGAAGAGGTATCATTTAAAAACATTGAAGCTTCCGTTATTTCTTATGAAAATACTGAAATAGCACAAAGAATTTCTGCTCAAATAATTTTAGGGATTCAAAAAGCAAAGGGGAGATTGCCAGCATCTATAAACGAAGAGTTTATGGCAGGCTACGGAATAAAACATGAAAATAACTAAGTTCAGAAAAGAAATAATAACAATTAAAAATAATAATGAAATGCCTTTATAAAATAATTAAAAACCAGTAATCATGAAAAATAATATACACTACACACTTTTTTTTCTAGTTTCAGTTTTTTGTAGTACGATTGTGTTTTCACAAGAAATAAAGACCAAAGGAATTCACGAATTACAGAAAGAAGAATTCGGAAAGAAGACAAAGATTCAACACAAACTTGACAATAATAAATCTATAATTATTCCGTTGCAAAAAAGAGAAGCACAAACACTATCTAAAAAAGTATTTGGCTTTTTACCCTATTGGGAGCAAAACGACAATGCACATAATAATTTGCAATATGATTTATTAACACATATAGCTTGTTTTGATTTTAGGGTGAAAATAGATGCTTCTATTTTAATACCACCGAATTGGCCATGGACAACGGAAATTAATGCAGCGCATAATGCAGGGACAAAAGTTATAATGACAGTCGTGAACTTTGGTGAGCCCTTAGGAGCCCCAGAACCTGATGAAGTAGCTTGGGAGCTATTTACAAATACAGCGAAGCAAGATATTTTTTTTTCTAATGTGAAAAATATCATTCAAATCTATAATTTAGATGGTGTTAATATAGATTTTGAAGGAATGATAAGTGCGCACAGAGGTGCTGAATTGAATGCCTTTATGTCAAAATTAACAGCTTATATTCATCAAGAACTACCAGGAAAAGAAGTCTCATTTGACGGACCAGCAGTAAATTGGGGCGGTTGGATTATGGACGGTTTGGTAGATAGTGTTGATTATTTAATAGTTATGGCTTATGATTATACATCTAAATCCTCTGCGAATTCAGGACCAATTTCTCCTCTAAAACATCATACTTCCTGGAAAAGATTTGTTAAAAGAACCATAGAAACAGGAACTTATGCAGTGCCTACAGCAAATAACCCTGAAAAACTAATTTTAGCAATCCCGTATTATGGGCAGCATTGGAAAACAGCTACAAATGCTTCTGAATCATCAACAACTTCGCATGTCAGTTCAACAAGATATAGAAATACCACTACTGAAGCAGCAACTCATGGAGGGTGGATTTGGAATAGTGATTTTGAATACCCTTGGTATACTTGGAATGATGGTACAGATTGGAATCAGGTGTGGGCAGATAACGAGACAAGTCTTTCAAAAAAATATGATTTAGCAATCGCTAATAATTTAGGAGGGATTGGTATTTGGGCATTGAATTATGATGGGGCAAGACCAGAGCTTTGGAGTTTGATCAATACAAAATTTGGAACAACTGCTGCGGTAAGTTCTAATTTAAAAGAAAACATAAAATTGTTTCCAAATCCAGCAAAAAATGCTGTCAATATATTAAGTTCAGAAAATATAAATTTCACTAAAATTCAAATGTATAATGTTTTAGGCGAGCTAATTAGAAATGTAAATATTAAGGAAAAAAATATTGATATTGCGAATCTAACAAACGGAGTTTATTTTTTAAAGATAGAAGATGCACTTGGAAAACAAGGGACATTCAAAATCTTAAAGTCTAATTTTTAATTGATACTCATGAAAAATTTTATAATTATAATAGTGTCTTTAGTCCTCTTTTCTTGTGCTAAAACTGGCAAAGTAAAGCTAGAGGAAAACCCTGATGAATTAAATAAAAAAGAAAGCAAAGAAATCATTGTAGCAGCGAATCGAACACAGGAGTATTTGTCTTTACTTAAAGGTAAAAATGTAGGTGTGGTTGCAAATCAAACAAGTGTTATTTTTAAGGAAGATGGAGTTATGCATCTTGTAGATTCTTTACTTTCTTTGAATGTAAATGTTACCAAAGTTTTTGCACCCGAACATGGTTTTAGAGGTCAAGCAGATGCAGGCGAACACATAGCAGACGGTACTGATACAACTACAGGTTTGCCAATTATTTCTTTATATGGGAAGCATAGAAAACCATCAGCCAAACAATTAGAAGGTATTGATGTGCTATTATTTGATATTCAGGATGTAGGCGTACGTTTTTATACCTATATCTCTACGCTTCACTATATAATGGAAGCTGCTCGAGCACAGAATATTCCAGTTATTGTTCTAGATCGGCCCAATCCTAACGGGCATTATATTGACGGTCCTGTGTTAGAGAAAGATGTGAAAAGTTTTGTAGGAATGCACCCAGTTCCTGTTGTATACGGAATGACAATTGGAGAGTATGGAACAATGATTAATGGAGAAAAATGGTTGGAAAATGGAGTACAATGCAATCTTACCGTTATTTCATTACAAAATTATTCGCACAATTCTGAATACGATTTACCTATAAAACCTTCACCAAACTTGCCAAACTCAACAGCAATTAATTTGTATCCAAGTTTGTGTTTTTTTGAAGGAACCAATGTAAGCTGTGGACGAGGTACAGAAATGCAATTTCAAATTTTTGGTTCGCCTTTTTTAGACGAAGACTCTTTTAATTTTAGGTTTATTCCGCAATCTAACTTTGGGGCAAAAAATCCTAAACACAAAGGAAAAGAATGTTTTGGGAACGATTTACGAAACCATGAAGAATTAAGTGCCTTAAATTTGAATTGGCTACTTGAATCTTATAGCGGTACAAAGAATAAAGAAGTATTTTTTAACCAATTTTTCACCAAGCTAGCAGGAACTAAAAAGCTGCAAAAACAAATTGAAGAAGGGTTGTCGTTTGAAGAAATAAAGGAAAGTTGGCAAGAAGATTTGAAAGAATTTCAAAATGTTAGAAAAAAATATACAATATATGATTAGTACCTACCATTTTATTGGGTTGCAAGACAATCAAATTCATTTTATGGAATCTGATCAGGTTTTAGAGAAAAGAAAAGGGATTTTTAAAACATCAATCTCAAAAAGAGGGTGTTATTTTTTAAGGTTCAGATAGTAGAGAATTTTGGCAACGTGCAGAAGATAGAAATCGTGAAACCGCTATTATATATGATCAGTTAGAATTGTCTCATTATGCAGCTATGGAAGCATTTGTGAGGTGGAAATATTAATTTGTAGTGTTGATAGGTACATAATCTAAAGGCAAAGCATTGGCAAATTTTTCATAAGACCAATACCCTTCGTAAAACACATCTAAAGGATTTACTAACGAACCGTTTTTATCTAAAGCAGTCGGAATATTTAAAGCAATTACAGAAGATGATTGCGGATACGCTTCTCGCATTTTACCAAACATATTTCTCATAATGTATCCTTTCTCTTCTTTTTCTTTGGTGTAAACTACTAAAATATGGTACTCAAAATCTAAGTAAGTCGTAAAGATTTTTTTAGAGATAATATCACTTACTGGAGCTTTGGTCTTATAGATATGATCTTTGAATTTCGGTAATTTCACCTTTCTTAAAGTTACCAGAGCAGCATCTAGCGCAGTTTTGGGTGCTTCAATTTTTATAGAAAAATTTAATTGAGAACGATTTAGTTTGATTAATTCTCTAGCTCTTTTTATTTGCGCTTCACTTGGTCTCTCAGGATTTGGAACTCTTTTAAAAAGATGTACAAGAAAACCTTCATCATAAGTAGTGTTTTTTAATAATGTTTGATAAAAATGTGTAAAAGAACCGTTGTAAGCTTCTAATCTTTTTTTAGCCCATTTGCGTTGTTTTCTTTTACTCGCTTTTAAATTTTCATAGCGCGAATATCCTAAATAAGTAACTTGATTTTTGTTGATGATAAACTGCTCTAATTCAAAAGTAATTTTATAACCTAAACTCTTATGTTTTATCTTTAAAGGTTCTCTAGCAATAGCGGTAAGTATGTTTTTTTTTGCATCAAAGTTAAAATGCAATACTTTCGGGTTTAAGATTTCGCAATCTTCTGCCAATGCTGTTCTTCCAATAAATTCTTTTTTAAATGAAGAAAGATTGTATTTCCATTCATCATCATAAACTGTTTTTCTAATGATGATTTCATCTAACACATTTTCTTTCGCTACCAATGCAAAAACTAAGGGTTTTTTATAGTTTGAAGTATGTAGAGCATAAATTATTTTTTCGAAACCTAAATAGGAAACCACCAAATCATATTGACCTTCTTTTATTTTGATAGAAAATTCACCATTAGCGTTTGTAGTAGTTCCTACCATGGTATTGTTAAAATAGACCGCAGCACCTTCTAAAGGCCCGCTTTTTTCATAAACAGTTCCCCTAACAGTTATTTGTGCTATTGAGAAAAAAGAACTTAAAAAGAAAAAATAAAAAAACCGATTTTTCATCTGATAAAAATAATCATAGAAAAACCGATTTTATAAAAAATGTTGTTAATTCTTAGTAAAAATTTAAAGCAAGCCTGCTCTTTTTAATAAGGCATCTGGTTTAGGTTCTTTTCCCCTAAAGCGTTTGTATAAAGTCATTGGTTTTTCTGTACCTCCTTTAGAAAGTACATTTTCTTTGAATTTTGTTGCCACTTTTTTATCAAAAATTCCTTCTTCTAAAAAATATTCAAAAGCATCGGCATCTAAAACTTCTGCCCATTTATACGAATAATATCCTGCAGAATAGCCTCCTTGAAAGATATGAGAAAAAGCAGTACTCATTGCATTTTCTGGAACATCAGGGTATAGTTTTGTGCCAGCGAAAACATCATTTTCAAAGGTTTTTACAGAGGTTATTTCTGACGGATTTTCGCTATGCCATTTCATATCTAAAAGACCAAAACTTAATTGTCGTAAGGTTTGCATTCCTTCATGAAAACTTGCAGATTCTTTTATTTTTTTGACGTATTCCATCGGAATTACTTCGCCAGTTTTATAATGTTTTGCAAACAATTCTAACGCTTCTTTTTCATAACACCAATTTTCTAAAACCTGACTTGGCAATTCAACAAAATCCCAAGAAACAGAAGTTCCAGATAAGCTATTATAGGTTGTATTTGCTAACATGCCATGCAGTGCATGACCAAATTCATGAAACAACGTTGTAACTTCATTAAAAGTTAATAGAGAAGGTTTTGTTATCGTCGGTTTGGTAAAATTACAAACAATGGAAACGTGTGGTCTTTCATTGATGCCGTTTTTAATTTGTTGCGATTTATAAGAGGTCATCCACGCACCATTCCTTTTTCCTTTTCTTGGATGAAAATCTGCATAAAACAAAGAAATAAAATTGCCATCAGCATCTGTTACATGATACGTTTTAACATCTTCATGATATTTGTCGACGTTAAAAATTTCTTCAAACTGTAAATCAAATAGACGATTCGCAATTTCAAAAACACCATCAATTACATTTTCTAACTTAAAATAGGGTTTTAAAATTTCCTGATCTAAATCGAAAATTTCTTTCTTTAATTTTTCTGAATAATAAGCGCCATCCCATTTTTGTAATTGCTCTATACCATCTAATTTTTTAGCATAATTTTCTAAGTTTTTAAATTCATTTTCAGCTGCAGGTTTTGCTTTTTCTAGTAATTCGTTAGAAAAATCAATTACTTTTTTTGGAGTCTCTGCCATTCTTTCTTCCAAAACAAAATGGGCATGCGATGTATAACCTAAAAGATTTGCTCTTTTATGTCGTAAACCCACAATTTTTAAAACAATTTTTTCATTGTTAAATTCATTTTCTTGAAAGCCTTTTTTACCCGCTGCAATGGCTAATTCTTTTCGCAACGTTCTATTGTCTGCATAGGTTAAAAAAGGAATATAACTTGGGTAATCTAAAGTGAAAATCCAGCCATCTTTTTCTTTTTCATTTGCCAATTGTTTTGCAGCTTCTTTTGCAGATTCTGGCAAGCCAGAAAGGTCTTTTTCATCTGTTAAATGCATTTCATAAGCATTGGTTTCTGCTAAAACATTTTCACCGAATTTCAAAGATAATTTAGAAAGCTCAGTATCGATTTTTCTTAAAGCTGCCTTGTCTGATTCATTTAAATTTGCGCCATTTCTAGCAAAACCTTTGTACTGTTTTTCTAACAGCATCTCTTGCTCTGAAGTTAGTGCTAAGCTTTCTTTTTTATCAAAAACAGTTTTTACTCTTTTAAATAAAACGTCATTTAAAGTGATGTCATTTCTAAATTCACTTAACCAAGGTGAAATTTCTTGTGCAATTTTTTGAATTTCATCATTTGTTTCTGCCGAATTTAAATTAAAAAAAATACTCGTAATTCTATTTAATTTTTCACCAGTAAAATCTAAAGCCACCGTAGTATTTTCAAAAGTAGGTTCTTCATCATTTTCAACAATTACATCAATCTCTTTTTTAGCAATTTGAATTGCTTCTTTTATAGCAGGTTTGTAATCTGAGTTTGCTATTTTGGAAAAAGGTGCGGTATTAAAATCTTTTAAAAGTGGATTCATTTTTTTCTTTATTTGCACAAATTTAGGCATTATTAGATTCTCTAAAAATTTTCAAACGTAAGAAATTAAAATTTCACCGACTAATGTTGCAGCTTGGTCTAAAATGCAGATTTTATTTTTTGAAAAAGTTGCAGTTTTGGTCTAATATTTGTTTTAAAAGTTAATACAAAACACAAACTATATCTTTGATGCATAAAATTAAAAATTACCTTTCTCTAATAATTTTTCTATTATCTATCCAAACCATATTTTCTCAAATACCATGTTCTTCTGGTTATACTGGAGATGGTAGCAACGATTTTGTTGAAATACCCAATACTACATATATTAATTCTAATAATACTGCCGTAAGTAATAGAACCATAGAATTTTGGTTTAACACGCCAGATATTACAACAAAGCAGGTTTTGTTTGAAGAAGGTGGCGGAACAAATGCCATTCATTTTTTTGTGGAAGGTGGTAGATTGTATTTGGGCCAGTACAGAGATAATGCCAACCCAGCTATAGATAGAAGGTTTTTTAGAACAGGTTCTGGAAATATTGCTACAAATACTTGGTACCATGTAGCTATGACTTTAAATGCTGGAGCAACCTTAAAATGGTACTTAAATGGAGAAGAAAAAGATTCACAAACCGGATTTGCAGTAAAAAAACATACAGGAGACATTAACTTTGGTAGATCTGGTGGTAATCTTAAATATCCATCTAGTTTAGTAAATAACTGGACAACTAGTTCTGTTGGAGGTTCAACAACAGAAACATATAACAATACATTTACAGGAAATGTGAATAGCAGCTTTTATTACAAAGGATTTCTTTCATTATTTAGAATTTGGAATGTTGCAAGAACAGCCAGCCAAATTGACACAAATAAGAGCATTTACTTAACTTCAGGAACAAGTTTAGTTGCCTACCAAAATGGCGGAACAATTAATTATAAAGGAACTTCAGACGTTGGTATTGACTCTAGTATGAATACAAATGGTTCTGGAACAACTTTTACTTGGACTGGTGCTTCATCAAATGCCTATACAGACGCAACAAATTGGACTGGAGCTGCACCGAGTATTGACAGAGCAAGAACGGTTGTGATTAATTCAGGTGGAATTAATTTAACAGTAACATCATCTGTGAATGTTGGAAGCTTAACTGTTGACAACGGTGCAGAAATTATTGTGCAAAGCGGAGCGACACTCAATGTGTTTTATAATCTAATAAATAACGGAATTGTAACTGTTGAAAACGGAGGATCTTTAATTTATCATTCTTGTACACAGGCTATCTCTGGAACTGGAATATATAATATTCAAAGAGATACACCAACATATCCTGCCAATTATGCTTATTCTTATATGAGTTCTCCTTTAATACCTGCAGATTCAAATTCAACAAGCGTTTTTCCTGGTCAAACAACTTATTATTTTAATTCTTCTATAGCAGCTCCAGATTGGGAATTTTTCTCAGGAAATTTTTCGGCGGGTGCTGGTTATGCAATTCGAGCAGAGTCAACAGCTAGCTATCAACCTAACTTTTCAGGAACCATAAATACAAATGCTGTAAGTGTTCCTTTGTTTTACAGTAGTACTGGTGTTGCAAGTGAGGATGGAGATAATGTTTGGTCTACAGAAGGAGATAATTTAGTTGGGAACCCATATAGCTCTGCAATTGATTGGGATTTGGTAATTTCAGATACTGATAATAAATTTATTGACGGAACTATGTATTATTGGGATCAGGCTACGGTAAATGTAGGTGAAAATGATGTTTCTGATTACAAGCAGTACAATTTAACGGGTGGTGCTTCAAACACTGCTACCGGTAAAATAGGAACCGCCCAAGGTTTTTTTATAAGAGCTACAGAAGCTTCAACATTATTCATAAAGCCTACACATCAAATAGTATCTGATAATTTACAGTTTTTTAAAGGCACAAATACAGTATCTCTTAATGCAAAACCGAATTCTAAAAAAGAAAATCGTTCCTGGTTAATTCTTAAAAGAGGAGCTGACATTTTTCCAATTTTAGTAGGGTTTTTAGACAAAGCAACAAATAGATACGACAGATTATATGATGCGCCATTTGATATCAATCAGAAATCATTGGGTTTTTATTCTTTAATTAAAGGAAAAGATAAAGCATCAATACAAGGTTTGCCAACTTTAAAGAGAGATAAAAAAGTAGTAAAATTAGGGTATGTTGTAGATCAAATTGGTGATTATTCTATAAGTGTTACAGAAGAACACATCGATGCAAATTACTTTATTTATTTAAGAGACAAACAAGAAAAAGTTACGGTAGATTTAAAACAAAGAGACTACGCTTTTACCATAGATTCAATAGGGGAAAACAATACGAGATTTAAACTTATTTATACTAAGAAAAAAAGAAAGGCAACGCAAAAATCTGGAAAAGAATCATTAACTGTAGAGGAAATAGATTCTAAAGATTTTACAGCTTATATTAATGGTTCAAATGAATTAATTGTAACCTATGATTTTGATATAGATCATATTGAAGAAGTTTCTTTATACAATATTCAGGGAAGAAAAACAGCTACATTCTCAGGTAGCCAAATAAAAGATGTTTCTAATTTAGCAAAAGGGATTTACCTTGTACATGCCAAATTAATTGATCATAGAATGTTGACAAAAAAAATACTGATTGAGAATTAGCAATCAGTATTTTCTATTTTATAAGATTTAATTATTTTCGTACG
Organism: uncultured Polaribacter sp.; assembly: GCF_947501385.1. Taxonomy (GTDB): domain Bacteria; phylum Bacteroidota; class Bacteroidia; order Flavobacteriales; family Flavobacteriaceae; genus Polaribacter. The sequence continues at coordinate 72,430 of NZ_CANMVP010000014.1, forward strand.
CTTTTAGAAGCTTTTTCAACCTTTAGTTTTAAGCCTTCTTTGTAAGCAATAATTTTGTCTAGCACACATTTGTCTGAAGCTCCAATTATTTGAGCTGCTAAAATACCTGCATTTTTTGCACCATTTAAGGCTACGGTTGCTACTGGTACGCCACCTGGCATTTGTAAGATTGATAAAATAGAATCCCAACCATCTATAGAATTGCTACTTTTTACAGGAACACCAATAATTGGTAATGGACTCATAGAAGCCACCATTCCTGGTAAATGTGCTGCGCCACCAGCGCCCGCAATAATTACTTTTACACCTCTTTTATGAGCATTTTTAGCATATTCAAATAGTTTTTCTGGAGTTCTGTGAGCAGACACAATATCTACTTCAATTTGAATGTCGAAACCTTCTAAAATAGCTACTGCTTCTTGCATTATTGGAAGATCAGAATCGCTTCCCATTATTATTCCTACCATAATTAATTTATTAAATTGATGATTACATTGACCATGATTTCCTTTTCGTTAGGATTACTTTCTGCGACCATTAATGTTAAAGCTACTAAAGTATTATTTTCAATTCTTTTAGCACCTTCAGATGTATATAAAAAATTATTTTTATCTAAATACCAAACAAATAACCAAGCTGCAATTCTTTTGTTACCATCTGTAAAAGAATGATTTTTGACGACTAAATACAATAAGTTAGCAGACTTTTCTTCAATACTCGAATACAATTCTTTGCCATCAAAAGTTTGATCTATTGTAGCGATAGAGCTTTTAAATGAATGATCTTTTTCATTTCCAAATAATTTGGAGCCTCCAAATTTCAACCTTAATTTTTCTATGGCAATTTTTGCTTCTTGATATTCTATTTTATAAGAAACAAAGTTATTGACATTATTTTTTGTCAAAGATTGATGATCAAATTGATCTAAAATATCTAAAGCAGAAGAGTAATCTGATAGAATATCTAATAAATCTTTTGTTTCAGAAGTTATTTTTGAAGTTCTATGAACAAGTTGAATTGTTTTTTGAAGTTGTTCTAAGCGCTTTTCATTTATAGAATATCCTTTAGCAAGATGTTCTTTTAATATTTTATTAGCCCAAATTCTAAATTGCGTTCCTCTTTTAGATTTCACCCTATAACCAACCGAAATAATTACATCTAAACTATATAATGCTACAGGTTTATCAGAATTTGCAATATGCATTTTTTGCATATTGCTTTTCTTTTCTAGTTCAAACTCTTTAAAAACATTGTTAATGTGCCTAGATATAACAGATTGATCTCTTTCAAATAAAGAAGTAATTTCAGTTTGAGAAAGCCATAATGTATTTCCATCAAATTGAACCTCAACTTCAATTGAGTTATCATTTGTTTTATAGATAACAATATCTTGCATTTTCTTTAATTTGTTAAAGATATAACTAGTGTTTTTTAAGAACTAGTGCAATTTTGCAACAGTTGAAAACGTATTGAAATTAATTTTTATTTCGAAATCACTCTAACTGTTTCTTTAACTAATTGAGCAATCTCTCTCGCTTTATCAATGTCTTTATTCACAATAGTCACGTGCCCCATTTTTCGAAAAGGTCTCGTTTCTTTCTTTCCGTAAATATGCGGAGTCACTCCGTCAATTTTTAAAATATCATTAAAATCTTTATATACAACATCACCAGAAAAACCTTCTTCACCAACTAAATTTACCATAATTCCTGCAACTTTGCTTGTTGTGTTTCCTAAAGGAAGGTTTAAAATACTTCGCAAATGTTGTTCAAATTGATTGGTATAACTTGCCTCTATAGAATAATGACCAGAATTGTGGGGTCTTGGAGCAACTTCATTCACTAAAATTTCATCAGTTGAGGTTTGAAACATTTCAACAGCCAACAAGCCAACAAAATCTAATTCACGAACCACTTTTAAAGCAAGCGCTCTCGCTTTTTCTGCAACATCAGCAGCTATTCTTGCAGGACAAATGACATACTCTACTTGGTTTGCCTCTGGATGAAACTCCATTTCTACCACAGGATACGTGGTAGTTTCACCAGCTACATTTCTTGCAACAATTACGGCCAATTCATTTTTAAACGGAATTAATTTTTCTGTAATACATTCCACATTTGGCAAACTCTCTAAATCGGCAATATTTCGAACAATTTTTACACCATTACCATCGTATCCAAAACGTGCGGCTTTCCAAACAAATGGAAAATCGATAATGGTATTTTCGTAAGAATGTTTTAACTCTTCTAAATAGGCATAATGAGAAAATGGGGCAGTTGGTATTTGATGGTCTATATAAAAGTTCTTCTGTCTTGCTTTGCTTTGAATAATGCGTAAATCTTTTGGTTTCGGGTAAATGATTAAACCTTCGTCTTCTAATTTATCTAAGGCATCTAAATTTACATTTTCAATTTCAATGGTTAATAAATCAACCGTTTTTCCGAAGTTATAAACAGCGTCAAAATCTAATAAATCTCCAACAACAAAAGCATTGCAGATTGCGGCACAAGGTGCATTTTTATTGTTGTCTAAAATAGCTGTATAAATATCGAATTTTTGTGTTTCGGCTAATAGCATTCTTCCTAGTTGACCACCGCCAAGAACGCCTAATTTAAAATCTGAAGAAAAATAGTTTTTCACTTTACAAGTTGTTGTGTTTCAGCAAAAATACACAACTCAAATCATTTTCACTAAAAATTATTGATTCGAATTGCAGAACCATTCTTAGAGACTTTATATTCGATAGCAGAACAAAAGAAACCTTCAGTTTGTGGAGCGCCGCCAATTCCTAATCCTAAACCATATTCACTTCCGTCACAAGAACATTTTAAAATATTAGGTCTATTTAATTTGTCGTAAATCATAGGAGAATTACAATCTCCATTAGGACAAATTTTATCATAAGCAACAAAATCAGTTCCATTAACATTTAAAAGGACAATTCCTTTTGCACCATCAGAAAGCTCTACAGAACCGCCAGGAACTAAAACATTTAGTAATTCAGGATTATTTAAATCTGTACTTATAGAAACAGCAAATGGTCTTAAACAATTTGCAGGCAAATCATTTTCAGAACAACTTAGCAAACTAAGTATAGAAACAAAAAAAAGCAGGTTTTTAAACATAAATTTCTATTAGCTATTTTAATAACGATGGCAAGTTACAAATATTTTGTACATTTGTAAAACTATCTCATTCCTGTAAAGGCTATGGGATTTTTAGATTTAAACCCATATAGGGTTTTTCTTACAGAAATGATTACCTAGCTCTCTTTTTCAAATCGGTTTTTTAATGGAGAGCGCTAATGAATTTTAAATAAAAGATTATGAGTGATATATCTTACTATTCTCCTGAAGGATTAAAAAAACTGAAGGATGAATTGGTCCAATTAGAACAAGTAGAAAGACCTAGAGTTACGCAAGAAATTGCCGATGCTAGAGATAAAGGAGATTTAAGTGAAAATGCAGAATATCATGCCGCAAAAGAAGAGCAATCTCATTTAGAATTTAAAATTGCGAAATTAAAAAATGTAATTGCCAGCGCACGAATTCTAGATGAATCTCAGTTAGACACTTCTAAAATTTTAATACATTCTAATGTGGTCATTAAAAATATCACAAACGGAATGGAATTTAAATACAGGCTAGTGGCAGATTCCGAAACAGATGTTAGAAATGGAAAATTATCTGTGAATTCGCCAATTGGCAAAGGTTTATTAGGAAAAAAAGTGGGTGATGTTGCAGAAATTCAAGTGCCTAGTGGAATTATGAAATTTGAAGTGATGGATATTTCTAGATAAAGAAGTTTAAGGTTTCCAGATTTAAAATATAAGGTTGATGAGCGTATTTACAAAAATAATTAATGGAGAAATACCAAGTTATAAAGTAGCAGAAAATGAAGATTTTATTGCTTTTTTAGATATCAACCCGAATGCAAAAGGACACACTTTAGTGGTTCCTAAAAAGGAAGAAAATAAGATTTTCGATTTGTCTAAAAAGGCATATCAAAATTTAATGGACTTCTCTTACGATGTTGCAAAAGCACTTGAAAAAGCAGTTCCTTGTAAACGAGTAGGAATGAGTGTAATTGGATTGGAAGTACCACATGTGCATGTGCATTTGATTCCTTTAAATGAAATGGCAGACATACAATTTGCACAAAAAGTAAAGTTGACGAATGATGAGTTTGTTGCTTTGGCAGAAAAGATTGGTAGTAATTTTGAGTAAAATTTATCTTTCTTGTGCACTTGTCTACCTAAAAATAGAAGAATAGGCATAGGAACCTAAATTTGGTTTTAAAGTGGTAATAGCGCAACGGATATAAAAGTTACTTTTTTTAAACTACATGCTTTTTTGTATAGTAATTATGGATTTCTGCCTTCGCAGGAATAACAGAACAAACAAAGAATTTTTTGAAACCAACTATCCCAGAGGCAGTGCCTCGAGGAGTTCTTTTCAATCAAATCCTATCCAACAAAACCTCAAAAGTAGTTCCTTTTCCGATTTCAGATTGTTGTACAAATATTTTTCCTTTGTGATAATCTTGAACAATACGTTTCGAAAGCGATAAGCCCAAACCCCAGCCACGTTTTTTGGTAGTAAAACCAGGTTTAAAAATTTGCTGAAACATGTTTTTTGGCATCCCTTTTCCAGTATCAGAAATGGTAATTTTTACTTTCTTTTGCATATGTTCTATAGACAAACTTACCGCACCAATGCCCGACATTGCATCAATGGCATTCTTAATGAGGTTTTCTATGACCCAACCAAACAATTCTGCATTCAGATTCGTAAGAATCTCATCCTCTGAAGTTCTAAAAGAAAAGGAGATTTGTTTAGAACTCCTAGATTCTAAATAATCAAAAGCCTTTTTTGTAACAGCAATAATATTCTGTTTTTTTAGTTCTGGTGTAGAGCCAATTTTAGAAAATCTATTGGCAATGGTATTCAGTCTACTAACATCTTTTTCTATTTCCTCCACATATTTATCATCTACTTTTTCCATTTTTAAAATGGCTATCCAACCCAATAAAGAAGACAAAGGTGTGCCAATTTGATGTGCCGTTTCTTTGGCCATCCCTGTCCATAGTTTATTGGTTTCCGCAGCTTTATTAGAACTGTAAAAAAGATAGATAACACTTAAAAAAAGGACTAAAATTAAAATTAAAGCAAGCGGATAATAAGTAAGTCTGTTTAATAAATCTGAATCTCTATAATAAATTAATTTCTTATTTTTCCCTCTGTAACTAAGCTCTATCGGCTTATTTTCAGATTTCATTTTCTCTAATTCGCGCTTTAAATATTTAGGATTTAACAATTTAATAGAATCTAAATTCTGGTGCTCGATTTCTCCATCTTCACTCACCATAATCATAGGGATGTTGGTAATGGTTTCAATCACTTTTAAGGGCAAATCTACATTTGCATCTAAGTTTGTGTTTGAAGATAATTCTTTTTGTGCTGTTACTAGGATTTCCATTTTTGCTCTTTCTTCATTTTTAAATTTTTGAAAAAAGATATACGTATTCCATAAGATGAGAGAAACAATAATCAAGGAAACTAAAATGGCAATTCTTTTAAATAAAAGTGTGTTCGAGAGAAAGTTCATGAAAACAAATATAAAGGTTTAGACTATATAACTCAATTGCAATTTTGATAGTATCTTTACGCAAATAAAATTTTACAAACTAAATGTCACCTTTTGCGCAGTGAAACAATTTTATAGTTCTCTTCCGAAGTTTCGGAACGCTCGAGCTGATATTCTAAAAGTTAAAAAACATGCTTACAATAGATCCAAAAGAAATTGCTACGGGCAAATTACACGGTTATTTATTAGGTGCGGTTGCACCAAGACCCATTGCTTTTGCAAGTACAATTGATGCTGATGGAAACCCGAATTTATCGCCTTTTAGCTTTTTTAATGTATTTGGTTCTAATCCGCCAATTATGATATTTTCACCAGCAAGAAGAGTTCGAGACAATACCACAAAACATACCTTAGAAAATGCGTTGGCAACCAAAGAAGTGGTAATTAATGTAGTAAATTATGACATTGTACAACAAATGTCTTTAAGTTCTACAGAATACCCTGAAGGTGTAAATGAGTTTGAGAAAGCAGGTTTTACAATGTTGGCTTCAGACCTCGTTAAGCCTTTTAGAGTAGCAGAATCTCCAGTACAATTTGAATGTAAAGTAAATGACGTTATTTTTACTGGTGATGAAGGTGGTGCAGGGAATTTGATTGTTTGTGAAGTTGTAAAAATTCATATTCATGATGAAGTTTTAGATGAAAACGGCGCAATAGATCAACATAAAATAGATTTAGTTGCTAGAGCAGGAGGTAGCTATTATTCCAGAGCAAGAGATGGTTTTTTCGAAATTCCAAAACCCATATCAACTTTAGGGATTGGTGTCGATACAATTCCTTTAGAAATTAGAAATAGTACTGTTTTAACAGGTAATAATTTGGGAATGTTAGGAAATGTAGAACAATTGCCTAAACTAGAAACTGTTAATAACTTTGCAAAAGAACATCCGCAATTTATTGGGTTAGAAACCACAAAAAAACATACATTTGCTCAAGAGTTTTTAAAAAAGAATGATGTAGAAAGCGCTTGGAAAGTGCTTTTAATTAAATAGTTAAGATTATATTATGGAAGTTATTGGTAAAGTAAAGTTAATTGGAGAGGTACAAACTTTTGGAACAAACGGTTTTAGAAAAAGAGAATTAGTAGTTACTACAGATGAGCAATACCCACAAATGATTATGATAGAATTTGTGCAAGATAAATGTGATTTGTTAAACAGTTATGCTGTTGGGCAAGATGTAAAAGTATCTATCAACTTAAGAGGTAGAGAATGGATCAATCCACAAGGTGAAGCAAAGTATTTTAACTCTGTACAAGGTTGGCGAGTTGAGAATTTATCTCAAACATCTGCTCAAAATCAGAATTTACCTCCTGTAGATCAGTTTCAGCCAGCATCTAATGTTTCAGATGAAGAGCCAGATGATTTGCCGTTTTAAAAATAGAGGTTAGATTTTTAAAACTTAGAACATAGACAAAAGAGTGTAAATTTAATTTACACTCTTTTTTGCTATAATAATTTGTCTTGTCTCTTGTTTCTAGAAGCGAAGCGGTCTAAAAGTTTAAAGAAGAAATCTACTTCTTTTCTGCTTTTTTAGGCATGGGTCCTCGTAAGTGAATCACCAAACCATTTAAGAAATTACGTAAAATTTGATCTCCACATGCTACATATTTATCGTGATCTTCGTTTCTAAATAAAGCGCCTAATTCGGCTTTAGAAACTTTAAAATCTACTAATTTGCAAATTTCTACAATATCTGTATCACGCAACTTATGCGCCACACGTAATTTTTTTAAAATATCATTATTTGTTAATCCCATATTGCAAATGTACCTTTTTTATGTAACTACTTGAAAAATTGCCCAAGCATAAATTGCGAATCGCAAAAAACGAAACAAACCAAAAAACACTACGTTTCTAAAAGGATATTTAATCATACCAGCGGCTAAACAAGCAATTGAAAAAGGCAATGGAAGTAAAGCACCAACTAAGATTAAAAAACCACCCCATTTGCGTGTATTTTTTAGGTTCGCAGCCATTTTTACTTCTAAATATTCTTTTACTGACTTTATTTTTAACGTCATTCTTCCTAAAAAGTAAGAAATCAGCCCGCCTAAGTAAGAAAGTGTTGCTAACAATGATAAATTTAAAACAGGTTCTGTAGTTTTACCAGACCATGCAATAAATATTTCTGGTGGAATAAGACCTAACAGCGTTTCAGAAATAAAGAAAGTTGCTAAAATACCAACTCTAGAAAATGTTTCTGTAATTACTTGTAAACCCTCATTTATATTATACACGTATTTGTTAAATAGAAATAAAGCAGCAACTACCAAAACAATTGGAATAAAAGCTTTTTTTACACTTTCCCAAACAAATAAGTAAAAACCAGTTCTTCCGTAGTAAATATGAAGTCTTTTTCCAATAAATGCTGTTTTTTTCTTTCTTTTTTTTCGCTTTTTTTCCAAGAAGATGATTGTTTTTGTGAAGCTACAAAAATAGGAACAAATTATATAAAAAAGATAGTAGAATTTTACATTAACTGTTTTTTAAGATTTCTCTAAATTAGCCTAATTTTTAAACCGATAGTATTTTGATTTGGCTCACAGATAAAATTAAGTTTCCATCCTATGAACAGACCTCTGAAGAGGGCATTATTGCTTTGGGTGGCGACTTGTCTGAGGAACGTTTAATTCATGCGTATAAAAACGGAATTTTCCCATGGTTTTCTGAAGGAGATCCAATTGTTTGGTATTGTCCTTTTGAAAGAATGGTGCTATTTACTGAAGAAATAAAAGTTTCTAAATCGATACGAAACATTCTCAACAAAAAAGAATTTGTAATTACAGAAAATACTGCTTTTAAAGAAGTGATTTACAATTGTAAATCTATTGAAAGAAAAGACGGTTTTGGCACTTGGATTACTAATGATATGGAAAAAGCGTATCTAAATCTTCATAAAAAAGGAATTGCAAAATCCATTGAAGTTTGGTTAGATAAAAAATTAGTTGGCGGTTTATATGGTTTAGAAATTAATGATATTTTTTGCGGAGAAAGCATGTTTAGCAAAGTATCAAATGCCTCTAAAATTGCATTTATTGATTTGGCTCAGAATAAGAATTACAAATTGATAGATTGTCAAGTTTATAATGAGCATTTGGCAAGTTTAGGAGCCACAGAAATTTCTAGAGAACATTTTTTGGAGATTTTAAAAGAGGGGATTTGATGATTTGCTAGCGTGTTCACCAATATGTTTCGATTCAATAAGCTTATATCAGTTCCGAACCTTCGGAATTAGCAAAGCTAGCAGAAAATAATCTTAGAAACAAACCAAAGTATGCTATAAGCTTTATCTTTGACGTTTCAATTTCAAAAAAATGAAAAATTATTTATTTCCATTCTTATTTGTATCAATTTTTAACGTTTTTTCAATGCTAAGCCAAACAAATACATTTTCTTTAAATATAAAACAAGACAAAAATATGTGGCAGAATTTTACCTACGATTTGGGAAACATGGCTGGAGGTATGGGATATGCGTACACAAGACCTTTGTATTGGAAAAAGAAACAATTTGTAAATTTGGTATATGTTACTGCTGGTACTGCAAGTTTGTACACAATTGATGATCATGTAGATGAATGGGCAAATGGTTGGCGAAACGATGTACCTCGTTGGGTTACCAACTATGGAAATGACATCGGGAGCCCGAATAATAATTTCATGTTAACAGGTGCCGTTTATTTAACAGGTTTGTTTACGAAAAGTCCGAAATTAAGAAGAACTGGGGTTTTACTAATCTCATCTGCAGCAGCGTCAGGATTATTGCAACAAGTTTCGAAAAGAATTATTGGTAGAGCAAGACCAAAGGCGAATGTTGGGAAAGATGTATTTGATCCTTTTCATATAGACAGGGTATTTAATTACGATTCTTTTCCTTCAGGACACACTATGTTAGGATTTACAAATGCATATGCCATTGCAAAACATTTTGAGAGTCCTTGGATAAAAGCAGGTTTATATACCATTGGTTCCATACCTGGAATTAGTAGAATTATAGATCGTTTTCATTGGATTTCTGATGTTGCATTTTCCACCGTAATTAGTATTTTTATTGTGGAAGCAATTGATAAGTTTTTAGATAGCAAATACGATCAAAAATATAACGATCAAAGAAAACAGAAAAAGGTTGCTTGGGATTTACAAGTAACTCCGCAAAGTTTTGGTGTTAAAATGAACTTTTAAAAGCTTTTTAGAATACTAAAGTGCAGTATTTAGGAATAAAGAGCTTTGTAAAACTGGTTTCTACAATTCTTTTAAATTCTTATTGATCGATTGTAAACTATCTTTTACCTCAGTTAAACCAAACATAAATGTGCTTCTTAGCATGTTGGTTTGTTTGTCCTCTGTTTTTAGATTGATATTAGATTTTGTAGTATCTATCAAGTCCGAAAAATTGCTCATTTCATTTTCTTCAACTTGCTTTTTATTGGCTAATTTTTCAATAATTTCACAAGCCTTTTCAATAACTTTTTCAGAATTTTGTTCAATACCAGCTTCACCATTGCTGATATTATTGTCAGATTTTTCTGCGACTCTCTGAATAATTGTGATCGAATTGAATAATTTCTCTGTAGATTTTATCAATTGTTTAATTTTACCTGAATCTTGAAACGTAATAGAATTGGAAGTTTTTTTAGCCTGGTTTATATTTGTGCTAAAATTATCATTTATCTTAGAAGTGGTTTTGTTTTTACTTTCTCTGGTGTTTTCGAATTCTATTTTAAATCGATCTAAGGTGTTTTTTAATGCTTTTCTAACATATCTTAAGGTTCTATTTTCTGCTTTATCTGGCCAAACTATAAACGTAATTACAATACCCACTAAGACACCAAAACCAATAGAGAGTAATCTTTCTACCACCAAATCGAATTTATCTGCTTCAGAACTTAATGCTAAGGCAGCAGCAGCAACTACACCATATCTCCACTCTGGTTTAAAGCTGGCAATTCCATTAATAATAAACATAGAAAATAGCAGAGATAAAATGACACCTAATTGCCAAGGAATTAAAACGACAAACACAATTCCTATAAGTGCACCAACAACGGTAGATAGCATTCTTCCTTTTGCCTGTTGAAAGGTATTGCCAATACTAGGTTCAATGACCAAAACAGCAGAAAGTATACCAACAAACCTTTCTGGCATATTTAGTAAAACCATTAAATAATAACATACCGCAGCGGCTAAAGATGATTGTAAAGCAAGTCTTGTAGCGTCTTTTGCCTGGTCCTTTGAAATATTTTTTATAAATTTAAAATCCATAGCTTATTCAATTGTTTGTCCACGATGCGGTTTTAAAGCATCTTTGTAAACTTTTAAATCACTTTCGTTAATAATAATGAAAGCAGAAGATAACATTGGGTTTATTTCTGAAATATCAATTTGATGGTAATCTAAATTCTCTAAATCTGAAAATTCTTTTAGATGAATGGTGTGGTGTTTTGATGTTTCTTTGGCATCTTCACCTCTAAAATCCCATAATAATTTTATCTTTCTATTCATAACTAGTGGTTTACAAAAATAAATAAATTGCCTTTAGTAAATGTAATTTCTACTGAATTTTCTGTTGCTTTGTTTCGAGTTCCTATTCTTTCACCGAAAACTAATTTCTCATTTTTTAGAGGATATTGCAAGCCTTTAGTAGTAATAGCTAGCGCTTCAGGAAAAGGAATTAAAGAGATTATCTTTTCTTTATAGTCTCTAAGGATTGTTTTCTTTTCCGCTAAAAAATAATAGCTGTAGTTATCAAAAAAAGTAAGGTTTAATTTTTCTTTCCATTGAATAGCGGTATTTAGATTTCCTAAAAAGTGATCTTGTTCTTTACCGCTTGCGCCAAAAATATCAATATTTTGATGTCCTTTGTCGAAGAGAATCTGAAGCATTTTATCAAAATCTGTAAAATCTTGATTTGGTGTATGTATAATTTCAACATCTGACGGGATTTCACTTAAGGAATCAAAATCGCCACTTATAAAATGAGGTTTTATATTGTTTTCTTTTAAATATTGATATCCGCCGTCTGTAGTGCAAATAACTTCGTATTCAGAGATATTTGGAAGCGTTTTTGGTGCTTCTCCATTTAGCAATAAAAAAACTTTTTTAGTTTTCATGATTGCAAAAATACCTAAAAAATGCAACAAAATTTTAATTGAAATAGTTTTATCTTTGCGGTAAATTTTAGACCTTGAATACAGCACAATTTGTTCCAAAAATACTATCAGAAGTCATAGAAAAAGCAAGCTTTACTTGGCAAACACCTAGTAATATTGCCTTGGTAAAATATTGGGGGAAAAGCAATCCGCAGATTCCTAAAAATGCCTCGATTAGTTTTACGCTAAATAATTGTCATACAATTACCACCATTGAATTTTTAAAGACAGAAAAATTGTTAGTTGCAAATTTTGATTTGTTTTTTGAAGGAAAAAGGAAAGAAGAATTCAAACCTAAAATTGCAGAATTTTTTAAAAGAGTACAAGAATACTGTCCTTATATTTTTGAGTATAAGATGACCATTCATTCAGAAAATTCATTTCCGCATAGTAGCGGAATTGCATCTTCAGCAAGTGGTTTAAGTGCCATTGCAAGATGCTTAATGAGTTTAGAACAAGAACTAAATCCAGCTTTATCTGAGGACTTTATCAATAAAAAAGCTTCTTTTTTAGCACGTTTAGGTTCTGGAAGTGCAAGTAGAAGTATAGAAGGCCCTTTGGTTGTTTGGGGAAAGCATCCAGAAATAGCAGGCAGTTCAGATCTATTTGGAGTTCAATTTCCGTATGAGGTTCATTCAATTTTTGAAAACTATCAAGACGCTATTTTATTGGTAGATAAAGGTGAAAAGCAGGTTTCTAGTACGGTTGGTCACCAATTAATGCACAACCATCCGTATGCAGAAAGTAGGTTTCAACAAGCGAACGAAAATCTATCTAAATTGTCTAAAATTTTACAAAATGGAGCGATAAAAGACTTTATTAATCTGGTAGAAAGTGAAGCCTTAACATTACACGCTATGATGTTAACCAGTAGCCCGTATTTCATCTTAATGAAGCCAAATACATTGGAAATTATCAATAAAATTTGGACGTATCGTCAAGAGCATAATAGCAATATTTGCTTTACTTTAGATGCAGGCGCGAATGTGCATGTGTTGTATCCAGCGTCAGAAAAAGATCCAGTTAACCGTTTTATAGATAATGAGTTATCTAAATACTGTCAGAAAAAACAGTATATTTGTGATACTGTAGGTTTTGGAGCGAAGAAGCTTTAAGCGAATCAAATAAAATTTATTTATGAATTATGAAAGTTTTTTTACAATTTTATGCATTGTTTTTTTTTCAATCTTTAAAACATCAGCACAAGAAAAAATTTGGTTTGATGCAAATTGGAACATTACAACAAAAAAAAATGCAGTGTATTACAGACTTGTTGCCGATCATAAAAGTAAAAAGCAACAAATTATAGATTATTATATTTCTGGTAAAAAAGCGAAAGAATATTTTTTTGTGGAAGGAAAAGAAAATGGAAAATACGCTGAATTCTACAATTCAGGAGAATTAAGAATTACAGGAAATTTTGAGAACGGTTTTAGAGAAGGAATTTGGAAAACCTACTATAAAAATGGAAAAATAAAAGAAAAAGGAAAATACAAAGTTGGAGAAAAAGTAGGTGTTTGGAAGACTTTTTATAAAAACAATTAACACCAATTTTTCTTAACATATAAATTCGTATTTTTGTAAAACTATTTAAAAGAAATATGAAAGGACCATTATTTTATGCTAAAATCTTGCTGTTTGGCGAATATGGAATTATAAAAGATTCTAAAGGTTTAGCAATTCCGTTTAATGCATACAGAGGCGCTTTAAAATCTTCTAAGAATCTTTCTGGTAAATCTCTAGAGTCTAACGCTAATTTAATGCGTTTTTACAAACATCTCTCTTCTTTAAAAACAGAGTTGGTTTCTTTTAATCTAGAGGCTTTTAAAAAAGACATAGAAAGCGGAATGTATTTCGATTCTTCTATTCCTCAAGGCTATGGTGTGGGGAGTTCTGGCGCCTTGGTAGCCTCTATTTATGATGAATATGCTTTTAATAAAATAACAGTTTTAGAAAATTTAACTAGAGACAAGTTATTAAACTTAAAACAAGTTTTTTCTCTGATGGAATCTTTTTTTCATGGAAAAAGCTCTGGTTTAGATCCTTTAAATAGTTACTTAAGTTTGCCGATTTTAATCAATTCTAAAGATAGTATAGAACCCGCAGGTATTCCTTCACAAAAAGAAGGAAAAGGAGCTGTTTTCTTATTAGATTCAGAACAAATTGGTGAAACCGAACCTATGGTAAACATCTTTATGAACAAGATGAAAAACGAAGGTTTTAGAAAAATGATTAGCGAAGAGTTTGCAACCACTTCAGATGCTTGTATAGAAGATTTTTTACAAGGAGACGTAAAATCTTTATTTGGGAATGTAAAATCTTTGTCTAAAATTGTCTTAAAAAACTTTAAGCCAATGATTCCTAAAGCGTTTCATAAAGTTTGGGAACACGGAATTTCTACGAATGACTACTATCTAAAATTGTGTGGTTCTGGTGGTGGAGGTTATATTTTAGGGTTTACTGAAGATTATGTGAAAGCACAAAAAAGCTTAAAAGCTTATAAATTAGAATTGGTTTATAGATTTTAGAATGCTTTATGAGTACCCCGAAAGTAAAACAAATAACACTCAAATTTTTCAGTTTATTTTCAGCAGTAAGAGGGTATAATATATTGGTGCTAGTGTTTGCGCAATATTTAGCGGCTATTTTTATTTTTTCTCCCACAAAATCTTTGAGAGAAGTTGTTTTCGATCTACATCTTTTATATGTAGTTTTAGCCTCTGTTTTTGTAATCTCAGGGGGTTATATTATCAATAATTTTTACGATGCAAAGGTCGATAAAATTAACAGACCCGTTAAAGCCAATTTAGACAATTATGTAAAACAGTCAACAAAACTGAGACTTTACTTTCTTCTAAATTTTATTGGTTTCGCTTTCGGAATTTTAATTTCTTGGAAAGCAGCATTATTTTTTGCTTTGTATATTTTTGGAATTTGGTTCTATTCTCATAAATTAAAAAAACATTCATTTGTTGGTGTTATCTCTGCAACCGTGCTTACGGTTTTGCCTTTTTTTGCTGTGTTTATCTATTTTGGTAATTTTTCAAAAATTATTTTTGTGTATGCAAGTTTCTTGTTTTTAGTGATCATGGTTCGAGAATTGTTAAAAGACTTAGAAAATATAAAAGGAGCTATTGCGAATAATTACGCTACATTTCCTGTAGTGCATGGTGAGAAAAAAACAAAACAACTTTCTATCTTATTGTTGGTTTTTACTCTTTTCCCGATAGGTATTTTGTTCAGCTATCCTGCACTAAGTTATATGCGTTATTATTTTTATTTCGCACTGATTGTCTTAGTATTTGTAGGTTTTTATCTTTGGAAATCAACCACCAAAAACCAATATAGAACCCTACACAATATTTTAAAACTGTTATTATTAGTAGGTGTTTTGTTTTTAATTTTTATAGATACTTCGTTGCTTTTAGATAAAGTAATTGATAGATTGAACTAGAATTCAAGAATATAACTACCTTTGCAAAAATTTTTATAATGAAAGCAAATAAAAACTCGTCGCGAGGACGACAAGAAGGTAAAAAAAGTACTCCTCTCAATAGAAAATCTCCAAAAAAAGAATTCAAAAAAATCAAAGAAGCTCCAAAATCTGATGAATCTTCAGGGATTCGTTTAAACAAATACATTGCCAATTCAGGCGTTTGCTCAAGGAGAGAAGCAGATACCTATATAGAACATGGTAGTGTAGAGGTAAATGGAAAATTAGTTACAGAAATGGGCTACAAAGTTCAGCCAAATGATACTGTAAAATTCGATGGAACTTCAATTACACCAGAACAAAAAAAATACGTTTTATTAAACAAGCCTAAAAATTACATCACTACGATGGATGATGATCGTGGTAGAAAGACGGTTATGGAATTAATTGCTAACGCTTCAAAGGAAAGAATTTATCCTGTAGGTCGTTTAGATAGAAACACAACCGGTTTGTTATTATTTACAAACGATGGCGATTTGGCTAAAAAACTAACACATCCAAAACATAATGTACGTAAATTATACCACGCTTCTTTAGATAAAAAACTAGATTTAAGAGATTTAGAAAAGTTACGTGGAGAAGTAATTATTGAAGGTAGAAAAGTGTTTATCGATGCTGTTTCTTATGTAGATGGACAACCAAAATCTGAAATTGGTATTGAAATCCACTCAGGAAGAAATAGAATTGTACGTAAGATCTTTGAACATCTAGGATACAAGGTGAATAAATTAGATCGAGTAATTTTCGCTGAATTAACAAAAAAGAATCTTCCAAGAGGAAGATGGAGAGAATTGACAAATTTAGAAGTTACAAATCTTCAAATGATGAAATAATTTTTGTCATTCAGAAGGAGGAACGACTGAAGAATCTTTAGCTCTATTACTTTAAAATTTTAATGAATGTCCCATTGAGCGTACCGAGAAAAAAAAATTATCTTCCGAAGCTTCGGAACGATTGGAATGACATAAGATAAATGATTATAAGCATGTCTGTTCGAGCATTGTCAAAATCAAAATGTATTTTGATTGAAGGTAGCTTGCGAAGCAAATCGAGAACTATTAATTCGCTTAAAATCAATAAATTAAATAAACACGTCAATGGTGGCGTTCCGAAGCTTCGGAAGAGAATTATTCAAAGCTAGTAAAAACATTTCGACTGCGCTCAATAGGACATTTATCTACGTTTTCTTTAAATTTTTATGCGCTTAAAACTATAAAATCTACCAATCTTGCGGCCAAATTCGCAGTGATATGATCCACATCAAAATCTGGATTCAGTTCTGCAATATCACAAGAAATTACTTTTTTACTTTCGAATAAAAAAGCCAACACTTTATATACAAAATTAGGATTGAAACCAAGTGGAGAAGGAGCACTCACTCCTGGTGCATAAGCCGATGAAAACCCATCTAAATCTATGGTAATGTATAGATAGTCTACTTTATCTATAAACGAATTTAACTTGCTTTTTAAGGATGCATCAAATGTTTCACATTCAAAATTAGAAACATAGGAAACTTTATTTTTTGCTGCGATGTCAAATAATTCTTTGGTGTTTGATTGTTGTTGAATTCCGATAGCAAAATAAGAAGCAGTATTATTTTCTTTTAAAATTTGATTGAACGGAGTTCCTGAATTTGGCTGTGTTTCAATAGTTCTTAAATCGAAATGTGCATCAAAATTTAGGATTCCTATTTTGTTATTTGATGTGTTTTTTAGAGCCTTTTTTATGCCATTAAAATTAGCATAGGCAATATCGTGTCCGCCGCCAATTGCAATCGGTAAAATATGGTTGTTAATTAATTTAGCAATCGTTTTAGAAAGTGCTTTTTGGCAATCTTCCATATTGCTGTCAATACAAATGACATCACCAAAATCTGTAATTTTTTTATCATGGAAGTGAATAGGGAGTTTACTTAGTTTATTTCGAACACTTTTTGGGCCTTTTCTAGCGCCAATTCTACCTTGGTTTCTATGCACACCTTCATCACAAACATATCCGATCAAACCAATATCTGTGGAGTTTTTAGTCTCTAAATCTTCAATGCTTAAAGCTTGAATTTCTTGATGCCAATATTGATTTTTAAGCTTAGCACTTCTTCCAGACCAATTATTTTGATTTCCAGGAGTATAATCGACATTTAAATTTTTAAAAAAACTCATTTTTATGATTTTAAAATTTCTTTGCCTTTTAAAAATACTTTTTCAATGACATGGTTTCCAAAAGAATACGGAATAAAATGGTAAGAATTTATTTTTTTTGTAAGAATTAAGTTAGCCAATTTTCCTTTGGTGATAGCACCTACTTTGTCTTGTAAATTCATTGCGTAAGCGCCGTTAATAGTTGCTGCGTTTATGGCTTCTTCTGGTGTCATTTTCATTTTAATACAAGCTGTAGCAACAACAAAATTCATGTTTCCAGAAGGAGAAGAACCAGGATTGTAATCTGTTGCTAAAGCCAACGGCAAGCCTTCGTCTATCATTTTTCTTGCAGGCGTATAGGGAATACTTAAAAAATAGGAGCAAGCTGGTAAGGCAACAGGCATTGTTTTGGTGTTTTTTAACGCTTCAAGATCTTCATTCCTCATTACTTCTAAATGATCTACAGACAAGACGTTGTGTTCAACACCAGTTTGAACGCCTCCAATGGCAGTAAACTGGTTCACATGAATTTTACCCACCAAACCATATTTTTTTCCAGCTTTTAAAATTTGCTGGGTGTCTTCAACTGAGAAATAACCAGTTTCACAGAAAATATCTATAAAATCTGCTAAGTTTTCTTTTGCTATTTCTGGAAGAATCTCATCAATCAACATTTTTAAATACCCGGTTTTATTGTTTTTATATGCAGCAGGTAGCGCATGCGCCCCTAAGAAAGTAGCTTTTATTTCTATTGGATAATTTTCTTTCAGTTTTTTAATAACGCGAAGCATCTTTAATTCTGACGCTACAGTTAAACCATAACCCGATTTTATTTCTACCGCACCAGTTCCTAGCAGCATAATTTCCTCTAAACGAATTTTACTTTGTTTGTATAAATCTGCTTCTGAAGTTTCCTGTAATTTTTTTGCTGAGTTTAAAATACCGCCTCCATTTTTTGCAATTTCTTCGTAAGAAAGTCCGTTAATGCGAGCTACAAATTCATCTTCTCTATTGCCAGCAAAAACCAAATGTGTATGAGAATCGCACCAAGAAGGCAACATCATTTTTCCTTTTGCATCAATAATTTTTACATCTATTTTAGGGCAGTTTTCCATAACTCCAAAATCAGAAATGAATCCATTTTCAACCAATAAAAAGGCATTTTTAATCGTTGGTAAAATACTCATTTCTTTTCCTGAAAGAAAATCAATAGCTTCTTCTCTAACCTGAATTAATTCTTTGATATTTTTAAAAAGGACGTTCATTAGAATAATTCTTTTAATAAGTTTTCTTCTACTAAGTTAGGTAAAGTAATTTTTAAGTTTGGGGTTCTTTCCATTTCTCTTTTAATAGCAAAAATCGCTTCATCATTTCTAGCCCAACTTCTTCTAGCAATTCCGTTATTTACGTCATAAAAAAGCATGTTTTTTAATTTTTCTTCGGCTTCTTTCGTTCCATCTAACAACATTCCGAAACCACCATTCATTACTTCTCCCCAGCCAACACCGCCACCATTATGAATAGAAACCCAAGTTGCGCCTCTAAAACTGTCTCCAATAACATTGTGAATTGCCATGTCTGCCGTAAATTTACTTCCGTCGTAAATATTAGAAGTTTCTCTAAACGGAGAATCTGTTCCGCTCACATCATGATGATCTCTTCCTAAAATTACAGCACCAATTTTACCTTCGGCAATGGCATTGTTAAACGCTTTTGCAATTTCTATTCTGCCTTCAGCATCTGCATATAAAATTCTGGCTTTAGAACCTACCACCATTTTATTTGCTTTCGCATTTTGTATCCAAGTGATGTTGTCTTGCATTTGGAGCTGAATTTCTTTTGGAGATTTTTTCATGATTTTCTCTAAAACGCTTGCTGCAATTTCATCAGTTGTATCTAAATCTGCTGTTTTTCCTGAAGCACAAACCCATCTAAAAGGACCAAAACCATAATCGAAACACATGGGACCTAAAATATCTTGAACATAAGAAGGGTATTTAAAATCGATTTTATTTTTTGCCATTACGTCTGCGCCCGCTCTGGATGCTTCTAATAAAAAAGCGTTCCCATAATCAAAAAAGTACGTTCCTTTTTTTGTATGATTGTTGATGGATTTTGCATGTCTTCGCAAAGATTTTTGTACTTTTTCTTTAAAAAGTTTAGGATTTTCTTTGATAAGGATGTTTGATTCTTCATACGATAAATCTGCAGGATAATAACCACCTGACCAAGGAATATGAAGTGATGTTTGATCTGAACCAATATGAATAAAGATATTTTCTCTGTCAAAACACTCCCAAACATCAATAATATTTCCAATAAAAGCAATAGAAACAACCTCTTTATTTTTTTGAGCTTGTAAGGTTCTTTCTACTAAAATATCAAGATCATCAATTAAAACATCTACCCAACCTTGTTCGTGTCTTTTTGTGGCAGCTTTTGGGTTTACTTCTGCACAAATTGTAATACAGCCAGCAATATTTCCTGCTTTTGGTTGTGCACCACTCATGCCTCCTAAACCTGCTGTTAGAAATATCTTTCCACTTGGATTTTCCTCTTTTTTTAAAATTTTCCGAAAGGCATTCATCACCGTGATAGTGGTTCCATGTACAATGCCTTGTGGGCCAATATACATAAAAGAACCCGCAGTCATTTGCCCGTATTGTGTAACACCTAGTGCATTGAATTTCTCCCAATCGTTTGATTTCGAATAATTCGGAATCATCATTCCGTTGGTAACCACAACTCTTGGTGCATTTTTAGAGGAAGGAAATAAGCCCATCGGATGACCAGAATACAAATGCAATGTTTGTGCTTCTGTCATGATTGCTAAGTACTGCATTACCAAAAGATATTGCGCCCAATTTTGAAAAACGGCGCCATTTCCACCATAGGTTATCAATTCTTCTGGATGCTGCGCCACTTCGGGATTCAAGTTATTATGAATCATTAACATAATTGCGGCCGCTTGTTGTGTTTTTGCAGGATATTCTGAAATGTCTCGTGCAAATATTTTATAATCTGGTTTAAATCTATACATATAAATTCTACCATATTCTTTTAATTCTTCAGCAAATTCCAATGCTAATTCTTGATGCCATTCTTTAGGAAAATAACGCAGCGCATTTTTTATAGCGAGTTTTTTTTCTTCAATGGATAAAACATCTTTCCTTTTTGGAGCTCTATTAGCATCTATTAGATACTTTTTTTTAGCGGGTAACTTTTTTGGAATTCCTTCTAAAACTTGTTCTTTAAATGTCATGTTGTTTTTATTTTACAAGTATTTTTTTAGTTTTTACCAATTGAATCATGTTGTTGATGTCGTCTTTTAAAAGTCTGTCTTCTTCTAATTTATCAACTTTTTCTCTAATAATTGAGTGATTTTTTTCAATAATTTTAGAGAATGTATTTGGTCTTCTAAACTCAAGAGCTTGTGCAGCATACATCAATTCTATGGCTAGTATTTTTTCTAAGTTTTCTAAAATTTGGTTGTATTTTCTTCCAGAAATACTTCCCATAGAAACATGATCTTCTTGTCCTAAAGAGGTAGGAATACTATCTGCAGAAGGAGGGAAGCACAACGATTTATTTTCGGTAACCAAAGCAGCGGTTGTGTATTGAGGAATCATAAAACCAGAATTCAATCCACCACTTTTAGTTAATAATCTTGGCAAGCCATATTTTCCTTCTATCAATAAATAACAGCGTCTGTCTGCAATATTTCCTAATTCAGATACCGCAATAGAACAGTAATCTAAAGCCATGGCTAAAGGTTGTCCGTGAAAATTTCCGCCAGAAATGGCTTCGGTTTCACTTAAAACAATAGGATTGTCTGTCACCGAATTCATTTCTATTTCTGCCAATTCTAATAAATGATAATAGGCATTTCTAGAGGCACCATGAACCTGAGGAATACAGCGCATCGAATAAGGGTCTTGAACACGTTCGCAATTTTCATGCGAAGTAATATTTTGAGAATCTTTAAATAAGTTTCGCATTCTTTTTGCAACAGCTAAACTTCCTTTAAAAGGTCTTATTTTATGTAATTCTTCTTTAAATGGGGAAGCACTTCCTTTATAGCCTTCTATGCTCATGGCCCCACAAACATCAGCTAAATCTAACAAATACTCCATTTTTAAGAGTCCTGTTATGGTATGTGCTAATATAAATTGTGTGCCGTTTATTAAACCCAAGCCTTCTTTTGCATGCAATTCTAAGGGTTCTAAATTATGACTTTCTAGAACTTTCTTAGCAGGAATAATTTTACCATCCATCCAGAAATCTCCTGCACCAATGATTGGTAAAAATAGGTGTGAAAGTGGGGCTAAATCTCCTGATGCACCAACAGAGCCTTGTTTTGGAACGGTTGGTAATAAATCGTTTTCAATAAAATAAATAATGCGCTCAATCAGTTCTAGGCGAACTCCAGAATACCCTTGACACAGTGCATGCACTTTACAAATCATCATAATTTTAGACAAGTTTTTGTCTATATTTTCACCAACACCAACGGCATGTGTAATCAATAGGTTTTTTTGAAGTTGATTGGTTTCTTCTCGAGAAATTTGAACGTCACATAAAGGACCAAATCCAGTATTTATACCATAAATAGGAGTATTGTTTTTGGTGATGGTTTCTACTTTTTTTCTGCAAGAAATAATCTTTTTTTCAGCTTCAGCATCAATAACTGCTTTTAAAGTGCCGTTTGCGATTTTTTCTACTTTATGAAGTGTAAGTTGATCAATTCCGTATTTAAATACCATTGTTTTTGTTGATTGTGTTTTAACAAAGTTATCATTACTTTTGATGCTTATTAAGATTGTTTAATATATTAATTAATAACTATGAAGTATCAAATAGAGTTAAGACACCTTCGTTATTTTTTAGCAGTTTCAGAAGAATTGCATTTTAGAAAAGCTGCTGAAAAACTATTTATTTCTCAACCAGGACTGAGTAGGCAAATTAAATTCTTAGAAAAAGAATTGGGTGTAATTTTGTTTGAAAGACATACTAGAAAAGTAATTTTAACTGCTGCAGGAGTTTATTTACAAACTAAATTTTCCAATCAATTAAAAACACTTTCCCACACTTTAGATAATGTAAAATTGATTCATGATGGAAAAAAAGGAGAATTAAAAATAGGGTATGTGGGGTCTGCCATGCAGAACGTTATTCCTAATTTATTAGTGAATTTTGAAAAAAATCATCCTGATATTTTATTTGATTTAAAAGAAATCGACAATAGAAAACAGTTAGATGATTTGCTTTCTTTTTCTTTAGATATTGGCTTTGTTCGTTTAGAAAGAGTGCCTAGAGCTTTAGAAATTAAAACAATTTTAAAAGAATCTTTTTGTTTGGTTTTGCCTAAAAATCACCCTATACATAAAGATAATTTTAAAAGTTTAGCGCAGTTTAAAGAGGAGTCCTTTATACTTTTTGATTCAAAATACAGTGCGTCTTATTACGAAAAAGTAATGCAAATTTTTGATGATTGTGGTTTTGCACCTCTAATTTCTCACAATACGATTCATTCTAGCTCTATTTTTAAATTGGTAGAAAATAATTTCGGTATTTCTATTGTGCCGAAATCATTAGCTCAAAAAAGAGGGTATAAAATAAAGTTTATTGAACTAGATATGATTCCTCAGCAAACAACACTTTCTGTAATTTGGAATAAAAAAAACGGCAACCCTATATTAGATGATGTTTTAGCGCTTCTTTAATTGTTGAAATACAAGCACAAAAAAACCCGAACAAAAAGTTCGGGTTTTAAGTGGTACCTCCAGGAATCGAACCAGGGACACAAGGATTTTCAGTCCTTTGCTCTACCAACTGAGCTAAGGTACC
Source organism: uncultured Polaribacter sp. (assembly GCF_947501385.1). Taxonomy (GTDB): domain Bacteria; phylum Bacteroidota; class Bacteroidia; order Flavobacteriales; family Flavobacteriaceae; genus Polaribacter. Next base: position 95,707 of record NZ_CANMVP010000014.1, read on the forward strand.
ATTGCCTTAGCGGACTTGCCTGTCTGCAAGCAGGTGCAAATATAAAATGTTTTTTTACATCTGCTAAGGAAAATCTAAAAAAAATCTGTTGTACTTTTGATTTTCATCTAAATTAGTACCATGAATCTAACTGTAGATATTGGAAACACAAGAGTTAAAGCTGCTGTTTTTGAGGAAGATAAACTCATTGATTTGTTTGTTTTTGATAAGAAAAAAATAATTTCAGAAATTAAAAAAATTGTAAAAAAAAGAACAATTTCTGCTGCAATTGTATCAAATGTTGCGACTATTTCAGAAAAAAAAATGGTTCAATTGAATAAAATCATCCATTTTCAAGTGGTTTCTGCAACTTCAAAGGTTCCTTTTATCAATTTATACAAAACTCCAGAAACCTTAGGTGTTGATAGAATTGCTCTAGTTGCAGCTGCGGTAAAACAATTTCCAAATAAAAACGTTTTGGTCATAGATGCCGGAACTTGTATTACTTTTGATTTTGTAAATAGCAAAGCAGAATATTTGGGTGGCGCCATTTCTCCGGGAATACAACTCCGGTATAAAGCTTTAAATATATTTACGGCAAATCTCCCCCTAATAGCATCTTTAGAATTGAAAAATTTCATAGGAAGAAATACAGAAGAAAGTATTATCTCTGGTGTTTTAAATGGCGTTCAAAAAGAGATTGAGGGCGTAATAAATGACTATAAAGAAGAATTTTTACATTTAACAGTAGTTTTAACAGGAGGAGACACAAATTTCTTGTCAAAACAATTAAAAAGTAGCATATTTGCCAATCAAAATTTTCTCCTTCAAGGATTAAATGAAATATTGAAATATAACGAATAAAATGATTAGAAAGATTTTAGTAGTTTTTTTACTGATAACTTCCACTACTTTATTGGCGCAAAGAACAAGTTCTTCTCCATATTCTTTTTTCGGAGTAGGAGAACAATACAGCCCAAGAACTGTTGAAAACAATAGTATGGGTGGAATAGGTGTTGCATTTAATCACTATAAATATTTAAATTTTACAAATCCTGCAGCAAATGCGTTTCTAAGACAAACAACCTATTCGTTTGGGGTTTTAAATAATGATTTAACTTTAAAGACAGAAAATACGAAGCAAAGTGCTACTTCAACGAGTCTAAGTTATATCGCTTTGGGTTTTCCAATTGGTAGTAAAGCGGGTTTTTCTTTAGGATTACAGCCCATTTCTTCTGTGGGGTATTCTTTAACCAATAATGATTTTGATGCGAATGACGATTTAACAGCAATTACTCTGTATTCAGGCGAAGGCGGTGTAAATCGTATTTACGGTAGTTTTGGAATAAAGATTTCAAAAGAATTTTCTATAGGTATTGAAGCCGATTATAGTTTTGGTAATATAGAAAATAGCATAACTAACCAAAGAGCAGATGTTACTTTGGCTACGAAATATACTGAAGAAAATATTATTAGAGGAGGCGCTGTAAAATTGGGAACACAATATCAAAAATTTCTAAAAGAAAGCTTATACATAAGCGCAGGTGCTACTTTTAAGTTTGGTAACGATTTGACATCCACAGGAAATGAAAGTTTATATTCATTAACAATTTCTAGCGCTGGTACAGATATTCCTAGAGACACAATTTCTAGTGGAGCTGTTAATGGAAAATACAAATTACCCTTACAAACAAATTTTGGAGTGGGTATGGGAAAGTACGATAAATGGCACATAGGTTTAGAGTATGAATCTCAAGACGCTCTGCAGCAAGAAGGGTTCACCAACAATACAAATTCTTCTTACAGATATGAAAAATCAAATAGATTTTCTTTAGGAGGATTTTATTTACCAAAAATAAATTCAATTTCAAGTTATTGGAATAGAGTTACTTATAGAGCGGGTTTGCGATTTGAAAAGGTAGGTTTGGCTATTGATGGTGCTGGCGCTGGTACGAATTTTACGTCTATAAGCGACTTTGGCATGTCTTTTGGATTAGGTTTACCACTGAAACAACTATCTAATGTTAATTTAGGTTTTGAATACGGGAAAAGAGGAACGACTTCGAACAACTTAATTCAAGAAAATTATTTTAACTTTAGGCTCAGCTTATCATTAAATGATAGATGGTTCGTTAAAAGAAGAATTGATTAACTCAAAATACAACAAAAATGAAGAAAATTACGTTTTTATTAGCTGCGATGTTGTTTATAACAACTGTAGAAACAAATGGACAGGATGCAAACAGAGAATGTACTATTAAGTACAATCTATTCAAAGGAGATTTTCAGTCTAAGAAATATGAAGATGCCTATACAAATTGGATATATTTAATGGACAATTGTAAAGATTTGTCTGTAAATATTTATAAATATGGAGCTACCTTAGCTGAAGAAGTTAAGAAAGATCCTGCTTTAGCAAAAAGAGTTTACGAACAAAGGTTGCAATATTTCCCAAAACAGAATCCCGCAAAAGTTCATAGTGATTATGCAACTTATTTAGCAGAGAACAAGTTAGCTTCAGAAGAAGAAATTTTTACAATTCTTGAAAAAGGATACAGCATAGACCCAACAAAAATGGGTGTAAAGAATTTATATTTGTATTTTCAGGGAGTTACTGATAGAAACAAAGACACCACTCCTCAAAGGGTCTTTGATACCTATGATGATGTAATAGAAAATGTAAATTTAAAATTAGAAGGCTATGCAGCCAAGTTGGTAGAATTAACCAAAGACTCTATAAATAATAAAAAATTGATACATGCTTACAGCGTTAATTCAAAAGCTTTAGGTCAGGTAGAGGGCGGTTTAGATGCTATTATTTCTGAAATAGCTACTTGTGAACGTTTAGTACCCTTATATCAAAGAGATTTTGAAGCAAACAAAACGAATGCTGTATGGTTGAAAAGATCGGTTTCTAGAATGTTTAATAAAGGTTGTCAGAAAGATCCTTTGTTTGAGAAATTGGTAAGAGCTTTTGCACAAGCTTCTCCGTCTCCAGAAGCCTATGCTTTCTTAGCAAATGTTTTAGAAGATAATGACGATACTGCTGGAGCAAGTGCGATGAGACAAAAATCTTTCGATTTAGAGACAGATCCTTTAAAGAAAGCAAAATATAAATTGAAGTTTGCACAAGCGGCGAAAGATAGAGGTCAATTAAGTAAAGCTAGAAGTTTGGCTAGAGAAGCCTTAACTTTTAATCCTAATTCAGGAAGAGCCTATTTATTTATTGCAAGCTTGTATGCTTCTAGTGTAAATAATTGTGGAAGCAATGAATTTGAAAAAAGAATGGTCTATGTTGCCGCTTTAAACAAAGCAAGAAGAGCAGCAGCTGTAGACCCTAGTATGTCTTCAACTGCAAGAAAATACATTAGAAATTATGCAGCAAATTCACCAAATCAATCTGTAATATTTACAGCAGGTATGACACCAGGAGCAAGTTATAAAATTGGTTGTTGGATTGGTGAAACCGTTAGAATTCCAAAAAAATAGTTTTTTGAAAAACTATAAACAAATATGTATAAAAAGCATTACTGTAATTTCTTTTACAGTAATGCTTTTTTCTTGTTCTAATAGTTCTGAAGAAGTTCGTAACTTGTTAGAAGAAAAAAATCTGCCTATTGGTAAAGCTAAAAATGCTTATCATGTGTATAAAGATTCAGGGAGCATTACCTCTAAACTCATTACACCATTATTATTAGATTTTAGCAATAGAAACAAGCATCCCTACAATGAATTTCCAAAAGGAATTAAAATTATTAATTTTAATAACAATGCAAAGGATTCTGTAACAATTCTTGGAGATTATGCACTATCTTATGCAAAAACAGAAATTTCGGAAATAAGAGGAAATGTAGTTGTTTTAAATCATACAGATAAAAGTAGACTAGAAACAGATCAATTGTTTTGGGATCAGAAAACAAAATATTTTGTATCAGAAAAACCCTTTACTTTGTATAAAGAAAAAGATACAGTTATAGGAATTGGTTTTGAATGCAAAGAAGATTTAAGTAAGTATTTAGCAAAAAAAACCACAGGAAGATTAGAAACTCAAGAATAAAATTATGAATAGAATTTGGAAATTTTTTCAATACGGTTATTTAATGGTGGCATTTATTTGTGTCGTAGAAGGAATTGTACGTTGGAATATAGACAGAAGTAGGTCTTATTTATTTCTTGGTTTTGCAATTTTTATTACTTTAGTATTTTTCTTTAAAAGACATTTTAGAAAAAAAGTAGAAAAGAGAAACAATCAAAACAAATAGTTTATAAATTTCTGAATGGAAATTGAACTCGTTATTATATTCATTTCAATTTTACTTTCCGCATTTTTTTCGGGAATGGAAATTGCATTTGTCTCTGCAAATAAATTACACATAGAATTAGAAAAGAAGAGAGAGGGTTTTCTTCCTAAAATTTTAAATAAAATTACCCAAAAGTCTTCAAAATTTATTACCACAATGTTGGTGGGCAATAATATTTCATTGGTAATTTATAGTTATTTTATGGGGAAATTCTTGATAAGAATATTACCATTAGAAGGTTTCAATGAATTTTCTATATTACTTATACAAACCATAATTTCTACAATTATAATTCTTGTTACGGCAGAGTTTTTACCAAAAGCATTGTTTCGAATTTATGCAAACAAAGTTTTAAAAATCTTTGTTGTACCCGCCTATTTTTTCTATGTGCTGTTTCATTTTTTTTCAGAATTCATCACTGTAATTTCAGATTTCTTTCTAAGAGTTTTCTTTAAAACAAACGCAGATGAACAGCAAGTTGAGTTTAGTAAAGAAGAATTAGGGAATTATATTTCTGAACAGCTAGAAACAGGAAACGAAAATGAAGAAGTAGATTCTGAAATTCAGATTTTTCAAAATGCTTTAGAATTTCATAATGTAAAAGCCAGAGAAGTAATGGTTCCTAGAACCGAGATTATTGCGGTAGAAACTCATGAAAAAGTAACCAATCTAAAGAAGATTTTTATAGAAACAGGCTTGTCTAAAGTATTGGTTTATAAAACCTCTATGGATGATGTTATTGGCTATGTAAATGCTTTTGAACTTTTTAAAAGACCAAAAACAATAAAGTCTATTCTATTGCCTGTAGAGCTAGTACCAGAATCGATGATGATTAATGATACGTTAAATATTCTAATGAAAAAACGCAAGAGTGTAGCTGTTGTTGTAGATGAATATGGAGGTACTTCTGGAATGATCACTGTAGAGGATATTGTAGAAGAGCTGTTTGGTGAAATTGAAGATGAACACGATTCTCAAGAATTCCTTGAGGAAAAAGTAAATGAAACAACGTTTAACTTTTCTGCAAGATTAGAAGTAGATTATTTAAATGAAGAGTATGGTTTACACATTCCAAAATCTGAAGCTTATGAAACGCTAGGTGGTTTTATTATAGAGCATACAGAAAATATACCCGAAGAGAATGAAGTTTTAGATATCGAAGAATTTGAATTTCGAATATTAAAAACAAGTGGTGCAAAAATAGACGATGTTTGTTTAAAAATAATAGCTCCAGAAGACTAGCAGAATTTACATCTTTACTTTCTCTTTACATACGAATCAACTTCCTAGGTATTTCGTTTAAAATGGGTTGCAATATTAAAACCCAAATCGTATATTCGCCCACTGAAAATAAATAAACGACGTATGGCAATTTTATCAAAAATTAGAGAACGCTCAATGTTCCTAATAATTATAATTGGTTTGGCACTTTTTGCTTTTGTATTAGATCCTTCTACTTTAGGAGATTTTTTTAATTCAACAAAAGTAAATGAAGTTGGTGAAGTAAATGGAGAAACAATTTCTAGACAAGAATTTGCAGCCGCTTTAGAGCAATATAAACAACAAACAGGTAGTAGAGTTTCTGAAATGCAAGCAGCAAATACTGTTTGGGAAAACATGTTAAGAAAAAAAATCTATAAAAACCAATTATCAGAAGCAGGTATTAGCGTTGGTGAACAAGATGTTTGGAACGAAGTTATCAATACACCTTCTGTAAAAGACAATCCTCAGTTTGCTAATGAAGCCGGTTTTTTCGATGAAGCGAAGTTCAAAACTTTTTTAGCTACTACAAAAGAAAACAATCCTCAAATGTGGAGTGCATGGTCTAATTACATGAATCAAATAAAAGACAATGCTGAAACAAATACTTATAATAAACTAGTTACTGCTGGTTTAGGAGCTTCTTTAAAAGAAGGTGAAACGGAATATTTTATAGAAAATACAAAATTAAGCGGTCAGTTTGTGTATGTGCCTTATGCTAGCGTTGCAGATAGTTTGGTTAAAATTAAAAAATCTGAAGTAGAAGCCTATATTAAAGAAAATAAAAATCAGTACAAAACAGAAGCTACAAGAGATCTCTCTTATGTAAAATTTGATATTAAAGCAACTCCAGAAGATGAAGAAGCAATCAAACAAGAAGTAGCGAAGTTGATCGATAATACTTTAGACAGAAATAAACAGACCGTTGTAGGTTTTAAAAATACGACAGAAGATAAAGAGTTTTTAAATGAAAACGGATCTGATATGAATTTAGATTTGAGCTATAAATTTAAAAATGATGTCAATCAAACCATAGCTTCAGAAATTTTTGATGGAAAAGAAGGCGATGTTTTTGGACCTTATAAAGATCAAGACTTTTTTAAGATTTCTAAAATTACAGAAGTTTCTAACATGCCAGATTCTGTTAGAGCAAGTCATATCTTAATTCCTTTTGTGGGTGCTCAAAGAGCTACGCCAGATGTAATAAGAACAAAAGAAGAAGCTAAAAAATTAGCAGATAGTCTTTTAACAGTAGTTAAAAGAAGACGAAATAAATTTGAAGATTTGGCAAAGAATTTTTCTTCAGACAAAGGTTCTGGAGCTAAAGGAGGAGATTTAGATTGGTTCAACTACAACAGAATGACACCCGCTTTTAGAGATTTCTCTTTTACAAATAAAAAAGGTGCTTTAGATGTGGTAGAAACGCCTTTTGGTTATCATGTAATTAGAATTGATGATACCAAAAACAAACAAAAAGTTTTAAAACTAGCAACTTTCGCAAGAAAAATAGTTCCTTCAGAAGCTACAGAAAATGACTTTTTTCAAAAAGCAGAGCAATTTGCTTTGGCAATTTCTAAAAGTGAAGATTACAATGCAGTTGCCAAAGAAAACAACTATACGCTAAAGCCAGCTGTGGGTTTAAAAGTTTTAGATGAAAATGTTCCTGGTATTGGAAATCAGAGAGAAATTGTTTCTTGGGCTTTTAAAGGAGATACAGAAAAAGGAGATTTTAAACGTTTCGATTTAGAAGGAAGCTATGTTGTTGCTGTAGTAACAGAAAAAACAGAAAAAGGTTTGATGCCTGTAGAAAAAGCAATCAACAGTGTAAGACCTATTTTACTCAATAAAAAGAAAGCGGCTTTAATTGCTGATAAATTAAATGGAGATTCTCTAGAAGATATCGCAAAAGCAAATAATACAACGGTAAGAACAGTAAATAATGTGAACTTAAAAAGTCCTTCATTATCTGGTGTTGGTTCAGAACCTAAAGTTGTTGGTGCCATGTATAATGCAGCGTTAGATAAAATATACAATAGCGTAGAAGGTAATAGAGGTGTGTTTTCTTTTAAAGTTACTAAAAGAGAATTACCAACGGCCTTACCAAACTATGAAACAAACAGAAAAAAGATTTCTGAAGCGAGAAAAAGATTGACCTTTAAAATATACGAAGCAATTAAAAAAGCGTCAGATATAGAAGATAATAGAGCAAATATGTACGTTTCTAACTAAGAAACATACTTCATTTTAGTATAAAAATCCGTTCAATTAATTTTGAACGGATTTTTTTATTTTCTGAGTAGTTGAATCTATCCTATATTTTGAAGTGAATACTGTATTAAACTTCCCAAAATCATATAGATTGAGTCTTCCGACTCTGCTCAGACTGATAAACGGCTTTTTTTGATTAAATATGGAAATTTTAAAGTACAAACAAAATTCAATTTAAAATCAAAATGTCAAGCTTGTCGAAGTTTCTTCAATAATTAAACGCGCCTCAACACCAAAAAAACCATTATGATTCTTACTCTTTGTCATTCCTGTGAAAACAGGAATCTCCACTTAAATAGTTCATCATAAGCAATCGTCTTCGATAGTCTAAAGACGGACTAATTTTTTGAGTTCTTTTTTTAGTTGTGAGTTCTAATTAGTTCGCTCTTTTCAACAAACTTGTACGAGAACAAAACTAAAAAAAACATGTTGTGAAAGCAGCAATTAGCTGCAAATAAAAAAACCTTTTTGATTGCTCAAAAAGGTTTGTACAGATTGAATTTTAGTTGAAATTTCTAACCGTTCATTGAGATTAAAAACTCATCATTATTTTTAGAAAACTTAATTCTTTCATTAATGAATTCCATCGCTTCAATAGGATTCATATCTGCTAAATATTTACGTAAAACCCACATTCTTTGTACAGTTTTAGCGTCTAATAAGAGATCGTCTCTTCTTGTAGAAGACTTAATTAAATCGATAGCTGGGTAAATTCTTCTGTTAGAAATGTTTCTATCTAATTGAAGTTCCATGTTTCCAGTTCCTTTAAATTCTTCGAAGATTACTTCGTCCATTTTAGAACCCGTTTCGGTAAGTGCCGTTGCAATAATAGTTAATGAACCTCCATTTTCTATATTTCTTGCAGCACCAAAGAAACGTTTTGGTTTGTGCAATGCATTGGCATCGATACCACCAGAAAGTATTTTCCCAGATGCAGGTGCCACGGTATTGTAAGCTCTTGCCAAACGGGTGATTGAATCTAATAGAATAACCACATCATGCCCGCATTCTACCAAACGTTTTGCTTTTTCTAAAACAATGTTGGCAACACGTACATGTTTATCTGCTGGCTCATCAAAAGTAGAAGCAACTACTTCTCCACGAACACTTCTTTGCATGTCTGTAACTTCTTCAGGGCGCTCATCAATCAATAAAACGATTTGATAGACTTCTGGGTGGTTCATGGCAATTGCCTTGGCTACATCCTTTAATAACATGGTTTTACCTGTTTTAGGTTGTGCCACAATCATTCCACGTTGTCCTTTTCCGATAGGAGAAAATAAATCGATAATTCTTGTGGATAAAGAACTTCCTTTTTCTGCTAAATTGAATTTTTCTTGAGGAAATAAAGGTGTTAAATGTTCAAAAGAAACTCTGTCTCTAACAACATTCGGATTTAGACCATTAATTTTTGAGACTCTAATTAAAGGGAAATATTTTTCGCCTTCTTTTGGAGGACGTACATTTCCTTTAACAGTATCTCCTGTTTTTAAACCAAATAATTTAATTTGAGACTGAGAAACATAAATATCATCTGGAGAAGATAAATAATTATAATCAGAAGAACGTAAAAAACCATAACCATCGGGCATCATTTCTAATACACCCTCGCTTAGAATAATTCCATCAAATTCAAAATCAGGGTCTCTATACCTGTTTCCAGATTTATTGCCATTGCTTCTAGAGCTGCTCTTATCTCTATTTTGATTGTTGCTTTTCGACTTGTTGTTTTGCGGTGGGTTATTTCTGTTTTGTTGTGGTTTGTTTGGTTGATTGGCAGGTTTTTGTACCTGCTTTTCTTCTTTTACTTTAGAAATAACGGTGTCTTTCACATCCTCTTGCTTTACTTCTTTTTTAATAGGAGCCTTTCCTTGAAGTTTTGAAACGGGTTTCGACTTTTTACGAATAATAGTTTCAGTAGCGTCAACGGTATTTTCTGTAACTGGAGCTTTCTCAGTAATTTGAGCCTTCTCAATTGCTTGAGACCTTTCAATAGCTTGCGGTTTTTTAGTTACCCGTTTTCTCTTCGGTTTATCACTTTTATCAACTTCTTTTGTATTAGTTGTTGAAGCTACTTTTGCTTTGGAAGGATTTGCAGCTTGTGTATCTAAAATTTGATATACTAAATCTAATTTTTTTAATTGACTAGTTTTGGTAAGCCCAATAGTTTTAGCGATACCTTGTAAGTCAGCAAGGGTTTTTGCTTTTAGTTCTGAAATTTCGAACATTATAAAATTGTTAAGTTAAATATGAATCTTAATTTTTGTAAGATTTGTATGTTTTTTTGAATGGTGCTATTAAGTATAGTTCTACAGAATAGCTTTTGTGCGGTTATCTATGAAACAAATATATGCATTTTTTTTTAGTTTTGGGTTTTCTTTTTAAAAAAGAATGTGCTACTTTTGTACGGTTAGAAATTACAAATGATACAAAGAATACAATCAGTATATTTATTACTAGCTTCTATAATCTCTGGAGTTTTAATTTTTGTTTTTAATTTGTGGAAATCTATTCAGAAAAAAATTTTTGCTTTAGATTTATTAAACAGTGAATCTTACCTATTAAAGGGAATTCCTGTTTTATTTTTAATATCGGCACTTTTAGCCTTTGTAGCTATTTTCTTATTTAAAAATAGAAAGCTACAATTTGTTATGGGTCGTTTAGCAATTTTGGTAAACCTTATTTTATTAGGATTATTGATTTATGTGTCGCTAACTTTACCTGGAGAAACAGCAGTTTCGGAGAATGGTATTGGGATGTTTGTACCAATTTTAGCTATTTTGCTTCTTGTTTTGGCAAATAGAGCTATTAAAAAGGACGAAGATCTTGTAAAATCTGCAGACAGATTGCGATAAAACTAACATCTTAGTATATTAGTGCGAAAAAAACCGAGATGTATTCTCGGTTTTTTATTTTTATACGAAATTAGGATTTTTTGAAAATTATTTTTTGAAAATTATTTTTTTAGCTCTTAAAAAAGGGTGAAAAATATATTTTTTTAAATAATTGAAATTCAATAACTTAGCATAGCCATTATCCCTGAATTCAGGGATGCCTATCCCTGAATTCAGGGATACTAAAAATATACTGTTTTCAGGGATTGTGTAGTTTAATTATCTAGTTTAAATTTGTAGAGTAATAATGAAAAAGAAAATATACGTTCACGTAGCTGATGATCACAAGATATTAATTGAAGGAATCATTGCTGTAATAAATACTGACGAAGATATTGAGATTAGAGATTTTTCTTTAACTGGAAAAGAAGTGATTGACTGGTTTAAAAACAAGGAAAATAAAGCAGATGTTCTAATATTAGATATCACAATGCCTGTTTTAGATGGTTTTGAGGTCTTAAAATATTTTCATGAAAAGAGATTAGATCAAAAAGTAATTGTTTTGTCTAGTTATGATGATATTAAAATTGTTCAAGAAGTTCTAAAGTTAGGTGCTAGTGGTTATATTTCTAAAAACAATGCAGGAGAGCACATTATAAAAGCGATTAAAGCTGTTGCAGGAGGAGAACAATATTTTAGTAATGATATCCAAAATGAGCTGATAAAAGCGTTGTCTGGACAAAGAGCTAAAAAAGGAGATATGCCAGAAGATTTTTTGTTTGAGACATTAACAGATAATGAAAAGCATGTTTTGAGGTTGGTGGCAAGAGAATTAAGTACAGGAGAGATTGCAGATAGAATGAATCTGAGTCCACACACTGTAGAATCATATAGAAAGAAATTATTAAAAAAATTAAATGTAAAAAATTCAGTAGGATTAGCAATGTATGCAGTAAAATATAAATTAGTTTAACCTATCCCTAAATTTTAAGTTTTAGATATAAAAATCTGTCCCCTAAAAAACTTAAATTTTCCCCTATCCCCCCAATTGGTTACTAATATTAAGTATACATTGCTTCTCCTTTTTTAAGACATAACTTCCCCTAGTTAACAATTGAAATTGAACTTTTAAAAATCCATTATTATGAAAATTACTAAGTTATTCGCCCTTATCATTACTTCGGCATTTATTTTTTCTTCGTGCTCAAACGATGAAAACTTATTAGCTAATGCAGAATTAAAAAACTCATTAAAATCTTATAAAGTAAAAAGAGATGCATCTGGTGCCTACTCTATAGACTTAGATTTAGAAGAGAATACAAAATCTGAAAAGATAAAAAATTATGAAACCAATACCAATGAGTTTCATTTATATGAATCAGATTTTGCTACAAGCAAAAGACAATCTGAAGAATTACTAATTGATGGGAATCAGTTAAGTGTTGGTTTTATAGATACAAGAACAAATAGAAATTCTAACATTACTATTAAAGATGATAATATTTCTTTTGCTAAAACAAGTGAGAAAAATGACGAAATGTTATCTGAATATAGTATTACCAGTAATGAAGATGGTACCTTTAACCTAGATTTTACAGTAAATAATAAAGTTGCTGTAGATTTTGTGTATAATGAAGATGATAGTATTTATGAGATTCATTTAGAAAGCGGAAAATCTAAAGAGACAGTTTTTAATAGAAATTTAATAAAAGAAGATGGAAAAGCTTTAAGAATAGATTTTGTTAATCATTTTTCAAATAATAATTTACAGAAGGGATATGCTTCTAAAGAAGAAGTTATTAGAAGAAAACCAAGAGTTGCCGTTGATAATGGAGAAAGTGGAGAAACCACACCTTCATAGAAAATAAAGTCCTAAACACATTTGAAAAATAAAACAAAGTTATTTTTACTCATATTTATTTCTTTTAATTTATACCAATTAAAAGCAACCCCTAAAAAAAAATATGTTACTGAAGAGGTTTCTAACAATGAAACTTCTTCAGTTTTTATTGTTAAATCTGATTCTATTTTTGAAAAAAAATACAATCTTATATTAGATATTTATAGGAAAGAAAAATATATTGAAGCCTTAAATTTAGCACTCTCTTTATATGATTTTATAAAAGATGATAAATTAATGTATGAATCTTATTTAACTAAAACACTTATTGCAGATATTTATGACAAAACTAATAATCATAAAAGAGCTTTGTCGAATTATAAAGAAGCTTTATTATTAATTAACAATAAAGTTGAAAACAATGATATTAACTATATTAAAAGTAAAGATTTTGCAAAAATATACCTACGAATTGGAAGCTCCTTTCAGAAAAAATTAGCGAAAGATAGTGCTAAATATTATTTTAAAAAAATTGAAAATCTACCTAGTTTAAATAATGACATATTAAAATATAAGGCTTCTGCATTTACTAATTTATCAGGACTTTATGAAATGGATTCTATATATGATAAAGCCATATTATATGCAGAAAAATCAATTAAAATTATTTCTAAGACTAATAATAAGATCGGAGAATCTAAAGCTAAAATGAATTTAGCGAATATTTATTTATCGTTAAATGATTTTCAGCAATCAAAAGAAATTTATCTAGAAGGAATACAATTAATTAAAAATGACAATAATCAAAACGCTGTAAGCTTAAAGGCAGATTTATATTATAATTTAGCATGGGCAATGCGCAATCTAAAAGAATATGAAGCCTATGATTACCAAGAGCTTTCTTATGAGATAGAAGATGGAATTAGAGATAAAGAAGTTAGAAGAATGGCAGCAGAAATTGCTGCAAAGTATAATATAAAAGATGTAAAAAAAGAAGAAGAAAATAAGCGACTTAAAAATCAAAGAACTTTTTGGCTTTTTGCGATAGGTAGCCTTGTTATCATTCTTTCATTACTCTATTTTTTGAATTTTTATAAATTAAAACAAAAAAATCTTCGTTTAAAATTATCTCAAACGCAATTGATACAAAATCAAAATATTGAGAAATTAAAATCAGAATCTCAAACAAGAATTTTAAATGCTACCATAGATGGTAAAGAATCTGAACGAAAGGAAATCGCAGAAACTTTACATGATAGTGTAAGCGCGTTGTTATCTTCAGCGAACCTCCATCTCATTGCTACTAGACAACAGTTTAATGGAAAAACACCCATCGAAATAGATAAAACACAACATATCATTGCAGAAGCTTCTCAAAAAATAAGAGATTTATCGCACACCTTAGTTTCCTCTGTATTGCTAAAATTTGGTTTGAATTATGCCGTAAATGATATGGCAACAAAATATTCGAATTCTGCCATAAACATAGAAACAAATATTTATGGTCTAAGAAGGTATCATCAAAATTTTGAAATTAAAATTTATAATATTATTCAAGAATTTGTAAACAATATTTTAAAACATAGCAAAGCTAAAAATGCAATGCTCAAATTGTATGAAGAGCATAATAAAATTTGCTTTGAAATTTCTGATGATGGTATTGGTTTCAATAAAAAGAAAATTTCTGACAAAGATGGTTTGGGAATCAATCAAATAGATGCTAGAATTCAAATGATGAATGGTAAATTTCAAATAGAATCTATCATCAATTTAGGTACAACAATCTTCGTAGAACTGCCAGTAGTAGAAAAAGAAACATTTAACCACGTTTAGCCAATTCTATAATTTCTAAATTTTTAATCTCTCCATTTTCTAAACAAAATCGAAGCATGGTTCTTATTTTATGAAAACCATGGTTTCCTGCGGCTCCAGGGTTTAAATGTAATAAGTTTAATGTTTTATCATATTGTACTTTTAAAATATGAGAATGCCCAGCAATAAAGATTTTTGGTGGATTTTTCTGAATTTCCTCTCGTATTCTTTGGTTGTATCTATTAGGATATCCACCAATATGAGTCATCCAAACAGGTACTTTTTCGACTTCAAATTTTAAATCTAAAGGAAATTCAGACCGTGCATCCTTATCATCAATATTACCAAAAACAGCTCTTAAAGGTTTTAGTTTTTGTATGGTGTCAGTCACATTTAAGTTTCCAATATCTCCTGCATGCCAAACTTCATCAGCTTGTTTTACAAACTTTAAAATTTGTGCATCTATATAACTATGGGTGTCAGATAGTAGTAGTATTTTCTTCATGTAAAAAACTAAGAAAAGTTTAACGCTCTTAGAAGATCAAAAATACTAATAACAAAATAAATTCCGTAATTTTGATGACTCCAAAAAACAACTTTCTTGAGATATTTTATAGAACTTTCTTATAACGGAAAAAATTACCATGGTTGGCAAATTCAGCCAGATGTTATTTCTGTTCAGGAAGAATTAAATAATGCTTTAAGTACAGTATTACAAGATAATATTGAAGTTGTTGGTGCAGGTAGAACAGATACAGGTGTGCATGCTTCACAAATGTTTGCGCATGTTGATGTAGAAAATTCTATTAACGGAGATATTGTACATAAATTGAATTCTATTTTACCAAATGATATTACCGTTTATAAGGTTTTCTTAGTAAATAATGAAAAACATGCAAGATTTAATGCGGAAACTAGAACCTACGAATACAGGATTTGGTTAGGCAGAAATCCTTTTTTATTAGATTTCTCATGGCAAATTCATTCACAAGTACCTAATGTTGCTAAAATGAATGAAGCAGCAACTATTTTATTAGAATACACAGATTTTCAAACATTTTCTAAAGTAAAAACAGATGTGCATACTTTTAATTGTAATGTAACCGAAGCTTTTTGGAAACAAGAAGGAGACTTATTAATATTCCATATTTCAGCAAATAGATTTCTAAGAAATATGGTGAGAGCAATTGTTGGTACCTTAGTAGATGTTGGTTTAGGAAAAATTACTATAGCGGATTTTAGACAAATCATAGAAAGTAAAAATAGAAGCAATGCAGGATTGTCTGTTCCTGCAAAAGGATTATTTTTAACACAAATAAAATATTAAGTTTTGGCAAATAAAACAGGAAATGCTTTTGATATGGATATCTTTTTAAGACTCATGAGTTTTGCAAAAAGATATAAGCTTAATTTTTTTATAGCAGCAACTTCAACTATCCTTTTAGCAGGCGTAGCTTTGTTAACACCTATTATTTTAAAAGAAACTGTAGACGTATACATTACAAATAAAGATACGCAGGGCTTAATAAATAGCGTTTTATTAATGTTTGGAGTTTTAATGATAGAAGTTCTTTTAAGATTCACCTTTATTTATTTTGCCAATTGGGTTGGTCAACATATTATTAGAGATATTAGAGCAAAAATTTTTAGACATATTTTACAATTTAGAATGTCTTATTTTGATAAGAATTCTGTTGGTAGATTGGTCACAAGAGTTGTTTCAGATATAGAAACCATTGCAGCTTTCTTTAGCAGTGGTGTTTTTACAATTGTAAGTGATGTTTTACAAATGTTTGCAGTTATTATTGTAATGTTTGTAATCAATTGGAAGTTAGCCTTCATAGCCATCGCAGTTCTACCAATACTATTATATGCAACCAAAGTTTTTCAAAAAGCCATAAAAGCAACTTTTCAAGAGGTAAGAAATCAGGTTGCTAACTTAAACGGGTTTGTTCAAGAAAGAGTCACAGGAATGAAAATTGTGCAACTTTTTAATAGAGAAAAAATTGAATATGACAACTTTAAAGAAATCAATAACAAACACAAACAAGCGTATATAAAAACAATTTGGTATTTCTCTATTTTCTTTCCAATAGCAGAAATTTTATCGTCAATTGGTATTGGTTTAATTGTTTGGTTTGGGAGTAAACAAGTTATTGGTGGCGCAGTTCCTGGACCTGGAACGGTCATGGCATTTGTACAAATGGCACAAATGTTATTTAGACCCTTAAGACAAATTGCAGACAAATTTAATCAATTGCAAATGGGAATTGTTTCTGGAGAACGTGTTTTTAAAATTATTGATACAGAAAGCGCTATTTCTAAAAACGGAACTATGAAAGCAGAAAAGCTTCAAGGAAATATTCATTTTAAAGAGGTAAGATTTAGTTATGTAGCAGATGAAGAAGTTTTAAAAGGAATTAATTTAAACGTTAAAAGCGGACAAACGGTTGCAATTGTTGGCGCAACAGGTGCAGGAAAATCTACGATTATAAATTTGATAAATCGTTTTTATGAAATTGATAGTGGCACTATTTCTGTTGATGGAATTGCTATTGATGCCTACGAACTAGAAAGTTTAAGGAATCAAGTGGCTATTGTTTTACAAGATGTTTTCTTATTTTCAGATTCAATATTGAATAATATTACGCTAAAAAATAAAAATATTACAAAAAAAGAGGTTTTAGATGCAGCAAAACAAATTGGAATTCATGATTTTATAATGACACTTCCTGGAGGTTATGATTATAACGTAAAAGAACGTGGAGCGATGCTTTCTTCGGGGCAAAGACAATTGATTGCTTTTTTAAGAGCTTATGTGAGTAAGCCAAGTATTTTAATTTTAGATGAAGCTACTTCTTCAGTAGATGCACATGCAGAGCAAATGATACAATATGCTACAGAAACCATTACAAAAGATAGAACATCGATTGTAATTGCCCATAGATTAGCAACCATTAAACAAGCAGATAAAATTATTGTGATGGATAAAGGTTTAATTGTTGAAGAAGGAACGCATACAGAATTGTTAGAAAAAGAAAACGGATACTACAAAAACTTATATGACAAACAGTTTAGTTTAGATATGGCTTCATAAGAATTACATTAAATCTTTTCTTAACTTCTCATTCAGTTCCTCAAAGTCTTGGTAGAGTTCAAAACCACCGTCCTTTATATAAGAAATTTCACCAGTTTCTTCAGAAACTAACAAACAAACAGCGTCTGTTTTTTCAGAAACACCAATAGCCGCTCTGTGTCTTAGTCCAAATCTTGCTGGAATTTTTGTGCTGTCTGAAATTGGCAGAACAACTCTAGTAGCTACAATATAATTATCTCTAATAATTAAAGCACCATCATGCAAAGGACTATTTTTATAAAAAATACTTTGTAAAATAGCCTCATTTATTTGAGCATTCATAGTATCTCCGTTACTTATTAAAAAATCTAAATTATTTGTTCTTTCAATAACAATTAAAGCCCCTGTTTTTGTTTTCGACATTTTTCTACAGGCCTCTAAAATAGTTTCCGTATCTATTTCTGAACTTATTTCTGTCTGTAAAAATTTAAGCTGTTTTAAAAAACTACGTTTGTTGGTGAAATTTGTAGTACCAATCATCAATAGAAATTTTCGAATCTCTTGCTGAAATACAATAATTAAGGCAATAACACCACCAGAAAGTAAATAGCCTAAAATTCCACTCAGCATTTCCATCTTTAAGGCTTGTGTAATTTTCCAGATGAAGAAAATAAAAGCAATACCAATCACAATATTGATGGCAACAGTTCCTTTTAAAAGTTTATAAATATAATAGAGAAGTATTGCTACTAACAAAATATCTAAAATATCTAACAAGGAAAATTCAATAAAATCGAACATAGAAACTTGGTGATTTTAGGCTAAAATACAAAATTACTTTAGTTGCTCCACAATTTTTACAGCTTGCATAGCTTCTTTTACGTCATGCACGCGTAAAATATGTGCACCGTTTAAAAGTGCAATGGTATTTGCAGAAGTAGTTGCATTTAAAGCTTCTTTTGCAGAAATATCCAAGGTTTTATACAACATCGATTTTCGGGAAATTCCCGCTAAAATTGGCGTGTCTAAACTTTTAAAAAGTGCTAAATTTTTTAAAAGTTCAAAATTATGAGCACTTGTTTTTCCGAAACCAAAACCAACATCTATAATCACATCGTTGAGTTTTAGTTGATGTAATTTATAAATTTGTGCTGCAAAAAAAGAAATAATTTCTTTGGTAACATCTTTATAAACAGGGTTTTTTTGCATGTTTTGTGGCGTTCCTAACATGTGCATTAAAATATAAGGAACTTGCAAATCAGCCACAGTTTCAAACATTTTTGCGTCCATTTTTCCGCCAGAAACATCATTGATAATTGCAGCACCAATTGCGATGGTTTTTTTGGCGACTTTACTTCTAAAAGTATCTACAGAAATAATAATTTCAGGAAACTTTTTGAGTAATAAGTCAATTACAGGTAGTATTCTCTGTAATTCTAATGCTTCAGAAATATGAGCTGCACCAGGTCTCGAAGAATAGGCACCAACGTCTATAAATGTTGCGCCTTCTAACAGCATTTTTTCAGTTTGATGTAGAATTTCAGCTTCATTTTTATATTTTCCACCGTCAAAAAAAGAATCTGGCGTTATATTTAAAATTCCCATCACTTTTGGTGATGATAAATCTACTAAATTTCCCTTACAATTTATGGTCATTTTAAGATACTACTTTATGAATTACATGACTAATTTCTGGTGCTTTGTAATTGTTCATTTTATACATTAATTCCGCTACAGAATCTGCAACCAATAACATGGCTCTATTGGTTAGTTTTAAATAGCCTTCTTCTACCATTGTATCTAGTTGTAACAACGTCGCATCAAAAAAACCATTGACATTTAAAAGTCCTACAGGTTTTTGTTCAATGTGCAATTGTCC
This sequence comes from uncultured Polaribacter sp., assembly GCF_947501385.1. Lineage (GTDB taxonomy): Bacteria > Bacteroidota > Bacteroidia > Flavobacteriales > Flavobacteriaceae > Polaribacter. The sequence continues at coordinate 114,956 of NZ_CANMVP010000014.1, forward strand.
TAGAGTAAGTGCTTCAAAAAGTTCATCTAAGGTACCAAAACCTCCAGGAAGTGTAATATAGCCATCAATTAATTTGCTCATAATTATTTTGCGCTCACTCATGTTTTTGCAAACAATCATTTCTTCAACTTCAGCATGTACAACTTCTTCTTTTTCTAATAATTTCGGAATAACACCAATAACTTCTCCATTGTGCGCTAGAATGGTATCAGCTAAAATCCCCATCATTCCAATCTTTCCGCCACCATACACCAAACCTATTTTGTTTTGTACAAAATAATTCCCTAATTCAGCAGCAGCTTCTTTGTAAATAGGATTAAAACCCAAACTAGAACCACAAAAAACGACAATTCGATTCATTTATGAATGTTTAAATTATTCCTGAAAATTCTCTCTGTAAAAGTTCATGATACGTTGATAAATTCATGGTAAAAATAAATGAAATGCTTTTAAGATTTACTACATTTGGAAAAATACTTTTTTACAAAAATGCAAGATACTTCAAAACAATACGATGCTGTTATAGATGAATGTAGAAGTTTATTCATAAAAAAGATGTCTGATTACGGAAGTGCATGGCGTATTTTACGTTTGCCATCTCTAACAGATCAAATTTTTATAAAAGCACAAAGAATTAGACAATTGCAAGAAAATGAGGTTCGTAGGGTAGATGAAGGAGAGAAATCTGAATTTATAGGAATCATCAATTATTCAATAATGGCACTAATTCAGTTAGAAAATGGCGTTGTAGAAAATCCTGATTTGAATACAGAACAAGCAACCATTTTGTATGACAAACATAGCAAGATTACCAAAGAATTAATGCTAAATAAAAATCATGATTATGGGGAAGCTTGGAGAGAAATGCGTGTTTCTTCTTTAACAGATTTAATTTTACAGAAGTTATTGCGCGTAAAACAAATTGAAGACAATAAAGGAAAAACAATTGTTTCTGAAGGAATCGATGCAAATTACCAAGACATGATGAATTACGCTGTTTTTGCGATGATTCATTTGGGTGCGTAAGTTGCAAAGTTTTTAAAGTTGTAGAATTTCAAAGTAATAAAGTTGCAAAGTGAAAGCGTAAAAGGTTACTGTCAGTTCGGGTGTTTTTTTTCAGAATGAAGAAAATTGGATTGGGAAGTTTTAAATTAAGTTTATGAGTAAAGAAGTTTTTTTAGAAAATTCGGAAGGAAAATCACAAGTTTTCTGCGAACTAAAAACGCTTATAGAACAAAATAAACAACATCTCTCTGTACTTGTCAATTCTTCAATGAGTTTGTTATATTGGGAAATTGGTAAACGAATAAATGGAGAAATATTACTGCAAAAAAGAGCTGAATATGGTAAGCAAATTGTAGAAACTTTAGCAAACCAACTAACACAAACTTACGGTAAAGGTTGGAGTGAGAAACAATTAAGACATTGTCTCCGCATTGCGGAGATAATTGATGATAAAGAAATTCTCTACGCACTGAGTAGAGAATTGAGTTGGACACATCTTAGAGCATTAATTTATATTAAAGAGCCTATAAAAAGAAGTTTTTATATAGAAATGTGCAAAATAAAAAGATGGAGTACGAGAACTTTGCAAGAACGAATAAACTCGATGTTTTATGAAAGAAAGCAATATAAAAATAGCAGAATACCTTACAGAACTTCCTGATATTAAATTATTAAAAAGCAAACTGCATCAAGCTATAGAAATTGCAAAAAATAGGTTGTGCAAAATGATAAAAATCAATAAAGAATTATGAAATTGCTAATCCAAATTGCAAGAATTATAGTAGGCGTCTTATTTATATTTTCAGGCTTTGTAAAATTGGTAGATCCCATTGGTTCCCAATACAAATTTCAAGAATATTTCTCTGAATCGGTTTTAAATATGGAATTTTTAATTCCCTATGCGCTACCGTTTGCCGTGTTGCTAATCATAGCAGAAATCCTCTTAGGAGTTATGGTTTTAATTGGCTACAAACCTAAATTTACTGTTTGGAGTTTGCTTATTTTGACTTTAATCTTCTTATTTTTAACTTGGTATTCAGCTTTTTATAATAAAGTAACAGATTGCGGTTGTTTTGGAGATGCCATCAAACTTACACCATGGGAAACCTTTTACAAAAATGTAATTTTAATTGTTTTAATCTTACTGCTATTAATTAAAATCGAATTCATAAAACCGATTTTTAAAGGCAAAATTCCAAAGCTGATTACTTTTTTATCATTGGCAGGTTTCTTATTTATTGTACAACATGTATTGACACATTTACCTATAATCGATTTTAGAGCCTATGCAATTGGCAAAGATTTAAAAGAAGGAATGAAATACCCAGAGGATGGTGCTATTCCTCCTGTACACGATTTTATGCTAGAAGACACCCAACAAGATTTGGCACCTATTTTATTAGAAAAAGAAAAAGTGCTATTGGTAATTGTTTACAATTTAGAAAAAGCAGACAAATCCGGATTTCCAGCAATAAAAGAGCTGGCAGAAAGAGCCACTAAAAAAGGATATACTGTATATGGCGTTTCCGCATCATTTTCAGACGATTTACTTTTGGCTAAAGAAAAATACAATCTACCGTTCGAATTTCTTTTTTGTGATGAAACTACGTTGAAAACCATGATTAGAGCAAATCCTGGAGTGATGATTTTAGAGAAAGGAATAGTGACCCAAAAGAAAAATTTTATTGATGTTGATGAAATAGCACTATAATGAAACAACTTTTATTCGTTTTTATTGGTGGTGGTTTTGGGAGTGTTTTAAGATATTTGGTCGGTAAATGGTTAAATAATTCTGAAACTGGAATTCCTTACGGAACTTTTGTAGCGAATATCTTAGGAAGTTTATGTATAGGCATTATTTTAGGCTATGCAGCAAAAAGCGAAACCCTAACTCAAAATCATACACTCTTATTAGCAACAGGTTTTTGTGGCGGTTTTACAACTTTCTCCACCTTTGCTTATGAAAATCATTTATTTTTAAAATCAGGAGATTTTACGAGTTTTGCTTTCTATACAATCGCAAGTTTTGTAATTGGTTTTTTAGCCGTTTTTGCAGGAATGTATTTGGTGAAATTCATTTAAAATTTTAATGTACAACATAGGCACATAGAAAACATAAGTTTTGGGGTTTTTAATGCAACTTTAAAGCTGTTTGAAAAGTAAAATGAAAACGGTAAAATAATATATAGAAATACCTGTTGTGCATTTTGATAAATTCTGTCAATTCGAGTGAATTTTACGATTGAAATAAGTGAAATTTGTATCGAGAATAAGAATTTTCGTTTCTAAACTAGTTCTCGATACGATTTTTTTTATCAAAAATCACTCGAACTGACATTTTGGAATACATTTAACTCAAAATGCACAACGGGTATAGAAATTTTAGAAAACACAGAGCTATATGAGCGATGCTTTCTATGTGGTAAAAAACAAAAAAAACAATGAACTTATGAACGAATTTGTAACCTACAAATCAGAAGAAAATTATGCAATTATTACTATTAAAAACGGAAAAGCAAATGCGATATCTCATGAAGTGGTAGCTGGTTTAAATCTTAGTTTAGATAAAGCTAAACAAGAAAATAAAGTGGTAATTCTTACAGGTCAAAAAGGAATATTTTCTGCGGGTTTCGATTTAAAAGTAATGACAAAATCACCAGAAGCTGCTAAAGAATTGGTGTCAAAAGGTTCTAAGCTTTCTTTAAAAATGTTATCATTTCCGCAACCAATTATTATTGCCTGTTCTGGACATGCAATTGCGAAGGGTGCTTTTTTATTATTGTCTTCAGATTATAGAATTGGAGTAGCAGGCGATTTTAAAATCGGTTTAAATGAAGTACAGATTGGTATGACCATGCACAATGCCGGAATTGCCATTGCAAAAGCCCGTTTGTCTGAAGTATATTTAAATAGAAGTGTAAACAATGCAGAAATTTATAATTCGAAGCAAGCGGTTCATGCAGGTTTTTTAGATGTTATTGTTCCAGAAGATGATTTGTTGCCAACTGCAATCAAAGCAGCCGAAATGTTTTCTAAATTGAACAAAAGAGCACATTCAGAAACAAAACTAAAAGTGAGGAAACAACATTTAGAGCATTTAGAAAAAGCGATTGCATTGGATTTAAAAGGAAATATCTCTATAAATCCGTAATGTCATTCCTGAGAAGGCAGGAATCCATAATAAACAGGTAGATCTTCTACAAATTTTTGAATATAAAAAAGTTGACAAACAAGTTTAGCTCAAATTTAAACCTTTTGATTCCACTCAAAAAAGGCTAATTGTTTGAGCACTTTTTCTTATCCTGAAATTTATTTCAGGGTAAAAAAAATGAGTTAATGAAAACCGGAAACCTGCCTGCGGCAAATAGGTAGCTTCTAAAACTAATGTTTTTCAAAAACCTTTACACCAGCTTTTACTTCAAGGTCTAGATGATTTTTTCTTGGTGTTAACGGCAGTTCGTCTAATAACTCCGTTTTATTTTTAATTTATCCAACTAAATTACAGTATTAGTTTTACACGGGCTGTATTA
>NZ_CANMVP010000015.1 GCF_947501385.1 uncultured Polaribacter sp.
GATTTGTAGGATGGTTGAAGAAAAGCCAGTATATCAAAAATTAATAAAACAGAAGCTAAACGTATAACTCAATAAATAAATTAATGCAATGGTTGTGCAAATAATATTTACAAGTGATAAACAGAAACGATTAAGATAATGTGTTTTTTTTTAAAATTTTATTATTCTCTATTTTGGTATTTTAAATCTTTATTATTAATTTTCTCTAATTTACTTCTTAATGAGGCCATATCTTCACTAACTTTTCTGTCAACTATTTTAGCATAATGCTGTGTGGTTTTTAAAGATTTATGTCCCAACATTTTACTTACTGATTCTATAGACACTCCATTGCTTAGCGTGACCGTAGTTGCAAATGTATGACGCGCTAAATAAAAAGTTAGATTCTTATGAATCCCACACACATCTGCTATTTCTTTTAAATAAGCGTTCATTTTTTGATTGCTTAATATTGGCAGTAGTTTATCTTCATTTAGACATTGCGGATGCTCAGCATATTTTTCAATAATCATTTGTGCTATTGACAACTTAATGAACTTTACGTACTAATTGAAAATGAAAAAACGCCGTAAAACCTAAGTTTTACAGCGTTTTGATTGCGTTTATTAAACTCTAAGCAGAAAGGAAGGGATTCGAACCCTCGATACGTTGCCGTATACACGCTTTCCAAGCGTGCGCCTTCGACCACTCGGCCACCTTTCTAAATTATTATGTTTGCAAATCACAAATTTTATGGATAAGCAATCTTTATGGTAATAAATACTTTACTCGTAACCTTGTTCGTAATAAAAAATTACTCTAAATAAAGTGCTATTAAGCCTTCTGGAGTTGCAACGTGTATCGTATTGTTTTCTCTATCCACTTTCTTAATAAAGTCATCAATCATAGGAATAAAGATTTCTGTTCCTTCTCTATCAATTTCAAAAAGTGGTTGTGCCGCTTTGTCGTTGATATGAACAATCGTTCCTACTTCACCAAAATTAGCATCAACAACAGTAAAACCAATTACTTCATGAAAATAGAATTTATCTCCAGACAGTTTTGGTAATAATTTCATTGGCAAATAAATGCCACATTTTAAAATCGAATCTGCTGCTTCATCAGAATACACATCTTCAAATTGTACGCGTAATTGATTTCCCTTATGCAGCGAACTTTTTTCAATAAAAAATGGAACCAGATTACTGCCAAATTCGACATAAACTGATTCCATTTCTTTGTACAACTCAGGTTCGTCTGTATCTAACTTGATAACAACTTCACCTTTAAAACTATATTTTGTTACGATTTTGCCTAAATAAAAACAATCTTCCTTACGCATAATCGTATTAATTATAGTTATTCAGCTGCTTTTTCTTGTGCTTCATCAATTGTTTCTGGAGCGTCTTCATCAGCAACTTCTAGCGCTTCAATTTCATCAGAAGCATCACCTGCTTCTTCAGTTTCTGGAACTGCAGCCGCAATTCTTGCTTCATTTACCGCTTTTTCAGCAGCAAACGCTTTTGCTTTTGCTTCAGATTCAGCTTTAGATAAACCAGCTTCTTTATCAGAAACTTTGGTAGCTTTCTCTTCTAACCAAGTCGCAAATTTTTCATCTGCTTGTTCTTGAGTTAAAGCTCCTTTTCTTACACCACCTACTAAATGATTCTTTAACATGGCACCTTTATAAGATAAAATGTTTTTTGCAGTATCTGTTGGTTGTGCACCGTTTTGTAACCAAGTTACAGCTTTATCAACATCTAAATTGATTTCTGCTGGGTTTACATTCGGGTTGTAAGTACCTATTTTCTCTAAGTATCTACCATCTCTTTTTGCACGTCCATCAGCAGCAACTATCCAATAGAATGGCTTTCCTTTTTTACCGTGTCTTTGTAATCTAATTTTTACAGGCATAATCTGTTAATTTTTTAAGGTTCTCGACCTTGGTTATTAATAATCTTACCATCTCGTAGTAAGTGGGCGCAAAAATACAAAACCTTTTTAAACTAAAAGGCTAAATTTTCAACATTTTTTATTGGGCGCCTGCCTGCTGAGTAAGTAGGTTTTAACGGGCTTTCCATTATATCTTTTTGCAAAAAGCAAAAAAGATGTCATTTCAATCCCTAACGCGCTCACTAAAACTTAATAAAACTCTTAAAAATATGCTAAAATTCAAATGAGTCAAGAATCAAATCTTTTGCACTAATTTAAAGTATACATCTAACATACATTTGTAGCATCAAACAGATGTAAAACAATACGCATCTCAAAAATAAAAGTATTGAAATTTAAAATGAAAATGATAGTCATGAAGTACACAGAAAAAATTTCGAACAGATTAAACGAATTATTAGAAAAGAATTACGATGCCGAAAAAGGATATTTAAATTCCGCAGAAAGTGTTGATAGTTCTAAATTGAAAATGTTTTTTAAGAACAGAGCATCAGAAAGAAGTCAATTTGCAAAAGAGCTAAGAACAGAAATCTTGTCTTATGGGCAAATTCCAGAAGATGATGGTTCCTTAAAAGGAATTATGCACAGAAATTGGATGTCTTTAAAATCTTTGTTTAGTGCAAATGACGAGGAAGCCATTTTAGAAGAAGCTATTAGAGGTGAAAAAGCAAGTTTTGAGGAATATTGTGAAGTCTTAAAAGAAGATGATTTTGCACCGTCTACAAGAAAATTGTTAGAAGCACAAAAGCAACAAATTCAATCTGCAATTAACTCATTGAAGATGCATGAGGAGCTTGCATCAAAATAAAACGATGTAATTACTAGTAAATATTAGATAAATAATTAAAAAAGTCAATCCTTAACTGGGTTGGCTTTTTTGTTGATAAGTCTATACAAATTAACAACTCTAAATGATGAATGTTTTCGTATTTTTAACCTCCCAAATATTTTATTGAAAACAATTGTCAACATACAATTAAACATTTAACCAATTCAACAATTACACACAAGAATGTACTTAATTTTTGATACTGAAACAACTGGTTTACCTAAAAGTTGGAATGCACCTATTACAGACACAGACAACTGGCCAAGGTGTGTACAAATTGCGTGGCAATTGCATGATAAAATGGGAAATCTTATAGAACATAACGATTTCTTAATTCAACCAGAAAACTATAATATTCCTTATGATGCCGAGAGAATTCATGGAATCTCTACAGAACTTGCTGAAGAACAAGGAATCGAATTAGAAAAAGGTTTAGCTTTATTTAAAGAAGTATTACAAAAAACCAAATTTATTGTGGGTCAGAATTTAAACTTCGATTTGAATATTATGGGATGTGAATTCCATCGATTAGGTATTGAAAATCCATTAACTTCACTTCCCGTTTTAGACACCTGTACAGAAAAAACGGCTTTGATGTGCCAAATTCCTGGAGGTCGTGGAGGAAAATTTAAACTCCCAACTTTAACTGAATTGCACAACCATTTATTTGGTGTTGGTTTTGGTGATGCGCATAATGCAACTGCCGATGTTGAAGCAACAACAAGATGTTTTTTAGAATTAATTCGTTTAAGAGAATTTACCAAAGAGCAATTAGATGTTGATGCAGAATATTTTAAAAACTACTCGGAAGCCAACCCGAAACCTATTCAAGTAATTGGTTTAAAACACATCAACCTAAAAAAGGAAAGTGATAAAATTCGCAAACGCCTTGAGAAATTAAAAAATACAGCAGATACAAAGTCTACTTCAGATGGTTTAGCGGAGTTAAAAGATGTTCAATTTTCGCATCTACACAACCACACACAATTTTCTGTTTTACAGTCTACCATGCAAATTGGCAATATTGTAAAAGCAGCAGCAAAAGACAATATGCCCGCAGTTGCAATGACAGATACTGCAAACATGATGGCGGCTTTTCATTTTGTAAGCGCTATTTTAACGCATAATAAAACTGCAGAAACACCAATGAAACCCATTGTTGGTTGCGAGTTTAATGTTTGTGAAGATCATAAAAATAAATCACAGAAAGACAATGGTTACCAAGTTGTTTTATTAGCCAAAAACAAGAATGGGTATCATAATTTAGCAAAAATGTCTTCGATTGCTTTTGTGGATGGATTTTATTACGTTCCAAGAATTGATAGAGAAATCATTGAAAAATACAAGGAAGATATTATTGTTTTAACTGGAAATCTATACGGCGAAGTTCCGAGTAAAATTCTAAATCTAGGAGAAAAACAAGCAGAAGAAGCATTAATTTGGTGGAAATCTATCTTTAAAGATGATTTTTATATTGAATTAATGCGTCACAATCAGCAAGATGAAACCATTGTAAATGAAACCTTATTAAAGTTTTCTAAAAAACACGATGTTAAAATTGTTGCCACGAACAACACCTTTTATTTAGAGAAAAAAGACGCAAATGCGCATGATATTTTATTATGTGTTAAAGATGGCGAAAAACAAGCAACGCCCATAGGGAAAGGGCGTGGTTACAGATATGGTCTGCCAAATGAAGAATATTATTTCAAATCTTCGGATGAAATGAAAACCTTGTTTGCAGATTTGCCAGAAGCCATCATCAACATTCAAGAAATTGTAGATAAAATTGAAATCTTCACACTAGCGAGAGACGTTCTGTTACCCGCTTTTGATATTCCTGAGGAATTTAAAGACATAAAAGATGAACAAGACAAAGGAAAACGCGGAGAAAATAATTTTTTAAAACACCTAACTTATGAAGGCGCAAAAAAACGTTACGGAGAAATCACAGCATCTATTAAAGAACGTTTAGATTTTGAACTTTCTGTAATTGAAAAAACAGGATATCCTGGTTACTTTTTAATTGTAGAAGATTTTATTCGCGAAGCTAGAAATATGGATGTGGCAGTAGGTCCAGGTCGTGGCTCTGCAGCAGGTTCTGTAGTCGCTTTTTGTTTGTGGATAACCAATATAGATCCGATTAAATATGATCTACTATTTGAGCGTTTCTTAAATCCAGAACGTGTTTCGATGCCCGATATCGATATTGATTTTGATGATGAAGGCCGTGGACGCGTAATGGATTATGTAATTAATAAATATGGTGCAAACCAAGTGGCGCAGATTATTACCTACGGAACCATGGCTGCAAAATCTTCGATTAGAGATACCGCCAGAGTATTAGATTTACCACTTTTTGAAGCAGATAGAATTGCGAAGCTGATTCCTTTAATCAAACTAAAAAATATTTTTGGTGAGGATGCAAAAAGTAAAGGAAAAGTAGCAGGTTTACGAGCTGAAGAAAAACAATTGGTTGAAGAGTTAAAACATATTTCCTTTGGAAGTGATTTGGCTGCAGAAACCATTAATAAAGCCACTATTTTAGAAGGTTCTGTTAGAAATACAGGAATACACGCCTGTGGTGTCATCATTACCCCAGGAGATATTACCAATTATGTGCCTGTTGCTTTGGCAAAAGATTCAGACATGTACGTAACCCAATTTGACAACTCTGTAGTAGAATCTGCAGGTTTGTTAAAAATGGATTTCTTGGGCCTAAAAACGCTGACTTTAATTAAAGACACCGTAAAAATTGTAAAAGCAAAACACAATATAGATTTAGATCCTGAGAATTTTCCTTTAGATGATGAAAAAACATACGAATTGTTCCAAAAAGGAGAAACTGTAGGTATTTTTCAATATGAATCTCCAGGAATGCAAAAACACATGCGCTCTTTAAAACCAACGGTTTTTGCAGATTTAATTGCCATGAATGCATTGTACAGACCAGGGCCAATGGAATACATTCCGAGTTTTATCAACAGAAAACACGGAACAGAAGATATTGAGTACGATTTACCTGCCATGGAAGAATATCTGGCAGAAACCTACGGAATTACAGTCTACCAAGAACAAGTAATGTTGCTCTCGCAAAAATTGGCAAATTTCACCAAAGGTGAAGCCGATGTTTTGCGTAAAGCCATGGGTAAAAAGCAAATTGCGGTTCTAGATAAAATGAAGCCAAAATTTGTAGAACAAGCTGCTGCCAATGGTCATGATGCTGAAAAATTAGAAAAAATCTGGAAAGATTGGGAAGCCTTTGCAAGTTATGCTTTTAACAAATCGCATTCTACTTGTTATGCTTGGATTGCGTATCAAACCGCCTATTTAAAAGCGCATTACCCGGCAGAATATATGGCCTCTGTACTTTCTAACAATATGAATGATATCAAATCGGTGTCATTTTTTATGGAAGAATGCAAACGTATGGGACTAGAAGTTTTAGGCCCAGATTTAAATGAATCGTATCTAAAGTTTTCAGTAAATAAAGAAGGTGCGGTTCGTTTTGGAATGGCAGCTGTAAAAGGTGTTGGCACTGCTGCTGTAAAAGCGATTATTGAAGAACGAGAAAAAAACGGGAATTACACCTCCATTTTCGATTTGGCAAAACGTGTAAATTTACGTGCAGCGAATAAAAAATCGTTCGACAGTTTAGTAAAAGCGGGTGCTTTTGATTCTTTTACAGACACACACAGAGCACAATATTTTTCAGTAGATGAAAAAGGAATTACCTTCTTAGAACGCGCTATGAAATTTGGAAGTAAATATCAGGAAAATGAAAATTCTGCACAAGTTTCTATGTTTGGCGAGGCTTCTAATATACAGTTTCCAGAACCAGACATTCCAGCATGTGAAACTTGGGGAACAATGGAATTGTTATCACAAGAAAAAGAAGTCATCGGGATTTATATTTCTGCGCATCCTCTAGACGATTTTAAAAATGAAATGATTTTTTGCAATGCATCGTTAAAGCATTTTAAAGGTGATATCGCAAAATATGTAAATATGAATTTGTCTTTTGCAGGAATCATTTCAGATGTGCAACATAGAGTTTCTAAAGCCGGAAAAGGTTGGGCCATGTTTACAATTGAAGACTATAGTGACAGTAATGAATTTAGGATTTTTGGGGAAGAATATTTAAAAATGAAGCACTTTTTAGTACCAAATTCTTTTTTGTTTGTACGTTGTACAATTCAGGCAGGTTGGACCAATAAAAATACAGGAATTGTTGGAGAACCAAGAATGAAATTCACCGAAATGAAATTGTTACATGACATTATGGATGAACTCTGTAAAAAAATAACCATCAAAATTCAATTAGAAGAAATTAAAGAAAACACCATTTTAAATTTAGAAACCATTCTAAAAAATAATCCTGGAAAACAAGCGTTGAATTTTACCGTTTGGGATGCCAAAGAAAAAATCGAGGTAAGTCTACCAAGTAGAAATACAAAGGTAAAAGTTTCTAATGAATTGTTGGCTACTTTAGAGAGTCAGCAAATTAACTTTAAGTTGAATTAAGAGATTTAGCAAAATCTAATTAACTCCTGCAAGGTGTCCAAAACCTTGTAGGTATTAACCTCTGTTTAACTTCGACAAGCAGACTGAAACTTTTCGTTTGAATTGATATTGTTAAAAATTAAGTTTTTACAAAATTTTCAGTTGGGAACTGCACAGTTCCGAACTGAAACGTTCTGAACTTTATTACTATAAAATTAGTTCCTTTTCTAGAATCTCCCAACCTTACAAATCAACCTTAAATTAAACTCAATCTTAATAGTAATAATATTAAAAAAGCATTTATTCAAAAATGGATTAATGCTTATTTTTGCAACATATTTTATACAATTAATGATACAAGAAAAAAATGGTACTTGGGTAAGCTGGAATGAAAATCTTACCTATAATTACGAATCTCTTTACAAAGTTACTACTGAAGAAGAATTACAAGAAGTTGTTGAAAAAACGGATAAAATTCGTTTTTTCGGAACCAAGCAATCATCCGCAGATATTGCCGCAGGAATAGAGACTTTAATTGATATTACTTCTTATAATAAGATTTTATCTTACAATGATGCTGAATTTACAGTTACTGTTCAATCGGGTGTAATTTTAGGCGATTTATTAGAAGCTATAGAAGCAAAAGGCTGGTGTATTCCGTGTTTACCAGATATCAACACCATTACCATTGGTGGTGCTTTAGCTACAGGAACGCATGGCACAAGTGGAAAATTATTGTGTGAGTATGTAACAAATTGTACGTTGGTTTTAGCTAATGGTTCTTTGAAGAAAATTGAAGATGGTGATGAATTAATGAATGCTGTTAGGGTTTCATTAGGCGCTTTAGGAGTAATGTCTACCATTACTTTTAAATGTGAACCCATTTATACCTTACATATTAAAGAAGGTCCAGAAAGTGATGCTGAGTGGTTGCCAAAAATTAAAGAAAGATTAAAAAAACATGATTTTTTAAGAATCTTATGGTTGCCTCACACAGATAAAGGCTATGTGATTACTGGTGATAAAATTGATCCTAAAACGAAAATTAAAGAAGATTTGGGTCCTGATTATTTAAAGCATAGAAGAACAGCGTCAAAAATATTATATAAATATTCGCATATTTTTCCTTGGACGACTGCAGTTGCTAACAAAATTTTAGCAAAAAGCTTTTTCAGTACAACAAAAGAACACAAAGGTTCTTTATACCAAGCAACGGTAACAAAATCTAGAGGTTCTACTTTAGAACTCGCTGAATGGACCATTGGTTTGGATAAATTTCCGTTGGTTTTTGAAGAATTGAAAACCGAAATTAATAAATGGAGTAACAGGTCATTTATTCATATTCCTATGGATGTTCGTTTTGTTTATAAAGACAAATCTTGGTTAAGCTATGCCTATAATGAAGATACGGTTACCATGGGTTGTGTTTCAAGAAATGCTGCCACTGCAGATACCTATGAAGCTTTTAAAAGTGTTGAAAAGATATTTTTAAAACACGGAGGAAAACCACATTGGGGCAAACGTTTTACTGCAAAAAATGCGGAATTATCTAAAGTATATGATAAATGGGAAGATTTTAAAGCCTTAAGAAGAAAAATGGATCCAACAAATAAGTTTCTGAATCCGTATTTAACTCAACTATTTAACGAGAAATAAAGGAATTTTCAAAACCAAAATCCTTTATTTTGCCCACCCAAAATTGTAAAGAACAATTTCAACCTCCCCAAAGGGGAGATAAAAAAGAAGCTCCGAGTAATAATTATAGGGAGAATAATTAAATTAAAACTTATAAAAATGTTACCAAAAGGAATATTATTTGATTTTGATGGTGTTATTGTCGATAGTGCAAAAAGTCACAATACCGCTTGGTCTTCTGCCTTTAAAGAATTATTTGGCACAGAAATAGCAGCGTTTCCTAAAAGTCTTTCGGGAAAATCTCCCATGGTAATCGCAGCATATTTCTGCAGCTTCATTGGGAAAGAAGCACAAACTAAAGATTTATTTTTTCTAAAGGACACACATTTAGACGTCAATTTTACAACACCTAAGTTATTACCTGGTGTACATGAATGTACTACATTTTTATCAGAGAAAAGTATTTCATACGGAATTGCAAGTAACGCCACCAAACAGTTTTTGAAAAACAGCATTCATCATTTGAATTTAAATTTTACCACTGTTTTTGGTTTGGAAGATTACGAAAAACCAAAACCTGCCCCTGAAGCATACATTACCTTGGCAAAAGCATTAGATTTTACAGAAAATGATTTTAAAAATATTTGGGTTTTTGAAGATAGTTTAACAGGAACTACTGCTGCAAAATTAGCTGGTATGATTCCTATTGGAATTTTAACGCAGTATTCTGAAGAGCAATTGAAAGAAGCTGGAAGTCAAATGGTTTTTCCAACATTGTTGGAAGCATATCAATATTTGAAAAACTTGTAATTATTTTATAAAAATATAAGAAGATCCTTCAGGTTTTAAAAATCTGGAGAGTTTTTTTTATACTACTGCCTTTCCAGAAATGACAGATTGAGTCAATTCTGTAAATAAACTTTCCAACGTTTTGTTTTCTAAACTCAATTCTAAAATTTTAAAGTTATTTTTTTGTGCAAAATCGAATAGCTTAGGACGCATATCTTCTTCATTTTTAAAAGTAAGCAACCATGTATTTTTGTAAGTATTTTTTGATGAAATTAAATGCTCTAACTGATCGAATTGAGAAACTCCAATTGTAGTATTAAAAACAACTTTTATAACTTGTTCTGTGCTATTCTGAAGTTCAGCAAGTGTTTTATCAACTAAAATTTCTCCTTTTTGAATAATTATTACACGGTCGCAAACTGCCTCTACTTCTTGCATAATATGTGTAGAGAAAAGTACCGTTTTGTCTTTGCCTAATTCTTTAATCAATGTTCTAATTTCTAGCAATTGATTTGGATCTAGACCTGTGGTTGGCTCATCTAAAATCAATACATTTGGATTGTGTAAAATAGCCGCTGCCAAACCCACTCTTTGCTGATATCCTTTAGACAATTGATTTATTTTTTTGTGAGCTTCTGTAGTTAAACCAACTTTTTCGATACAAATTTCTATTTGGCTTTTTTGTGTCCCATTGAGCGCAGTCGAAATGTTAAATATTTCTGCATGAAATTGTAAGTATTCTCTTACATACATGTCTGTATACAACGGATTGTGCTCTGGCAAATACCCAATAGATTTTTGTGCTTTTAGTGAGTCTTGTAAAACATCTATTTCATCTACAAAAACGGCACCTTTTTCGGGCTTTATAAAACCTGTTAAGATTTTCATCATTGTAGATTTCCCAGCACCGTTTGGCCCTAAAAAACCAATAATTTGTCCTTTTCCTGCTGAAAAAGAAACTTCATTCAACGCTTTTTGAGTTTTGTAAGTTTTAGAAACGGAAGTTACTTGTATAGACATGTTACAAAGGTAGTTTGAATAATTAGTATAACGTAAATAGTATATTTTTAGTTTGTAGTGTTTGAATTATTCAACCTTAATTTTCGAACACTTTTCATACGAGACCAAGCTATTTTATGACGCTGCTTATACAGCCATAAGGTTCCCAAATCTAATAGAAAGTAGAAGAAACTAATGCCACTTGGCGGATTTCCACTTGGTAAAAAAGGTATAAGATCCCAAGCTGTTGCTGGCCACCACCAACATTGGTAACTTGTACCCACAATTTCTAAAAACGCAACTGCCAAATACATTGTCAAATAAAACAAACGCTCTCTAGGTTTTTTTCTTAAAATCATTAACGTAGCTGCTGTTAATACAAAACCGAATACATCATTCTTAAAAATTAAAAAGAAGATAGCATATAAAACAATTAAAATAGTAAACGCTTTTTCTAATTTTATACTATTATGTTTAGAATACGATGTCTTTACAAAATATAGAACACCTGCATAGACCAAAGCATGTCCCATGGGAATATAATGAGGTACATTTTCTAACCTATAGGTATACATTCCCATAACTAGTGAAAATAAATATTCGCCAACAAAACCTATAACTACGGCATATATAAGTTGCTCTTTAATCCTTGAATTTACTTTCAATAAAGTGATACAAAATATAACAACCATTATAACATTTGCCAACCACTGTAAATCTTGATAGTTTTCTGTTACATAAACGCTATCAATAAAAAGCCCTATGGAAATATAAAGAAATAAAATTCCGAGAGTTTTTAGAAATGCTGAAGAAAAAGTTTTAGATGTTACTACGCTCATATTTTAAGAGAAAATAGCGTTTCTCAATTTCTTTTTTATTTTTTTGTTGATGTCTTTCGGATAGGTCCTTTCGCCCATTAAAATTTGTGTCATTCCTTCACAAATGCTATCACCGTATTTTTTGATTAAAAAATTTCTAATTTTTTCATTTTCATAAAATAGTTTAGACAAACGCAAGCCCGTTTTTAACTCAGGAATTAAATCTTCATTTAACTTGTTATTGTAAATTTCTGCGGATAGTTTTTCGTCTAAATTTCCTTCAATAATTGATTCAGCAGCCATGATTCCAGAGAATATAGCATTGGATATTCCCTCTGCTGTTAACGGATCTGCAAAACCTGCTGCATCTCCTACTAAAAATACATTCTTTTTTACAAAGCTGTCTGTTCTTGGAGAAACAGGAATTTGAAAACCATGCATTTCTTCAGAAATAATTTCTTTAATGCCTAACGTATCTGTAAGATATGCTCTGTACAACTTTTTAAAATCGACTTTTACTTTTCTAAACGATGCCAAACCGATAGACAAATGGTTTTTCTTTGGAAAACTCCAACCATATCCCATAGGAATTGCATCAAAATCTAAACGAACACTTTTAGAAAGTCTTTTAAAATCTTCGGTATTTACTTCAACCTCATATTCTAATGCAGGAATTAACAAACGAGTTTCTTTCCATCCAGAAAGTTTTGCTGTTGGACTTAAAACACCATCTGCAGCAATTACAAATTTTGTTTGTACGTCTCCTTGAGAAGTATGTAAAATAATGTTTTCTGCAAAAGTGATGTTTTTTAATTTATGATTTTCTAAGAGTGTAATTCCTTTTTCTTTTGCTTTTTCAACAAGAAACTTATCAAAGTCATCTCTCATGACCATACTAATTACGGGTTCTTTTCTTTCTGAAAAAACATGTACACCAGCTTTTTTAAAAAAAGCATCTACTCTAAAAAATTCTTTTTCTACAACTTCACTAACATCAAAAGGCATTTTTCTTCTTCCTCTGTATGCAAAACCTCCTCCACAAGTTTTATACCTTGGTAAGGTTTCTTTTTCAATAATTACTGTAGAGATTCCTTTTTCAGCTAATTTTAACGCTGCCGAAGCACCTGCGGGTCCACTACCAATGATGGCTACATCGAAGAACATATATTATAATTTATTTCTACAAATATATTGTTTAAAATAAAAAATGGCTCAAAAAGTTTGAGCCATTTTAATTAAATATATGTTATGCTATTTTATAACTGATATCTTACTCTTAAACTTACAAATCTTGGCAATATAAAAGTTTCATTAACTGTAAATGAAATAATACTCTGACTAACAGAAGCATTAGAACCTGTTGCTAGTAAGTTACTGCCTACCAACTCATATTCCCATTTTGCATCTTTATCTTTTCTATAGGCTAATGTAGCATTCCAGATATTAAACGAATTTAAAACACTTCCATCTTGTCTTTGTTCTGTATAAGAAAAATCAGATTTTACTGTTAAGGAATTCCAAATATAGGCATCAAAATCAATAGATGGGGCATGTCTTATGGTTTTAATATCTGTTGGTCTAGAACTATTAATTTGATCACTAAATGTTAAATTATAGCGCAGACTTACATTTGGAGCTTTTGTGAAATTTGTACCAATTCTAGTATTAAAACCTCTTGAAATATTTTCATTTGTATTTTCTTCTGAATTCAAAAATTGATAACTTTTATTGTAAGAATAATTACCACCGAATCTTGCTGTAATCTTTTTTATGGTTTTACTAACACTACCAAATGCAGAAAAATTTTCATTGTCTAAAGGCGAATTGATAGAAGTACTACTTCTAACTACAGAACCAGGCTCGAAAATAGTATTATTATTTACTTGGTCTGAAGTTTTTGTATAATTGACTCTTGCAAAAACGCTGCTATTATTAAATAAGTTAAAGCTTCTATAGTTTAAGTTGAAATTATGAGAACTCGCATTTAATAAGCTCGCATTTCCTGCAAAGAAAGAGTTATAGTTATTTGCTACAATACCTCTAGCAATTTGGTTTACATCTGTAAAATTTACTTGTTCTCTATAACTAAAATTTAAACTTTCACTTCGTTTAAACTGCATAATCATTTCAAATTCTGGTAGAAATTTCGTGAATTTGTCTTGAAAAAACTCTGTTTCGTATTGTGTATTTCTCGAATTGTAAGAATGCATTGTAAAGCCTGGTGTAAATGTAAAAATACCTGCTTTTAAACGATATCTTAGTCCTGCATACAAATCTGTAAAATTATACTCTGTATCATTTGTAATCTGCTCATCATCTATGCCTTCAATAGCTGGACTTGGGTCAAACTCGGTTCCATTGTCTAAAATTTGAAAAAATCTAGAATCAAAATTTTGCTTACTTAAAATAGTACCTGCAACAAAATTCAAATTACTTTTTGAATTTAAAATATAGTAATAATCTAATTTCGCATCTAATTGGTTTGATTTTACTTTTCTATCTTGTTCTAAGTTATAGAATTGATTAGACCTGTCTAAGCCTAAACTCTCTGCTGCATCGTCAAAACCATCATTATCAACAGCATCGTTATTATTAGGATTATTTTCTAAAGAAGCAATGTAGAAAGGATCTTCATCTTGTAACAAATGCTGTACCTCTAAAGCAAAAATACTTTTTTCACTGGCCGTATAGAAATAACTAAAATCTTGATTTATAGTATAAGGTGTCGCTTTCTCTCTTTCAACAATATCACTCAAAACCAGAGAATTTACATTGTCTGTTCTAAATTCATTAGAAAAACGACCAGAGATATTATAATTCAATTGATTGTTAAAATCTTTCTTATATATTGTACTAAACCTAAACAAACCTGTATTACTAGTTTGATCTGTTGTATTATCAACAAAATCATCTGGAGTGGCTGGATCTATATAATCTATATCATTAATATTTCTTTGTCCATTACTATTACTAGACCAAATTAAAAAACCATTTAAATCTAATTTTTTATTAGGTGAATAACTAAAGTTTAATGCAGATAGTTTGGTTTCAATTCTATTGGCATTTCTAGCACTCGCTGTTAGAAAACCAATTCCAGCATCTGCAATATTAATGTTTGTACCGTTAGATGGACTCTGACTTTGAAAGCTTCCACCAAAACTTCTTACATCTCTTCTACTTAAGACCACTTCACCAATATTATTTACATCTCCAATAACATTTATGGTATATTTGGGTGTATAATAAAATAATTTTGGTTGAAATAAATACAAATCAGCATCTGGAGAATTTCCAACTCCAGCTGTTACATCTCCAAACCAAAAATTCTTTTTACCTTCTTTTAGCTTGATATTTATCGCAACTCGATCTTGGTTGTTTTGAACACCACTCAACTGACTTACATCCCCATAATTTCTTAAAACCTGAATTTTATCTACGGCATTAGAGGGAATGTTTTTGGAAGCCAATTTAGTATCGCCACTAAAAAACTCTTTACCATCTACCATTATTTTCTCAACAACCTTTCCTTCCACTTCAATTTCACCATCATCATTCACCTCAACACCTGGTAATTTTTTTAAAACATCTTCTAATTTACGTTCAGAACCGTTTTGAAAAGAATCTGCATTGTAGATGATAGTATCTCCTCTTACAGTTACGGGCATTTTAGAGACAATTTCTATACCATCTAGCATGTTATCTTCAAACATGGTAAAGTTTTTACTCATATCTGTAGTACTTGTTTTTACAAACGCACTAATTTCTTTAAAACCAATATAACTTATTTTTATATTGTAAACAGTGTTGGTTTTTAAATCTAACTTAAAGTTCCCTTTCGCATCTGTAAAACCATAAGAAGCTATTCTTTTCGCTACGGTATCTAGTGCGATTACATTTGCCATTTCTAAGGGGGTTCCTACAGAATCTGTTACAACTCCTCTATATTCTATTTGTGCTGAAGTTGCCGCAGAAATCATTAAAATGGCAATTACTAGGATTTTTTTCATGTGTCTTTTATTAATTCATTTTTTTTAATTAGTTTCTACGTCTTCCACCACCTCTACTTCCTCTTGCTTGAAAGCGTTCTTTTAATTCTTCTGTTTTTTCTTTTATAATTTCATTATATTCTTCTCTTGAAACTTCTTTTCCTTTTTTAGGTTCTTCTATTTCTAAAAGACCTTCAGAACTAATAGTAACTTCTGTACAAAGCATTGTTGTTCTTCCTGCATTTAACTCTAAAATTAAACCTGGTAAACCATAATATTTATCTGGTCCAGTACTTACGGGAATTTGTGGTGTATACCAAGCTGTAACGTTTAGCATTTTTTTCTCTATTTCTTTCTCTTCTGTATTTGTAGGATCTTTTTTCTTATCATTTCCTCTGCCTCTTCTCCCAAAAATACTTCCGAAATCAATATTTTTATCTTCTATAGTTAGCGTTGCTTTATAACAGGTATATTGACCAATTTTTTTTGTTTCTGTACCCATTTCCCATTCTGGTTGCTCCATTTCTTCAACAATTAAAAAACGTTTGCTAAATTGCTCTACATCTTCAATCATTTTATTGTCTTTTGTATTTTTATAGATTGAACCTTGCCCATTACTTCTTCCCCAACTTGGCCCAGAAGCTCCTGGTGCTTCTAATGAAACTTCTTCTTTAAAAGAAGATGCTGTTTTATTAAAAGTTAATGTGTATGTTTTTTCTAAGAAGTTTTTCATACGAGCCATAATTTCTTTTTTTCTTTGCTCGCTCATTTGATCTCCAAACCTGCTCATGTCCATGGTTGTTTTAGACATATACACAGCTTTGCCCTGAAAATTCTTCTGTGCAAATGTGGTGATGCTAATGAATGCTAATAGGATTGTAAATAGTGGTTTCATAATTTTTGTATAATTTTTTGTCAAAACTAGTGTTTAAAACTAACCCTTAGACTTAAATAAAACTTAAAAGTTTAATTTAAAAATCAAAAAATTAAACAAAGATTGAAATTTTATCCACCCATTTTAATTTTTACTCCATTTCCTAAATCCATTCCATTTCTACTTTTCATCTTTTCTAACATTTCTTGGGTTTTCTTTTCTTGAATTTCAGTAAACGTTTTTAAGGAAACAACCTTCCCTTTCTCTGGTTCTTTGATTGTAATTTTTTCTGACGGATTTAATACAATCTCTGTACAAACAATTGTTTTTTTACCATCATTTATCTCTAAAATTAAACCGGGTAAACCTTGGTAGTTCCCAGGGCCATTGCTCACTGAAACTTGAGGTGTATACCAAGCTGTAGTAACTACGGTTTCTTTCTTTTTTTCTTCAATAGTTTCACCATCTTTCATCCTAATGTTCTTATGCTCTACTTCTTTTGTATAAGTAGCTTTATAACAGGTATAGGTTCCTATATTTTTAGTTTCAGATGATAATTCCCATGCGTATACAGGTAATGTATCTTTCACTAAAAAACGTTTTCCTTGAATCTCTGTTTGATTTACAAAACGCCTATCTTGAGTATTTTTATAATAAATACTACCATTTCCAGCCCCTCCTATAGAGATTACTCTAAAACTTTTGCTCCCCGCTTGTCTCTTTGGTGCTTTTAATTGCACCTCTTCTTTATAAATAGATGTTGATTTATCAAATTCTAAAATGAATGTTTTTTGGTTCATTTTTTGCATTCGTTTTCTAAACTCTTCTTGCATTTTTTCACTAATACCTTCTTTTTCGCCTCCAAAACTAATATTAGATTTTTCACTCGTTTTATAAATTGCTTTTCCTTGAAAGTCTTGCGCATGTATTGTTGCCACAAATAGAAATGCTACTATTAGAATAATTGTTTTCATAATTTAGTTGTTTTGATGTTTTTTAGAAATTTTAATAATTGATTTTACTCCTTTTTTTGCTTTTATAATTAAAGAGTCTATGTTTTTACTTTCACCAGAAACCTTAAATGAACTTTTAAACTTATTTTTAGATTTTTTAAAATCTAACCCAAAAGTCATTTCAATAATTTCCTTTGGCTTATTGATTTCAAAAGCTTCTTTTACATGTTTCCAATCGATTGTTTTTAAAGCTTCGATGTTATCCACAGTGTAAGAAATCGAGGTTACTTTTACGCCTGATGTTGTTATTTTCTTATGTGTTGAAATCTCTTGCTGACCAAAAATTATGGAAGCAAAAAGAAACATAAATACTACTGGAAATTTTTTCATTAATATGGATTTTAATAGGAACAATACAAAGATGCGTATGAAAATTAGCTTTTTGAGTTAACGAGTGTTAACGACTGTTAACAGCCATGTATTCTTAAAATTACTACCTATATTTGAGGTATGAAAACAAAGAAGTATCAATGGGTTTTTTACTTTATTACCTTCACCATTATTGCTACAATTGGTGTGCAATTGTATTGGAACTATAAAAATTATGAAGAAAATAAGCAAAGAGTTACCAATGAGATTCAGCTAAGTTTAGACAATGCCGTAGAAGAATATTATTCATCTCTTGCCAAAAGCAACTTTATTACTATTGTAAATACTGATGATGGCGATGCTCACAAAAAATCGTTACAAAATAGTAGCATTAGTAATATTCTTAAAAAATTAAAGAAAAACACTTCTAAAAATAATAAGTCTAGAGTAAAAATTAACAATATTAAGATTACTTCTGATGAAAATCTCTCTCAAGAAAAAGTAGATTCTATGATGAATTCTACAAAGAAATTTGTGACAGAATTTAATCTAGATTCAAATTCTCCTTTAAGCAAAAAAGCCGACTCTGTACAAATACTAACCCAATTTACAGATAAAGAAAATGGCTATACCTTGCATAAAAATGGAACAAAAACAGCTGTAAAGTACTACGAAGGAAAAAAAGCAGCAGATAGCTTAAGGTTTATTACAAGTATTAAACCCATTTTTATCTCTTTTTTAGACCAATCTGTAGCATACGAAAAGATAGATTCTCTGATAGAAAAACAGTTGAATCAAAAAGGAATTGATTTAAAAACAAGTTTTCATCATTTAAAAAATGATACTTTATTTCATCAAACAAAAGATTCCATTTTAAATGCTGAAACTTTCTCGGTAAGCTCAAAATCTACTTTTCTTAAAGAAAACGAAGCTTTTCAATTAGTATACAACAATACTAGTTTTGAGGCTTTAAAAAGAAGCTCTTTTGGCATTTTATTATCTTTATTACTTTCTTTAGCCGTAATTTTTAGTTTGTTTTATTTGCTAAAAATCATCAATCAACAAAAAGAATTAGCAACCATAAAGAACGATCTAATTAGCAATATTACCCACGAATTTAAAACCCCAATAGCTACCGTTTCTACCGCAATTGAAGCTATTGAAAATTTTAATGTTTTAGAAGATAAAGAGAAAACAAAAAAATACCTTTCGATGTCTTCTGTTCAGTTGAAAAAATTACATCAAATGGTAGAAAAATTATTAGAAACTGCCACTTTAGATAGCGAGCAACTCATTTTGAAAAAAGAAACAATTGATGTTGTAGAAACCATTGAAAAGTTAGTGAGTAAGCATCAATTTTTAAATTCAGAAAAAGAAATCTCCTTTTCATCTAATCTAAAACCTATTTATTTAAAAGTAGATAATTTTCATTTTGAAAACGCAGTCTCTAACTTGATAGACAACGCAGTAAAATATGGTGGAAATAAGATAGAAATCACCATTAACGCTATTTTAAATACTACTGAAATTTCTGTTGCAGATGATGGAAATGGCATTGATAAAAATCAACAAGAAAAGATTTTCGATAAATTTTATAGAGTTCCAAAAGGAAATACACACGATGTAAAAGGTTTTGGAATTGGCCTGTATTACAGTAAAAAAATCATTGAAAAACACACGGGAACTTTAGAGTTATCCTCTACAAAAAATAGTACCATATTTAAAATAAACTTGCCGAATGAATAACATTAAAGTACTCTTAGCAGAAGATGAAGCTAGTTTAGGAATGATTGTAAAAGAAAGTTTAGCGTCTAGAAAATTTACTGTTTTTCACGCTGTGAATGGTGAAGAAGCTCTGTTTCTTTACCAACAAGAAAAGCCAGACATATTGGTTTTAGATGTAATGATGCCCAAAAAAGATGGTTTTACCTTAGCAAAAGAAATACGATTAGAAAATAAGACAATTCCTATTATTTTTTTAACAGCAAAATCACAAACTAGCGATGTTTTAGAAGGTTTTGAACATGGTGGAAATGACTATTTGAAAAAACCTTTTTCTATGGAAGAATTAATTATTAGAATGAAAGCACTCTTAGATAGAAACGAATTAAAAGGGAATTTAGATGATTTAAAAATTGGAGCATACATTTTTAATGTAACGAAGCAACTACTATCTTATGCTGAGGAAGAAGAAGAACAGTTAACACATAGAGAAGCACAATTACTTTACCATCTTTATGAAAAGAAAAATGAAGTATTAGACAGAACAATAATTTTAAATAAACTTTGGGGAAATGATGATTTCTTTAATGCCAGAAGTATGGATGTTTTTATTTCTAAGCTAAGAAAAAAGTTAAAAAAAGATGAAAATATTCAAATTATAAACGTGCGAGGCTTTGGTTATAAATTGCTTTGTTAATTCTAAAAATTGTGTACCTTTAGCATCACTTTTTAATCTTATATAACTTATATATGCACGTTGCAATTGCAGGAAATATTGGCGCTGGTAAAACTACACTAACCAAACTTTTATCTAAACATTACAAGTGGAAACCCCATTTTGAATCTGTTGATGAAAACCCATATTTAGACGATTTTTATACAGAAATGGAACGTTGGTCTTTTAACTTGCAAGTCTATTTTTTAAATAGTCGTTTTAGACAGATTTTAGAGTTAAGAGAATCTGGTAAAAACATCATTCAAGATAGAACTATTTATGAAGACGCGCATATTTTTGCACCGAATTTACATGCAATGGGTTTAATGACCAATAGAGACTACAACAACTATAGTTCTCTTTTCGATCTGATGGAAAATTTAGTTTCTCCACCAGATTTGTTAATTTATTTACGTGCAGACATTTCTACTTTGGTGGGTCAAATTCATAAACGTGGAAGAGAATATGAAAATTCAATTTCTATCGATTATTTAAGCAGGTTGAATGAGCGTTACGAAGCTTGGATTTCTACGTATAAAAAAGGAAAATTATTAGTAATTGATGTAGATCATTTAGATTTTGTAGACAACCAAGAAGATTTGGGTTATGTTATTGATAGAATTGATGCACAAATCAATGGGTTGTTTTAAGTAGCATTCACTAAAATAATTGTGCTTTAAGATGTCAATCTGAGCCAGTAGAATACTTATAAAAAAACCTCAAAGGTTTTAAAACCTTTGGGGTTTGTAAATTTTACTACAGATTCAACGCGCTATCTAAATCTGCCAATAAATCGTCTACATCTTCAATACCAACACTTAAACGAATTAAAGCATCTGTAATTCCCATTTTTAAGCGTTCTTTTTCAGGAATTGAGGCATGTGTCATAGTTGCAGAGTGATTCACCAGACTTTCTACACCACCTAAAGATTCTGCCAACGTAAAAATTTGCGTACTTTCTAAAAATTTAAAGGCTGCTTCTTTACTCTCATCTTTTAAGCGGAAAGAAACCATTCCGCCAAAATCTTTCATTTGCTTTTTGGCAATATCATAATTTGGATGACTTTCTAAACCTGGATAATAAACGGCACCAACTTTTGGATGATTTTCTAAAAAATTAGCAACTGCGCGTCCGTTTTCGCAATGACGTTGCATTCTAATATGCAATGTTTTGATACCTCTTAGCGCTAAAAAAGAATCCATTGGACTTGCAATTGCGCCCGCAGCAAATTGAATAAAATGAATTTCCTCTGCTAATTCCTTATCTTTTACCACCAAAGCTCCCATAACCAAATCTGAGTGACCTCCTAAATATTTAGTCACAGAATGCATCACAATATCTGCTCCTAAAGTTAAGGGTTGTTGCAAATATGGCGTGGCAAAGGTATTATCTACAGCCACTAAAATAGACGAATTCACATCTTTTACTACCGAACAAATTGCTTCAATATCAGCAATTTTCATTAATGGATTTGTGGGTGTTTCTATCCAAACCAGTTTTGTTCTTTCTGTAATTGCGTTGGAAATATTGTCTACAGAATTCATATCTACGTGTGTAAATTCTAATCCGTATTTTTTAAATAATCTTGTAAACATTCTGTACGTTCCTCCATATAAATCATCTCCTGCAATTATTTCATCTCCTGGATTTAAGGTTCTTAATACACAGTCTATTGCAGCCAAACCTGATGCGAACGCAAAACCATGCGTTCCGTTTTCTATGGCTGCAAGATTATCTTCTAATGCTGTTCTTGTGGGATTTCCTCCTCTTGAGTATTCATATCCCTTATGAACTCCAGGACTTGATTGCGCATAAGTAGAAGTCATAAAAACAGGTGGCATTACCGCACCTGTAGTTTCTTCTGGATTTTGCCCTCCGTGGATTGTTTTTGTATTGAATTTCACTTTTATATATGTATAAACTGTCGGCTATTTTTAGAATAGCGAACCTATGATTATGTGAATTTTTTTATCAATTTACCTACAGTAAGTCCTTGAATAAGTATCGAAAATACCACCACAATATAGGTAATTACTAAAAATAAATCGCGTTCCATAGATTCTGTGAGACTTAAAGCCAATGCAATAGAAATTCCTCCTCGTAAACCACCCCAAGTCATAATTAAATTTGTTTTGGGAACAAAATCTAACTTCTTTGCATACAGTTTTATGGGTAATAACAAAGAAATATATCTGGCCATTAACAATAGGGGAATAATGATAAATCCTGCTAAAATATAACTCGCATCGAAAGTGAGCACTAGAATTTCCATTCCAATCAACACAAAAAGAACAGTATTTAAAAGCACATCTAATAATTCCCAAAATTTATCTACATACATCTCTGTAACTTCACTCATAGAAGATTTCCTAACAGTATCTGTACCCACAAGCAAACCTGCGGTAACCATTGCTAAAGGTGCAGAAACATGCAGTTTTTGAGCAAGCAAAGACCCTCCCATAACAGCCGCCAATGTAATAATTACTTCCGTGTCATAGTCATCGATACTTTTCATCAACCTATAAGTGATCCAACCAATAATAAGTCCTAAAATAATTCCTCCAACGACTTCAACCAAAAATAATTCTGCAATATGACCTGCAGAAATTTCTGTTCCTCCTTTGGCTATTTGATAAATAGTTAAGAAAATGACAACACCTACACCATCATTAAACAAAGATTCTCCTACAATTTTTGTCTCTAGTTTTTTTGGAGCACCTACTTTTTTCATAATTCCTAAAACAGCAATAGGATCTGTTGGCGAAATTAAAGCCCCAAATAATAAACAATAAATAAAATCTACCTCTAATTGAATCATTTGTAAGACATAAAAAACAAAAATACCCGTTAAAAAAGTTGAAATGAGTATGCCCAGCGTTGCAAAAATAAATACGGGTTTTCGTTGTACTTTTAGTTGTTGAAAATTGGTATGCAATGCTCCTGCAAAAAGCAGAAAACTTAACATAATATCTAAAAGAACGGTTTCAAAATCTATACTTGTAATTAGTTCTCTTTCTTTTAACAACAAGGTGTCATCAAAATAACTCAACATAAAAACAGCCAAAGTAAATACAATGGTTATAAGCATCAAACCTATGGTATTTGGCAGTTTTAAAAACTTGGTATTGATGTAACCAAAAGCTGCAGAGAGTACTATTAAAACGGTGGCAATTAAAAAATAATCCATAAAGTTATACTAGTTTTTTAAGGGCTCTAATAATTCCATAATGAATTCCTTCATGAAAATTATTAAAAGCAATGGCTGTTTCTATGGAGTTTAAAACAAACCCCGTGCTTGTTAAATATACATCATAATTCTCAAAAATACCTGCTTCAAAATCTTCTTCTAAAGTATCTGGCAAACCCAATAACAACTCTTTTACCTCCTCAAACGCTTGTTCTGTAAAATTTTGTGTGGGTACGGTTCCTTTTTTATATCCTTCAATTAATTCGTCTGGGCACAAACAGTTTAACCCCGACAATTTATAATGTAATAACTGTTGTGTTACCACCAAATGTGCCACGTTCCAAGCAATATTATTTTTAAAACCAGTAGGAATTGTATGAATTTGTTCTAGAGTTAATCCGTCTAGTTCTTTTAAAACTAAATCTCTAGATTTTCTTAAAACATCGAATTGTATCTTCATTATTATGTTTATTTTTGAAGGAACAAATATAACCGATTCCCATGAAAAAAGTCTATTTTTTACAAACTTGTGGTACCTGCAAAAGAATTCTAAAAGAAGTAAATACCGCTGATTTTGAGTTGCAAGAAGTAAAATCGAATCCTGTAAATGCTGATCAATTAGAAGAAATGCACAAACTTTCTGGAAGTTATGAAGCGTTATTTAATAAAAGAGCAAGATTGTACAAATCAATGGATTTAAAGAATCAAGAAATTTCTGAAGCAGATTATAGAAAATTCATTTTAGATGAGTATACCTTTTTAAAGCGTCCAGTATTTATAGTTGACAATGAAATTTTTATTGGAAATAGTAAAAAAATTGTAGAGGAGTTGAAGAATAGAATGGGTTAGAGATTTCTAACGAATTACTTAATCTTTATACTTTTTTTTAAAGAAAATCTGTCATTCCTGCGAAAGCAGGAATCTATAGGCACGCTCTATAGATTACTGGACTTACAAAAATGACTTCTCGACTCCGCTACCATTAACGTGTTTGTTTAATTAATTGATTTCAAGAAACTTTAATAGTTCTCGACTCCGCTCGAACAGACATACTTATAAGCATTTGTATCACGTTATTTTAACCGTTTGATAAAAATTTTTCTCAAGTCTCGAAGCTACATTTTCAGCAAAAACAGAAATGACAGACTTCATTAAAATGCCATTGAAATTCCCATAGAAGTTCCTTTTAAGATAAAATTAAATGTAGGTTTAAAATTTGAACTCACGTCTGGAGCACTCGCATTGTATAAGTCTACGGCTTTTTTAGTTTTCCTATTATACCCTTTTAAAATAGGAATCGTTGCGACAATTAATGCGGCTCCTGCTCCTGCCAAAACCCATTGCGGATCTCCTCCACCAATGGCTGTTCCTACTGGATAACCGATCAAAGCACCACCTGCACCTCCTAAAATCATTCCCCAAGTTTGATTCGACTTTGCAGATTCCATGAAGTCTAAAGCTTCCGTATTATTTTTCATTAAAACCTTTAATTCTTTGGAATTCAATTTTTTATCATTTTGATAATATACATTCTCTCCAAAAGATTTTTTCATATCAATTTTTTGTGCTTTAATGGTTGAGAATGGTACTACAAAAAGTAGTAAGGTAAAAAACACTTTTTTCATTTTTTTAAGATTTATTGTTCATTCGATTTATATACACTTATTAAATTTTCTGCTTCTTTTGCTGCGCTCCAGTTCTTCAGAATTTCTTCTCTGGCTTGCTTCCCTAATAAAGGAATTTCTCCATTTAATTGTTGTTGTAGTAAATTTTCTAGTTCAGAGATATTTCCTGCTTCAAATAAATAGCCGTTTTCTTGATGTTGAATTAATGAAGAATGAACACCAACATTTTTAGTTGCAATAATACTACAGCCACAAGACATTGCTTCTGCTGTTACCAAAGAAAAACCTTCAGAATAACTGGGTACAACTGCAATTTTTGATGCTTGATAATAAGAAACAATATCTCTTGTTTCATCCATAAAATAAACTTGATTTTCTATGGAATGTTTTTTTGCGATTGCTTTTAATTCCTCCAAAAAAGCAGGCTTGTCAATTTTACCGACAATTATTAAGGCCCAATCTTTATGATTTTTTAAAACTTTTGCAGCTTCTAGCAAGACAATTTGTCCTTTTGCTTTACGAACTCTTCCTGCACAAAGAATCCTATTTTCTTGCAGTATATTTGGCAAAGCTACATGCTCTTTTGGTACAAATAAATCTACAGCTACTCCATGCCCAACAACGGTATTTTCTATCCCCAATTGCGCACTCATACTTTGAATAAGTGTAACTACTTTATCTGCTTTTTTTAGCAGTTTCATTGTGAGCCCAGAAGGAATGGTTTCTGCATGTCGGGTAACGATCAATTTAAATTTTGCTCCAAAAAAACGAAATAACAACATTCTTATCATTTCGTTATTTCTATGACAATGCACAATGACTTCTCTATCAGAAAATAAAATTGATTTTAATTTTGAAGTAGTAATTTTATTGCCCGCAACATTATAACCATACAGATATGTTTCAAATTTCTCATCAAAAAAAGGCAGTACATTTTCTATACTTCTAGTAACTCCTGTTTTGCGTTTGTGGAAATGTGTATGAATTAAGACAGGTTTCAAAGATTCTTTTTTAAATAAATTTACGCGAAACAATCTCCATAAAACGTGTTTCTAGTTCTTCATGCTCCGCCCAATTATAATCTGGTTTTACCATTTTATTGATAAATTTATTTGCTTCTTTTTCTGTTTTAATGGTATTTAATTGAGAAATGACTCTATTAAAATCTTCCTGACTCCCGTCAAATAAATTCTTTACAAAAACAATTCTATCATTCAAACCAATTTGAATATTCCCTGCCAATCTATCGTTTAAAGATTTTGGTTGCGTTGGCTCAAATAAATTCGCCATAATGTCTACAGGAATTGTCCCTTCCAGTTCTTCTTCTAAAGTTGGAGAATTTCGCTCGCCAACATTTTTTGGGTCGTCTTTAAAATTTGTGGGTTTTGTATCTCCATAAATAAGTCCTTCCAAATCATCAAAAGGTTGTTCTAGAGTTTCTTCCTTTTCAACTTCTAAAGATTCTTGAAGTACTGCTATTTTTTCGATTACTTGAGCATCTTCCTTATCAAAACCATCGCCAATTTCTGCCTTTAATTTTCCATTGTCGAGTTCTAAATATTCTTCATCTAATTGATGCACGATAGGTTTAGAAACATCTTCTGTCTCCGCAGCTGCATTCTTTGTTTCTAATGCATTTACAACCTTAGCAATCAATTCTTCTTTCGATGCTTCTAAATTAGGAGTTGTATTTACATATTCTTCAACAAAAGCCAACAAAGATAATTTCTCATAAAGCTCTTGTGATTTTTCTTTTAAAGCAAACACATCTTCTTTATTTTTCATCTGCAAAATGCTGTGTGCTAAACTCATTAAGTCACTTTCCAATTTTTTATGCATACCTTGTCTTTAGATCCTGAAATGAATTCAGCATAAATTATTTTTTACTCGTAAATTTTAATAAATTTGTTGCATACCAAAGTAACACAAAATTTAAAATTCTAAAGCCTAAAATTACAAAATGTTTCTTGAAAATACAGTAAATCATACAGAACAATTTGGTTGGATAGAAGTAATCTGTGGCTCTATGTTTTCTGGCAAAACAGAAGAATTGATTAGGCGTTTAAAACGGGCACAATTTGCAAAACAAAGCGTAGAGATTTTTAAACCTGCTTTAGACACCCGGTATGATGAAGATGAAGTTGTTTCTCATAACGACAATAGAATTCGTTCTACTCCTGTTCCTATCGCGTCAAATATTCGCCTGTTAGCTAATGATGTAGATGTGGTTGGTATCGATGAAGCACAATTTTTTGATGATGAAATTGTAGCCGTTTGTAACGATTTGGCAAACAGAGGAGTTCGGGTTATTGTAGCGGGTTTAGATATGGATTTTAAAGGAAATCCTTTTGGCCCAATGCCAGCACTCATGGCAACTGCAGAATATGTTACCAAAGTACATGCCGTTTGCACACATACTGGGAATTTAGCACATTATAGTTTTAGAAAAGCTAAAAATGACAATATTGTAATGTTGGGTGAAATGCAAGAATATGAACCTTTAAGTAGAGCTGCATATTACAAAGCATTGAAAAAACAACAAGAAGAACTCATTTCTTTAAAAGATACAGCTTCTCAAGTAAAAGATGCTAAAACTGATCTAAAAAATACCGAATCTTCCGAAATTTCGGAACAGCATTAACTATATGAACAACCATGTTACTGTTTTAGAAATTGATGGAAATGCTTTAGAACACAATCTAACTTATTTCAAACAAAAACTAAACCCTAAAACAAAAGTGCTGGCTGTTGTAAAAGCTTTTGGCTATGGTAGTGATGGTGTACAAATTGCCAAATTCCTAGAAGATAAAGTAGATTATTACGCGGTTGCTTATACACATGAAGGTATTGCTTTGCGAGAAGCAGCTGTAAAAACACCTATTTTAGTGTTGCATCCACAAATTCAGAACTTACAAGCGATTGTAAAGTATAGATTAGAACCCAATTTGTATAATTTTAAAATTTTTGATGCCTTTCTAAAACTGGCAGATGAAGCTCCTTTAATGAATTATCCAATTCATATAAAGTTCAATACGGGTCTGAATAGACTGGGATTCTGGCACACAGATTTACCTAAAATTTTGTCTGAGTTAAAACAAACAAATCATATCAAAGTACAATCGTTGTTTTCTCATTTGGCAGCAAGCGAAGATTTAGAAGAAAAAGATTTTACGACCAATCAAATTAATAATTTTGCGCACATAGTAAAACAATTCTACAAACACTTAGGCTATGAACCCATGTTGCACATTTTAAACACTTCTGGCGTAGTAAATTATCCGAAAGCACAATTCGATATGGTTAGAATTGGCATTGGTTTGTATGGTTTTGGGAACGATACAAAAGAAACTTCAGCCTTAAAAAATACCCATAATTTAACATCTATCATTTCTCAGATTCATTTGATAAAGCCCGGAGAAACGGTGGGCTATAACAGAGCTTTTGTTGCGAAAGAACCTACAAAATCAGCAACCATCCCCGTGGGACATGCAGATGGTTTGTCTAGAAAGTTAGGTGATAAAAAAGGATATGTACTCATCAACAATCAAAAAGCACCCATTATTGGCAATGTCTGTATGGATATGATTATGGTAAATGTTACCAAAATTGATTGCAAGGAAGGAGATGAAGTAATTATCTTTAACAATCAAGAAATGCTTCAGCATATTGCTAATATTTCAGAAACCATTGTATATGAAACCTTAACCGCGATTTCACAACGTGTTAAGAAAACGTTAAAACTTTAGCTATTTTTGAGTACTTTAGCCTTACAATCAATTATAAAAACATACTAAAATGGGAATGCTTAAAGAATTTAAAGAGTTTGCAATGAAGGGAAACCTTGTAGACATTGCTGTAGGTTTTGTTATGGGTGCAGCTTTTAAACAGGTTGTAACTTCTTTTACTGGCGG
The DNA here is from genome assembly GCF_947501385.1 of uncultured Polaribacter sp. GTDB lineage: Bacteria > Bacteroidota > Bacteroidia > Flavobacteriales > Flavobacteriaceae > Polaribacter. The sequence continues at coordinate 28,849 of NZ_CANMVP010000015.1, forward strand.
CATTGTATCTCCTTTAATTGGTATGATATTTCAGGCCGACTTAAAGAAGTTAAAGTATATCATGAAAGAAGGCACCTTAAATGATGCTGGAGAAAAAGTAGGCGAAGTTGCGCTATTGTATGGTGACTTTATTACAAGCATCATAGATTTTATCATAGTTGCTTTTGTGATGTTTATGATCATAAGAGGTATTAACGCAACCAAGAAAAAAGAAGCGCCAAAACCAGAAGCTCCAAAAGGACCAACTCAAGAAGAATTATTAGCTCAAATTAGAGATTTGTTGGCAAAACAAAAATAATTTTTATCCATATCATATTTTAAAATCCTGAGCCATGGCTCAGGATTTTTTTATGCATTCAATTCAGTAAATAAGTCATTATAAATTGAAAGTTCAATCTTTCTTAAAAGAAAAAATAAAATAAAATGTAACCTTTTTGTAAATTGATGGTTTTAAGAATAGAAACCAACCTAAAACCGAACTTTGAAACATTTAACTGACGAGGAAATAATGTTGCAAATAGCCAATAATAAGCTAGAAATGCTAACCCTTTTGTTTGATAGATACCATGTACGCATGTACAACTATTTTAATAAAATGGTACAGAACAAAATGGTAAGTGAAGATTTAACCCAAGATGTTTTCTTAAAAATAATAAAATACAAAGCATCTTATAATAATGGGAATTTCGCAGCTTGGATTTTTACAATAGCACGAAACGTTTTTTCTAGTTATTATCAAAAAACAAAAAAAGAACGGGCAAATGAAATTGATGACGATCAATTAGCTAGCGAAGTAGAAATTTCTGAAAGCAAACAAGAAGAATTGGATTTTTTAAACAAAGCCTTGTTACAATTAAAAACTTCAGAAAGAGAACTCATTATTATGCATCGCTTTCAAGAAATTAAATATGAGCAAATAGCGCAGATTATTGGGAGTAGTGAAAATGCTGTAAAAGTAAAAACACACAGAGCATTAAAAAAATTAAAAGAAATATATTTTCAAATAGACAAATCATGAAGTGTACAAAAATTCAAGAGCAGTTCTCACAATATGTAGCGCATTCTTTATCAGAAGTTGCAAATTCTGAAGTACAAGCACACTTAAAAACTTGTGCCGTTTGTACAAAAGAATTAGAAGAACTCACCTCATTTTTAGCCATGCTAGACAGCGAAAAAATGCAAGAGCCTTCTACCAATTTACGTACCAATTTTAAAGAAATGCTTGCGAGTGAAATTAAAAAGAATGCACCCAAAGTTATTCCTTTAGCACCAAAACAAGACTGGAAATCGTATTTAAAAGTGGCGGCAAGTATTGTAATTGTAGTGGGTGCATTTCTATTTGGAAAACATCAAGCAGATGTTACAAAAATTGCCCAAGTACAAGAACAGAACAAAGAAAAAGTATTGGCTTTATTAGAAAACACCTCTGCAAGCAAAAGAATATTAGCAGTTGCAAACGCAGAAGAATTTAATAAAAAAGACACCAAAATTATTGAAGCATTAATTAACCGGTTATTTTTTGATAAAAACGCAAATGTACGTTCAGCTGCAGCAGAAACCTTGTCTAAATTTTCATCAGAAACAATTGTAAGAGATGCCTTTATCAAAGCTTTAGAAACAGATGAAAATGCTTCTGTACAAATAGAGCTGATTCAGATTTTAGCTAAAATTCAAGAAAAAAGAGCCATTGAATCTATGCAAAATCTATTAAACAATGAGGAAACACCCAAATATGTAAAACAACAAGTCGAACTAAATTTACCAAGTTTATTATAAAAATTAAGAAATCATGAAAAAAATATACATCCTATTATTATTTGTGGCAAGTATTGTATCAGCCCAAAAAAAAGAATTCAAATACTCATTAGCAGGCGTTAAAAAAGTAGTATTAGAAAGCGGAACAAAAATTGTTCTAACCGCAGGAAACACAGCTGAATTGGTACTTACAGACAATTCAAAAAAACACAAAGAGCACGAGAACCATAGAAACCATAGAAATGATGAAGATTATCAAAAGAAGAAAGCAGACAAAAGAAAAGGATTAACAGCCGTATACCCTGGCGGAAAAGACAATACAGACGGTTATGGTTTTTCAGTTAGCAAAGAAGGCAACGTACTATACATTACAGATTTGATGTCTTACTACAAAAGAAACGGCATTAATTTAGTGCTTCCAAAAACAATGAATATTTCTGTAAATGCAGGCAATTTAGGCTCAGTCTCTTTAGAAGGTTTTACGGGCGAAGTAGAAGTTGCCACAAATACGGGTAAAATACAAATGAAAAATGTTACTGGCCCAATTACAGCAAACACAAGTGTTGGTAAAATTGACATCGATTTTGACAAAGTGAGTCAGACGTCACCCATCACCATTAGCTCATCAGTTTCTGAAATAGATGTTTCAATTCCTGCCAATACAAAAGCAGATTTAGAATTAAGAACACAAGGTACGGTGTACACAAATTTCGATTTTGAAGCTCCTAAAAAGAAAGGGCTATCTAATGTTAGCGGCAATAAAAGCATTAGCAGCAAACTGAATAACGGAGGCGTAAAGATTTACATTAAATCTTCAATGGGAAATATCTACCTAAGAAAAAAATAAGTTTTATTTCACCAATAACAACAACTAATTCTTAAAACACTAAAAATGAAAAAATACATTATACTCCTAGGATTGTTAATAACCTTTAGCAACCTAACCGCACAAAAAATAGTCACAGAAAATACCAGTAGTAAAAATATTGAAGATGTCTATGTAAACCTAAAGTTTGCAAACAACATCATTATAAAAAACTGGAATAAAAGTGAAATCTCTGTCATAGCAACCGTAAACATAGATGACAACAAACACAACGACTATTTCAACTTTAAAGCCGATAAAATTGGCGGAACCTACAAAGTAACTTCAGATTACGGAGACTATTTTAAAAAGTACCGTAGTTATTATTCACATTCTCACAAAGAAGGAAAAGATGACGAAAACAAAGAAGACGATTGCCATCAACATCAGCAAAACAATATTGTAAATTACGTAATCTATGTTCCTAAAAATATGGCATTAAAAATTAAAAGCATTTCTGGAAGTGTCGAAGCAGCAAGTTATGTAGGTGAATTGAATTTAGATTTGATTAGTGGAAACATCACCATAAAAAAACACTCCAAAGACATGCACTTAAAAACCATTAGCGGAGACATTGATATTTACATTTCTGATGCTAAATTTGAAGCAAAAACACTCTCTGGCTCTGTATACTCAGATTTAGACATCGATTTTGATAAAAACAAAAAAAGAGGCTATGGTTCTAGAATCGTGGCTACTATTAATAAAGGCTCTGCCTATTTAAAACTCAATACCATTAGTGGAGATATTTTCTTGAGAAAAATTTAAACAAATAGTGTATTTCATTTTTACAACAACCATTTTCTTTTGAAGATGGTTGTTTTTAGTTTTGTTTGTTTCTAAAGGTATTTTCATATAACTTCGCTAACTACTGATATAAGTCATTGAAACGACATCATATCAGCGTTAAAGTTCTACGCAATTTGTGAAAATTTTGAGATTATACCAATTTTTGGTATATTTGAATTAAATTAGTTTCAAAATGAACAAAAACACATCAATATCACTCGGGAATTATTTTGACCAATTCGTTCAAAGTAGCATTAGCCAAGGAAGATTTAAAAACGTTAGCGAAGTTATTCGTGCAGGGTTAAGACTTTTAGAAGAAGAAGAAAGCAAAGTGATTGCTTTGAAAAATGCAATCCAAGAAGGAATTGAAAGCGGAATTGCTCACGATTTTGACCCGAAAAAACATCTTGAATCACTAAAAGCGAAAAAACACTCGAATGTCTGAATATAAACTGACGAACAAAGCTGTTACTGATTTATCAAAAATTTGGGAATACACATTTGAAGTTTGGTCGGAAAAACAAGCCGACAAATATTATGATGAATTAATTTCAAATTGTGAGGAAATAGCTGAAAATCCAGATTTAGGAAAAAAATACGAAGGAATTTCAAAACAACTTCTCGGAATTAAAGCAAACCGACACATAATATTTTATCGCACATTAAGTGAAGATTATGTTGAAATAACAAGAATCTTACTCGAAAGAATGGATTTGAAAAAAAGAATAGCTAAATAACAACTGCTAAGCCGTGTATAATTAATGGCTAGTCCTCGCCTACTAACGAATCTCGAAGTTTCGGGACTCGCGGATTTTCTACTCGGTATTTATTTGCTAAATTAGGTCCTTAAAAGCGCCAAAAATTATACACAAACACTTTAGCGAATCTCAAAAAAATTACGCTAAAAAAGCACAAACCTCACTATAAAATTGTTTCGGATTTTCAGCATGCAACCAATGCCCAGCATTCTTTATTTCCACAATTTTAGCATTTGGGAAATGTGCCTCAATGATAGGCACTTCATTGGCTGTAATATACCCCGAGTTCTCTCCTTTTAAAAACAACGTTTTATGTTCAAAAGTTAAAAACGGTGGCAAAGTAGCACCCACTTCAGCATTATTTTCGGTCAGTGATGGGAGGTTAAAACGAAATGCCAATTGCCCTTTTTCTTTCCAATAGACATTCTTCAACAAAAACTGACGAACCCCCAATTCTGGAATAAATTCAGCCAATTTTTTATCGACCAAGCTTCTAGTGTTATCAACAGAAAAATCAATCACATTCAAACCCGCTAAAATGGCATTGTGATGTGGTGGATATTGTTTGGGAGAAATGTCTACAACAATCAATTTCTCAACCAATTCAGGATAGGTAACGGCAAACAACATCGCCGTTTTCCCACCCATCGAATGACCAATGATAATACATTTCTCTAACTGGTGATGTGTGATGTACGCATACAAATCTTCCACCAAAACCTCATAATTGAAGGCATCTTCATGAAAACTTCTCCCGTGATTCCGTTGGTCTATTAAATGCACCTGAAAATCTTCAGAAAACTGATTCCCCAAGGTTTTCCAGTTGTCACCCATGCCAAAATAACCATGTAGAATTAGTAAGGGGGTTCCTTCGCCTTTTATCGTTGAATGTAATATTGGTTTTTTTGGCATTTTTTTATTATTTCACAGAGTTTCGCAGAGAAATCTCAGAGATTCACAGAGTTATTCGATTTTTTCTGAAATTAAATGCACTTATTATTTTTAGTACATATACAATCATAGTATTTTTATTTGAGATTAAAATTTCTCTTTATAATTATGGCAAAGTAACACTAGACTGCAAACTGCCGACTGATTATTGCCAACTGGGTCTATTTCAATCGATGCAAATACATATTCACCACATTTTCTAAGCCCAAATACAAACTTTCAGCAATCAAAGCATGCCCAATAGAGACTTCCGCCAAATTAGGAATCTGTTCTTTAAAAAACTGCACATTATCTAAACTCAAATCATGACCTGCATTGATTCCTAAACCCAAAGTATGCGCTAAAATTGCAGCGTCTGTATACGGTTGTACCGCTTCTTTGTTTCCCAAATCATATTGAGTGGCAAACTCTTCTGTATACAATTCAATTCTGTCTGCACCAATCTTTGCAGCACCTTCAATCAGTTTTAAATCGGTATCAATAAAAACAGAAGTCCTGATACCGTTTTGTTGAAACTCTTGAATTACTTCCTTTAAAAAAGAGGAATGCTTCAACGTGTCCCAACCCGCATTAGACGTAATAGCATCTACGCCATCGGGCACCAAAGTAACTTGTGTAGGTTTGGTTTCCAAAACCAAATCGATAAAAGAAGAGATCGGATTGCCTTCAATATTAAATTCTGTGGTTACCACAGCCGTTAAATCTCTTGCATCTTGGTATTTAATGTGTCTTTCATCTGGTCTTGGGTGAATGGTAATTCCCTCAGCTCCAAAACCTTCTATATCTGCGGCTACTTTTAATAAATTTGGCACATTTCCTCCACGAGAATTTCGTAAAGTTGCTATTTTATTAATATTTACACTTAACTTTGTCATTGTCTAAAATTAGAAAGCAAAGGTAATTTATACCAATTACACTTTCAAATCTAATTGCGATTATTAAATCAATTTATCCTATATTCGTACAGCATGAATATTACAGATTACATATTAAATGAAATCAAACCACTGAGTTTAAAAAGCAGCGTAAAAGCGGCTAAAAAACTGTTTGACAATTTTCCGATCACACATTTTGCTGTGGTAGAAGACAACAAGATTTTAGGTTGTTTTGCGGAAGATGATATTCATACCATAGAAAATAAATCAGATGAATTGGTGGCATATACCCATTTGCTAAGTTCTTTTTTCGCAGATGAAAAGGCAACCGTTTTAGAACTTTTAAAGATCTTTGCAGACAATGATGCTACGATTATTCCTGTTTTAAATAAGGAAAAAGACTATATAGGGTATTATGATTTGTGTGATGTTTTAGACGTCTTTTCTACCAGTCCGTTTATGATTGAAGATAGCGAGACTTTAATTATAGAGAAAATAGAAAATGATTATTCCATGAGCGAAGTTTCGCAAATTGTAGAATCTAACGGTGGAGAATTATTAGGAATCTATATCTCTGAAAGAAACAACGAATTTGTACAATTGACACTTAAAATTATCTCTGAAGACATCCATGAAGTCATGCACGCATTTAGAAGGTATGATTATAAAATAATCTCTACCCATGAAAATGATATTTATCTTGAAGATTTAAAAAGTAGGTCAGAATATTTGCAAAAGTATCTAGAGATGTAACCATCTCAGATGGTTTTTGGTATCAAATGAGTTTGTTCTATTATAAGGGATCATAAAAAACTATGAATTTTAGTGTATTACTTTTAATGAATAGGTAAATAGAAAAAATGAAAAAAGTAGCAGTTTACGGACAATCCTATTCTATTTCAGCTGAGAAAGAAATTCAACTTCTTTTAAGCGTTTTAGAAGAGAACAATATTGTTTGTTTTATAGAAAAAAAGTTCAACAACTTATTAGTAGAAGGCGCTATTTTAAATAAAAAGTACCCGACATTCTCTCATTTTGATGATTTAAATGATTCTTTCGAAGCAATGTTTACCTTAGGTGGAGACGGAACTATTTTAAGAGCTGTCACTTATATTAGAGATTTAGGAATTCCTATGTTGGGAATCAATACGGGTCGGTTGGGTTTTTTGGCAACCATCAATAAAAATACCATTAAGAAAAGTGTAGAACTTATTTTAAATGGAGAGTACTCAATTCAAGAAAGAACCTTATTATCTGTAAAAACGGCTCCCAAAACAGCCGAGTTTGCTGAACTTAATTTCGCATTGAACGAAGTAACCATCGCCAGAAAAAACACTACTTCGATGATTGGTGTAAGCACTCACTTAAATAATGAATACCTTACCAATTATTGGGCAGATGGTTTAATCATTGCAACACCAACAGGCTCTACAGGATATTCTTTAAGCTGTAATGGTCCGGTAATATCACCAGATTCTAAAAATTTAATCATTACGCCTATTGCACCTCACAATTTAAATGCAAGACCCATGGTTATTTCAGATGAGACAACCATTCAATTAGAAGTAGATTCTAGAGAAAAAGATTTTTTGATCTCTTTAGATTCTAGAATCACTACCGTTGCAGAAAATACAAAAGTTTTTATAGAAAAAGCACCGTTTACAATTAAAAGTATCATCCCTAATAATCAATCATTTTTAAAAACGCTTCGCAGTAAATTATTGTGGGGAGAAGATACCAGAAATGAGACCAATCTTTAACCAAATGTTCACAATAAATAAACGAAAAAGTTGTTATTCAAAAAAGACTGAATATTAACTTTATAAAGCAAATTGAAATTCATATATTTGCACGCTATTTTTGAGAATGAAAAACCGTATTTTATTTATCGTATTTATAAGCTTTTCTTCTATTTTAATAGGGCAAGTGTATGAAGTTGGAGTTTCTGTAGGAGGTACAAATTATATTGGTGATATTGGTAGAACCAATTATATCTACCCAAATAACCTAGCTGGTGCGGCTTTTTTTAAATACAATTGGAACCCGAGAATTGCAGTAAGAGCAACATTTAGCCATTTACCAACATCAGGAAATGATGAAAATGCAGATACAGACTTTAAACAAAATAGAGGTTTAACTTTTGAGAATACCATAAATGAATTAGCAGTAGGAATGGAATTTAACTTTTATGAATATGATCTTTCATCAGAAGATAAAAGTTGGACACCCTATATAGTAATAGAATTGGCAGCTTTTAATTACAAGACAGTAGCATCGGAGCCACAACCAAGAAGTTATGTTTTTACCAATAAAACTTCTTACGCAATTCCTTTTGGAGTTGGCTTTAAATCTAAATTGGCTGGTAAATTTGCTTTTGCTATAGAATCGAAGTTTAGATATACATTTGAAGATGACATTGATTATTCTACAAGTAGAATACCATCTTTAGATTTTGGAGGAACAGGAAATGACTGGTATGTATTTACAGGTGTTTCTTTAATTTATACCTTTGGTAGACCCGCTTGTTATACACAAGGATTATAAAACTATGGATAAAAAACTACGTATCGATTTACAAAGAGTACCAAAACACGTTGCCATTATTATGGATGGGAATGGGCGTTGGGCTAAAGGTAAAGGAATGAGCAGGGTTTTTGGGCATAGAAATGCTTTAACCGCGGTTAGAGAATCTGTTGAAACGGCAGCTCAAATTGGTGTAGAAGCCATTACATTATATGCTTTTTCTACAGAAAACTGGAAAAGACCCAAACTAGAAGTAGATGCTCTTATGAGCCTACTCATAAACTCTTTAAAGAAAGAACTACCTACTTTTCAGGAAAATGGTGTGATTGTAAATGCCATCGGTTGTATAGAAAGCTTGCCTCAAAATGCGCAAAAAGCATTAAAAGAAGTGATTGAACTTACCAAAAAAAATAAAAAAATTGTATTAACATTAGCACTAAGTTATGGTTCTAGAGAAGAAATTGTTAATGCAATCAAAAACATATCTAAAAAAGTTGTTAATAAAGAACTTTCTGTAAAAGAAATTGATGAAAAAACTATTAATAACCATTTATATACGTTTAATTTGCCCGAGGTCGATTTAATGATAAGAACAAGTGGTGAACATCGCATCAGTAATTTCTTACTTTGGCAAATGGCCTATGCTGAATTATATTTCACAGACATACTTTGGCCAGATTTTAGAAAAGAGCATTTTTACGATGCAATTATAGATTATCAGAATAGAGAACGAAGATTTGGAAAGACAAGCGAACAAATTACAGAATAAATTTTTTATGAAATTATTTTCTGCAGTACTAGTGTTAACAGCACTTTTTTCTACATTTAGCAGTAATGCACAAGTTAAGAAAGATACCATCATTACTAAAAATGATACGATTCCCAAAAAAAAGGTATCTTTTGAAAAAGGAAAAGAATACATTCTAGGAGGCATCACTGTAACAGGTCTTAAAAAGTTTAGTGAAGAAACCGTTCGGGTTTTTACAGGTCTTAGATATGGGCAAACTATTAAACTTCCGGGTGATAAATTAACAAGTGCTATTAAAAAACTATACGAAAGTAAGCAGTTTAGCGATGTGGATGTTTATCTAGCGAGATTAGATGGCAATACGGTGTATCTTCAATTAGATGTTCAAGAACTTCCGCAATTAAATCAAATAAACCTTACTGGGATAAAAAAATCGAAGGCCAAAGAACTTATCAAAGAGGCTGAATTAACCCAAGGTAAAATGGTCACAGATAACTTATTGGTGACCACTAAAAATTACTTCACAAAAAAATATACAGACAAAGGGTTCTTAAAAACAAAAGTTTCTATAGATACTAAAAAAGATACATCAGACGTAAACATTGTAAATATGTCTGTCTTTATAGATAAGGGCAAAAAAATTAAAATTAAAGACATCAATTTTACGGGTAACGAAGCACTTTCTGGAAAGAAACTAAGAAAATACATGAGCAATACCAAAGAGAAATTTTTGGGTCGTTTTTGGAAAGGTTCTAAATATATAGAAGAAGAATACCAAGAAGATTTAGAAAATATCTTAGACAAATATAGCAGACTTGGTTATAGAGATGCTAGAATTTTAAGTGAAGGTATTTCTTGGAATGATGACAATACCATAGACATTAACATCGAATTAGAAGAAGGTAGACAATACAGGTTTGCTGAAATTATTTTTGTGGGTAATGAAGCGTATACAGATGCACAGCTGCATCAGATTTTAAGAATAGACAAAGGTGATATTTACAACGGTGCTGTTTTAAAAGAGCGTGTAAAAGGAGACAACTCTCCTACTTCCTTTGATATTTCTTCAGAATATCAGAATAACGGTTTCTTGTTTTCTCAAGTAAACGCCGTAGAAACAAAGGTAGAAAACGATTCTATTACCGTTGAAATTAGAATTCGAGAAGATGAAAAAGCACGCATTAAAAAAGTAACTGTTTCTGGAAATGACAAAACGAATGACCATGTAATTTTCAGAGAATTAAGAGTAAAACCAGGCGATTTATTTAGCCGAAGAGAAATTATTAGATCTATTAGAGAAATTGGTCAGTTAGGATTTTTTGATCAAAATGTAACCCCAGATGTAGTTCCCAATTATCAAGACAAAACAACAGACATCAACTTTAATGTAATTGAAAAAGGGGGAAGCCAAATAGAACTACAAGGTGGTTATGGAGGTGGCTCTTTTATTGGTACTTTAGGTTTGTCTTTTAATAATTTTTCAATCAAAAATATTTTTAATAAAGAAGCATACAAACCTTTGCCAACAGGAGATGGTCAAAAACTATCTTTAAGGTTACAAACCAGTAGAACTTTTAGTACCTATAGTTTTTCTTTTACAGAACCGTGGTTTGGTGGTAGAACGCCAAAATCTTTATCTTTTTCTATTTACCAATCGAATCAGTTTCAATTGAATCCACAAACTTTTGAAGTGGATAAAGACAGGCGTTTAGGAATTACTGGAGCTTCTATAGGTTTAGGTCAACGTTTAAAATGGCCAGATGACTTTTTTCAATTGTCACAAACCGTTTCCTACCAAAGTTTTCAGTTAAAAAATTATGGTTTTAGAGTGGGTGATAATGTTTTAAATAACGGAACTTTAAATAACCTATCCTACAATTTAAATCTCAGCAGAAGTTCTGCAGGTCCTAGTTTAATTTTTCCAACCTATGGTTCTGAGTTTTCATTTGGTATCAAAGCAACCTTACCCTATTCTTTGTTTAGTGATAAAGATTATACACAACCAGATAACCTAACTGCAGAGCAACAAAATGATTTCTTAGCAGATAAATTTAAATGGTTAGAATACTACAAATTAAATGCAAAAGGAAAATGGTATACCGCTTTTACAGACAAATTAGTTTTAATGACCAATGCAGAAATGGGATTCTTAGGTTTTTATAATGATGCATTAGGGCAAACACCTTTTGAACGTTACTTTGTGGGTGGAGATGGTATTGCTGTCTTTCAATTAGATGGTAGAGAAGTGGTGGGTTTAAGAGGTTATGAAAATAACAGACTGTCTTCTATCTCTGGGGGAACCATTTATAATAAATTTCAATTAGAACTTAGATATTCGATCACAGACTCTCCCTCTGCCTCTATTTATACATTAGGTTTTTTAGAAGCGGGTAATTCGTATGACAATTTTAGAACTTTTAATCCGTTTGAATTAAAAAGATCAGCTGGTTTAGGGGTACGAATATTTATGCCTGCATTTGGATTATTAGGTATTGATTTTGCACACGGTTTTGATCCTTTACCTGGAGAAATCGAAAAATCTGGTTGGCAAACACATTTTATTATCGGAAGACAATTCTAGGAAAACTGTACATTTGTAATGTCAAAAGTTTTTTTGGCACGGTTTTTTCTAAACACTATACACAAATGAAAAATATTTTTTTATCAATCGTTCTTTTACTTACTGTTAGTATTTCTTGGTCTCAGAGAAGTCAAATTATTGCGTACATCGATATGGAATACATTCTAGAAAATGTTCCAGAATATTTAGAAGCACAAAATACTTTAGATGAAAAAGTGGTAAAGTGGAGGCAAAAATTAGACAAAGAGGCTCGGTACATAGAAGTACTAAAAACAGATTTGGCAAATGAGAAAGCAATCTTAACAAAAGATCTTATTGAAGAGAAAGAAGAAGAAATTTCTTTAAAACAAGATGAATTAAGAAGGTTAGAATCTTTGTACTTTGGCCCTAAGGGAGATATGTTTTTACTAAGAAAACAATTGGTAAAGCCTATTCAAGATCAAGTTTACAATGCCATACAAACCATTTCTGCTAGAAAAAAATATGATTTTGTTTTTGATAAATCTAGTGATTTAGTCATGCTATATTCCAATAAAAAATACGATATTAGCGACCTGGTTTTAGGCACTATTGACAGAACAAGATTAGTTGACAAGAAAAATGCCAAAAAGCTAGAAAAAAGTGCTCCAAAAGAGCCTACAGAGAAACAAAAGCAAGCCTTAGTAAAGAAAGAAGCTATTGTTGCTAAAAAATTATCTGATAGAGAACTAAAAAAGAAAGCGTTAGAAGATAGAAAAAAAGTACTTTTAGAGAAAAGAGAAGAAAAAAGAGAGTTGCTTAGAAAAAAGAAAGAAGCGCTGAAAAAGAAAAAAGAAGCGTTAAAGAAAGAAAAAGAAGACGCAAAGAAAGAGAAAGAAAATCAAGACAATAATAATTAAATTAAAAACAAGAATGAAAAATTTTAAAACGTTACTATTAATCGCTGTATTTACTTTAGGAATAGGTGGTGTTGCAAATGCACAAAAAATAGGTCATATAGATTACCAGAGAGTAATAGACAATATGCCAGAAACAAGAGCATTAAGCGTTACCCTTGAAAAATTAGGGAAGTCTTACCAAAGTGAAATTGAAGGTTTAAAGAAAAAGTTAGAAGCTAAAGTTCAAAAGTATACTACGGAACAAGCAACTCAAACAGAAGCTACCAACAAACAAAGAGCTCAGGAAGTACAAACAGATAAAGCTAGATTTGATCAAGCACAACAAGAGGCTTATCAAGATATGCGAAGAAGAGAAGCACAAGAGCTAGAACCTATTGTAAAGAAAGCTGAAAAAGCAATTGAAGCTATTGCTGCAACAAAAGGGATTTTATATGTATTTGATGCTAAATCTTTAATTGTTAAGAAAGGTGTAGATTTATACGATGCTGCCAAAGCAAAATTAGGATTGTTAAAAGACAAGCCTAAGCAACAACAGCCAAGACAATAATTTCTTTTCCAAAGAAATAAATGATAGAAACCTACTTTTTAAAGTAGGTTTTTTTATTTTTACTCCTTATGAAATCTATTTCAAATGCTATTGGTTTTTTTGATTCTGGTGTCGGCGGAACTTCTATATGGAAAGAAGTAATTGCACTGCTACCAAATGAAAACACTATCTATCTTTCAGACAGTAAAAACGCGCCTTATGGTGAGAAATCAACAGAAGAAATAGTAGCACTGTGTAAAAAAAATACAGCATTTTTACTTCAGAAAGATTGCAAACTAATTGTAGTTGCCTGCAACACAGCTACAACAAACGCTATTGAATATTTAAGAACTCATTATAACATTCCCTTTATTGGTATAGAACCTGCTATAAAACCAGCAGCCTTAATAACAAAAACAAATACCATCGGAATTTTAGCAACCAAAGGAACGCTGAATAGCAATTTATTTGAAAAAACTTCTAGTAACATCAGAAAAAAAATTCAGATAAAAGAAACTATCGGGAAAGGACTTGTAGAACTTATTGAAGGAGGAAAATTGCATTCTAAAGAAATGACAACTTTATTAACTTCTTTTTTAAAACCCATGATTTCTAAAAATATCGATTCTTTGGTTTTAGGCTGTACACATTATCCTTATTTAATTCCACAAATTAGAGCAATTGTTGGTGATAGAATTCAAATTATAGATTCTGGGGAAGCTGTTGCCAAACAAACAAAAGCTATTTTAAGCAAACATCATTTATTAAATACTGATAAAAATTATGTACCGCAACATGAAATCTTCATCAATAAAGAAAAAACTTCTCTAGAGAATTTACTAAAAACTATTGAAGGGAAAAAGATATGTATTACTGAAAAAGATTTTTAAAATCCTCCGTAAATTGAATTGATGTTAGGACATGCAGCTGCTCTAGGCTCTCTCGTCCATAAATTAATTCCTAAAGATATTTGATGAAAGCCAGCATCTGCAAAAAGAACATCATTTAACTGTCTTGTATATGCATAAGAAAACATAAAATTCTTATAATTCAAACCGATTATAGGAGAAATATAAGAAGCGTTATCTATGCTATTGGCATCAAAATTTCTTCTATAAGACAAGGCTCCCCAAAGTTGGGTTTGAGACAACATTTTATACACTTTTAAGTTAAAATCTGCGACTCTTTCACCCAAACCTTCCTTCATTTGAATCATAATAGAAGGTTCTAATTGCACAACATTCTCTTTGCCAAAATAGTAGCCAGCAGATAACACATAATTTCTTAAATCTAATGGTTCTTGAATGTTTAAATTATTTTTTGCGGTTAAGAATAAATTTTTTACAGTAAAATAAGAAGACAATCCTCCTCTATGATAGGCCACACTAAAATCTGCATTGTAATAACTGGTACTTTCTATAATAGCTGCTACTGCAGGATCTCCCGTAAACGTTCTTTGATCTGATTGATTTTGTACAAACGAGAATGCCAAACCAAAAGATAATTGTTCGAACATTCGACCGTCACTCATTGGTAAATGATATGCATAAGTACCTTGCAAACCTTGTTGAGAGTGAAATCCGTTTTTATCATTAAACAACACCAAGCCATAACCTGCATTTGATTCTTCACCAAACTTTGTATGAAAGCTCATTGTTTGTAAAGAAGGCGCATTGGGTACATCAAACCATTGTTGTCTTGCTGTAAATCTTACTTTACTAGAATTTCCAATTCCTGCTGCAGAAGGATGCACTAAAAATACGTTGTCAGACAGATAATCTGTATAAATTGGTAAAGTCTCTTGCGCCTGATTTTTTATTGAAAAAAAAGCAATGCATAAAAGACTAATTCTAATGTAAGTTAACTTCATTAAAGTTCTCGTATTTTTAAAGAAATCAAATATATTATTTTTATTGTTATGAATTCTTTTTCAAAGAAAGATTTAACATAGTATCCAACAAAAAACCAGCATTTTTATTGTTTTACAAATAAACTAAGATTTAATGGCAAGCATTGTTAGCAGAAACTACTTCTAAAACCGGAGTTGGAGAAATGTAAGGAATGCCCAACCCCAAACCTCTTAAAATAAAAAGAAACCCTATAAAAACAACAATTACAGGAATGGTTTTTTGTATTTTTTTTCTAAAAGCACCCTTTGTAAAGTTGCCTACATACACTACCGAGGTCATTAACGGAATGGTACCCAAACCAAATAAAAACATATACAAACTTCCAAAAAAAGCATTGGTTGTAGCCAATGCACCAAAAAGCGCCATATACACCAAACCACAAGGCAAAAATCCGTTTAAAAAACCAATGGTAAAAAAAGTATCGTTTCTTTTGTTTTTGAGTTCTTGTCCTAAAGCATTTTTCACTTTAAAAATAAGTCTACTTATTTTTTTTGAAAAGTTTATTTTTTTAAAAACCTTCGGAAATAAAATAAATAAGATCATGAAGACTCCAACAGCAATCGAAATTTGTTGCTGAAAGCCAAAAAAATAAAATCCTTTCCCTAAAAAACCAAATAGCAAGCCGATGAGACTATAGGTAAACAATCTACCAAAATGATAACTTAAAATTTGAAAAAAGCCTTTTGTTTTATTTTTTCTATCAATTGGCAACATAAATGCTATGGGTCCGCACATTCCCACGCAGTGAAAACTCCCCAACAAACCAAATACAATTGCAGATAAAAACATTAATATTGAATTTCTTTTTTGACTAGGTATTCTTTATTTTCGTAACTAAAAGCCACATGAATGTTCCAACGACCACCTAACAAACGTTTCTCAGGCACGAGCAAATATGTTGTAGAGATTGAAATAGGTATTTCAAAATCTAACTGCTTATTAGATGGTCTATATAGGAACACTTTTCCTTGAATATTTTCTGGTGTAAATTCTTTTGGGAATTCAACTTCCAAACCTTTTTCTGTTCTTTGAATGGTTACTTTTTCTGTTAATCTGATGGCATTTTTTTCTGCATTTATTTCATCTTGAAAATCTAATTCTTTTTGATAATAATTTTCTGTGACCAAATCATATTTAAACGCTTTGTCTGTACTCATCGTAATTACAAAATACATGATAAACCCCATAAATGCCACAATAGCAATAACAATTCCTGTTCCCCAATTGATTTTCATGTTTTCTGTTTTTTATTTATAACTTCTTGGTGCTAAAAAATTGGTTCTTGTTGTTTCAATTAATTTGTCTTCACTATACACTCCTATTTCTAACTTGTCTTTGTCTCCTTTTAAAGCAGCTGCATTTATTTCTATAAATAAAGTACCTTCTGCTGAACCCTGTTTTGGAACTTTAAAATTTTGATGAGAAACCAACTTAATAGTTCCTTTGTGAGAAAGTATTTTATAGCTTACATCTTTAATATCTTCCGTAGTTTTATTAATCACTTTATACGTGTAGACATTGCTTATGATGTTATTTTCTTTGTGTTGATACAATTGTCCTGGCAACCTTAAAAGGGTAGCTTCCACATCATTCCTTAAAAACAACATTCCTGCTAAAATTCCTGTTAAGATAAATAGCACAGCAGAATACCCTTTCATTCTTGCTGAAAATTCAAAAGGCTTTTTCTCCGTGATGTTATCTTCACTTGCATATCTAATCAATCCTTTTGGCAGGTTAATGCTTTCCATGATATGATCACATTCATCAATGCAAGCCGTACAATTTACACACTCTAACTGTGTACCATTTCTAATATCGATCCCTGTGGGGCAAACAACCACACATTGTTTGCAATCAATACAATCTCCTTTTCCAACAGCAGCTCTATCTTCATTTTTTTTGAATTTAGATCTTCCTTTCTCTCTTTCTCCACGCTTATAATCATACGCAACATTAATGGTTTTGTTATCTAATAAAACCCCTTGCAATCTACCATAAGGACAAGCAATAATGCAAACTTGCTCTCTAAACCACGCAAAGACAAAATAGAAAACGCCTGTAAAAATCGTGAGAGAAATCAACGTACTAATATTATCTAAAGGATTTCCTTTAATGTAATTTATAACGGTATCTCCGCCTATTAAATAAGCTAAAAACACATTTGCAATGATGAAAGAAATCACAAAAAAGATACACCATTTTAAAAGTCTTTTTTTTATTTTATCTGCATTCCAAGGTTGTTTGTCTAAACGAATCTGTTTGCCTCTATCACCATCAATTACATATTCTATTTTTCTGAAAACCATTTCTAGAAATATGGTTTGTGGACAAATCCACCCACAAAAAATGCGCCCAAAAACTACGGTAAAAAGAATCACAAATACCACCCCAAGAATCATTGAAATTACCAATAAATGAAAATCTTGTGGCCAAAAAGGAAAACTAAAAATATTAAATTTACGTTCTAAAACATTGAATAGCAAAAACTGGTTTCCATTAATTTTGATAAATGGTGCCGACAGCAAAAATGCTAACAAAAAATAACTAACATAGGTTCTGTATTTATAAAATTTCCCACTCGGTTTTTTAGGAAAAATCCAAGAACGTTTTCCTTCAGAATTCACTGTAGCAATACTATCTCTAAATACTTCGTCCTTGGATATTTCCATTTCAATTAATTATAACTACTACATTTTCTTTTTCAATTATTCTTCTTCCCACTTTTCTCCTTGTGCAGCTTTCGCCTTTTCTGGTGTTGTTCCTTGTAAAGAAATCACATAACTAGACACTTTTGCAATATCTGCTGCTTTTAACGTTTTATTCCAGGCAATCATCCCTTTACCATCTCTACCACCATTATAAATGGTATTAAAAACATTTTTAAGTCCACCACCTAGAATCCAATATTCGTCAGTTAAATTAGGACCTATAGAACCTCCACCATCTTTTAAGTGACAAGAAGCACAGTTTAAATTAAAAACAGCTCTACCTCTATTTAGGTCTTTCTCATCAGTTAATAAAACCACATTTTCTGCTGTAATTAAATCTGTCGCCGTAGACTTATATTCTTTTAACGCAGCTCTCGCCTCCGCAACTGCTTTGTCATATTCCATAATTTGCGTGTCTCCATCTAGTACATGAAATCTCACCAAATACACTACGGCAAAAAGTATGGTTGCATAGAACATATATATCCACCAAGGTGGCAATGCATTGTCTAATTCTTTAATTCCATCATAATCATGATCTAAAACAATTTCCTCTTCATTTTCAATAGACTTTGCTCTCGTCCACTTTACGAGTAATTTTTTGATCCAAAGGTTTGGATCTTCAGGCAAAATCCCGTCTTTTTCATTTTGTAATTCCGTGGCTCTTTTTAGGGCTAAACTATGCACCACTTCCTTTAAAACCACCACCAAAACAAAACCGATTAAAGCCAACCAAACTAATGGATTTTCATAAATATTGAATGGGTTTTCGTACACCATAAACGCTTTTGCAAGTGCTATAAACGTAACAAGTACAAAAATTACATATACTGTAGATTGAAAAGATCTTTTCATTTTTAATATTTTTAATGGTCTAATGGTAGGTTACTCACGGTCTCTATATATTCTTTTTTTGCGGTAAATACCCACCAAAATAAAATGACAAAAAAAGTGAAAAATATCAATAATGATATCAATGGATAAATTTCTATGCCTGCAATACTTTCCATATGATTTTTTACGAATTTTAACATGCTTCCTAGTTTTTAGTGGCTTTTTGATCGTCTTTTACTTTAATATCTGTTCCTAAACGTTGAATGTATGCAATGACTGCTGTAATTTCTCTGTTTTTCATTTCAACAAAAGCTTTCCCGTTTTCTTCTGAATACTTTTTATCTGCATCGTAATTTTTAGCAAAATCTGGATCTGCATATAAGTTTTCTTCTATTGTAGTTCCTTGTGCCAACATGTGTTCTTGCGCATTTGCTATTTCTTCTTCTGTGTACGGAACTCCCAAACGAACCATCACCTTCATCTTTTCTTCTGTAGCAGATTTATCAAGCTCATTTGCTATCAGCCATTTGTAAGAAGGCATAATAGATCCTGGAGAGGTACTTTGAGGATCATACATGTGATTCAAATGCCAACTATCATTATATTTTTGACCAATTCTGTGCAAGTCGGGTCCAGTACGTTTACTTCCCCATAAAAATGGATGATCGTATACAAATTCTCCTGCTTTAGAGTATTCTCCATAACGTTCTACTTCACTTCTAAAAGGTCTTATCATTTGTGAGTGACAGCCCACACAACCTTCTCTAATGTAAATATCTCGTCCTTCTAACTCTAAAGGAGTATAAGGCTTTACACTACTAATTGTTGGAATATTAGACTTGACCAATAATGTGGGTACAATTTGAACAATACCTCCAATTAAAATGGCAATGGTTGCATAAATTGTTAATTTAATTGGTTTTCTCTCTAACCAAGTATGCCAACCTTCTCCTTTAGTTCTATATTTTGGTACTTTCTTTAAAGCAGGTGCTTCTGCTAAATCATCTGTAACATTGCTTCCTGCTCTTACGGTTCTAATTACATTGTACAACATTATAAATGCACCCAAAATATACATACTTCCTCCAATGGCACGCATCCAATACATAGGGATGATTTCGTTTACCGTTTCTAAGAAATTTCCATAGGTTAAAGAACCATCAGGATTGAATTGTTTCCACATAGAAGCTTGTACAAAACCTGCAACATACATTGGTAAAGCATATAAAATAATTCCTAAAGTACCTACCCAAAAATGGACGTTCGCCAATGCAACTGAATACAGTTTTGTTTTAAATAATCGTGGAATCATCCAATACAACATCCCAAATGCAAGGAAACCATTCCAAGCTAATGCGCCTACATGCACGTGTGCAATAATCCAATCACTAAAATGAGCAATTGCATTTACATTTTTAAGAGACAATAATGGCCCTTCAAAAGTTGCCATTCCATACCCCGTAATTGCAACCACCATAAATTTTAAAACGGGGTCTGTTCTTACTTTATCCCAAGCACCTCTTAAGGTTAACAGTCCATTTATCATTCCTCCCCAAGAAGGTGCTAAAAGCATTACAGAAAAAGCGACTCCTAAATTTTGCGCCCAATCTGGTAAAGAGGTGTATAACAGGTGGTGCGGTCCTGCCCAGATATAAATAAAAATTAAAGACCAAAAGTGTACAATAGACAGTCTGTAAGAATATATAGGTCTATTCGCTGCTTTTGGAACAAAATAATACATCAATCCTAAAAATGGTGTTGTTAAGAAAAATGCTACTGCATTATGACCATACCACCATTGTACAAGTGCATCTTGCACTCCTGCATACACAGAATACGATTTTAAAAAACTAACTGGTAATGCAAGACTATTAAATATGTGCAATACTGCAACGGTTACAAAAGTTCCTAGATAAAACCAAATTGCCACGTATAGATGACGTTGCCTTCTTTGCAAAATCGTCCAAATCATGTTGACACCAAAAGCAACCCAAACCAAAGCAATGGCAATATCTATTGGCCATTCTAATTCTGCGTATTCTTTTGATGATGTATACCCTAATGGAAGTGTAATTGCGGCGGCAACAATAATTAATTGCCAGCCCCAAAAGTTAAAATTACTTAAAAAGTTACTTGCCATTCTTGCTTTTAACAATCTTTGAAGCGAGTAGTAGACTCCTGCATAGATTGCATTTCCTACAAAAGCAAAAATTACGGCATTGGTATGTAAAGGTCTTAAACGACCGAAACTTAACCATGAAATTCCGTCTGTTACATTGGGGAATAAAAACATAAATGCTAACAACAAGCCTACTGAGAATCCTACGATTCCCCACAATAAGGTTGCGTAGATGAATTTTTTTACGATTTTATTATCGTAATAAAATTGTTGCATTTCCATAATATAAAATTTAGTCTTTGGTTAATTTTTCTTGTTTTTCTTTTACCAGTTCATCATCAAACAGCATACGAATAGAAGGTGTATATGCATCATCATATTGTCCTTTTTTTACTGAATACATAAATGCGATAAAGAATACAATTGCCACTAAAATACTTAGTGCTAGTAGTAGGTATATTACGCTCATATCTTGCCTGATAATTTGATACATCAAAAATAAGTTGGGTCCAATTCTTAAAATATGACAAATGTCATATTTCTTGAAAAAATGTTAAGGAAATGAAAAAATGAAGATTTGAAGGTTTGAGAAAAATTAAAGTAAAATTCGCTTTTAATTTTGATATAGTTTTCCATTCTGTTTGTCATTCTGAAAGAATCTCACGTACACTTTCTCACTCTTGTGTGGGATGCTTCCAGCATGACAAACTTTACGGTTTGCTTTACACAAAATTTTCCACCCAATTTGTCTTTTTCAAAGAATCTTACCTACAACTTCTCACTCTTATGTAAGATGCTTAGAGCATGACAAATATTACGGTTTACTGCATGAAAAATAAGTGCAATTTGTAAAATTAGTGTCTTTTCTACCCAAATTAAATTGTCATAGAAAACAACTGTGTTTTAGGCTTATTTTTCAATAAATGAAGATCAAAAGCCATGCAAATATTTCGTACAAATGGTCTTGCCTTTTCAGGAATTGAAAGTTTATTCTCATCAATTTGAACCAAACCATCTTTTTCCATTTCTTTTAGCAGTTTTAAGTGCTGCTGAATATTATGAATTTTCAGAGCCTCTTTATCCCACGAAGTGGAAAAATGACACATCATATTTAAAATATGCTTTCTTATAATGCCGTCTTCAGTAGATAATAAATGTCCTCTAAAAATGGGGATTTCTCCCTTATTTACCAACTGCTGATATTCTTTTACCGTTTTTACATTTTGTGCAAACGCATACCAAGAATCGGAAATTGCAGACATTCCTAAACCCACCATTAATTGGGTTTTATTGGCGGTATATCCCATAAAATTCCGATGCAATGTTTTGTTGATGGTTGCCTTATATAAGCTATCGGTTTTTAAAGCAAAATGATCCATTCCTATTTCTTCATAACCCAATGCCGAAAATAGTTTTTTGCCTATTTCATAAAGTGCTCTTTTCTCTTCGTCTTTTGGTAAATCAGACTCATTAAAACCTCTTTGTCCCACTCCTTTTACCCAAGGAACATGTGCATAACTGTAAAATGAAATTCTATCTGGCTGTAATTCTTTGGTTTTATTGATGGTATGAATTACATTTTCTTTGGTTTGAAATGGCAAGCCGAAAATTAAATCGTGACTTACAGAAGTATATCCAATTTCTCTTGACCATTTGGTTACTTTCTTAACCGCTTCAAAAGGCTGTATTCTATGAATGGCTTGCTGTACTTTCTCATTGTAATCTTGCACACCAAAACTAACTCTTGTAAAACCACAATCGAATAAGGTTTGTAATTGTGCTTTGGTGGTGTTGTTTGGATGCCCCTCAAAACTAAAGGCTGATTCAGGATGTTTTTTAGCGATTGAAAAAATACCATCTATTAAATATTGTAGGTTTTCTTTTGAGAAAAAAGTAGGTGTTCCGCCGCCTAAATGCAATTCTTTAATTATCGGAGTTTCGTCAAACAAATTCGCATATAATCTCCACTCCTTTAATACGGTTTCTATATACTCCTCTTCTACTCCGTGCCTTTTTGTAATGTGTTTATGACATGCACAAAATGTACACAGGCTCTCGCAAAATGGCAAGTGGATATAAATACTAATTCCTTCTGATGCATTGCTTTCTAAAAACGATTTCTGAAGCGAAGCAATCCAATCTTGTTTGTCAATTCCGTTTTTGTTCCAATAAGGTACCGTTGGGTAACTTGTATACCTAGGCCCTGGAATGTTGTATTTCTGAATGAGTGATTCCATATTTTATAAAACTTTTTCTACTCTTTTGAAGCTGTCTGATTTTGATAAGGTCAACCGTACAATACTTTCCTCAGTCGCCGTAAGATTATGAACGGTGTTTGAATTTAATGTGATTAAATCACCTGTATTCAACTGTTTTATTTCTGCTTGGATGCCAAAATTTATACTTCCTTTTAATACCTGCACAACAATTGGAAATGGCGCTTTGTGATCTTTCATTAGCTGCCCTTTTTTAAATACAATTCGTATTTCTTTTGAAAAATCGGTTTCTAACAACATTGAAACAGCTGGTTTGCTGGTATTAAATTTTATGTCTTCTAAAAATGAGGCTACTTTCATAATTTTTTGTTTTAAATATTAAAAAAACACATAGGCACATAGTTTATTTTTTTTATATGTTTATGTGGTGTAATTGAACCCTGAACTTCAAACTTTTGAACTTTTGAACATACATGCACTTCGACAAGCTCTTTCCAAATTTCGGAAACGACACTCTTAATTTTAATTGATTTAACGTTTCTCTAACCAGGTGTAATCAATACCTAATAAACCTCTCGACTGCGCTCGAGGAGACATTTTACAACTTTATTTTACTTCCTAAAATATTTGTTGAAATTGTTGTAAAAATTACAATGCTAATGGAACTTAACGGCATTAAAATTGCCGCTATAATGGGTGTTAATTGACCTGTAACAGCAAAGTACAAACCAATACTATTATAACACAAAGACAACACAAAACAGTATTTTATAATTTGAATTGCCTTTTTAGATGCCTTTATAAAACTGCCAATTTTATGAAATTTAGAAGCATCTAAAATTGCATCGCATGCAGGAGAAAACACATTGATATTTTCTGACAAAGAAATACCAACATCACTTTGTGCCAAAGCACCCGCATCATTCAAACCATCACCAATCATGGCTACTTTTTTATCTTTCTTTTGAAGAGCTGCCACTACATTTAATTTATCTGCTGGTTGTTGATTGAATAAAAAAGTTGTTCTTTCAGGTAAAATTTCTTCTAAATAGTTCTTTTCTCCTTCGTTGTCTCCAGAAACAACTGCCAAATGATAATCGTTTTTTAAACTATTAAATAATGATTTTACACCTGCTCTATACGAATTTTTAAATGTGTATTTCCCTTTATAGACTTCATCGAAACAGATATGAACAGAAGTATCTAAAGTTGACTTTTCATTGTTATTTTGAACAAAAGCAGCCGACCCTAATTTGAGGTCAATAGCTTTGTAAGTAACTTGAATTCCTTTGCCTACAGTTTCTTTAAAATTTGAAATTTTTACATTTTCGGCTTCTTTAAAGGTATTGTATAAGGTTCTACTTAAAGGATGATTAGAAGCCCTCAAAGAACTTTTTAAAATGCTTTTTTGTTGCCGATTTAAGGGAACGCCATCATAAGAAATTGTATTTTCTTTGTTGGTTGTTAAAGTTCCTGTTTTATCAAAAATTATAGTGTCTATTTTTGCTAATTGCTCTACGACAGTTGTATTTTTTAAATAGAATTTTTGCCTTCCAAAGATGCGTAACATATTTCCTAAGGTAAAAGGTGCAGCTAATGCAATGGCACATGGGCAAGCTATAATTAAAATGGCTGTACATACATTTAAAGCTTTGCTAGCATCAAAATACAACCAAAAAGCAGTTGCTATTAAAGCAATGGTTAACACTGCAATCGTAAAATTTTTACTAATAGCATCTGTGATGGTTTTAAAAGGCGATGTGTTCTCTTTTTGAAAAATAGCATTGCTCCATAATTGGGTTAAATAACTTTGTGAAACAGAAGCTAAAACTTCCATTTCTAGAACTCCAGATAATTGTTTTCCACCTGCAAACAATTTATCGCCAGATGTTTTTAAAACAGGTACTGCTTCACCAGTAACAAAACTATAATCAATTTCTGCATTTCCGTTGATTAAGATGCCATCTACAGGAATTAATTCCTGATTTCTAATAAGCAATCGATCTCCTTTTTCTACATCGTAAATCTGTACATTTTCTTCTTTTCCTTCAGATAAAATGCGTGTAACTGCAATAGGAAAATAAGATTTGTAATCGCGTTCAAAAGACAAGAAATTATAGGTTTTTTGCTGAAAGAATTTCCCCAATAATAGAAAGAAAACCAAGCCAGTTAAACTGTCAAAAAAACCAGTTCCTAAATCGAAAATAATTTCAATAGTACTTCTGATAAAAAGTACAGCAATACCCAGAGCAATCGGCACATCTATATTTAAAATTTTAGATCGCAAACCTTTATAAGCAGATATAAAATAATCTTTTCCCGCATAAAAAACGACGGGAAGAGAGAAGAAAAACATCAACCACCTAAAGATATTTTTATATTCTTCGATCCAAAAACCGTCCACTTCAAAATATTCTGGAAACGATAAAAACATGACGTTTCCAAAGGCAAAACCTGCAGTTCCAAGTTTGTAAATTAAGCTTCTATCAACTGTTTTTTTGCCACTTTCATAATCTTCTAAACTGATATAAGGTTCGTAACCAATACTGCTTAACAGTAAAACAATTTCTTTTAATGAGGTTGTTTCTGAGTTATAAGTGATGCTCACTTTTTTCTTAGGAAAATCTACCTGAGATGAGGAAATTTCTGATTTTAGTTTGTGTAAGTTTTCTAAGATCCAAATGCAAGAACTACAGTGAATATGTGGAATATACAACGTTATTATCTGTGTATTTCCATCAGAAAAATCTACTAATTTTTGAACAATTTCTTCTGTTTCCAAGAAATCATATTTTCCTTGAATCTCTGTTGGAATGGCTCCTGGATTGTCTTGAAAATTATAATAACCAGTCAAATCATTTTCAGAAAAAATCTCATAAACAGTTTTACAACCGTTACAGCAGAAATTTTTTTCATCCAATTCAATTGAATCATCATCACAAGAATCGCCACAGTGGTAACATTGTGTAGCATTCATATTTACTCTTTTGCCTTTTGCAAATTTCGAATAAGACTTCAATTTAAAACATGATATTTATCAGGTTTTCTATATATTTGAAATCAAATCCACCAAATATCATGAGCAAATGTGAACAATGTATTGTTCGTCAGTTTACTTCTTTAAAACATCTTTCTAAGGAAGAAGTTGTAAGAATGTCTAAATGTAAAACTTCAAAAATCATAAAAAAAGGAGATGTACTTTTTGAAGAAGGAACACCTATAAATGGCATTTTTTGCATCAAAGATGGTGTTTGTAAAGTTTCTAAAATGAGTGAAAATGGAAGAAATCAAATTATTAGTTTGATTCAGCGTGGAGATTTATTAGGAGAACGAAGTTTAATTTCTGATGAAGTATCGAACCTTTCTGCAGTGGCTTTAAATGATATGGAGGTTTGTTTTATACCGAAAGAAGAAATTATTAGAGATTTACAGAGAAACAATGCATTTTCGATGAGTGTTTTAAGAGATCTAGCTACTTCTTTAAAAAATGCGGATAATCTCATTGTAGATATGGCTCAGAAAACGGTAAAACAACGTTTGGCTGAAACGCTTTTATACTTGCATACTAAATTTGATACAAATAGTGAAGGCGCTATCGATATTCAACTTTCTAGAGAAGATTTTTCTAATATTATAGGAACTGCTACAGAATCTGCAATTCGTTTATTATCTGAATTTAAAAAGAAAAAAATTATTGCTTTTAAAGGAAAAAATATTATGATTTTAGACAGTGCTTCCTTAGAAAAAATTGCGCAAGGTTTTCATAATCTTCTCTAAAAAGAATAGCCAATTGCAAAATTAAAAACAGGTTCGTCGATTCTAAAATCCCAACGTTCACCTTCCTCTAATCTAGGATCATGAAAGGGAGCTGCCAAATCAAAACGAATTACAAATCCTTGCACATCTACTCGCAATCCTAAACCAGCACCGATACCCAATTCATTGATAAAATTAGAGGTGAATTTATCTGTCTCTTCTCCATTCTCATCATCAAAAGCATCATTTGAAACTGAATTCCAAACATTACCCGCATCCACAAAAAACGCACCTTTAAAGAAAGAATAAATAGGAAAACGGTATTCTACATTTGCTTCTAAACGAATATTTCCTGTTTTATCGAAAAATGAACTTACTGTTTCAGGATTTGAATTCGGATTTTCATTTTCATTATAAGTTCCAGGACCTAAAGAACGAATATTAAAGGCTCTTACACTATAAGGGCCTCCAGAAAAATACTGTTTTACAAACGGAACAACATCAGAATTGCCATAAGCATACCCGTAACCAGCAAATAATCTTGCGGCAATGGTTTGCGCGTTCTTATCACCAAAATTATAGTGATATCTTGCATCGATGTCTGCTTTTGCATACTGCGCATATTCTAACCCCAAAAATTGTTTAGGTTCTCCAGCATTTTTTTCTTTTCCAAAAAGACTGATACTATTTCCTGCTACATCTACTGTAGAATTAAAGTAAAATTGATGCGTTTGTATCGTATTTAACATTTCATTATAAGTAAAAGAAAAAGTAAGTCCGCTAATAAACTCTTGATTAAAACTACGTTGCAAAAAAGAATTATTATCTAATATCTCTTGAAATTCTGGAGTTGTACTAGACAAGCTTGTATAATTTATAGAAATAGGATTAAATTCATAGGTAATATATCTATTTGCATTCCAAACATATCCAAAATTTGCACTTCCAGATAAAAGGGTATACAATTTACTTCTACTTAAATAATTAACACCTAAACTTGTTTTAGTTTTAGGAATAGAATATTCAAAAAAGTCTTCATTAATAGAAAATGGTGCAATTACTCTAGGAAAAATAAGTTCAGATTTTAAACCCAGATCTAGACTATTTAAACCCGCATTGTTACCGCTAGAAACTTGCGTTTCATAACCAACATTGGTACTGATGTTTAAAGTTTCTCCTCCTTTAAATAAATTTCTATTACTGTAGGTGATTGCCAGTTTTGGTCCTGCAAAATTATTTGATTTTGTAACCGCTTGTAATTCTGCACGAATGGCTCTTTTTGTTAAAGGCGAAAGAAAAATATTGGCCTCTAACAGCCCCAAGTTGTCTGTTACAACGGTATCTAATTCTTTGTATTGAATATTCACAAACTTGTAAGCACCAATGGTAGAAAGTCTTCTTGCTGTATTTTTCGAAGTTATTGGGTCAAAAAAAGCACCTTCTTTTAAAGTGATAAAATCATCTAAATACTTCGGTTTAAAAAACAGCGAATCTTGGTGGTAATTTTTATTTTCAAAACGCGTGATATTAACAGTTGAAGAATCTTTTAAATGGTAATTCGCAAATACGTTAATCCGTTTTATTTTATACGGAATGGTTGCTTTTTTTGGAACTTTTGCTTTTAGTTTTAAAAATAAATCGAATTTTTTATTTTTATATTGATTGGTATCTGCTTCAAAAATTAAAAAATCTGGATTGAAATTATAATATCCTTTCTTCTTTAATTCCACATCTAACCTTTGACGTTCTAGTTTTAGGTTTGCCACATCAAAACGCATATTTTCTGGAAACGGCGAATTTGTTGTAAGGCTTTTTATATCGCTATAAATTGGCGAAACCATACTATCTATTTGATAGCTCGCCATTTTATATGGTGCGGGTACTTTTAAATTGTAAATAATTGCAGCTTCCTTCTCTTTCTCTTGAAAAGTAGCACCAATGGTACTGTAGAAAAAACCATGATTTTCTAATCTATTTCTTAAAATTTCTTCAACTTCTAGTTCATTTACATCAGACTGATAGACTGGTTCTTGCCCAAATTGTTTAAACATCCATTTATTTACAAAACCAGGTTTTTCTTGCTGATTTTTATAGTAATAATACAACCCTAGATGCATCCCTAAAAATTTAGAGTTGGGTGCTGGTCTTACAACCGTTTTTAAATCTTCTTTTAAGTCGTTTACTTTTTGTACAGAAGGGTCTGCATCTATCTCTAAAGTGGCACCTGTGTATAATCTTTTATCTTCTGGAATGTATTTTTTAATCGCACAAGCATACATGAAAAGGCTTCCTAAAAATAAAATGCAAGTATATTTAGTTGTGTTTTTCAAAATTTAATTTGTTTTCTTTTTGGTATTCACTTTTTCTTTGTTTACTTCTTTGACTTTTGCTGCTTTTTGCGCCTCCTCTGCTTCTTTTTTGGCTCTTTGAGATCTTAGAATAGCATCCCACAATTGACTGAATTCATTAAATTCTTTTGTAAAGATTAAAGCAAGACCACTAACAATCGTTTGCCCATCAATCACATTTTCAAACTCACTCTTTCTAAAACCTCTAATGCGATACCTGCCATCTTCTGTAATTTTATATTCTAAACTTACATTACCAATTAAAGGCGTTGTTTCGCCATTTGCACTGCTTCCTTGAATATCTACCTCGCTACCAACTCTAACGGTTAAACGCTCATTAAATAGTTTCTTTTGTGCTGCAATATCTAATTGTGTTCTATCTGTTGGCGCATCTCCTTGATAGTCTGTAAAACTATTCAACCCAAAATCTAATTCGATCCCAGAACCTCCTAAAATCTTATCTGAAAATGCATTTAGTTGCCCAGAAACTGCATCGTTTAAATTGTCTCTTGCAATGGTTGCAAAACCACCAGCACTCCCATCACTTCCTGCATCTGGATAGAATCTATTCAATACTAAAAGTGAGAAAACTTGACGATTTAATTCATCTTCTTGTTGATTCACTTGTTGTAAACGTCCGTATACTTGCCCACCAATTGCGCCTTGTTCATCTTCTGGCATATTTAAACTAAAGGATATTTTTGGCTGTAATAATTCGCCATCAATATTTAAATACACATTAAAGGGTAATACTTGTTTGTATCTATTTCTTACAGCAGTATCTTCTCCAGAAATTTGTGATGCCATTAATGGTGAAGCGGAAGTTTCTATATTGTAAATGGCTCTTACATCTAATTTTGCATCAAAAGGATCTCCTGACCAAGAAACTCGGCTTCCTGATGCCAAAGAAAACTTTCTATTTACTAAATTGTATAAGTTTAATTCATAGTGACCCTCAGAAATTTCATAAGCACCTGTTAAAGATAATCTTCCGTTAGGAATCATTGTAAAGATAAAATCTCCTTCACCAGAAACCTTAAAGTTATCTTCTGTTTCTTCATTAATAATAATGGTAACAGCTGCTTCTTTGTTTATTTTTATTCTGCTAAAAATGTCAAAACCTGTTATGGTTGCTGTTTGTTCTTCAGTCTGCGTTAAAATAGCATTCGGGTTTTCTCTATTTACAAATTCTACAATACCTTCTCTCTCTTCTACATTTGCATAAATGGAAGGAATTACATAGGTTACATTTGTATCTGAGCCTAAGGTTACTTCTGCGTTTAATTTTGGTATTTGCAAATCGCCAGTAAGTCTTGCGTTTGCATTAAAAGAAGCTTTACCATACAGCGACGGATTGTCTTCTTTAGAGGCATTTAATATTCTAAAATTATTTGCTTTTACTTTTAAATCAAATGTTGGGTTTACAAAACTTTCTGTTTTTATTGTGCCAGACAATACTAGTGCATTCTTTTTTGCATCTAAAACCGTAAAATTAGACATGCTAAGACCGCTATTATCTATATGTATAGTTTCATTTTTTAACGTGAATTTTGTATTGAGTTTGGTAATATTAAAATCTGCATTGGTAAATTTTAAATTTCCTTTATATTTAGGCGTTGTAGTTGTGCCCGTAACTTTAAAACCCCCAGAAAAGCTGCCCGAAGTTTCTTTTATTTCACCTAAAGAAAGCGTATTTAATGCTTTCATTTTAAATTCATTAATAAGTACATCTAAATTTAGATTTGCCTCATTATTACTTACAAAATAGTCTCCTTTTATGTCTAAATTTATATCACCACCTTTTAAATTCACATTAAAATCGTAGTTACTATATCCTAAAGATTTTGCATTCATACTTAAATTCCCAAAGTCTGTATTTAAAACTTTTAGCTGACTAATATCTAAATCAGCGATGATTCCTGTATCTCCAAAAGGTTGTTCTAAAACAAAATCCCCACTTAAAATTCCTGTGGTAATTTGTTTTTCTGGATTTAGGTAGTTAAAGACTTCGCTAATTGCAAAATTCTTATAATTAACAGCAATATGATTTTTCTGAATATCTGGTGATTTGTCTGTAACTTCTATAGATTGATTGCCTTTTGTAATTCTAAAATCAGAAAAGCTAATGACAGAATCTGTTAAAATAATTTCATTCGTTTCTGGAATTTCCCACTTATGCTTATTTAAAACTAAATCTTTATTGTTTACCGTAAATTTTAATCGTTCTCTGCTTCCTGTAATGCTTGTATTTACATTCATCAGTTTTTTGCCCTCATGGAATCCTAGAAAATTAAGTGCTAATTCATTGTTTTTTTGATTTCCCGTTATGATTGTTTTAGGAACATCTAAAGGACCTGCAGTAATGTTTTTAAAACCCAAATTAAAATTAAAATTATCTTTATCTGTATTCATAGAAAAAGCCAGACTGTCTAATTCATTTCCGCTATAATTAATATGTGGTGCGGTAATATTAGCGACTAATTTTCTGTCTAATTCTTTAAAATCAACCCCTATTTTAATAGTGTCTAAATCTTTGATATTTACTAAGAAAACATCTTTAATTAAAGGTGTTTGAGAAATTTTAGCTTTCAGTTGTAAATCAACAGGATTGGCAATTGTATCTGGAATGATTGCATCTCTATAAAAATAACTAAAAATATGACGTTGCAAAGCTTTCCCAAAAGTCTGCGGATCTACGTTAGATTGTAAATTTAAATCTAACATTTTATTTTTTACAATTAGTGCAGTAGTATCTTTATCTACAAATGCGTTTGCATTGAGAGGTCCTAACAAATAAGTTCTATCATCATAAACAACAACTCCGTTTTTTATAGTACTTTTTACTGCATATTTTTCTAAATTTCCTTTAAAATTCAAAGAAAGATCCATGCCCGTTTTTACATTTCGATTCATAAAACCTAAACCCTCTAAATCTGCACCAATTACATTTAAGTTAAGATTGGCTTTTGTTGCTATAGAATCTAAATCTACAAAAGCATTTAAATCTACATTTAAGTTGTTATCTTTATATTTAGAAGTAACATTCCCTTTACCATCTTTAAAATCTCCGCTTACACTTAAATCTCTAATGGCATAGTCTTTTAATTGAAATTTAGAAATATTTGTTTTTAAAGTAGCATCTAAATTGTTAATGGTTTTTCCGCTTCCTTTAGAGTTTAAAGTAAGACTTAGATTCCCAAATTTAGGATTCTTTAAAAGCGTACCTACATTATAATCTTCTATTTTTACAGTAAGGTCATAACTTATTTTGTCTGTATTTTTAAAAGTACCTTTTACCGTTGCTTCACCTTGCGTGGTCGTTAATTTTGCATCTGTAGCAATGGCATCTAAAGAGCCCGTTATACTTCCTGTAAGTAATAGATCTTCTGGCAAGCGCACATTTAATTGGCTTTCATCTACCAACTGTAAAATATCTTCACGCTTACTTTCCATTTTAAAATTCGGAATATTTACTTGAAGTAATGCTTGTTTTGTACTATTTTTTATGCTACCAACTGCTGAAATTTGTGTGAATTTTCCCCAATTAATATTTGTGCTATTTAACTCTATAGATGCTAATGTACCTGTTGCATTTAAGTTTCCGTAGATTTTTTTTGCACTTAATTTTTTTAAATATTCATTTTTCTGTAAAGCGGGTTGAAACTTGAAAGCTTCTGTTAACCAAAATTCAAATGAAGGCAAGTTTACACGAACATTGGTCGTTTCTGGAGCCTCTAATAATTGTGGTAGCGAATTGTATCGCATTTCAATAGCTCCAACAATTTTATTGTCATTTAACGCAAGTTCTAAATTACGTATTGTTAATTTATTGTCTGTAACTTTTGCATCAAATGCTAATTTCTTTAGATTTAGATTTGTGTATTCATTAAAATTAAATTGTTTTAACTGCAAACCTGCTTGCTGTTCTTTTAAAAAGATATCAGTGGCGTTTAAGTTTAGGTTTTGTAAAGAAATTGCATTCGGATTGAATACATTCTTCTGAAGTACTGCGTCGTTTAAAAAATATTTGAATGTGTTATTTTCTAAAGCTAAATTATGTAGTTCCAATTCAATTGCTGGCCAAAGTAATGTACTCGAAGTGTTAGTTGTAGCGGTTGTACTGCCATTTTCAGGATAAGATTTCATTCTAACTAAAATCTCTGAATTTTTAAGTTGAACAGTATTTAAAATAAATTTCTTTTCAACTAAATTTAATTCAGGAATCTCAGCATAAAAGTCTTTTAAATCAGCATCTAAAAGAATATCATCTACATTAGATTTATAATATGCTGCTGTATTTTTTATAGTGATGCTTTCTGAAGATAATATAGGCAACGGGATTTCTTCAAATGGTAATACTATTGTTATCGGATTTTGTATGTATTTAATTTTTGCATCAGAAAGTTGAATATCATTTACCTTAAAAATCATTTTTTCAATGTCTATAGCTTCCATCTCTGCTGTAAGAGTACCAACTTGAAATTTACTATCTATAGCCAATACATCGTCTTTAAAATCTACATCAATATCTTTTAAATTTAAACTGCCAACAACAATATTGAATGGTTTTGCTGTTGAATCTTGAACAACTGAATTTGTATTTCCTGAACTAAAAGCATCTATTAAAAACTGAAAGTTATATCCAGAAACTGTGTCTTTTCTAATGATATTTGCTCGTAAACCTTCCCATTCTAAATCATCTACGCCAATAGCATCGCCCTTGATCATTCCCCAAAGTGGAATATTGGCTTCTAAAGATTTAGAATAAATTAATGTATCTCCTTTTTCGTCTTCTAAATAAAGGCCATTTAATTGTACATCCCCATCAAACGTAACAAAAAGTTTTTCTACGGCAACTTCTGTGTTGGTTTTGTCTGAAACATAGTTGACTACTTTGTCTACGATAATATCTTGTCCCCAAGGACTTCTAATAAATAGAATTAGGAGTGCTAAAAATATTAAAATTCCAAAAAGTATACGTAAAGTTCTTCTTAGAAAACGGTATTTTTTCTTTTTAACTATTTTGGTAGACATATATACATTTGATATCGAAACAAAAATACACTAGTATTTGTTTAAAATTTGTCATTAAAGATTAATTCTTTAACGCTATTAAGAAATAATTAACTCAAAACGTAAGTAATTCGTCACAAAAAAAAGAACTAATTAAGTTTAATCGTAAAAAGTCTTACGGAATCCCGTAGCTTCACTTTTTATTATAGTTACCCGTTGTGCATTTTGAGTTAAATGTATTCCAAAATGTCAGTTCGAGTGATTTTTTGATAAAAAAAATCGTATCGAGAACTAGTTTAGAAACGAAAATTCTTATTCTCGATACAAATTTCACTTATTTCAATCGTGAAATTCACTCGAATTGACAGAATTTATCAAAATGCATGACGGGTTATAGTTATAAATTTGAATATCTAAAAGATTCATTTTATCATATTCAAATTTTAGTCAAAATACTATTTAGTGTTATTGCTAAATTAACCAGATTATTTTAATGATATTTTGTACACCGTTAATTATATATGATTTTCCACAGAAAAAAACTACTTACCTCAAAAACCCTAATTGCTTATTTGTCTATTCTGTTTATAAGCAGTCTTATCTTTAGCAACAATTCACATTTACATACTTTTTTCAATTCTTTTTTTGCACCAACTGCAACAATTTCTGTTGACAAAGCAACAGTCTGCGAAAGTGAACTTGTAACGATTACTTTTGAAGGCTTGAACGGTATGGCTCCGTATACTTTTACTTACACTATAAATAACGGTACAGAAGAAACAATTAGTACAAATCCTTCAGAAAACTCAGCTGAGTTGCCTCTAAATATTACCACAGAAGGAACTTATATTTATAAATTAACGAATATTAAAGATAGCACAGGTGCTTCTGAGGTTGTTACAAATCAAACAGTAACTATAGACGTAAATGCGCCACCAACCGTAGCTTTTTCTTTTACATCTAACGTAATGGTACCTTGCCCAAAGCTTGAATTTGCTTGTATGGCAAAAACCATGGTAAAGGCAAAAAGTACAGATAACTTCATTTTTAAGTTGTTTTTTACAATGGGTACAACCTTTTCTTTATAAGTAAAAAGATTTTTCATATTTTTAAATGTTTTAAGTGGTTCATCATTCTTTTTTAATCACTTTCAACCGATCGGATCCCGAGTCGCATTCGGGATTCCGATTTTTTTTATCTTTCGTTTCTTTTATAAAAAGTAGTATGGGGATACGCTCCTTTTTATAATCTAACTATTGGTTTTCTAGTTTCTTTAGTGATCTACTTTGTTGTTTTTGTTTACATAAGCGGTGCTTTTTTTAATAATTTAATATTCTCTTCCGAGGTTTCGGAATGCTAACTGACCTTGTTATACGATTTAGAATCAAAATGCACAACAGGGGTGTTATTATTGTATCACTATTTTATTGTTTACAATTTGATAGTCTATTTTATATACTTTGTTAAAATACTCTAATACCTTTTCTATCGGTTCTTTGTCTACGTTGATACTGGCATTAAAAGATTCTAATGCAATTTTTTTGTTATTGTTAATAATGGTTACATTGTAGAGTCGTTCTAGTTTTGTAGCAATGTTGGCAAAGCTTGCATTTCTAAAGACCACATTCCCTTTTATCCATGAGGTATAAATAGTGGTGTTTACCTCTTGGGTGCTAATCTGCTTGGTTCCTTTTCTAAATACCCCCATAAGTCCTGGGTTTAAAACCGTGGTGGTATGCTTTCTAAACTCTTTGTTTTTATCGTGCATGCCTACTGAACCTTCTACCAAAACCACATTTGTATGAGTATCTTCTGGATATGCTGCCACATTAAATTCCGTACCCAATACACGTACATTTAAGTCTTGTGCATGTACAATAAATGGGTGTTTTTGGTCTTTTGCTACCTCAAAATAGGCTTCTCCCGTAATAATTACCTGCCTGTCTTTGCCTTCTATAAACTTTACTGGGTATTGAATAGATGTGCCAGCATTTAAGTACACTTGCGAGCCATCTGATAGTGTTAATTGAAATCTTTTACCATAAGGAACCGTTAGTTTGTTGTATACCAACTCTTTAATTTCGCTATTTTTTGCATAGGCTAGTGTTTTCCCCTTTTGGTGTCCAAGTACCTGTCCTTTGCTATCTTTTACTTCTTTTTCTTCCGCTGCATTGATAATCTTTACTTGACCATCACTCAACGTTAAAGTGATATTTTCTTCAGGAATGGTTAACTGCTCTTTTTTATCAAAGCCACCATACCAATAAAAGTATCCTGTTGCTAAAAAAACTAAAAATACAGCTGCGTATGTTGTAATTTTTTGAAACCTACGCATGCGAATTACCTTTTGTTCTTTGTGAATCATTTCCAATAATTTTTTCTTGGATTCCTCTGTGTTGAATTTCTTCATAGTATATTCTATTCCGTAATTGGTTCTAATGTAACTTTTAAATACTTTTTTGTTTTTCTCATGTGCTAAAAGCAGGGTCAGCGCATCTAGCTCATCTTTTGATGCATTGCTATTGAGGTACTTAATAATTAGTTTTTCGATGTTTCGAGTACGCATTAATGTTGTGCTTATTTATATCTATTACGCAAGAAATTAACACAACCCTAACCTTTTTATCACTTTTTTTTATACTTTGCATACAAATTACTATTATTTCTATTCTAATTTAATTATGAATTCTTCTTATTCTGATGAACTTTTTTTGATTTCTTCACTAAAAAATGGAGATGCGAAAGCATATACATATCTTATGGATAGGTACCACCATAGACTTTGTATATATGCCACAGGGTTAACACGTGATGATGCTGATGCAGAAGATATTGTACAAAATGTTTTTATTAAAATTTGGAAAAAACGCCAGCAATTAAAAGCAGCCTTTTCTTTGCAAGCTTTTTTATACAAATCTGTCTATAATGCGTTTATCGATTATTATCGAAAACAAAAAAGAATGCTTCCTTTTGAAAAAACCTATATCAATGAACTTTCTGCTATTATTGAAGAAGATGAAAGTACTTTGGAAAGGTTAATTCTCTTAATGCAACGTGAGATTCAGAATTTACCTCCAAAATGCAAACAAACTTTTTTATTAAGCAAACAAGAAGGACTCACCAATATGGAAATTGCAGCATATTTGAATATTTCCGTAAAATCTGTTGAGGCACATATTACCAGAGCATTTTCTACACTGCGAAAAGCCATTGGCGAAAAAATGAATGGTATTTTGTTTTTGTTGTTTGGAAAAGTAACGGGTTTGTAGTTTGCCAAGATACTCTTTTATGCGCGCTAGCAATCTTAAGCTATAGTATTGCAAAGCCATATCTAGAGCTCTCTCAGTAAGAATTCATACAAAAACACAAATAAGCTACCTTGTGAAATTCAGATCAAATAATTATAGGATGTCAATCCATTCATGAATTCGTGGCTAAAATAGGGATAGTAATGAAAGTGACTACCATAAAATACTACCGTTTAATGGCAAGCTTTGTTGTAAAATCACCCAGACTCAAAATATATATTCCAGGATTAAGATAGGAAACATCTATTTGACCTGAACTGCTGAGATAGCCATTGCCAACCATCTGACCAGTCAAATTATAAATGTGGTATGACTGCTGTTTCTCTAAACCTTTAACAGTTACAACTTCAGATGCTGGGTTTGGGAAAACTTGGAGATTTTGAGGCTCTTGATGGGGTATAGAAAGCATATTTAGGTCGCCTTGTATGATAGCTCCGTTAGAAGTTCCAATATATACCTTGCCATCAAAGGCTTCAAAAGCAGTATCTCCCAATAATAAGGGTTCTGTATTTATACCAATGTCTGTCATGTTCCAATGAGCACCATTGTCTTCGGTGTGAAGAAGTATCGTTTGAGCCCTTCCATTCGGCTCTGAAAAGCCAAGAAGCATAGCCATAAGATTTGTTTCGTCTAAACGAACCATTCCTTTAATACTACTTAAATCCAACATAAGGGTGTTACTAACAGAAGGATCAATATTCATTTCAGTCCAGTTTTCCCCAAAATCTGTAGTCATAAAATAATCACCTGATTCAGATTGAACCAGACCAAATCCATCTAGAGTCAGTTGTATAGATTGAGTAGACGCATCTTGAGGTAAGTTTGACATCTCTGACCAGACATTATTCGAAAAACGGTAAGCATTAAGCAATGTTCTCACAATAACCTGATTATTAGGCAGAATAAAAATTGCTGATTGGGAAGGCGAAAGTTGAACAGTGCTAATGACAGATAACTCCTGGGTTCCATCACTTGCTTCCCTATAAAACAATAACGCTTTCTCTGAAGTTGAATACAATAAAGCCATTACAGAATCGTCGGACAGAATCGCAGTCTTAACTAACATATCATTTTCAGGAAACCTGTTCGTCCAATTTTGTCCATTGTCTTCTGACAGATGGAGCGTTCCGAATACATCTACCAATATACAGCGGTCTTCTTTATGGTCAACCTGAAGATATCCTGTAGATGTTGGTGCTTGTGGTGACCCCGCAACGGTTTCCCAAATACCATTATTCCTTTTTAAAATGTAATTGCCATAACCAACTGCCCATGACACATTTTCACCGATAGAAATACTGTAGATATCAGGCAATCCTTGTTGCAAACTGCTCCATGTAAGTCCAGCATCTTCTGATATTAGAATATTACCTGTTGCCCCTGCTATTATTCCTCTGTTACCAGTAAAGGTCATCCGTAAATTAGGAACTTTTAAAAAAAACTGTTCGATACCTTGATTTAGGCTGATTTCTTCCCACGTCAATCCACCATTCGTGGTTCGATAAACAGCATTTGTTGGATCAGAAATATCCAATGATGCTAGCATAATACCGCTCTGAGCCGAAAACCAGTGCATATCACGGATAATACATGAAGATAGAGAACTAAGACCTGGCAATCCGACTTCTTCCCAATTTCCTCCCCCGCCATTCGAACGATAAAGTTTATCAAAAGGAAAAATAAAATTGCGGTTGGTAAGAGAAAGATAAAAAGTGTCATCGTCAGCAAAATAAACATCTAGATACTGGTGATCACTCTCGGGAAACAGGGTTTCTTCCCAGGTTTGCCCCCCATCTTCCGTATAATAAACCAAGGGAGAAAACACCCCTATATTCAACAGAATATCGTCTACCTGATAACCCATTGCAAACCCTCTATCCTCTGATATAAAGTTTACATTACTCAGTCTTCTATAAGGTTTTGTTGAGTCGCTCCATTGTATTTCATTCCAGGTATCACCGCCATCAATTGTTTTGAAAATCTTATTGGCTGTACCAACGGCATACCCTATATTTTCAGATGGAAAATGGACATCAGTAAACCACGCACTGCTCTGGTAAATTGTATTTGGTTCTAGGCTCAGAAGTACCTCCCAATTTTGTCCAGAATCCGTGGTTCGATAAAGAGATTCGCGCTCGGCCATAAACCATTTTGAATCTGATATCAAATGAAAGCCAAGGTGAGGTTCTGGTGCACTGTATGTATTAGACGGAGAACGGAGTGATATACCTTGTGGTAAAGCAGGTAAGTTTTCAATTGAGTTGATATCTGCGTGGTATGATAAAACAGAATTGCCAAAAAAATAAAAATTTTCCGATTGATCTGGTGACTCCACAAAATAAATCCCATTTTGCAGACCCATCGGGTTTTCAAGATTCCAGTTTATTTGTGCCTGGGTATAAAGTGAGAAAAATAATACCAAAAAAAGTACGCTTTTCATGTTTATTAGATTTTACGATTTGATATTGTCTATTTAGAAAATACTATCTTATTTAGGAAAACTATCTGAAATATTCGCATTCTTATATTTTTATTTAGATACATTCTATTATAAAAGGTTGCGTTGCGCCACATCGATTTATGTTCAATATTTTTAATAATGCACTGCTCAAGAAAGAGTGGAAAAGAGCTGAATTACCCTTTCAAAAAGTCAAAAATTGCATTTATAAGTGTTCTCTCGAACTATAGGTTCAAGCGCTCCTAAAAATGAAAAACCTCGACCCAAGGGTACGAGATATCAAGTAGAAATTTATTTTTTATTTCGACGCAGAGCATCGGGGAACCAGACAGCAGGCTGGCAGGTAAAACCCATAGATTCCGCTAAAAAAAAGTGGGATTAGCCTGCCTGCCGGCATAGGCAGGTTCAGCTAGCAATATTTAATTCATTGCTTCGCTTCCGAAGCTTTGGAAGAAAAATTGAGTTTCACTAATTTAACATTAGGAATAAAAAAAATTCTATAAATTTAACGCAACCATTTTATAAGAATAGCATCTCTATTTTATTAGGGTTTCTTAAACCTAAAAATTAAAAAAGCCTATCATGAAGAAGCACAAGCTTACCCTACTAACATGTATTACTTTTTTTATTATAGTTTATACATCTCGCATACACAGTCAAAACCAGGTAATTGTTCAAGATTCAGTCGCCGTTATGAATTTCCATAATGCTTTAGTAGATGCTGGATGGCCTCCTTTTTGGGACGTTACCAAGCCTGTAAGCTCTTACCCTGGAATAACGGTTAATACCTCCAAAAGAATCAGCGGGATTACCATTGACGGGAATACTCTGGGAATACAAGCCAGTCATTTGCCTGACGGTATTCAACACCTCCAAAATCTACAGGAACTGGGCACTTTAGCCATCCAAAATGTTTTGCTGGAAACTATTTCTCCGAGGATAGGCGATTTAACAAGCCTTCGATCTTTACGACTATGGTTCAATTACATTTCAAATCTACCTGCTTCTATTGGTAATTTACAAAATTTACGAACACTTGATGTTAGGGTTAATAGGCTTAACAGCTTACCTTCAACTATAGGGGATTTAA
The DNA here is from genome assembly GCF_947501385.1 of uncultured Polaribacter sp. Classification (GTDB taxonomy): domain Bacteria; phylum Bacteroidota; class Bacteroidia; order Flavobacteriales; family Flavobacteriaceae; genus Polaribacter. The sequence continues at coordinate 69,858 of NZ_CANMVP010000015.1, forward strand.
CATTTTTAGCGAATTTAACGGTTGAAAATAATCGCCTAATTAACTTGCCTGATGACATTTCAAAATTAAACAACTTGGTTAATCTGAATATCTCCAATAACCAATTACAGACTTTTCCAATATCAATTTCAGAAATTCGATCTTTAAGAGAGATTAGAGCAAGTTATAACGAGATGTCTGGCGATATCCCAGAAATTATCTGGGATAGAAACGAAAATGTAGTTGACCCTATCCCATTATCCTTATATGTCGATCATAATAATTTGTCGGGTAGGGTTTTGGGTGAAGATACAGATGAATCCTTAGTCGATATTTTAGACATCAGTGCCAATAACTTTTTATTACAAGACCTGTTACCAGATTACGAAGATTTACAAACTTTTGGTGCTAGAGTAACGTTCATGCCTCAAAATAAATTTGGAGATGTTCAACAAATCATACTTCCCAGTGCTACGGAAACGACGGCTATTTTTGTGGAAGGCTATCAATCCTTGCCGTCCAATGAAGTACAATGGCTGTTCTATCGTAAATTAAGTGATAGAGGCCTCAACGAGAATCTAGCTGGAACGGAATATCCTTTAGTAAGAAGTAATGATCCAATAAATCAAGGCTTATATTATTGTAAAGTTACAAATCCAGCTATGCCAAACCTTGAAATTATCAGTTACCCTGTTCGTTTTATTTTATCTAATGAACCACCTGTAATTGAAACTGATGCTATTACATTTAGGACAGGTGATAACCCTGCACTTAATATTGATGTTAGCGATGATTTCACATATTTTGACCTTTTGGAGATTACCTACCCAAACGAAACAGAAAACCTACAATTATCATCTGGAAATATCATACCCAAAGTAGCGGGTTGGTTGGGAACAGATTTACTTACGGTATCTGTGACTGATGAACAAAATGCACTCACTACAAAAATTATTCCCATCACCATATTGCCTGAGGAAAATAAGGCACCGCTAGTAACACTTCCCAATATGATATATCCTGGCTTTCTTAGTAATCTTCCCCTTCCCCTTCCCTGCGAACCTGGAACTACAGGTTGTGATGCTTTGTATGTCTGGGAGGCACAAACCTTGATTGATTATTATATTAAAGATGACCTCACAAATCCTGATAATTTAGAATACACGATAAAGGAATGGCAAGCGGGCAGTACTAAGAACGTAAACGAAAAAGTATTTGTAGACATCACTGATCAACAAGGTTGGATGGGTAATGCTATGAATACCTATATTTTAGCTAATAAAGATACCATCGTTAGTCTTACCTTACAGGTAAAAGACCATGAAGGCCTAACAACAGAACGCCCTATACAATTGATATGTTCTACGACAAATCCTGGAAAACCACCATTAGTTTCAGAAATTCCAGATCAGATTATCGATTTTGATACGGAAGCTTTTCCAGATTTAAATCTTAATAACTATGTGACTAATGATTATGAAGAAAATGAAAATTTACTCTGGATCCATTCGTCTGACGCCTCCCTAACTGTAAATCTCGCAGATAGTATAGCCCTTGTAAAACCATCTGTTCGAGACACCCCATTTGCTGTCTTAGTAGATTATTTTGCCATCGAAAAGACAAATGCATGGCACGTGTCTACAGCAAAGGTAAATTATAGGGTATCTGAGGCACTAGATATAGATGAGTTTAATGGTAAAATGTTGCACCAAGATGTAATTTTATATCCCAATCCTGTTGCTGGGGAAAGCGAAGTATACCTAAGGTTTATTGATCGTACAAACGCTGATGGTATCATTACCATTTTTAACATTACAGGTCAAACTTTATTAACGTTTCCGTTTCATAATACGACTAGCAACCTATCTCTTAGCCTTTATTTAAATAAGCTTTTTAGTGTATCGCGAGACAAACTCTATTTTGTAAAAACAACATTAAGCGATGGAAGTTCTAGTGTTTTAAAACTAGTAAGAATGTAATAATAGCATCTTTATTTGAAACCTTACACATTAAAACCCGTTGTGCATTTTGAGTTAAATGTATTCCAAAATGTCAGTTCGAGACCCGAGAAAAATTTATATCAAGCGGTTGGAATGACGTAATGTCTCCTCGAGCGCAGTCGAGAGGTTAAAGAAGGTCTCGACTGCGCTCGACCAGACATATATTAATAATTTGTAAAACAGTAACTTACAAGCTACGTCAATGGTAGTGATTTTTGATAAAAAAATCGTATCGAGAACTAGTTTAGAAACGAAAATTCTTATTCTCGATACAAATTTCACTTAATTCAATCGTGAAATTCACTACCACTGACGTGTTTATATAATTATCTGATTTCAAGTATATTAATAGTTCTCGACTGCGCTCGAACAGACATATTTATAGACTAATTTACGTCATTATAATCGCTCGAATTGACAGAATTTATCAAAATGCACAACGGGTATTAAAATATAATGAAAGCTTATGTTTATTCTCATGGAGGTCATAATTAAGCCGAAACCCATACATTTCACATATTTTCTGATTAATAGCTAAACCCAATCCCAAAGACGTTGTTACTTTATTTCCTCTTTGAAAGCGATTGAACAATTGTGCAGTTTCTATGCTCGAAATCGCTCCTGTATTTATAATTTCGAATTTTTCTTCATTCAAAAGCATTTCAATAAACCCACCTTCTTGATTGTGTTGTACTGCATTTTTAATGAGGTTTGTAAATAAGATATTTGCTAAAATGAGATCACATTTTACCTTAACGGGATACAGTTTTACTTTTATTGTAAGATTTTTAAATTGAATCATTTCTTCCATATTTCCAACAATATTATCAACAATAGTATGAATATCAACACTATTTAGCCTTCTAAATTCTTGATTTTCTATTCTAGAAATCAAAGTCAAAGATTTTCCTATTTTTGATAGTTTATTGGCTTCTTGATAAACCGCTTTTACCCATTGAAGTTCTTTTTTGCTTAGGTTTTGACTTTCTAGAAGAAGCACCATCTTATTGCGAATAATAGCCAGAGGAGTCTGTATTTCATGGGCAATATTTTCATTGAATTCCTTAAGGTTATGAAAATCTTTTTTTACCTGATTCATCAATCCCGTAACAATCTTATTTAACTCTTGAAACTCACTAATGTTTGAAACTTCTAAAGATACTGGATTTTTTTTAGTGATATCGTAATTAGTAACTTTTGATAAGTTTTTAAAAAAAGGTTTCCAGGTCCATTTGTATATCACTTGATTGATAAAGAACAATCCTGTTATTAATAACAATATGATCAATGAAGTCGCTACGAAAAGCCATACAACCAATTCATTCATTTCTAAAAGAATATGATGAATCGAAACCCTAACTTTTTGAGAATCGACCTGTGTCGTAAATTCATACGTACGATAGGGAATAAATTTATTGGCATAGTCCTCATAAATTAAAGTATCTCTGTATTTATTAAGAACAGAAGAATCTTCTTTCAAAGGGTTTATCTCAAATAAATAGTTAGACGGCAGAAATGCTCCTTTTTCTTTAAGACTAAAAATAATACGTTCACTTTCATGTCTCAATATATCGTCTACCTCTTTGCTTACAAAATACCGAATAAGATAGAAGTCGGTTGCAACCATCAATGGAAAAAGAAGTACAAAAAAGACGAGATAGTATTTATTGGTTTTTGTGACTAAATTCATTTTATTCGCTGAATTTGTAGCCTACACTGTAGATTGACTTAATGTAATCGTTTCCTCCAAACTTGGTGATTTTTTTTCTCAGGTTGGCCAAATGTGTATAAATGAAGTTGAAAGAATCTACCATTTCAATATGATCTCCCCAAAGATGTTCAGCGATGGCTTCTTTCGTCAACAATCTATTTTTGTTAGCAACAAAAAAATGAATGATGTCAAATTCTTTTTTGGTTAGATTCATCAAACGGTTATTCACAAAAACCTCATAACTCCCAGGTTTTATCCGAATTTCATTAAAAAGGATTTCTTTACTTCCTTTGTAAACTTTTCTTCTGTATAACGCTTTTATTCTCGCATTAAGCTCCACAAGATAAAAGGGTTTGGTTAAATAATCATCCGCTCCTACTTCTAATCCATTTACTTTATCTCCAACCGCATTTTTTGCAGAAATAATGATAATACCTACATCAATATTCTCTTTCTTCACCTCCTTGATAATATCAAGCCCTGTGCCATCTGGCAGCGTAATATCAACAACCAAAATATCGTAAGGAAAAATCACTGCTTTCATGTAAGCCGATTGATAGTTGGGGGCAATTTCACAGACGTTACCTTGTTCATCTAAAAAATTCTTGATGTCCTTGAGAAGCTCTACATTATCTTCAATAACAAGTATTTTCATAATAGGTAAGTTTTATTTCCATTTGCTATCTGTAGTATCTTTCACCATTCAAATGTTCTTTTACATTTTATTTCTATACCATCAATTGTTATCTTAATATCTTTGTTCCAAAAACAATACTATTCTACTCTCAAGAAACAACAACCTTAAAATCTAAGGAAACACACTTTTTATAATTTATAAAGTTCTAAAAAAAGTTGTGATCAAAACATGATTCTTATCATACCAAAACACCTCTATTTTAAAAGCACTATATGTGAATTCTAAAAAGACCATTATTTTTTGAAAAGAGTGCTTCAGATTGCAGTACTAAATTCATGTCTTGCTATGAAGAAGTTGGCAATCCTGTCATAGTAAATATCATGACGAATAAAGCAACCGTTTCTACTACACCGATAATCATAATATATTTTGCGGTATCATTTGCACCTGCAGCAATAGCATCACAGGCTCTAGCTCCGGCTTTTCCTTGAAATATGGCTGAACCAGCCATAGCAGCACCAGCAAAAAGTCCAATGAGTATTTGCCAGAAATAGGAATCAGGGCTCAGATTCGCATCAGCGATGGCGTTTTTTAGAATCATCCCGTAAATAACCTGAGAAAGTGGTGCACCCACAAAAATGAGTAAAGCAGTTGCTGCTTTATCACCATTGATTATCATTTTTTTCCAAGCTCCAATAGCAGCCATACCTGCTATTCCAGTTCCTATTGCAGATCCTATTGCAGCAATACTTAAAGACACGCCCATGTCTCCTAATCCTTTTACTGTTGTTTCAATGAATGCGATACTTGTCATGATTTCATTTTTAAAAGTTCAATAATTTCTTTATCTATTATTTTGTTGTTAATGATTGTGTTCCTTCGTTCTCAAATGCATCTAATGAAGCTATCAATTTAAATGGCTTATAGGCTTCCCCTGAAAATTGTACCCCAAGATGTCCTGCAAACTCTAACATATTTAAACGGATGCCGTGTACCATGACTGCCATTAATGCCAAGGCAATATTTAATCCATGTCCTAAGAACAAGGCTACCGCTGCCATCACTAAATCTAAAATACCCAACTCTAAAATTCCATTAGGTACTATCATATTATTAAAGCTTGAAGCTACAGCGGCTGTTGCCATACCAACTGCAAAAAGCCGAACATAAGAAACAATATCAGAGAAACCACTGATGAGGCTCAATGGCAAATTGGCCACAGATATCCCCATGCTTTTCAGAAAGTTTTTGCTTTCCACAGCAAATAACGTCACCAATAATGCACCTGCTATAAATAACCAATTGTTCCAGTCTGGTGCAGTTTTCCCCAGTACCAATTGTTCTGTTAAAAAAAACAATCCCCAAACCAGACAAATCCACCCCAGTTCACTCAATGCTTTTATGGAATTTATAAATTGAAAAAGTCGAACGCTATGGGCAATCGTTAAATGTATTGCGCCGATGAGAAAGGAAAGATGCATCATAAACGAAATATTATCTACGCCAAAGCTAGAGATCTCTTGTATGATTAAATTGTTTAAAAAAGGGATGGCTGCAATTTCCTCGGCTCCAAAGTAAGTGCCGCTCAAAACTCCCCAAATAATGGTTGTGCTACTTAATACATACATTAGAAAACGCATTTGGGATGCCATTTTTTTACGAAACAATAAGGTAATCAACAAAAAAACAACTCCATAGCCCGCATCTCCAACAAGCATGGCAAAAAACAATGCAAAAGCAACTAAAAAATAAATAGATACATCTACTTCTTTATAACCTGGCACGATGTCTATAAACTTCATGACGGGATTTATGATACTGATCCATTTGGGATTCTTAATATACACTGGAACATCTTCTGGTTTCTCAGGATCCGATATGTTGTAGCCCCAATGATGTTTTTCAGCAGCAGATATAAAAGCATTAACAGTATACTTTGGAATATAGCCCTTTAGATATTTCAGCCTACCTTTTATATCGCCCATGCCCTCTAAAGTTTGTTGAACTCCCAATCGATCTTTTAAAAAAATAAGATAATCTTCTAAGGATGTTATGCTATTAGATTGGTCTTTCAAAAACAACTCTATTTCAGCAAGTTGTCGTTCTTTCCTTTTGATTTGCTGTCTGATATCATCAATTAACAATTCAGGCAGTACTGCTTCTTTCAAGTTCAGTTTTTCAGATGCGTCTCTTGTAAAGAACGCGATAGGCACCTTGCCGCTCTGTTCGGGGAAAACCGCTATGCAATGGTTTTTGGTTAATGATTGCGCAAGTTGTTTGTCTACCAGATGCAAACGGATATATATATTGTTCTCTTGTAAGTATTTAAAATCTTTGATATCTATAGGTTCACCCCAGGTTTGATACCAAGTTAGCTGTTGGTGAAGTTCATCAAGTCTATTTTTGCATTTTTGTCGAATAGCAACGGTCTTTAATACACGACTTATTATCCGTTTAGGATCCTTTGTATTGAATGCTTCTCTAGTGGTTTGATCATTTTTATTATTTGCATCCTTTTGAAGGATAGCGATTGCACTCTCGGTGCGGTTGATCTCTTCTGCGCACCTTTCTATTAATTCACCAAAAGGTTGATTGACTTCTTTGATATCTACAACACCAAGTTTACCGAGTTCATCTACCGTTTCATCTACTGAATGCGATGTGGTAAAAAGCAGTATTTCCTTCATTCGAACAATCATAATAGCACTTTTTTATCTTGTTTTTTCTTTTTTACAAGCTTAGCGCACCCTATGGCCAGTCGCTCCACATCTCCTAAATAAATTTCAATTTTTCTAATATTATGTATAGTTTCTGGTATAAACACTTCTTTGAGCGCATTTTTCATCCGACGGGCTTCAGCCAATTCTTCTTGTAACAGTTCCCTATTTTTCTTCTCAATAGCCATTATAACATGATTTGTTTTTTGATCCTTTACAACCTCAATCATAGCATCCACCCATAAAGGTGTGGAAAAAAGATCTACTTCTGTGTTTTCAAAAATAATATCGACAAATGCTTTAATGGTCACTCCAACAATTTCTCGCTTCTTATTGATAACACGGTCTACTTTTACTAAATTAGACACATCAACAGCATCCTCAGCCATTACAGCTACCCATTTTTTTGTTTCCTTATTCGCTTGTTCAATCGCTTTTTCTAAACGTTCTATAGTATATTCGATGGTTTGTACAACTTCTTTTAACTGTTGTTCTTTCATTTCGAAAACAGGTAGTGCCGTTCTATATTCTCTGAGTTCTATCTTTAAAGCAGCCAAAGAATTCTTGTTCATTAAAATCTTATCTGCCATGTTCAGTCTTTTTTATGGTTTGTAAAAAAACTCCAAAACCTTTATCGGTATCAAAACTCCACCATCGAAGCAACAACATTAACTTGAGTTTATAGCATATTAAAGCTCCAAAGTCTGTATAATGACCAATGGAGAGTGCTTCCAGTTTATTCCATTGTAACTTGAGTAACTGTATCTCTTCATCTAATGGATTTCCTGGTATTATAGGTAGCCATCCTTTTTTTGATGATGTTTGTTTCGAGTTGTTCCTCCGTAACATACGCAAGTCTTTGATGTCATTTTTCATGGCAAAAACATATTTTGAGAAAGCTGCCAATACCGTATTTTTATTTTTCTGAAATATCATTTTATGGATAGTTTCCAGATTCATTTGACACAGAAGATGGTAATCACTCGGCGTTAGAAACTTTGCTGCTTCTTCATCAAAAATTGTGATTACATTTTTCTCTTGTCCTGAAGATTCAGCATATTTTATAAGCGTAGAAAAAACCTTTGAACGTGTATCTTCTGTGTCTTGAAAAGATAAGTACGGTAAGCTACTTATTAAATATTCCAGATTTCCAGTGATCATATTTACTGTCTGTTTTTTAGTAGATTCATCCACTTTCTGCTTAGGTGGTTATTTAAGAGTTCGGCAACTTCTTCTGGCGTAATATGGTAACTCCAACCTTGGTCTGTATTAGCTATTGACAACCCGTTCAGTATATTATCATCTTTGATTAAGGAGACAATATTTTCTGATATTAGCAAACGCAGATGAACATGATCAGCTAGCTTTTGGTCAAAATCTTCTGAGAGTTTTAACCTTACTTCACTACCAACGTTCTCAATTATTTTTATGACCGTAGATTTTATTAAATCAGGGTTGAAAGCTTCATTAACTTCCTTTTTTAATACCGCCTGAAAAAGCTTCAATAAATCGTTTTGCACGGTAATATAAAGATCTCTGGCCGCTTGCCGAAGTGCGCTTTCTCCTTTGCTGAGGGTAGCTTCTGCCTCTCTCTGGGCTTCTATAAGAATCTGTTTCCTTTTTTCTTCGGCACTCCTCACTATTTTTTTTGCTTGCACCTGCGCATCTTCCACTATTTTTTTTGATGCGATGTCAGCAGCATCAATAGCCTCAGATTTTAGCGTAGCAATCAGCTTATCCAGTGTTTTATCACTCATCGATATTATCTTTTAAAATTTTGAACTTCCCTTTTTCTGGCCAATACCCTTCGATTAATTTTGATGAAAGCCCAACCTCTTCTTTTTTGAAATATTTTGATAAAACATCCCAACATAGATCCAAGGCATCTTCCAGTTCAAGAAAACGGAATGGATCCATCAATTCCTTTTGAAATGTTTTACGGTACTTCAAAAGTCTTAGGGAATAGTCATCTTTTACCGATCCGAATTTCTGTGCTTTCACCTTTTCTTCAGATTCCGATAACAATCGAGCCATGGCATTCATGATGCTTCTATGGTCGTGGCGAGTCTTATCATTAACCTGCTGTTTCAATCTACTTAATGAACCAAATAACTCTAAATACCCGTCTTTCATGTAGAATTGACCTTCTGTGATATACCCAGTATTATCGGGTACGGGATGGGTAACATCATCCATGGTGGTTACTCCAAGAATGGTCAAACTACCAGCTCCATCAATATCAGCGGCTTTTTCGTAACGACTTGCCAATTGTGAATACAGATCTCCTGGATACCCTTGATTGGCTGGTATTTGATCTTGGGCATTGGCTACCTGTCGCAAATAATCTGACCACTGGGTCATATCCGACAATAGCACGAAAACATTTTTTCCTTGAAGCGCGAAACGTTCTCCGACAGCTAAGGCCAAATCTGGCACCATCAAACCTTCAACAATAGAATCTCGATGCGTATGCACAAACATGATGGTCTTGCTTTTACTCCCAGATTCTTCGATTCGTTGCTTAAAATAATGAAACTCATCATATTTTAAGCCTACACCGCCAATAATAATGATGTCTGCATCAGTCTGTGTGGCTATGTTGGCCAATAATCGATTATAAGGTTCCCCAGCTTTAGCAAAAATGGGTATCTTTTGCGACCGTACCAAGGTGTTGAACACATCAATCATAGGTACACCAGTATGAATCATTTCTTTAGGAATCAATCTTTTTACCGGGTTGATAGATGGTCCTGCCACCCGAATCATGTCTGATAGCAGTTCTGGACCACCGTCGATAGGTTGCCCATTACCTGAATAGACTCTTCCTAACATATCATCAGAAAACCCTACCTGTACAGGTTTTCCAAGAAAACGAATTTTACAGTCAGTAGAAACACCAAAGCCACCACCAAATAATTGAAGCGTTACTTGATCACCATCTAAAGCAATAACCTGCGCAAATGCCTTCTCTCCATTTGGGTATATTACCTCTGCGAGCTCTTTGTTGTGCACACCTTTGGCTTTTATACTAAGAATGGCTCGCCCGATACTGTCTATATTCTCATATGTTTTCTGTAGCATGTTTCTTTCGCTTTAATAGATTTAACAGTTTGGACTTTTGTTGCTCAAATTCTATAGCATCGACTCGCATTATATTCCAATCAATATAGGTTTGTCTTATCAAATTAAAATGTGAACGAATTCCTTCTTTTCCTTTGATCGCTATTGGGGCATCAATAATGGCTTTTAACACATCGAACATCAATCGTAAACGGTTTGGTGAGGTGACGCCATCTACGTCATGAAAGCTATTCTGCTGTAAAAATACCGCATCGACCAACTCGGCTTTTTGATACTGAATATAGGTTTCGTCGGTTATTCCCTTTTCTCCCATCAGAATAATATTTGCAGCAATACTCTTGCCTTCTCGAAGCAGTTCTAGTAGGAAGGATACTTCTTCTTTGGTTAGCAATGAGGGATATTTAGAATTACTATCGATACGATCAATAGCCGGATATTTTCGGGCATCGGATAATGCTCTTGACAATCCCCAGAAAGCACCCGTGCTCAATAGAGTAGCTTGTGTAACAGGTTCATCAAAATTTCCACCTGCTGGAGATACAGTACCTATAATACTTAGCGATCCTGTATTTCCATCCGCAAGAATGTCAACACCTGCACGGTCATAAAATGCTGAAATAAGCGTAGAAATGTACATTGGAAATGCTTCTGGACCAGGAATTTCTTCTTTTCTACCTGAAGTTTCTCGAAGTGCTTGCGCCCAGCGTGATGTTGAATCGGCTAGAATCAGTACGTTTAGTCCTTGTTTTCGGTAGTATTCTCCTATCGTTGTAGCTAGATATACCGATGCTTCACGTGCCGCCACGGGCATGGAAGAGGTGTTCCCTACAATGAATGTACGATCCATCAAAGAATTCCCTGTTCGTGGATCTATTAATTTGGGAAAGTCCTTAAACACTTCCACAGCCTCACCAGCACGTTCTCCACAGGCGGCAATAATTACAATATCTGCTTGTGAGTGTCTGGCTAGGCTGTGTTGTAGTACTGTTTTACCTGCTCCAAAAGGTCCTGGATTACATGCCGTTCCTCCATAAGCTATCGGAAATAGGGCATCAAGGATTCTAATACCTGTTGGCATTGATTCTATGGGAACAGAACGTTCATAAAAAGGCATCGGCTTTTTTACGGGCCAGTCGAATGCCATTTTTAAGGACATAGAAATACCCGAAGCATCTTGAATCATAGCAATATCTTCTTCTATAGTGTAGTCCCCTTCTGGTGCAATACGTTCAACCGTATAGTTGCCTTGTACTGAAAAAGGCACAAAAATCTTGTGTTGAAACATTTTCTCGGGCACATAACCAAGTATGGATCCCCCAGTAACTATGGCTCCGATAGCTACAGATGGGGTAAAGTGCCATGTTACGACAGTATCTAAGGGTTCTACAATGAGACCTCTTTCAAGGAACCATTCTTTTTTTGCGAGTTCGTATAAAGGGTTTTGAAGACCGTCTGTTACAGAACTCAGTATGCCAGGACCTAATTTCACAGACAAGGGAAGGCCAGAGAACTCTAACAAATCACCTACTTTCATCCAGCTAGTATCTTCAAAGACCTGTAGGTAGGCTATTTTACCTGGCTTCACATCAATCACTTCTGATTTGAGACGTGTACCATCCTCTATGATAATATATGCTACTTCACCATTCATCACCGCTCCTTCTATAATTCTAGCACCAACCAATGATTCATTTACGCTGACTACTTTTCCTTTTGCTTTTTGCATTCTTTTTAGGTGTTTTTTTTAGCTTCCTCTTAGCTTACGTACCTCTTCTTCTATTTTCGTATACCAAATTTTATCCTTTATTTCCATTCCTATTTCTCTATACTTTTCTGCTTTTTCAGAATCGTTCAGTTTTTCATACACTTTAGCCAATCCAAAATAAGCGGGTACATGCATGTTGTTGATATTTAAACATGCCTTTAATTGAACAATTGCTTCTTGGTAAAAACTATCTTCCATTAGTTGTACTGCATTCTTATAGAGTTTTTCTATATCACGAATATTTATTTCCAACTGTAAGCTAATCATATCCTCTGATTTTAAGGTAAGAAAAGAGCAGGGCACTTCTCGAACTACCTTTTCTGTAACACTTCCTATGATCAGACGGTTCAACCCAGTTCTTCCGACAGTTCCCATAACAAGTAAATCAACCATTTTTCGGGAAATTGTACTGAGTATTTCTTCGGCAGGATTTCCTTTAGGTGTTTCTTTGATCCACTGTAAATCAGACAGATTGAAATTCTTCAGAAAATCATCAAATTTCAATTTATGTTGAGCACAGCGTGTAGTATTTTCTTCTTCTCTGTCCTTTTCAGATGTAAACCAAGTGGAACCTTGCAATTCGCAGACTCCGAGAATGGTCAATTCTGCCCTAAATCGACGAGCCATAATGATGGCAGTCTTAAGAGCTCGTTTTGAGGCTTCAGAAAAATCAACTGGACAAAGTATTTGTTGTACATTAAGAGATGTACCTTCTTTTACTACAAAAACAGGTTTTTCACTTTTTTGAATGATTCTTTCGGTTGTGGTTCCCAACTGAAATCGGTCTCCTTTTTGGCGTTCTCCAGAGCCTGTTATAATGAGATTGGCATTAACATCTAATGCAACCCGAACAATACCATCATGTGGTGAACCGAAGGTTAAAACTGGTTTTCCTGCATCTGCTCCTCCACTTTTTATCTTCTTTGCGGTCTCCTCTAACTTCAATAAAGCCATTTCACGCAACAATAATCTTGCTTTTTCTGTCACAGTATCGTCAGGAATAATATGAACTGGAATAATCTCCGATTGAAAAATCTTTGAAAGCTCCATCGCAGTTTCTAATACATTTTTAGAGGATTCACTAAAATCCTGTGCCATTAAAATCTTATCTAATATTTTCATTTTTTTTTAATGTGGTGCCTGTTTATCTAATTAGGTTCTTACACTTATCGGTTATTGAATCCATGATATTCAGACAGATATTCATATTGATTTTATTTTATAAAATTATTATCTAATCCTTTAGAAAAACTTAAGAAGAGTATTCGACTTAAAAAATAGTTTCTATAAAAAGAGTCTTTTCATTAATTCTAAAATGTGTCTAAACAAATCAGCCACATCTAACCTTATAGAAATCACATGAAATTAACCCATGATTCTTTTCATTACTTCAAAGAAGAATCAACAAACGGTTTGTATTTTCAATTTAAGCTTTAGTTCACCGTTTTCTAGTTTCTAAAGGTTTGCTAAAGATTCTGTTCCTAAATTTGTATAAAAAGTAAGATAGATTAATAAGGTTTATGAGGAAGCATGCCTTATAAATTCCAATTGAGATACTACACTTACATTAAAATATTGTGTAAAATGAATAAGATTCTTGTTCCTGTAGATTTTTCAGGCACTTCTTTAAACGCTTTGTCCTATGCCATTCAATTATTTGATGGTTCGCCAGTTGAAATAACAATTCTTCACGTTTACGGAGCAAGGTCAAACGCGGCTTTGCTTATGAAATCAATAGATAGTGTACTATTAAAAGATGCACGAAACCAAATGGATGAATTGATGCAAAAAATACAAAAAGAACATCCTGATGTTTTTCTAAAACCCAGATTAACTAACAACTATGCTATTTCTGCTATTGCATCCTCAGGCAATAGTGGTAACTACGATTTTATAGTTATGGGCACTAAAGGAGCTAGTGGACTCAAAGAAGTTTTTATTGGAAGCGTAGCTGGTGGTGTCATTTCTAAAACTACTGCTCCTGTAATTGTTGTTCCAGAAGGATACAGTTTTCATCCTCTAGATGAGATTGTTTTTGCCATCAGCAACAATAACTTTTCTAGCGAAACAGTAGATCCTTTACGTAAGATTGCAGCAATGCACAAAAGTAAAATCAAAGTGCTTCATATCTCAGATAAAAAAACAACAGATATTCAACTGGCTTTAAATACTATAAAAGATTTAAACCCTTCCGTAACCTATGCCTTTGGTACTGGTAACACGAACCGAGACCTAAACGATTACCTCACAAAAGACCATTCTGGATTGCTTTGCCTTGTGCGAAGTAAGAAAGGATTTTTTGATCGTATTTTAAACGAAAGTGTTACTTTAAAACAGACCTTTAATAGCCCTATACCACTACTTATGTTACATAATTAAATCTATAAATATGAAAGAATTATTTATAATACTGCCAATAACTTCTGCATTTGCTCTTCTTAGTTGTGGTTCAACAAAAAATACTCCAAAAACTCCGTTTCAAAATCTAAACCTAATAAAATTGAGTTACCTATAGTTTCATATTCATTCAAAAAGATAAAAAATCGATGTTTTTTAGAAAAGGAATCATTGCACTTACTGGTTTGTTTTTGTGTCTTTTTTTGATTGTACACCTATCAGCCAATTGTATTTTATTATTACCAGAGGAAACTGCCAGAGGGCTTTACAATTCGTATTCAACAACCTTAAGGGAAAGTCCATTAATCAAGATTGTAGCCTATGTGTTGTACTTATCCATTATTTTTCATGTTGTGTATGCCTTTTTAATTACCCTAAAAAATCGCAGGGCGAAACCACATCGTTATTTGGTTAGTAACTCCAAAGAGAATAGCAGTTGGACTTCTCAAAACATGGGACTTTTAGGTATTATGGTATTGTTGTTTATTGTAGTTCACTTGGCTAACTTTTGGGTACGTATTAGATTGGGACTTGGCGAAGAAGTTAGCATAGATTCAGCGGGTTATACCGATGTCTATGAAGTTACTTATAGCCTTTTCCAAAATATATATTATGTGGTATTCTATACACTTTTGATGATTCCTCTTGGGTTACATCTTAATCATGGATTGAAAAGTGCCTTCAAGACCTTGGGATTCTATCATAAAAAAGGACTGCGAATAATTGCCAAAGCATCTTTAGTATATGCAGTTATTATGTCTATAGGCTTCGGTATTATTCCTGCTATTGTATACTTTAAATAACTGTTAAGATGCTAAATTCAAAAATTCCAAAAGGGCCTTTAGAAAATAAATGGCGTAACTACCAGATAAAGTCACAACTGATCAATCCTGCCAACAAGAAAAAGTTAAATATCATCGTTGTAGGCTCTGGTCTCGCAGGCGCAGGTGCTGCCGCTACCTTGGGAGAACTTGGCTATGACGTAAAGTGTTTCTGCTACCAAGATTCCGCCCGTAGGGCCCATTCCGTTGCTGCACAGGGCGGAATCAATGCCGCGAAAAATTACCAGCATGATGGTGATAGTGTATGGCGCATGTTCTACGATACTTTAAAAGGAGGCGATTTTAGATCTCGTGAAGCCAATGTTTACAGGTTGGCCGAATTATCAGCTCCACTTATTGATCATTATGTACAACAGGGTGTCCCTTTTGCGCGCGAATATGGTGGGGTGCTAGTCAATCGTAGTTTTGGTGGTGTACAAGTGCAACGTACATTCTATGCTCGTGGGCAGACAGGGCAACAGCTTTTGTTGGCCGCTTATTCGCAATTGTATAAAATGAAACGGGCAAAAAAAGTAGAAATGTACCCACGCCATGAAATGTTAGATTTGGTTGTCATTGACGGAAAAGCCAAAGGTATTATAGTAAGAGATTTGGTTAGTGGAGAGTTAAAACGATTTGCCGCTGATGCAGTGGTATTAGCCACAGGAGGCTATTCCAGAGTTTTTCGCCTTTCTACTCTAGCTATTGGATGTAACGGTAGTGCGCTTTGGAAATCCCATAAACGAGGTGCTTATTTTGCTGCGCCTAGTTTTACACAAATACATCCTACCGCCTTGCCGCAAACCAGTGAAGCCCAATCAAAACTTACCTTGATGTCAGAATCACTACGAAATGATGGACGCATATGGGTGCCGAAAAAGAAGGGAGATGACCGAATAGCAAATCAGATTCCTGAAGAGGAGCGTGACTATTATCTGGAGCGACTCTATCCTAGTTTTGGAAATCTCGCCCCTAGGGATATTGCTTCAAGGGCAGCCAAAGAACAGATTGATGGTGGTTATGGGGTTGGGCGACTCAAAAATGCGGTCTATTTAGGTTTTAAGCACGCCATTGCGCGCCTTGGTATCGAGACCATAAAAGATAGATATGGCAATCTTTTCGCTATGTACAAAAAGATTACAGGCGTAGATGCCTATTTAGAACCCATGCAAATATCACCGGCGGCCCACTTTTCCATGGGAGGTCTTTGGGTAGATTATGAGTTGATGACCACCATTCCAGGATTGTATGCCATTGGCGAGTGTAACTTTTCGGATCATGGAGCCAACCGTCTGGGAGCGAATTCCTTGTTACAGGCCAGTATCGATGGCTATTTCGTATTGCCTAATACTATCAACAATTATTTGGCAGAGGAATTGAAAGCCGACCATCCAACGACGAAGCATCCAGAGTTTGATAAGGTGCAAAAAGAAGTGGAACAGCAAATAGCTAAGTTGCTCTCGATTAAAGGCAGCAAAACAGTAGATTATTTTCACCGTGAACTTGGTAAGGTTATGTGGCAGGAATGTGCTATGAGCAGAAACAGGAAAGGACTGGAAAAAGCGATTGTCCAAATTAAAGAACTACAAGAGGCCTTTTGGAACGAAGTCAACGTAACTGGTAGTGACAAAGAAATGAATACCGAGTTGGAAAAAGCCCTACGCTTGTCAGATTTTATAGCCTTAGGCCTCCTCATGTGTACAGATGCACTACAACGAGAAGAGTCCTGCGGAGCCCATTTCAGGGAAGAATACCAAACAAAAGATGGTGAGGCCATGCGCATTGATGATACATTTTCGTTTGTTTCGGCTTGGGAGTACAACAAGGGTCATTTTAAACTTCATAAAGAAGCATTGGAGTTCGAAAATGTGAAACCCACCGTACGAAGCTATAAATAACGATTACAAAACCATGATACAATAATACCAAAACCGAAAAAAAGAAATGAAGGTAATATTCAAAATCTGGAGACAGGACAACGCAAATACGAAGGGCGGTTTTAAGTCGTACGAGGTAGACCAGCTTACAGAAGACATGTCTTTTCTCGAGGCGCTGGACCATCTAAACGAATTATTGGTAGGGCAAAACGAAAAGGTCATTGCCTATGAATACGATTGCCGGGAAGGAATCTGTGGGCAGTGTGGTGTGTTTATCAACGGGCGGGCACATGGGCCGCATGATCATATGACCACATGTCAATTGCATATGCGAAGTTTTAAAGAGGGACAAACCATCGTCGTAGAACCTTGGAGAGCAGCTGCTTTTCCCGTAATCAAAGACTTGGTGGTAGACCGTTCTGCATTGGATAGTATCATAGAACAAGGCGGTTATATCAGCGCTAAAACTGGTACAGCACCAGAAGCTAATGCTCTACTCATTGGTAAAGCCGTTGCGGACAAGGCTATGGATGTTGCAGCCTGTATTGGTTGTGGCGCCTGTGTGGCCACTTGTAAAAACGCCTCTGCAGTATTATTTACTGCTGCAAAGGTGAATCATCTAAACAGCTTGCCCCAAGGAGAACAGGAAGCCTCAAAGCGGGTACTGGAAATGACCCAGCAAATGGAACTAGAGGGATTTGGGAGCTGTACGTTTACAGGTGCTTGTGAAGTGGAATGCCCTGAGGGGATATCTATTGTTAATATCGCAGAGATGAATGCCCGAAGAACCAAAGCAAAATGGTTGAGTTAGTCACCTTTTAGACACTGTTAATTATTCTTTCTATAGCGATTTAACAATTGTGTGAAAAATCATTTTCTATTCACCATGTACTTAATATACAACTCCAAAAGGTTGGAAATTAAGCAGTCGTTTATTTTTATTATTTCCCCAAACTATAAAGACATAATTCATGTTTAAAAATTGGAGTACCATCAAATACACCTCGATGAAAAGAAAAAACACGAAATAGTTCCATTACCAATTACGGAATGTTAAGCAAGCAGACTTAATTTCAAAGTTTGAAGATGGAATGGGATGAATACATTGTTAACTTTAGGTTGATATTTGTTAAAATATTCGAATGTACAATTAAAATTACCTCATGTAAATATTGATTTTCTAATGGCTTTATAAGAGATCTATGTATTACTAATAACTAAAAGATGAAATAAATTCCTTTTCTTAGACGTCTTAATTTCAGTGACAAGATGGTTTAGATTTAGTTGTAAATCATTCTTTAAATAGTCGTATAACGAAAATTTTTTCAATTTCTCGTTTAAAGGAGGGAATATTTCATGCATCATTCTCTTTTTTGAAATAGAACAACAAATTTAAAAACGAACGTCTATTTGAATGTTACGCCAGTATTATTTTTATAGTGCTAATATATTAAAAACACTCGATTGATATTTTTTATTTATTTACAAAAATTTCAATTTAAGGCATAAAAAAAGAGTAACCATTTCTGATTACTCTTGTTGTAGCGGGAACTGGACTCGAACCAGTGACCTTCGGGTTATGAGCCCGACGAGCTACCTACTGCTCTATCCCGCGATTTGGACTGCAAAGATACAATACAATCTAAGAACAATCCAAATTTTATTTTAATTATTTTTTAATGCTCTAAATTCTAATCAACTATAAAAACAATTACCTTTGCAACATGACACATAAAGCTGGTTTTGTAAATATTATTGGAAATCCTAACGTAGGTAAATCAACATTAATGAATGCTTTGGTAGGAGAAAAACTATCTATTATTACTTCTAAAGCACAAACTACAAGACATCGAATTTTAGGGATTGTAAATAGAGACGATTATCAGATTGTTTTTTCTGACACTCCTGGTATTATAAAACCTGCTTATGAATTGCAATCTTCTATGATGGATTTTGTGAAATCTGCCTTAGATGATGCGGATATTCTTATTTATATGGTAGAAGTTGGTGAGAAAGAACTTAAAAATGAAGGCTTCTTTAAAAAAATAATCAGCAGTGAAATACCCGTTATTTTATTATTGAACAAAATTGACAAGTCTACTCAAGATGAAGTGGAAGAAAAAGTTAACTATTGGAAAGAAAAAGTACCAAACGCTTATGTATATGTAATTTCTGCTTTAGAAGGCTTTAATATTGGAAGCTTGTCTGAAAAAATTGTAGAATTACTACCAGAAGCGCCACCGTATTACCCTAAAGATCAATTAACCGACAAGCCAGAACGTTTTTTTGTAAACGAAAAAATTAGAGAAAAGATCTTAATTCATTACAAAAAAGAGATTCCGTATTCTGTTGAAGTAGAAACAGAAGAGTTTAGTGAAGAAGAGCATATTGTTAGAATTCGTTCTGTTATTATGGTAGAACGCGAAACTCAAAAAGGAATTATTATAGGTCACAAAGGTTCGGCGATCAAAAGAGTTGGCGCAGAAGCACGAAAAGATTTAGAAAAATTCTTTGAGAAAAAAGTGTATATAGAATTGTATGTAAAAGTAAATAAAAATTGGCGTAGTGATAAAACACAACTGAAGCGTTTTGGATATAACAACAAATAGCTCTAGATAATTTGTATCATAAAATTATGTAAAGCTTCCATTTGAGGTTTTCCTGTCTCTTTTCCTATTTTACCTAAAAAATACAAGACCATCCAAATACATGGTAAAGCAACCATCATTACTACAGGGAAAAATATAGCTTCGTTTAAAGATATTTTGGTGTACAAAAGCACGCAAAAACCTAAAAAGGAAACTCCTATTACAAAATGAATAAATATAAAGAGTGTCCAAACTTGTGGTTTTGGACCAAAAAGACCTTTTAGCAAAGCTTTTTGTTCTGATTTCTCTATAATTTCTAAATGCAATTGAGGAGACCAAAAATGTTCTTCTTTTTTGGGTACTGAAATAAAAATATGTCCATCTACAATACTTCCTCTAAAAGGAATTTCATCACTTTTAAAAGATTTAGAAAATCGATTTAAAACTGTTTCTTTGCTTTCTTCTAGATCGATCACAAACCTTGGTCTTAAAAAAAACTCATTATTTCTTTTTTCTATAATTACTTTCGATTTTTCTTTCATAAAAATCTATTTTATAACAGTTTAAATTTACGATTAATTATCATACAGTAAATTGTATCTTTGCAAAAAATTCAATCAAAATGAATAGCATTGTTGCCATTGTAGGAAGACCAAATGTAGGGAAGTCAACACTTTTTAACAGATTAGTTCAGCGTAGAGAAGCCATTGTAGACTCTGTTAGTGGCGTTACTAGAGATAGACATTATGGAAAATCTGACTGGAATGGAAAAGAATTTTCTGTAATTGATACGGGGGGTTACGCTATTGGCTCTGATGATATTTTTGAAGAAGAAATTAGAAAACAAGTTGCTTTAGCAATAGAAGAAGCAGATATTATTGTTTTTGTGGTTGATGTTGAAGAGGGCATTACGCCAATGGACGCGGAAGTTGCCAAAGTTTTAAGAAAGGTTAAAAAACCCATTTTTGTTACCGTAAATAAAGTGGACAATGCAATGCGAGATGCAGATGCCGTAGAATTTTACAATTTAGGTTTGGGCGGTTACCATACAATTTCTTCTATAAACGGAAGTGGAACTGGTGACTTATTAGATGCTATAGCAGAAAAAATGCCAGCGCCAGAAGAAGTTGATTTAGAAAAAGAAGAATTGCCAAGATTTGCAGTTGTAGGAAGACCTAATGCGGGAAAATCTTCTTTTATTAATGCTTTAATTGGTCAAGATAGAAATATTGTAACCAATATTGCTGGAACTACAAGAGATGCTATCGACACAAAATACAATAGATTTGGATTTGATTTTAATTTGGTAGATACTGCTGGGATTAGAAAAAAATCGAAAGTAAAAGAAGATTTAGAATTCTATTCTGTAATGCGTGCTGTACGTTCTATAGAGTACTCAGATGTAATTATATTAGTAGTAGATGCAACTCGTGGTTTTGAAGGGCAAGATCAAAATATTTTTTGGCTGGCAGAAAAAAACAGAAAAGGAGTTGTAATCTTAATCAATAAGTGGGATTTAGTTGATAAGGAAACCAATACCATGCGTGATTTTGAAGCCATGGTTAGAAAGCAAATAGCCCCTTTTACAGATGTGCCAATTGTATTTATTTCTGTATTAACAAAGCAACGTATCTTTAAAGCCATAGAAACTGCTGTAGAGGTTTTTGAAAGAAGAAAAAACAAAATAGCTACAAGTAAGCTGAATGATGTAATGTTAGATATCGTAAAAAGTTATCCACCACCAGCAACAAAAGGGAAATTTGTAAAGATTAAATACTGCATGCAGTTGCCAACTCAAACACCTCAGTTTGCATTCTTCTGTAATTTACCACAATATGTTAGAGATCCTTACAAACGTTTCTTAGAAAACAAACTTAGAGAAATCTACGATTTTTCTGGTGTGCCAATTACAATTTATTTTAGACAGAAGTAACTTTAATTTTCTTCTTTCATCAATGTACCAAAAGCTTTTAATTTTTCTTTTAAAGTTGTTTTGGTTTTTGCGGTAGGTTTAATTATGGTGATATTTTTGGGATTGATTTCTATTTTCTTTGCTAGAAAAACATCATTCCCTTTTTCTATTTCTAAAATTAAACTAGGTAAACCGAAGTAATTTTTAGGTCCAAAAGCAACAGGTATTTCTTGTGTATACCAAACAATAGTTTTCTTTTTTCTTTCATCAACAAGAACCGCTTTTTTGCTAGTATAACCTAAAATCTTTTTTTCTTCTTTTTCTAAGTTCCATTTGGGTTCTTCAAAATAAACCAATTCATGTTCAAAGCTCATGTTTTTACCCATGTAATATTTGTCTTCTGTATCTAATTCAATATAATATTTATTACTTGAACCAGCTAAAGTAGAAGACATGTTAATTCCATATCCATTTCTACTCTTTAGTTCCTCTAAATCGCTTTCAGATAGGCTATAATATGATTTTTTGTTTCTAAACTCTAAGACAGAAACAACTGCCTTTGTTTTTAAAATTGTACCAAGTACCATTTCTTTAATAGTTTCGTTTTCGTAAAATTTTATTTGAGATTTTAGTATCATATCAGGCGATAAAATCTTTTCAACAGTATAATAAACCCTACCTGAGATAATTTTTTCTTTTTGTGTGAACGCAGAAATAGCAATAAACAAACCCATTGTGAGTAATAAGAATTTCTTTTTCATGTCTTTTTATTTTAAAATTACCCGTTGTGCATTATGATAAATTCTGTCAATTCGAGACCCGAGAAAAAATTTTATCAAGCGGTTGGAATGACGTAATGTCTCCTCGAGCATTACTGAAATGAAAAGTCATTTTCATTGAGAGTACCTAGCGAAGCTATCGAGAGGTTAAAGAAGGTCTCGACTGCGCTCGACCAGACATATATTAATAATTTGTAAAACAGTAACTTACAAGCTACGTCAATGGTAGTGAATTTCACGTCCCGAAGTTTCCTTTAGATTTTTTTTATTAAAAAATCACTTGAACTGATATTTTGGAATATATTTAACTCAAAATGCACAACGGGTAAAATTACAAAAAAGTAAGTAAATTATAATCAAAACGACTATTCATTTACAATTTTGTAAATTTGCAGGTAAAAGCAAAAAAATGAAAATCGTAGAACCTAATTTAGCAAATAATGTTGAGTTGCCGCTGCAACTGAATATTTCTTTTCAAAAAGTTCTTGTGCTCTTTGAAAAATATGCTGACAAAGAATTCGAAAAACACCCATTTCATGCGACAGCATTAGAAATGATAAAGATTTTTGAAGAACATCCTAAACTAAAAGAGGGCTTTTCAGATTACTCTTTGCTTGAAAAATACAAAGAAAAAATAGATTTACTACTAGAACCTTTATTTCCTGAACCGTTAAGATTAAATGAAATAAAAGCGGCTAGTGTACCATTTTCATTTGCATCCTTTAAATTTTCTGATCGTTTTAAAAACATACTAGAAAATGCTGGTGATGATTACGAATTAAGCGTAAGAAACTTCGAGGATGAAGGCATGTATATTATGGCATGTACCTTTATTTTAGGTTTTGTATATAACTATACTATTGATACCAAAAGACCTTTTTACTTTGATATTCCAGATAAAAATACTGGAACCATGAAGTATTACAGAGCTACTTTTAATGGTGATTTCTCTGAAATTATAGCGACCGAAAATGCTCCAAAAATTACACAAGATGATTATAGAAAGTTATTAAATAGTTTTAATGATATTGAATTGTGGAAACAAAAATTCCCGCCAAATAGTTACATATTCAAAGGCTTCGGAATTATTAATTTATTCGATGTTACCTCAGAAGAAATGTTGTCTGCTATTAAAGCGAATTTATTAGAAGGTGGAGATCAGTTAATCTTTAAACTTCAAAATAATTTAAGAGACTTTTACAGCATTAGAGATTTAAAATTAGGCTACTCTATCTTTGATAATTTAAATGATAAAATATGCGAAACTTCCATAGGAAAATCTAACAGTATCATATTAAGTAATAAAGAAGAAATAGATTGCTCTTCAGGTTATTTTTGTGATGGTATTGTACAAAAAGTTTTTGTAGATTATGAAACTTTTGTCATTTCAGATATTGAAGAATATGGCAAAGAAACAGATAAAAATCTTTTTTACCAGAGTTTGTACGATAGCGGAATTCAAAGTATTATTTTAATTCCAATTAAAACTACAAAAAATGGAGATCTCGCCTTGTTGGAAATTGCATCACCAAATGCGTACGATTTAAATTCTGTAAATATCAACAAGTTAAAAGATATCATTCCTGTTTTTGAAGCTGCCGTTAAAAGAACTTCAGAAGAACGTCAAAATGTATTAGAAGCAACTATTCAAGAAAATTATACCTCTATACACAACTCTGTAAAATGGCGTTTTTATGAAGCTGCAGAAAAATACCACATCGATTCTCAAACAAATGAAAATGCAAAATTAGATGAAATTATTTTCGATGATGTATACCCATTGTTTGGTCAAAGTGATATAAAAGGTTCTTCAGAAGCTAGAAACAACGCCATAAAAGAAGATTTAATTACCCAATTAACACTGGCCATTTCTGTGTTAAAAGATGCTTGTCAAAAAGAAAAATTACCTATCTATAATGAGTTAATGTTTCGGGTTTCCACCTATTTAAAAGATGTAAAAGAAGATTTAAATGCAGGGGATGAAATTAACATTTTAGATTTTCTGCAAACAGAAATTTATCCTGTTTTTAATCATATTAAAGACCTTACAAAAGAACTTTCTAAGAAAGTAAAAATTTACATGAACCGTTTAGATAAAGATTTAAACGTAGTTTATGAGAAAAGAAAAGATTACGAAAAAAGCGTCACTCTTATCAATGAAAAACTAGCTAAATTTATAGATAAGAGACAAAAAGACGCGCAAAAAATGTTTCCTCATTATTTTGAGCGTTATAAAACCGATGGTGTTGAGTTTAACATTTATATTGGTGCATCTATTTCTAAACAAAAACCTTTTGATGAGTTGTATTTATACAACCTACGTTTATGGCAACTACAAGTCATGTGCGAAATGGAAAACATTGCCTTCTCTTTGGTTGATAAAATGCCAAATAGTTTAAGAGTTGCTTCTTTAATTCTAGTGCATAGCAACCCAATGGCCATTAAATTTAGGATGGATGAAAAACAGTTTGATGTTGATGGAGCGTATAACATTCGCTATGAAATCATTAAAAAAAGAATCGATAAATCGCACATTAAAGGTAGCGAAGAAAGAGTTACACAACCTGGTAAAATTGCCATTATTTACTCTCAAGACAAAGATGCTTTAGAATATATAAAGTACATCAACTTCTTACAATCTAGAAATCAATTAGGAAAAATTGAGTTTCTAGAATTGGAAGACCTACAAGGTGTATCTGGCTTAAAAGCATTGAGAATAGAAGTAATCTATCACAAAGATTTTGATGAAAAAAAAGCCATTACACTAAATGACCTAATTAAACAAATTGAAGCCTAGACTGGTGCTCCTTTAAGTTTAAACGAAATACCAAAAGCAATTACACTAATAATGATGCCTGCCATAAAAACGGTGTATGTAAGTCTTAATATTTTATATTTTCTACTCAGCACCAAACCTAAAAAGTATAAATCTTTAGTTAAAGAACCATAGAGGTAATCTCTGTCTGTCATCATTTCAGAAATTCCCCATTCAAAATCTTCTAATTGCATTTGATGAAAATTACCGAAGAATAATAAATTTACTTTTTTATTAGCAACATCTTCTTTTGTAAATGTACCCTCAGTAACATTAGGTCTTGTTGCTAAAATAGATAAGATGATAGAAACCACCGTAAAACAAACAAATATTATTGTAGGTATTAATAAGTGAGAATTTGAAGGATTGTCTAATTTTGGCAATAAATTAGACAACGCTAAAGAAACAATAATTGCATTTACAGACAACAAAATATTTGCTTTTGTATCTGCAATATCACTTAAAGTAATATGGTTTCTTAAGGCAACTCTAAACATCGTCTCAACACCACGCTCTGGAACTTCACTTTTATTTTTCTTTAAGTCTAATGCTGTTTTTTTCTGTTTAAACTTTTTATTTTCCTTTTTTAATTTATTCTGATTCTTTAAAAGTTTTGCTAAGTTTTTCTCTTTGTCTTTGCTCCAGTTCTTTAAAGCAAAATCTGTATGATATCTATGTTTTTGAGTGAGAAAAGATAAGTTCAATTCTATCCATTCTTCATTTTTATACTTTTTATCTAAAGATAGCTCCCACTCTTTTCTTAGTAAAGAAGTATAATCAGAAAAATTATTAGAAGCTAAATGTGCAGAATCTGCATCTTTAATAATTTCTTCTAAAATATTTTTAGGTACATGATTCATTTTTGTTGCCAATATAATTTCAGAAATTACTTGAATTCTTTTTTCTGAAATATTTTTAGCTTTTAAGAATTCTGTAGCTATTTTTACACTTCTTTCTTCATGATCTTTAGACCCTTCAATAAAACCAGTATCATGAAACCATGCAGCAATTGCTAGATTCTCTGCAGTAGTTTTCTCTATTTCTGAATTTTCTGCAATTTCATTTGTTTTTTCTACAACTCTTTGCGTATGCGCAAGATTATGATATACATAATTTGCATTCAAATTTTTACTTAATAAATTAAAAACGAATTTTTCTACTTCAATTATTAATGTGCTCATCGTAAAATTTTATATAAAAATAAACAATTAAAAATGGTTTATTTTATTTGAATTATGTCGTAAATTTAAGTATTGCTATCAGCAACTGCAAATTTATTTTTTTTGTAAGTTGAAGCACTGTTTTTCGTCTAAAAAAGATCATTCATATAAAAATAAAAAAGAATCAAATATGCTTACTTGGAAAGAAATTATCCGTTTCGCAACAAAAGGAAACCCTACCCCGAATAAAAGAGTAGAAAAAACGGAGACAGAGTGGAAAAAAATATTAACTCCAGAACAATTTAGAATCACCAGAGAAAAAGGAACCGAAAGACCACATACAGGTGCTCTGTGTAGTATTTATGAGGAAGGCCAATACAAATGTGTATGTTGTAACACTCCTTTATTTGACGCTACGATAAAGTTTGAATCGAGTTCTGGATGGCCTAGTTTTACGCAACCTATCACAGAAAATGCAATTAAATACTTTAAAGATGTTTCTTTTGGTATGGTTAGAGTTGAAGTTTTATGCAATACATGTGATGCGCATTTAGGACATATTTTTCCTGACGGACCCGCACCTAGTGGCTTGCGTTATTGTATTAATTCTGAAGCTATGCACTTAGAAAAAAGAGGAAGTAAATGAGTAATAAAAATAGAAAAGTTGCCACTTTAGGAGGGGGTTGTTTTTGGTGTACAGAAGCTGTATTTCAAGAAGTAAAAGGTGTAGAGCAAGTAATTTCTGGATATGCTGGCGGAAACGCTCCTGGAAAACCAACCTATCGAGAAATTTGTTCAGGTTTAACAGGTCATGCAGAAGTAATTCAAATTACTTATAATGAAACGGTTATATCTTATCAAGATCTTATTGTTATTTTTATGACCACACATGACCCAACAACGTTAAATAGACAAGGCGCAGATAAAGGTACTCAGTACAGATCTGTAATTTATTATCATAATGAAACACAACAGAAAATTGCAGCCGAAGTTTTAAAACAAATTCAGTCTTACTATGATGATAAAATTGTTACCGAAATTACTCCGTTAGCAATTTTTTATGAGGCAACTCAGGAACATCAAGATTTTTATAAGAATAATAACGGACAAGGATATTGCACTTTTGTAATTGAACCAAAATTGGCGAAATTGCGCAAGTTACATTCAGATAAGCTGAAATAATACAAGAGACTTAAGTCTCTTGTAAAAAAAAGTAATATGAAATTAAACATAAAAAATGCTTTTATTGAAGAGTTGCCCGCAGATGCGATTAAAGAAAACTCAAGAAGACAAGTAGAAAATGCTGCCTTTTCTTTTGTGTCTCCAAAAAAAACTGCAAATCCTGAAGCCATTCATGTTTCGCCAGAAATGGCTTTAGAATTGGGTATTTCTGAAAAAGAAACCCATTCTAATTTTTTTAAAAACGTAGTTACCGGAAACGAAGTATATCCAGATACAAAACCATATGCCATGTGCTATGCTGGACATCAATTTGGTAATTGGGCAGGTCAATTAGGAGACGGAAGAGCTATTAATTTATTTGAAGTTGAGCACAATTCTAAAAATTGGAAAGTACAATTAAAAGGCGCCGGAGAAACACCTTATTCTAGAACAGCAGACGGTTTGGCCGTTTTAAGATCTTCTGTTAGAGAATATTTATGTAGTGAAGCCATGTTTCATTTAGGCGTCCCAACAACTCGCGCATTGTCTTTGAGTTTGTCTGGAGATAAAGTTTTACGAGATGTTTTATACAATGGAAATGCTGCCTATGAAAAAGGAGCAATCGTTTCAAGGATTTCGCCATCGTTTTTACGCTTTGGAAGTTTTGAGATATTTGCGGCAAGAAATGATCCTAAAAATTTAAAAATCTTAGTAGATTATACTATAAGACATCATTTTTCACATCTAGGAAAGCCTTCTAAAGAAACCTATATCCACTTTTTTAAAGAGGTTTCTGAGCGCACTTTAGAAATGATTCTTCATTGGCAAAGAATTGGTTTTGTACACGGAGTAATGAATACAGATAACATGTCTATTTTAGGCTTAACAATTGATTATGGTCCTTATGGTTGGTTAGAAGGTTTCGATTTTGGCTGGACACCCAACACAACAGACATACGAAACAAACGCTATAGATACGGAAACCAACCAAATATTGGCTTATGGAATTTGTATCAGCTCGCAAATGCTTTGTACCCTATTATTGAAGATGTGGAACCTTTAGAAACAATTTTACATCAGTATAAAGTAGACTTTGAAAAGAAATCTTTAAGAATGATGCAATCTAAATTGGGTTTATTTTTGGATGATGAAAACGATTTAAAGCTTATTCAGCATTTAGAAGATATTTTACAGTTGACCGAAACAGATATGACGATTTTCTTTAGAAATTTAAGTAATTTTTCTGAGGAAAATTCAAATTTAGCATTGATTAAAAAAGCCTTTTATGATTTCGAAAATATTTCTGAGGAAGTAAAAAATCAATGGAATTTATGGTTTCAAAAATATGCAGATCGATTAAAAAAAGAATCCCTTTCTTCCGAAGAAAGAAAGAAAAAAATGGATGCTATAAATCCTAAATATGTGTTGCGAAATTACATGTCGCAATTGGCAATCGACGCAGCAAATCAAGGTGATTACTCTTTAATTGATGCATTATTTCAACTATTAAAAAAACCGTATTCAGAACAACCAAAAAATGAAAAATGGTTTGCAAAAAGACCTGAATGGGCAAGAAACAAAGTAGGGTGTTCTATGTTATCTTGCAGTTCTTAACATTAAAAATACTACTATGAAAGCAATTTGGAATGACGAAATTATAGCAGAAAGTAATGATACTGTTGTTGTAGAAAACAATCATTATTTTCCAGAAAACAGTATCAAACAAGAATATTTTATACCAAGTACCGCAAGAACAACTTGCCCTTGGAAAGGTGAAGCTTCTTATTATTCAATAGTCGTTAATGGAAAAGAAAACAAAGATGCCGCTTGGTTTTATGGAAGACCTTTTCCGGCTGCAACTCACATAAAAAATCGGGTGGCTTTTTGGAAAGGAGTCACCATTACTGAATAAAATAATCATCAATAATTTTAAATTATGGATATTTTAAAATTCATTCAAAACCTATCAGAAGGATATTCAGAGGCAATTTACAATCAGAAAAAGTACAGCATCACAAAACAAACTTTTAACAATGGAAAGTCTTATAAAATCTACGGAAAAGAATTACAAGGAACAGATTTTATCAGCTTAAATTATACATTACTTCTAAAAAAGAGCTTTTAAAACCTTGCGAAATGCCCGCTAAAAAAGTAATTCATTTTTTAGAAAACAGTAAACTTTTATAAAATGAAATTAGGATTAGGAACAGCAGCTTTAGGGAGACCTCAGTACATTAATGTTCGTTTAAAAGATACAGCGTTTTCAAATTTAGAAGAATTTAGAAAACAAAGTTTTTACGTTTTAGAAAAAGCCTATAATTCAGGAATCAGATATTTTGACACGGCTCCTGGTTATGGTTTGGCAGAAGAATTAGTGTTAAAATGGTTGCAAACTAAAAATGATAGTTCTATTGAAATCGCTACAAAATGGGGGTATACTTATACTGCAAATTTTGATGTAAATGCAACAATTCATGAAGTAAAAGAGCATAGTTTAGCAAAATTGAATGAACAATGGAACTTCTCTAAAAAATTGCTTCCCTATTTAAAAGTATATCAAATTCATTCTGCAACTTTAGAAACTGGCGTTTTAGAAAACACAGCAGTTTTAAAACGATTGGCTTTTTTAAAGAAAGAACACAATCTAAAAATTGGATTGACAACTTCTGGTACAAATCAAGTTGAAGTCATAAAAAAAGGATTAAATGTTTTGATTGATGGAAAACAATTATTTGATGTTTTTCAAGTGACCTATAATTTTTTAGACCAAAGTTTACAGGAAATTGCGAATGAATTAAATCATCAAAATAAAAAAATTATTATCAAAGAAGCTTTGGCAAATGGCAGAGTTTTTAGAAATTCTGATTATCCGAATTATAGTGATATATATTCTACTTTAGAAAAATTAGCTGATACATATAAAGTTGGTATTGATGCTATTTCTCTTAAATATTGCGAGCAAACAATCTCAAAAAGCACAGTTTTAAGTGGTGCAAGCGATCAAAAACAATTACAAGAAAATTTAAAAATGAATTTGTTTTCATTATCAAATGAAGACATCGAAATTTTAAATTCATTTAGAGTTCCCAACGAATTGTATTGGAATGAAAGAAAAAAATTGACTTGGAATTAACGAAAATAGCTTTTGGTGGTGGATGTCATTGGTGTACAGAAGCCGTTTTTCAATCTTTAAAAGGTGTTAAAAATGTAGCACAAGGTTTTATTGCTTCAAAAAATAAAAATGCCACCTTTTCTGAAGCTGTAATTGTTGCATTTGATGCTGCTAAAATCGATTTAAAAATTTTAATTGAAATTCATTTATTGACTCACAAAAGCACAAGTAAGCATTCTTTTAGAAATAAATATCGGTCTGCGATTTATTTTTTTAATACAAATCAACAAAAAAAAGTAATACAAATTCTTGATGAATTACAATCCAATTTTAATGAGAAAATCATTACTAAAATAATTGAATTAAAAAAATTCAAACCTTCATCTGAACAATTTCAAAATTACTATCAAAAGAATCCTAACAAACCTTTTTGTGAAAAATATATCCATCCGAAGTTAGCATTGTTAACTAGAGAATTCTCAAAAAACCTAAAGTAATTTCATTCTAAAATATTGCATCTACTTCATTCACTATTTTCCCAAATAAATTATTGCTAATTTAGCTAAAACTAGTAAATTCAAAATCTGTTTTGCTATCTACAAATTAAACTTTATGAAGAAACCTAAAATTCTATACATTATTCCATTGCTTTTATTGGGGGGAATTCTGCTCGCATCTAATTACTCAACCAATAAAACTGAATATATTTCTATAAAAAATACAAGAATTATTTCATCAGAAAACAAAGATAATTTTAACAAAATGATGGATGTATTAACGCATCCAAGGTGTATGAATTGTCACCCAAGTGATAATGTTCCAAAACAAGGCATGGAAAGTCATCCTCATTATTTTGGAATGAAGGGTGGTAAAGAAGACCATGGTTTTGAAGCTACCAAATGCATGACTTGTCATCAAAAAGAAAACAATAATTATTCTGGAGTTCCAGGAGCTCCACATTGGGGTTTAGCTCCACAATCTATGGCTTGGAAAGGTTTAACAAGAGCAGAGATTGCAGCAGTAATGTTAAATATCAATAAAAATGGTGGCAAAACGCCTAAAGAAATAGAAAAACATTTAACGGAAGATGATTTGGTTTTATGGGCTTGGAATCCTGGAATTGATGCAGCTGGAAATAAACGAGAAAAACCACCACTTTCTGAAGAAGAATACAAAAAAGTTGTAACAGCCTGGTTTGCAAATGGAGCAATTATTCCAGAAAATTAATCACCTAAAAAAGATACATGAAAATATCATTTACTATAAATAATAAAGAAGTTTCTGTTGCTATTGAAGATGAAAATACTCCTCTTTTGTGGGTTGTTAGAGATCTTTTAGATTTAAAAGGAACAAAATTCGGTTGTGGAAAAGCAGCATGTGGCGCATGTACTTTGCATGTAAACGATGTTGCCGTGCGCTCTTGTTCTTATGCAGTAAAATTTGCAGAAGGC
This sequence comes from uncultured Polaribacter sp., assembly GCF_947501385.1. Lineage (GTDB taxonomy): Bacteria > Bacteroidota > Bacteroidia > Flavobacteriales > Flavobacteriaceae > Polaribacter. The sequence continues at coordinate 101,821 of NZ_CANMVP010000015.1, forward strand.
AAAAACATAACCACCATTGAAGGTTTAGGAAATGAAGAAAACCCACATCCTGTGCAACAAGCTTGGATAGAAGAAGTGGTACCACAATGTGGGTATTGCCAGCCAGGATTTATGATGGCAACTGCTGCTTTATTGAAAGAAAATAGCAATCCTACAGACAAAGATATTGATGATAATATTATAAATATTTGTAGATGTGCAACCTATTATAGAATGCGAAAAGCCATTCATAGAGCTGCTGAACTAACTAGAGAAACTAAAAATTAAGCCATGAGCAAAAACATATCCCGAAGAAGATTTTTAGTAAGAGGTGGTTTAGGCACTGTAGGAGTTTTAGCAATAGGAACCTATGTTTTTAGAAACCCTATTCGAAGACAAATAATTGATTTTGCAGAATCTTTTGTTGCGCCATATTCAGGTTCAGGAACAAAACCAAACTTATGGTTCGAAATCACAAAAGATAATATGGTAATACTTCATTCACCAAAAGTGGAAATGGGTCAAGGAACTTTTACAGGTTTGGCACAAATTGCTGCAGACGAGTTAGACATCAATATCAATCAAATTCAAGTAATTGCAGCATCTACAGCAAGTGGCGTTGTAGATAGTTTAGGAACTGGAGGTAGTTTATCTGTAGCTTCTATGTGGCAACCCATGCGTGAAATGGCAGCCACCATGCGTGAAATGATCAAAATGGAAGCGTCAAAAAAATTAAACATTCCTGTTGAAAGTTTATCCACAGAAGATGGAATTGTTTCTGGAAATGGAAAACAAATAAGTTATGTTGATGCAGTAAAAGATGTTACTGAATGGGAAATTCCTGAGACTCCAAAATTAAAAGCTGTTAAAGAGTATAAATTAGTTGGCAAACCAATTGCTAGAATCGATTTAAAAGCAAAAGTTTTTGGAGATCCTATTTTTGGGATGGACGCAGAAATGGAAAATATGCTGCATGCAGTTGTTATGAGACCAGAATATATTGGCGCCACTTTTAAAAGTGTAAATTTCAACAAAGCTGAAAAAATGCCTGGTGTTGTAAAAGTTGTTCAAATTGATGATTGGGTGGGTATTATTGCAGAAACCTATGCACAAGCTTTGGCTGCAAAAATGGAAGTTGATGTAGCATGGAACATTCCCAAAAAGTGGACAGAAGAAGAAATTAGAAATTTAATTTCTGTAGGAAATGGCAATGAAATGATGGTTCAAAAAGAGGGTGATGATTTGGAAAAAGATGATAAAAACACTATAGAGCTAGAGTTTAAAAGTCCAATGGGAGCTCATGCTCAAATAGAACCCAATGGAGCAGTTGCTTCTTATAAAAACGGTAAAGTAACGGTTATTATCTCTACACAAGTTGTTGGTATTACTCAAAATCAAGTTGCAAAAGCGCTAGATTTAGATACTGAAGATGTACATATTATACCAACATATTTGGGAGGTGGTTTTGGGAGAAGGCTAAATACCAATCATGCTATCCAAGCAGTAAAAATGTCTAAAGCAATTGGCAGACCAATAAAGTATTTTTTTACTAGAAAAGAAGAATTTCAGAATGATATGTTTCGTCCGCCAACGCATCATATTATGAAAGGAAAGTTAAATTCAGAAGGATTGATTGCGAATTTAGAACATCATTTTTCAAGTGGAAATGTAGCAATAGATTCTGCATTAATGCCAGCTATTGCACACACTATTTTGGGTGCAGATTTTGGAGCCATTCGTGGAGGAAGTATTCATTACAGTGCAATTAAAAATATTCGTGCAGTACAATGGCATAAAACACTGCCTTTTGCAACGAGTTGGTGGCGAAGTTTGGGTTTATTGGCAAACACTTTTGCGATTGAAAGTTTTGTAGATGAATTGGCATTAAAAGCAAATAAGAACCCGATTGCGTTGCGTTTGGCGCAAATAAAGAACAACGAAGAAGGAATTCGTTTAAAAAACGTAATTGAAAAAGTTGCCAAAGAAGCCAACTATTCTGATGCAATTGTAAATGGAAAAGCAATGGGTTTTGCCTGTTCTACAGATACAGGAACACCTTGTGCACAGGTGGTAGAAGTTTCTATAGTTGATGACGAAATTAAAGTTCACAAAGTAACTTGTGTAATGGATTGTGGAATTGCCGTAAATCCAGACCAAGTAAAAGCACAATGCGAAGGCGCAATGATCATGGCAATGAGTGCAGCAATGCACGAAAAAATGTACATTGAAGATGGCCAATTACAACCCACAATTTTTGGTCCTTACGACATGGCGTTGATGAAACATGCTCCTAAAGAAATAAATGTTCATTTATTGCAAGGAGTAGACAAACCATTACCTGTTGGTGAACCTCCATTAGGACCCATTGCAGCTGCAATAGCAAACGCTGTAAGAAGATTAACAGGGAAAAGATTGACAGAAATGCCCTTAAAATTGACTTAAATTTATGTTGCACGAATTGAAAGAAATCATTCAGCAAGCATTTATCAAGCAACTAAAAGGATTGAAAAATGTGCTGGTTACCGTGGTCGCGCTAGAAGGTTCCTCTTACAGGAAACCTGGAGTTCGAATGCTTATTACTAGTGATGGTTCTTATATAGGTGCTGTAAGTGGTGGTTGTGTAGAAAAAGAAATCATAAGAAGAGCACAATCAGTCTTTAAAAGTAAAATTGCAAAAATAATAACCTATGATGGTCGATATCGATTAGGTTGTGAAGGTATTTTATACATCTTAATAGAACCTTTTTATATTGAAAACCATTTTTTAAATACATTTTTAAAAGCCTTAGAGAATAGAGAAACAATAAAAATTGATTCCTATTTCAAAAAAGAAGATGAAAGTATGGGCAACTTTGGTTCTATCCTTACATTAAATAATTCTCAACAGTTTATATTCTCAGACACTTTTAATATAAGAACTGCAAAAACTAAAAATTGGTTTAGTCAAAAATTAGACCCCTTGTTTCGATTATTGATTATAGGCGGTGAACATGATGCTGTAAAGTTGTGCAAAATAGCTTCAAATTTAGGTTGGCAAATAGAGGTTATAACAGCTGCAAAAGATTCAAAAAATATTGAAGATTTTCCTGGAGCTCACATTGTAATTGGTGAAACTCCAGAAACCATTCAGTTTTTTAATATTGAAGAAAACACTGCGATCGTTTTAATGAATCATAGTTATGTACAAGATTTAAAATACTTAGTGCAACTATCAAAGTATCAACCAAAATATATAGGTGTTTTGGGAGCACCAAACAGAAGAGAGAAACTTTTTAACGAGCTTTTTGATTTTGCTCCAGATACAAAAGAAGAATTTTTAGATATTATTTACACACCCGCTGGTTTGCATATTGGCGCAAAAACACCAGAAGAAATTGCAGTCTCTATCATTGCAGAAATTTTATCTACAACAAGAGAAAAAGAACCTTTTTCTTTGAGGCAATTAAAAGGAAAAATTACTACTTAAAAATGAAAGATGTTGCTATTTTAGTTTTGGCCGCAGGAAAATCTTCTCGAATGAAGACTCCAAAACAATTGGTAAAAATTGGAGCTGATTTTTTACTAGCAACCGTATTAAAGAAAGCCAAAAGTCTAAATACAAATAATGTTTACTGTGTTTTAGGGGCAAATGCTGAAAAAATTAGAGAGAAAATCTCTTTAGCAAACATTCATTTTATTGATAATAAAAATTTTGATAACGGTTTGAGTTCTAGCATTGTTTCTGGGATTGTTGAAATTGAAAAGAAAGCACAAAAATACGATGCTGTTTTGATATTGCTAGCCGATCAACCTGCAATAGAAAAAGAGTATTTAGATGAAATGATTGGTTTTTCTAGAAAATATCCTACGAAAACAATAGCCTCTAATTATAGCTACAGAGCAGGTGTTCCAGCAATATTTCCAAAAGAATATTTTTTTAAATTAAAAGAACTCACTGGAGATTTTGGCGCTCAGGAATTACTAAATAATCATAAAAATGTAATTTTATTTGATAGACAGACCAATTTTATAGATATTGACACCGAAAAAGACCTAAAAGACTATAATAACTCTATTTTAAAATAGTTATTTTTACGCTATGAAAATTATTAAACAAATACTATATATTCTTATTTTTTCTATCTTAATTTCTGCCTGTGCAACTATTAAGATGCAAGTGGTAGATGATCACAAATACGTTTCAAGAAACGATTCTTCTAAAGTTATTCATTCTTTTTACCTGATTGGAGATGCTGGTAATTCTGATCTAAATAAAAAAGATTCTGCCTTATCCTACCTCGAACAAGAAATAAAAACTGCAAAAAAGAATTCCACCTTAATTTTTTTAGGAGACAATGTGTATCAACGAGGCATTCCCAAAGAGAATTCTAAAAATTATAAATTAGCAAAACATAGGTTAAAAGTACAAACAGACATCGGAAAAAAATTTCCAGGAAAAACTTATTTTATACCAGGAAATCATGATTGGTATAGTGGTTTAAAAGGGCTTAAAAGACAAGAAAAACTTGTAGAAGAAGCTTTGGGTAAAAATACTTTTTTACCAGAAAAAGGGTGTCCTTTAGAAAAAATTGAAGTGAACGATGACATCAACATCATTGTTGTTGACACCCATTGGTATGTAACAAACTGGGACAATCATCCAGGAATAAATGATGAATGTGAAATTAAAACAAGAGAGAAATTTTTCGAGGAGTTTGAAGGGCTTTTAAAGAAATCTCAAGGAAAAACTACTTTAATTGCGCTGCATCACCCGATGTTCACAAACGGCCCTCATGGTGGGTATTATTCCTTTAAAAGTCACTCAAAACCATTGCCAATATTAGGAACAACCCTTAATATTTTAAGAAAAACTTCTGGAGTTACAAATACAGATCAACAAAATGAAAAATACAATCTCTTAAGGAAACGTATTATTAGTTTAGCACAACAAAATGAAAAAGTAATTTTTGTTTCTGGTCATGAGCATAGTATTCAATACATTGTTCAAGATAATGTACCACAAATTGTAAGTGGTTCTGGCTCAAAGATAACAGCTACAAAAAATGTGAATGGCGGTATTTTTTCTTACGGAACGCAAGGTTTTGCAAGATTAGATGTATATGAAGATGGTGCCTCTACAGTACATTTTTATACAGCTAAAGAACGTAAAATAGTTTTTGAAGCAAATGTATTTAAAAAAGATAGTGTCGTAGAATTTAAAGATTTCCCAAATTCAAAACTATCTGAAAAAGAAGCTGCAATCTACACAGATTCTGAAGTAAAAAAGGGAAAAGTGTACAAGCTACTTTGGGGAAAAAGATATCGTAAATATTTTGGTCAAAAAATTATTGCTCCAACAGTAAATTTAGACACATTATATGGCGGTTTAAAACCTGTTAGAAAAGGTGGCGGACATCAATCAAAATCGCTAAGATTAGAGGATAAAGAAGGTAAAGAATACGTAATGAGAGCTTTGCGAAAAAACGCAGTGCAATACTTACAAGCAGTTGCTTTTAAAGATCAATATGTAGAAGGGCAATTTAAAAAAACCTATACAGAAGATTTGTTGTTAGATGTTTTTACAGGATCTCACCCATACGCACCCTTTACAATTGGTAAATTAGCGGAAGCGATAGATGTTTATCATACAAAACCAATCTTATTTTACGTGCCAAAACAAGAAGGTTTAAAAGATTTTAATTCAGAATTTGGTGACGAATTGTACATGATTGAAGCTAGAACTTCAGAGGGTCATGGAGATAAAGAATATTTCGGGTTTTCTGATGAAATTATCAGTACAGATGATTTGAGAAAAAACTTAGCTAAAGATGAGAAATACGTTTTAGACGAGGCTTCTTACATACGAGCGCGTTTGTTTGACATGTTAATTGGAGATTGGGACAGACATCAAGATCAATGGAGGTGGGCAGCATTTGAAGAAGGTGAAAAAGTTGTTTACAGACCCGTGCCAAGAGACAGAGATCAAGCGTTTTCTATTTTTAGTGACGGTTTTTTGATGAATCTTTTAACAAGTGCCATTCCTGCATTAAAAGGAATGCGTTCTTATGAAGAAGACATTAAAAATCCAGAACATTTTAGCTTGTCTGCGTATCCATTAGATATGAGATTGATTAGAGAGTCTGGTAAACAAAATTGGGACCAGCAAGTAGCCATCATTCAAAATCAAATTACAGATGAAGTTATAGAAAATGCTTTTTCTAACTTCCCAAAAGAAATTAGATATGAGTCTATTAACGATATTAAAAGAAAATTAAAAGGACGAAGAAAAAATCTTCAAAAAATAGCTGATAAATATTTTAAACACCTCAACAGATTTCAAGTAATTACAGGAACCAATAAAGATGATTGGTTTGAAATTAACCGTTATGTAAATGGCGATACTGAAGTGATTGGATATCGAATTAAAGATGGTAAAAAAGCAGATATTTTTCATAAAAGAAGGTATAAAAGAAACATCACAGAAGATATTTGGGTCTATGGTTTAGATGATGATGATTATTTTGAAGTAAATGGTGCCACAGGAAAAACACCAATAAAAATTAAGCTTATTGGAGGTTTAAACAATGATATTTATGAGATAAATACACCTAAACTTGTAAAAGTGTATGATTATAAAACGAAGAAAAACACTTTTAAAACCAAGAATTTCAATAAGAAAATAACAGACGATTATAAGACAAATACTTATAATTACATGAAATTAATGAGCAAAAGCAATTTGATTTCTCCCGCAATTGGTTACAATCCAGATGATGGTTTAAAAATAGGGCTAAAAAATACGCTTTTAGTTAATGGATTTGAAAGAAACCCGTTTACCAGAAAACACATTATAGAAGGTTATTACTACTTTGCAACAGATGGGTACGAATTAAAATACAACGGTGAGTATGCCAATATTTTAGACAAATTAAATTTAGGTTTTAATGCTGAGTTTAATAGTCCTAATTATGCTAAAAACTTTTTTGGTTATGGTAATAACTCCATCAATTTAGAGGCAGATGATTTAGAAAATAGAGATTACAACAGAGTAAAAATTAGAAAATTTCAAGTAGGTTCTTTTCTAAAATGGAGAGGAGATTTAGGAGCAAAAATGACATTTGCGGCAAATTTTCAAAGTTTCGATGTAGAAAGAACAGCTGATAGATTTTTAGAAACTCAATACGCTGCGGGCAATCCTATTTTTAATGCTCAAAACTTCTTTAATACAGAAGCTAACTATTATTATCAACATTCAGACAATGTCGCTTTCCCAACATTAGGATTAGAATTTAATGCGCTCTTAGGCTATACCCTTAATTTGGAGGAAGCTAAAAACTTTTCTTATGCAACCTCTTCTTTAGCGATTACACATAAATTAATTCCGAATGGAAAATTAGTTTTAGCATCTAAAGTTGATGGTCACTTTACCTTTGGTGATGATTTTGAATTTTACCAAGCAGCTTCTATTGGTGGTAACGAAGGACTACGTGGTTATAGAAATGAACGTTTTACTGGTAAAAATGCATTTTATCATACCACAGATGTCCGTTACAATATTAGTAATTTAAGAACAGCTATTTTACCTATTCACATAGGTGTTTATGGTGGTTTTGACTATGGAAAGGTTTGGGGAACGCCAACCACATTGACCGTAATGCCAAAACAATCTGCAGTACCAAACACTTCTTATGGTGGTGGAATCTTTTTAAATGCTGCCAATATATTAACCACTAGTATTGGTGCTTTTCATAGTAATGATGGTGTACGAATTACGTTTAATTTAGGATTTGATTTTTAAAGTCATGCATCAATTCGCAATTTTAACTGGAGCAACATTTGGTTTTCTAGCCATTATTTTAGCTTCCTTTGGCGCGCATTTCCTAAAGAAAAAACTGACTCTAGAACAGTTACAGAGTTTTGAAACGGGTGTAAAATATCAAATGTACCATGCCATTGTTTTAGTTGTTTTGGGTTTTCAGTTTACTTCAGAACTAACCATAGACAACTACATTGTGTATGCCTTTGTGATTGGTATCCTATTATTTTCGTTTTCTATTTATGGTTTGGTCATTTCATCTGCAAACAATAAAAAACTAACGTTTTTAGGCCCCATTACACCTTTAGGAGGTTTATTTTTAGCTTTGGGCTGGGGATTGCTGATTTATAAATATAGTTTTTAAAATCTCTATTTGATTTTCAACTCATACAAATTACCTCCAGAGCCATGTGCTCTTTCGTCTGTAATTAATAATGTATTGGCATCTTTAAAAGTAACACTTTCTTTTTGAGAACGGTGTTTTAAATCGATGGTAGTTACTTTTCCAGAAAGAAATTTATCGCCTTTAAAATCTGTAAAAATCAACACGTTTTTTTGAGAAAGCAATGCTACTTTTTTTCCATCGCTTGAAATATCCGCAGAAGTAATCCAACATTCTAAATTTTTACAATTCTCAAATTCATCTACAATTTTAGCAGTATATTTTCCCTTTGTTGCAGGAATTTTATACAAAGTAGTTTTACCGTAATTTCCTTTTACCCTACTTTTTGTTACAATATATAGTGCCTTTTTAAAGTAGAAAAAACCCTCAGTATCAAAATATAGATTTTCTTTTTTAGGTGGAAATTTATACTGATTCGGATATTCAAATTCTATTTCTGCTACTTCAGCATTCTTTTCATCCAACTCATTTTTATTGACAATAATAATCGATAAATTTTTTCTCCGATTTCGATTGTTCCCAAAATCACCTATATAAATAGTTCCATTTTCATCAGAAGTTAAATCTTCCCAATCGTGGTTTTTAGCTTTTATGTAAACCTCTTTTATTATTTTTCCTTTCTCGTTTAAACCGTATAGTTCAGATTTATTTCCACCATCATTAATCATCCAAATTAAATTAGATGTTGGCGCTACTTCTGTTCCAGAAACTTCCTCTAACGTTTTTGGTAAATCTGCCAATAATTTTAGTTGCCCAAAATTCTGGCAACTAAAAAATAAAAATAAACTAAAAAACATAGCAAGCTTTTTCATGAATACAAATTTTTAATTCAAATCCTTCAGGTTTTTAAAACTTGAAGAATCTATTTTTCAACATAGTAAAAAATTACAAATGGACTGTTTACCAGCCACCAGAAGCGCCTCCACCTCCAAAACTTCCACCGCCGAAACCGCCACCAAAGCCACCTCCGCCAAAACTTCCGCCACCAGAAGAACCGCCAAAACCACCAAAGCCTCCTCCGCCTCTACCAGCGTTGCTTAAAATGATTGTGCTTAAAATGGTATCTGCAAGTGTGCGTTTTCTATAGCGTTTATTTCCACCTCCGTTGTTCTTATTTCCTCTAGAAACTAAGATAAAAAAGATGATCACTATCAATATAAAAAAAATAGCTCCAGGATCGAAACCTTTAGCATCTTCTTTACGCGTTCCTTTAAATTCTCCATTTAAAGTTCTAAAAATATAATCTGATCCTTTGTTTAAACCTTCATAGAAATCTCCTTTTCTAAATTCAGGAAGTATGACTCTTTCTATAATTCTTTTCGATTGAAAATCGGTTAATAATGGCTCGGCTCCTTTACCAACTTGAATGGTTATTTTTTTATCGTCTTTTGCCAACAACATCAACACACCATTGTCTTTTCCTTTTTGACCGATTCCCCAAGCTTCTCCCCACTGTGCCGCTAAAAATTTTATTTCTTCACCTTTAGTAGAAGAAATGATTGCTACAACAATCTGTGTTGAAGTGGTGTCTGAATAACGTATTAACTTACTTTCTAAATTCTTTTTTTGAGAAGGTGACAATAGGTTTACATAATCATAAACACTGGTTTCAAATTTAGGCTTGTCAGGGATTTGATATCCTTGAGAAAAAAAATTTAAAGAGAAAACAAAAGCTATAAGTGTTAGTATTTTTTTACTAAAACCCTTCATCTGAATACTGCCTACTAAATGCTGCTTACTTGAATAACTCATCCTTTAGAAATCTCATTTGAAAGTTCGTCTTCATCATCAATCTGCCAAGGAAAATGAGCTTTTAATTCTTCACCAGCTTTTAAAATGCCAGCTACAATTCCTTGTTTAAAATTTCCATTTTTAAAATGGTTTTGCATCGCATCTTTAGTAGTGTCCCAAAAATCTTTTGCAACAACGTTATGAATACCATTATCACCATAAATTACAAACTTATGGTCATTTACAGCCACATAAATTAAAACGGCATTGGCATCTTTGGTATTGAACATCTTTAAAAGATGAAATACTTCTAGCGCGCGCTCATAATGATCTTTCTCTGAAGAAGCCTCAATATGCACACGTATTTCACCAGAAGTATTTTTCTCTGCAATTCTTATAGCAGAAATAATCTCTTTTTCTTCTGCGGGAGTAAGAAATGCTTCTACTTTATTCATCTTATGTTTTATTTTTTAAAATCGAAATTAACATCTGGTGCATTTTCTGAACCTGCATTTGCTTTGTAACGCGCCATTTCATCAAAATCTAAAATACCTGCTAGAAATGAATTCGGAAACGTTTTTATGTGTTTATTGTAATTGTTAACGCCGTTATTAAATTTATCTCTTGCAATGTTAATTCGGTTTTCTGTACCTTCTAATTGACTTTGCAGCTCCAAAAAATTCGCATTTGCTTTTAATTCTGGATAACGTTCTACTGAAACCAATAATTTTGACAAAGCACCTGTTAAACCAGCTTGTGCTTGTTGAAATTGCGCCATATTTTCTGGTGTTAAATCGCCAGCATTTATTGTAGTTGAAGTTGCTTTAGAACGTGCCTCAATAACTTGTGTTAAGGTTTCTTTTTCAAAATCTGCAGCGCCTTGTACTGTTTTTACTAAGTTACCAATTAAATCGTTTCTACGTTGGTAAGCACTTTCTACATTAGACCATGTTGTTTTTGCATCTTCCTGCAAAACAACTGCTTCATTATTAAAACCTTTTACCCAATTATAGACTCCAAATACAATAACAATAATTACTATTACAGGAATTAACCACTTTTTCATAATTTCTATCTTTAAATTTTAGTTGATTTTTTTATTTTACAAATTTACTTAATATTCTTGACAAATTAAAGGGATATTGAACCATCTAATATAATTTATACCTGTAATAAATTTGTGTTTCTAAAGCCTACAATAGGTGCCAATCCTTTTGCGTTTGTTTTCCTAATTCTTTGCTAGAACCTGAGATTATTAAGACTTTTCTTGCGGAATTATATTGTTTTGAGATAGGTGTCTTTATAAAATATATTCTTTGTCTTTTTTGATGGTAACCACTTCATCACTCATTAAAGATGCTGCTAGTGAATTTGTTTTAGGAACTTCATATTTAAAATAGAATTTCATGGTATGAATTTTACTTTCATAAAATATTTCTGAATATTTTCTTTCAGTATTAGACAATTCATGTTTAGCATCAACTCCCATCTCTAACCACAACCAACCTAAAACAACTATGCTCATATATTCCATAAACAAATTAGCATCTGCCAAATAACGTTCATAATTTCCTTTTATGGCAAAAGGCATTAAGTGATTCAGTACTTTTTGAGAAAGTTTTAATGTATCCTCTAAAATAGTTCCGTATGCTTTTAAATCTTGGTCGGTAGAAGCGGCAATAATGGTTTTTAAAATTTCAGCAGATAACAATTCCAATGCTTTTCCATTTTGCAGCGTTACTTTTCTACCTAATAAATCTTGTGATTGAATTCCCGTTGTACCTTCATACAACGCAGAAACTCTAATATCTCTATAATATTGCTGCAGTGAAAAATCTGTACAAAAACCATAACCTCCTAGCACTTGCAAACCATTATCTACAGCCTCTGCACCCGCTTCTGATGGAAATGTTTTTACAATAGGAATGATCATCTCTAATAATAAATTGTACTTCTCTTTTTCTTCTTGCGAAGTGGCCGTTGTTAAAATATCATGGTATTTTGAAGCCAACAAAACCAAACTCAAAGAACCTTCTACAATCGATTTTTGCAACAATAACATCCTTCTCACATCTGGATGTTCTATAATTAAACTCTGTTTTTCTGTTGGATTTTTCTTTCCGTCTGCAGATAATTTTCTTCCTTGGGGTCTTTCATTTGCGTATTGTAAAGATGCTCTGTAAGCTGCCATTGCAATGCCAGCAGCACCTCTACCAACGGCTATTCTTGCGCCATTCATCATTAAAAACATTTGATTTAAGCCCTTGTGTTCTTCACCAACAAGCCAACCTCTACAATCATCAGAATCTCCAAAACCTAAATGGGTTGTGCAGTAACCCCGCTGTCCCATTTTTTGAAAATCGGCAATGGTCATTACATCATTGTATTCTAATGTTTCGTCTTCTTTTGGTCTATTTTTTGGTACTATAAAAAGTGAAATTCCTTTTGTTCCTTTTGGGGCGCCTTCAATTCTTGCCAACACTAAATGGACAATATTTTCTGCAAATTGATGATCACCTCCAGAAATAAATATTTTCTGTCCAGAAATTTTATAAAAACCTGCTGCTGTTGGTGTTGCTTTGGTAACAATATCAGACAATGAGCTTCCTGCTTGAGGTTCTGTTAAACACATGGTACCTCCCCAAGTTCCAGACAACATATTCGGAACATAAATTTTGTTCAATTCTTTATTCCCAAATTCAATAATTAATTCGGCAGCACCACCTGTTAAACCTGCATAACTTGGTAAATTATTATTGGCTGCATCCATAATGTACATTGCTGCCTGTAATACAGTAAAAGGAATTTGCAAACCACCGTCTTCATAATTGAAACAAGCAGCAATGATGCCCATTTCTCCAGATTGATGCATTACTTTCTGCACCTGCTTGTGAACCAGTACGGTGCCGTCTTTATAATATGCAGGAGTTTCATCCATTTCTTTGAAATAGGGATGCAATTCTCTGTCAGAAAATTCTTTTACAGAATCTATGAATAAATCTAGAGATTCTAGATCGTGTTCTTGAAATCTTTCTCTAGAAAGTAAATTTTCTAGCTTGTGAACATCATAAAGTATGTATTTGAGTGTTTCTATATCTACATACTTTTTTGACATTTTGTGAAGTTTTATAGTTGATTTTTTATTTCGGTTAATGCTGCTTTTACAGTTTCTAACCTACTGATAATTTCATGATTATAAATGGTAGAATCTGGGTTCTTTTTCAATTTTTGCTTTGCACCTTCTAAAGTAAATCCTCTTTCTTTTACTAAGCTGAAGATAAGTTTAAAATTTACAATATCATCCGCAGTAAACAGCCGATTTCCTTTGGCATTCTTTTTAGGCTTGATAATGTCAAACTCCTTTTCCCAAAAACGAATCAAAGAGGTATTTACATCAAAAGCTTTGGCAACTTCTCCTATTTTATAATAACGTTTTTCTGGTAAATCTACGTGCATTCAGTATTCAGTATTCAGTATTCAGTATTCAGTATTCAGTATTCAGTATTCAGTATTCAGTATTCAGTATTCAGT
>NZ_CANMVP010000016.1 GCF_947501385.1 uncultured Polaribacter sp.
CTTTTTTAAAATTCAACTTTTTAAGCAAGTATTGAAAATCAAAAAAATAAACTGAAAAATGAGTAAAAAGAAAATCGCCTAAAAATTACTTTTTAGACGACCTCTTTCTTGTTTAATGGTATTACTTTTGAAAAAATAAAAATCAACTTTACATTTTAAATCATATATGCGACTATATATAAAATTACTTTTTATAGGTATTCTAGTTTCTTGCTCATCCGCAAAACAAACTTCAAAAGATGATGGAAAAATAGCATTTACCTTTTTACAAATTAATGATGTCTACGAAATTGCACCCATTCAAGGAGGAGCGTTTGGCGGAATGGCAAGAGTAGAAACCGTGCACCAAGATTTGTTAAAAGAAAATAAAAACACCTTATTCTTTATGGCGGGCGATTTTCTAAATCCGTCTTTATTAGGAACTTTAAAAGTAGATGGAGAACGCGTTCGTGGAAGACAAATGGTAGAAGTAATGAATGCGATGAATTTCGATTTGGTTGCTTTTGGAAATCATGAGTTTGATGTATCACAAGAGGATCTTCAAAAAAGACTAAATGAAAGTACCTTTCCATGGATTTCTGCCAATATAAAACTAAAAACAGACAATGGAGCCATTCCTTTTTATAAAGAAATAAACGGAGAAAAACAGGACGTACATACTACTTTTATTAAAGAAATAGAAGATGAAGACGGAACAAAGATAAAAGTGGGTTTTATTAGTGTTTGCATTCCATCAAATCCAAAAGAGTATGTAGCATATTCAAATATGTTTGTCAAAGCAAGAACCTCTTATGCTGCTTTAAAAGACAAAGTAGATGTAGTCTTTGGTTTAACACATGTAAAAATTGCGAACGATAAAAGAATCGCGAAGTTACTTCCTAATTTGCCTTTAATCATGGGAGGTCATGAGCATACCAATAGCAATAATTTTGTAGGGAATGTTCAGATTTCTAAAGCTGATGCAAATGCGAAAACGGCCTATATTCATCGAATTTCTTATCATAAAAAAACAAAAGAGACCACTGTAAAATCAGAACTAAAAGAAATCAACGCCTCCATAGCATCAGATGAAAAGGTTGAAAAAATCGTAAATAAATGGCAAGATATTTTAAATACAAGAATTAAGGATGTGATTAAAAATCCTTCTGAAATTATTTACAATGCAAAAATTCCTTTAGATGGCAGAGACACACCTACAAGAAGCAAGCAAACCAATTTAGGTCAAGTCATTACCAAAGCGATGGCTTTTGCATATGATAATGAATTAGATGCAGCGATTGTAAATGGCGGTTCCATAAGAATTGATGATCAATTAATTGGGAATATAACACCTGTAGATATTTTTAGAGTCTTGCCTTATGGTGGTGCTATTTTAAAAGTTGAAATTAAAGGCAGACTGTTAAAACGTGTTTTAGATTATGGCCTTTTAGCAAAAGGAACAGGTGCTTATTTACATCGTTTTAATATTGATAAAGTAGGAGACAAGTGGATGATTAAAAAGATAGCATTAGATACTAATAAAATCTATACAATTGCTTTTTCAGATTACTTGTTAAAAGGTTTTGACATTCCTTTTTTATCTGACAAAAATCAAGAAGTACTATCCATTTATCAACCAAAAGAAAACGAATTAGCAATTGATATTAGAAAAGCTGTGGTTGCTTATTTAAAATTGGAAACAAAAAAAAGTGCTAATAAATAGCACTTTTTTTGAGTTATTTTTATAAAGAATTTTTAGAATCTAAATTCCATTCCACCATATATTCCAAAAGGATGTCCTGGTCTTAAACCAGCAGGTACTCTAGAAACTGCATAGGTGTTATCCAACAAGTTAATTACGTTTGCAGTAAGATTTAATTGTTTGGTTACATAGTATTTACCAGACAAATCAACAATAAAATTAGAAGCAACTTTTTCATTATTTGGTATCGTACCACTCCCTGCTAAAGTTCTAAATTCACCATTATATCTTGCATTTAAATTGAATTCAAATTTAGAGTGCTCTAAAGAGAAAGCAGCATTCAATTGGTGCTTTGGTATGTATGGCAACTCATCTCCAGCAGTTACAGTTCCCCATAAACTATCTGAACTCCCAAAGCTATTTAGAAACTCTGTATTTGTAAAAGTATATCCAAAAGAAATAGGTAACGAGAATTCAGTTCCTTTTTTTGCTAAATTATAATTTAACAATACTTCAATTCCGTTTACTTTTACTTCCCCGGCATTAAACTGATCTAAAGAACCGGTTCCACCAGTAGCAGCCAAATCGCTTCCTAAAAGATTCGAATAATCGTTATAGAAACCTACAAACTCTCCTTTAAGTTTTCCAAGGTTGAAACGAGTTCCTAATTCGTAATTGATGCTTTCTTCTGGTTTTTCATCCTCTTGATTTCCAGGAGGAGAAAATCCTTTATGAACACCTCCAAAAAGAGAAAAATCATTATTGAATTTATAATTCGCA
This sequence comes from uncultured Polaribacter sp., assembly GCF_947501385.1. Lineage (GTDB taxonomy): Bacteria > Bacteroidota > Bacteroidia > Flavobacteriales > Flavobacteriaceae > Polaribacter. The sequence continues at coordinate 2,462 of NZ_CANMVP010000016.1, forward strand.
CCCATTCCTGGTATAAAAACGTCTACTGAATTTTTTCTACTTGCTAAATCAACGCCAGTTCTAGTCACATCATTTTTACCAAAATCGTCTCTTTCTAAAATAATATTTTCATAACGAACTCCAGGAGTAAACGTCCAGTTGTTGTATTTTAATCTATAGGTAATATAAGAAGCAATGGCTTTTGCACTGCTAACCCTATTTGCATCGGTTCCAGGAACTCCATTAGTTGTAATGTCTAATATTCCACTATCTGAAATACTGTATTTATCTACCCACTGAAATCTGTCTTCTTCATCATAATGATATCTTAAACCAACCTCAATATCATGAAAAGCATCTCCTTGATACCAGTGATAATCTAATTTTGTTTGAATTCCCTGAGAATAATAGGCTCTATTATTTGCTTTCACGCCAATGGCATCTGCTGAAGAGTTTACACTTCCATTTACAATATTAAAGTGGTTAGAAAATGCATTCGGATCTTCTAAAACATTCGCAATAGATTGTTTGTCGCCATTAAAAGTAATGTCATTTAACTTGTACCAATTTCTTGCAAAGTTATTCTGATATCCAGTAGTTGTGATTCTAAAGTTTTTAGATAAATCTAAATGATGTGTGATCATATATTGCGTATGATCTGTAGTCATATTATCATTATTAGAAGAAGCATACCTAGCAAATGGATTTGCGTTAAAATCTTCTTCAGACAGCCCTAAATAGGTTTCGTTTCCATCTTCATCTGCATATTGAAATTTGAATTCTAACGATTGTTTTACAGTTGCATTCGGAAATAAATTTACTTTAAATTTTGCCACAACATCATTCTTATTAAAACCTGTGTTTTTTCCACTTGGCAAGGTTTTAAATCCATCAGAACCATAATTTAGGTATTCTACCATATAGCCGAATGTGTTATTTCCTCCACCAATTTTAGCATGCAATTGGCTGGAATTAAAACTACCATAACTGGCTCTAACTTGTCCTCCAAATTCAGTAGGTATTTGCGTAGAAATCATATTGATAGCACCACCTGTTGTAAAGGGGCCGTATTGTACTTGACTACTTCCTTTTAAAACTTCTACCGCTTCCATTCTTGCAATTGTAGGGAAGTAGTAAGCAGAAGAAGCACTGTAAGGTGCAGGAGCAATTAAAACACCATCTTCCATCAAAGTAATTTTAGAACTTCTTTCTGGCGAGGTTCCTCTCAAACTAATATTAGGTCTTAAACCAAAACCATCTTCTTCATACATGGTAACTCCAGGAACGGTTCTTAACGCTCTATTGATATCTGTAAAACCAAACTTTTGTAACTCTTTTGGCGATAGATAATATGCAGAACCTGTTCTGTGTTTCGCCACATATTTATTTCCGAAAATTACATTTGTAGAAATAATGATTTCGTCTAGTTTTTGTATAGAGTCTAATTGGCCTTTAAATACTTTTTTCTCTTTCTTTTGTGCTGCTAAAGTAGCTGTTAATAAGATACTTAATAGAAATATGTTAAGCTTCATTTTATTTAGATTAATTATAAATAGTTGTTTTTTCGAGTGCAAATATACGACCCAACAATACATATACAAAGTTTATTTAGATTAAATATAAATAATAAATATAGTTTACTTTTAATCAATGTTTTAAGTTTAAAATTTTAACATATTAACTTTTTTTTATGATTTTAGAAATAAACAATGATCCCAAATAAATATCCTGATATTCAATAATATATTGTAAATTTGCTCGCAATTATACCTTAATTGCAACATGACAGCACACGACAACAAAATTTTAGGAGAAGGTTTAACATACGATGATGTTTTATTAGTTCCTGCCTTTTCAGAAGTTCTTCCTAGAGAAGTAAGTATTCAAACAAAATTTACTAGAAATATAACCATCAATGTTCCTATTGCGTCTGCAGCGATGGATACGGTTACAGAATCTGCTTTGGCTATTGCGATTGCTAGAGAAGGTGGTATTGGTGTTTTGCATAAAAACATGACGATTGAGCAACAAGCGCAAGAAGTAAGAAAAGTGAAACGTGCAGAAAGCGGAATGATTTTAGACCCTGTTACGTTGCCCTTAACGGCGAAAGTATCAGATGCCAAAGCAAATATGAAAGAACATGGTATTGGCGGAATTCCGATTATAGACGACAATGGCATCTTAAAAGGAATTGTTACCAATAGAGACTTACGTTTCGAGCATGATCATGAAAGATCTATTGTAGATGTGATGACGAGCGAAAACTTGGTGACTGCTGCTGTTGGAACTTCTTTAAACGACGCAGAAAAAATTCTTCAAAATTATAAAATAGAAAAACTTTTAATTGTTGATGATGCGTATAAATTAAAAGGGTTAATCACGTTTAGAGACATTACAAAAGTGACTCAAAAGCCCATTGCAAACAAAGATACTTTTGGAAGATTAAGAGTGGCTGCTGCTTTAGGAGTTACTAGTGATGCCGTAGAAAGAGCAGAAGCTTTGGTAAATGCAGGTGTAGATGCGGTGATTATAGATACAGCTCACGGACACACAAAAGGGGTGGTTACTGTTTTAAAACAAGTAAAAGAAAGATTTCCAGATTTAGAGGTAGTGGTAGGTAATATTGCCACTGCTGCAGCTGCAAAATATTTGGTAGCAGCGGGTGCAGATGCTGTAAAAGTAGGTATTGGTCCTGGTTCTATTTGTACTACAAGAATTGTGGCAGGTGTAGGTTTTCCTCAATTTTCTGCTGTTCTAGAAGTTGCTGCGGCAATCAAAGGAAGTGGAGTTCCTGTAATTGCAGATGGCGGAATTCGTTATACAGGAGATATCCCGAAAGCAATTGCTGCGGGTGCAGATGCTGTAATGCTGGGTTCTTTATTAGCAGGAACCAAAGAATCTCCTGGAGAAACCATTATTTATGAAGGAAGAAAATTCAAATCTTACAGAGGTATGGGGTCTGTGGAAGCGATGAAGCAAGGTTCTAAAGATCGTTATTTTCAAGATGTAGAAGCAGATATTAAAAAATTAGTTCCTGAAGGAATTGTGGGGAGAGTTCCTTACAAAGGAGACTTAGATGAAAGTATTCATCAATTTATTGGTGGCTTACGCGCAGGAATGGGTTATTGTGGCGCAAAAGACATTGAAACCTTAAAGGAAACGGGACAATTTGTAAGAATTACAGCAAGCGGCATCAATGAAAGTCATCCGCATGATGTGGCTATTACCAAAGAAGCACCCAATTATAGTAGAAGGTAAAAGAACTTATTTATAAAATTGAAAAGCTCAGGAATTTAATCGAAAAGAATTCCTCGAGGGGCTAGCCTCGGGGTTTCCGTTGAAATTGTCATTCCCGTGAAAACGGGAATCTAAATATAATCCCGAATGTTGTCGGGATGGTTTTTGACCTTTTTAGGTCAAAGCTTGTGCCCGGCTTGACTAGGTATGAAACCAGCTAAATACCTCTATGGTTCTGCATCGAGGATAGTTGGGTTCAAAAAATTATTTATTTTCAGAAACAAGTTACATCACAATATCATTCTTCCAAAGATAGGGTTCAGGAATGTTTGTATCGTCAATTAATTGGCGAATATCTATCTCGATACTTCTACTTAAATCTGTAATTGGTACATCATTGGGCCCGCCTTCAAACGGGTTTTCTGTGTTTTCACCAATCTTTTCCATGGTATGAAAAACCCAAGCCAACAAAGTACTAAAAGGAATAGAAAACCAGACGAAATTTTGCGCAATTGCTTCTTGAATTCGATGACCTAAATGGGTTCTAGAAGTATGCAAAGCCAAATCTTCAACAATATGTTTGCCAATGCTTTCAAAACCTTCCATAATCCCAAAAGGCAATAGGATGATAAAAATCCATACAAAAATATAGTTTAAAGTTGCGTATTGTCTCGGATACGGAAAGTTTTTGATACGCTCAGATTTGCCTTGCAGTGTATACAGTTCTTTTAGCACATTCATCATTTCTACATGCCTGAAATTTTCTATAAGTCCGCTATGCATTAAACCCTTTAACTTTCTAGATTGTATGCCTAAAAGTTGCGAAGGTTTGTTGCCTTTTAAAAGAATTTCATCCAATTCACTTTTAGATATATAGGGTTGAATGGCTTCTTTAAAATCAACAATGTCTTCACAGACGATATAATGATTTCTTCTATATTCAGAATTTTGTTTGTCATTTTTCAAATATGTTTCCCAAGGCTTATCACTTCTTAATTGATATCGTAAAGCCGTTAACCACGCAACATGTCTGTGCACCAGCTGTTTTTTAATGAGGTCTAATTCTGGCTCTTTAAATTCATTTTTAGTATGGTTTACATCTATATAATCTTTTATCATAATGGTCCAAGTTCTAGAAGTATTTACAATACCTCCCCAAATTTTACGTGCTTCCCAAAGCCGATCATAGGAAGCATTATTTTTAAAACTGACAATAAAAGAAATGGCGGTTCCTAAAACACCCAAGGGCAACCACGGCACATGAAGCCATTTTAAACCCACAATATCAAATAGAAAAACAGGGGTGGTTGCAATAAGTATAAACAAAAAAATATCTCTTCTTGTCCATTTTAGCATCCCTTTAATTGGAAATATTCTTTTTATATACATATATCTTAAATGAGTGTTAAAGTCCAAATATAACATTTTTGAATTCATATATTTGTACATAACCAAACCTGAATTTAGATGAAAAAAATCATTGTACTTTTCTTATTCGTATCCTTTTCAATTACTGCTCAAAAAGTAGATTTATCTTATTACTTACCAACGGATGTTAGTTACAACCAAAACATACCAACGCCAAAATCTGTACTTGGGCATGAAGTAGGCGAGTGGCATGTAACGCACGACAAGTTGGTGGAATATATGAAAGTGTTAGCCGCGGCTTCAGACAGAATTTCTATTGAGAATAGAGGAAAAACTTTTGAAGACAGACCTTTGTTATTATTAACAATTACGGCTCCTACAAATCATCAAAATTTAGCAACAATTAGAAAAAATCATATCAATGCTACAGATACTAATTCAGATGTTTCTAACAATCCAATAGTTGTATACCAAGGTTTTTCTATTCATGGCAATGAACCCAGCGGTTCGAATGCTGCTTTGGCAGTTGCCTATTATTTAGCAGCTGCAGAAGGTGCTGAAGTTGATGATTTATTAAAGAATACCGTTATTTTATTTGATCCTTCTTTTAATCCTGATGGCTTGCAACGTTTTGCATACTGGGCAAACACAAATAGAAGTAAAAACATCAATCCAGACCCTAACGATAGAGAATATACTGAGATTTGGCCAAGAGGAAGAACCAATCATTATCAGTTTGATATGAACCGTGATTGGTTGCCGGTGCAATTGCCAGAAAGTCGCGTAAGAATTGAGACTTTTCATAAATGGTTGCCTAATATTTTAACAGACCATCATGAAATGGGAAGCAACTCTAGTTTCTTTTTTCAACCTGGAATTCCGAGCAGAACAAATCCGCTAACACCACAAATGAATCAGGATTTGACCAAAGAAATAGGTACTTACCATGCGAAAGCGTTAGATAAAATAGGTTCTCTATATTATTCTGAAGAAAGTTTTGATGATTTTTACTACGGAAAAGGATCAACATTTCCAGATATCAACGGAAGTATCGGAATCTTATTCGAACAAGGAAGTTCTAGAGGACATGCACAAGAAACTGTCAATGGAATCTTAACCTTTCCTTTTACGATTAGAAACCAATTTACTGCCGCTTTATCAACTTTAGAAGCTGCAAGAAAAATGAGAACCAAGATTTTACAATATCAACAAGACTTTTACAAAGCATCTAGAAGTACAGGTTCTAATAAAGCGATTGTTTTTGGCGATGAAAAAGATGCAGCAAAGAGTTACCATTTGGCAGAAGTTTTAAAAAGACACCAAATTAAAATTCACGAAGTAAAAGATGATTTTACACAAAACGGTAAAAACTTTAAAAAAGGCTACAGTTATGTAGTTCCTATGAATCAGAAAAATCAACGTTTGGTAAAATCAATGTTTGATGTTCGAAAAACGTTTAAAGACAGTTTGTTTTATGATGTTTCTGCATGGACGTTTCACCATGCATTTGGTGTAGATTATGCTGAAAATATTTCACTTTCTAAAGCAGGGAATGAAATTTCTGAGTTAAAAATGAACACAGGAACTGTTTCTAGCAAAAGTGATTACGGGTATTTAATGCCTTGGAATGAATATTACACACCAAAAGCTTTACACACCATTCTACAAAAAGGCTTGCGTGTAAAAGTGTCCATGAAAAACTTTAACAATGGTGGCGTTTCTTATGATTATGGAACCATTTTTATTCCTGTTCAAAATCAAAAAATGAACACTGCTGAATTGTATCAATTTTTAAATACAATTGCCACAGAAAGTCATGTTGCTATCAACGGAGTTACCACAGGATTGAATGATGGAATCGACTTAGGAAGTAATAATTTTAGACCCATTACAAAACCTAAAGTTGCCATGTTGGTGGGTAACGGAATTGCAGGAAACGATTCTGGAGAAATTTGGCATTTGTTAGATCAGCGTTTTGACATGCCTGTAACGCGATTAGATATGAGCTATTTTTCAAGAATAGATCTGAGCAAATATACAGCCATTGTAGTTCCTAGTAGTTCTATTGACAAAGTAGCTCAAGAAAAATTAAGAACTTGGGTTACAAATGGCGGAACGCTAATTGGTTATAAAAATACAGCCAGATGGTTGGCGAGTGGTAAATTTATCAGTTTAGCCTTTGACAAGGTAAAAACAGATACCATTAAAGAAATTACTTTTGAAAATAGGTCCTTAAAATCTGGCGCACAAGTTATTGGAGGCGCCATTTTTGAAGCAAATATTGATAGATCTCATCCTATAAATTTCGGATATAAAAACGATAGAATAGCCTTATTTAGAAATTCTACAATGTTTATAAAAGCTGATAAACGCAGTTATAATAATCCTATTCAGTATACTTCAAACCCTTTATTGAGTGGCTATATTTCAAAAGAAAACGCTAAACTGATTAAAAATACAGTTCCATTTAAAACCCAAAGATTAGGTAGAGGTAAAGTCATCGTTTTTACGGATAATACCAATTTTAGAGCTTTTTGGTACGGCACAAATAAGTTATTAATGAATGCTATTTTCTTTGGAGACAAAATGTAGACTTTTTGAAAGGAGAGAAAATAGATGAAAGAGAAAAGACAAATGACTGTAGATTTGATTAATAAAACCACTAAGGATTTGAAATCCATAATTTTGACAAAAGAATGGTTTGTCATTTCGAGACCCGAGAAAAATTTTTATCAAGCGGTTGGAATGACGTAATGTCTCCTCGAGCATTACTGAAATGAAAATATCTTTTGCTTCTCGGCAATGCTCAACCAGACATATATTAATAATTTGTAAAACAGTAACTTACAAGCTACGTCAATGGTAGCATTGCCAAAATCAAAATGTATTTTGATGGAAGGTAGCCTTTTTATCCCCTTTGTCCTACGGACATTTCCCCGAAGGGGAAAGTTGAGCTGTCGTCAACCATTGTGTATCCAGATGTAATTTTCGTTTTAAAGTCTATATGATTACTTCGAGGAATTTTCTGAAGTTTTGTGACTTTGTCATTTTACAACTATTATTTGTAACAAAATTCATTTAAACTCGTCTTAATTATATACCAACCAACTATATATTATGAGCTTTTTTAGAGTTTTATTTGCTATTATTTTTCCACCATTATCTGTGATAGACAAAGGTTGTGGTTCTTTCTTTATTATTTTTTTACTCACACTTTGTGGCTGGATTCCTGGCGTTATTGGTGCTTTGGTAATTTTAAATAATCCTAAAAATTAATTAAGCAATTTGTTCTTAATAGTAGTTTCAAAGTTTTTAGTTTCCTACTGCCTACTGCCTACTTAGCGAACCTGCTCTCCATTTTTAACGGCTTTAGAAGCTTTTAGTAAAACAACATTTCCATCAATATTGTAAACACCAATAACCAAAACTTCACTCATAAAATTAGCGATTTGTCTTGGTTTAAAGTTTACAATTGCAGAAACTTGCTTATTCAGTAGCGCTTCTTTTGAATATAAATTGGTGATTTGTGCACTCGATTTTTTAATACCTAAATCGCCAAAATCAATGGTTAATTGATATGCTGGTTTTCTTGCTTTCTCAAAATCGTTGACTTCCACAATTGTTCCTATTCGAATATCTACTTTTAAAAAGTCTTCGAAAGTTATTTCTTTTTTCATCTTATATTTTGTCGGTTTGAGTAGTTTTTTGTTGCAATGTAACAGAAATAAAAAATGTATCTAGAACTTTTTTTTTCTATTTTCAAAGCAAGACAGGTATTTAAAACATTTATTTACTTTTCTTACCTAATTTTTGAATTACCCAAAGTGGGCCGATTAATAAAAACGGTAAATCTTTCGCAAAAGAAGGTTTTTTACCTTCTACTTTATGTCCCCAAAACTGACCCATCCAAGCCAAAACAAAAATTATAAAAGACGCATATAATAAGTTTACATTTTTACTCAACCAGAAATTTAAAACAATACAAAGTAAGAGTACAAAAAGCATTTCTACAAAATACCAAAAACCCAAACGCAAGTAAAATAATGAAATAAGAACACCCATAACGGCAGCCCAATTTTCTAACAAAGGATTGTATAGATGAAACGTATTTTCTAAAAAAGTAGTGGGTATGCTCATTAACAACCCAATTACACTAAAAAAGATGATGGGAACACAGATATAATGTATCAGTTGATTGGTTTCATTTTGATGGCTTATCGCATATTCATCAAACCATTCTTGAGCAGTTTTCATATTAGTATCATTAGATTTTAAAGATAGGAGTATTTTGGTAAAAAGTAAGATTTGGTTTAGAAAAAAAATCACCAAATGGTTATAATGAAGTAAATTAGTCTGTAAACATGTCTGTTCGAGACCCGAGAAAAAAAAATTTATCAAGCGGTTGGAATGACGTAATGTCTCCTCGAGCATTACTGAAATGAAAATACATTTTCATTGAAAGTAGCTAGCGAAGCTATCGAGAGGTTTTAATGAGGTCTCGACTGCGCTCGACCAGACATATATTAATAATTTGTAAAACAGCAACTTACAAGCTACGTCAATGGTAGCGGAGTCTATAACTGTTAAGTATTTCAAAATCAAATAATTAAATAATCGCGTCAATGGTAGCTTTCTAAAACAGAAATCCATTCTTCAATATTCTTTTTAGAAATATTTTTAGGAATTGTTGTTTTTCCAATAGGGTATTTTAATGGTTCTAACATGCTTATTCTTTATCAATCTTTTTCATCATTCTTAAAGAGCTTCTATTTTCAGGATTTATAGCCAATGCTTTTTTATAATTTTCTATAGATTTTGCTGTATCTTTTATTTTAAGATATGCATCCCCTAAACTATCAAAAGTATTCGAACTTTTAGGATACAAAACCGTATTAATTTTAAAAATCTCAATCGCTTTTTCATATTCTTTATCTCTTAAAAATGAATATCCGATGTCGTTAACTCTACGTTCTCTCACTTCAGGACTTAAAGCATCTTTTCTTTGAATTTCTAAAAAAGCAGCTAAGGTTTTATCATATTCTTTTGCTTCAAAGTATTCATTTGGTGTTTTTTCATCAGCATTCATTTTTTTAAAATGATATGTGATTCCTTCGTGTTCTGTCTTTGGTGCCAATTCAATATGAATTTCTGGTTGACTCACAAACATTATTTTTTCATTCAGTTCTTTCATATAAAAAGAACTATCATTCACTTTCAAGGGATGTATATCATCTTTGCCTCGCCATTTTATAAATAATTCTTTTTCTTTAAAATAGACTTCTAAAACTTCATTTGCATTAAATAAATAACGTCCTGTTGTGTTTGCAATAAAATCTTCGGAATTTTTTGGGGAAGTACAACTAAGGCACAGTACAAATAAAAATAGAGGGAAAAGATACTTTTTCATGATGAGTTGGTGATTTGATACTGTATTTTAGACGCCTAATGTATATGTTTTGTTACACTTTTTAACAGGAAATGAAACTATTTTCTGAAATTTCAGCCTTACTGTTATACTTCTGATATAAAAGCTACCTTTATTTTTGAAGCGAATAACAGTCGGAATTAGAATTTAAAGTTTGATAGTCATTGTAGACTTATTGAAAAAAAGTGTTTCGAAAATCTATCTTAATATGTTCTCCATTTTTTTACCTTTTGCCAATTCATCAACCAACTTGTCTAAATATCTAACTTGTTTTGTTAATTGGTTTTCAATATCTTCAATTCGATAACCACAAATAACTCCTTTAATTAAATGAGCATTAGGGTTTAATTTTGCCTCCTGAAAGAATCTTTTAAAGGTAACTTTATCTTCAATAAGTTTCTGTAATTTACTTTCGTTAAAACCAGTTAACCATTCTATTACTTGAAGCAATTCTGTTTCAGTTCTATTTTTCTGAATCACTTTTGTTACATAATGTGGAAAAACTGAAGCAAAGGTCATCACTGCAATTCGTTCATTATGTTTAGCTGTTGTTTTCATTATTTATTGTTTTACATCATAAATATATTAAAAATTAATGATACAGATATCAGTTAAAAAGAAACAGAAAAGGACTAGGCATCGTATCTTTAAACAAACTAAAATTCTGTTTATCAGTAAGATAAAGATATGTTTAACAGTTGAATATAATTTTAGAAACAGATATAAGTCCTTAAAACACCATGAAAAGGCTATTTTTGGTAGCTGACACAGGAAATTAGTTCAATAAAGATAAAACAACAATGGCAAAAACATTATTTGACAAAGTATGGGACTCACATGTAGTTCGTAGTGTAAAAGACGGACCAGATGTGTTTTTTATAGATCGTCATTTTATTCACGAGGTTACCAGTCCAGTTGCATTTCTAGGAATAGAAAGCAGAGGAAACACGGTAGTGTACCCAGAACGTACCTTTGCAACTGCAGATCATAATACGCCAACCATTAATCAGCATTTACCCGTAGCAGATCCTTTGTCTGCAAATCAGTTAAACGCGTTAGAGAACAATGCTAAAAAGCACGGAATTTCTCATTGGGGTTTAGGTGATAAAAACAACGGAATCGTACATGTTGTTGGACCAGAAAACGGAATTACATTGCCAGGAGCAACTATTGTTTGTGGAGATTCACATACATCTACACATGGTGCATTTGGTGCAATTGCCTTTGGTATTGGTACTTCGGAAGTAGAAATGGTACTGTCTACACAATGTATCATGCAACCAAAACCTAAAAGTTTACGAATTAATGTAAATGGTACATTAGGTTTGGGAGTTACTCCAAAAGATGTGGCTCTTTATATCATTTCTAAACTATCTACTTCTGGCGCTACAGGCTACTTTGCAGAATATGCAGGCAATGTTTTTACAGAGATGTCTATGGAAGGCAGAATGACGGTGTGTAATTTGTCTATTGAAATGGGCGCAAGAGGAGGAATGATTGCACCTGACGAAAAAACTTACGAATATTTAAAAGGACGTTCTCAAACTCCGAAAGGAGCGGCTTGGGACAAAGCCATGAAGTATTGGGAAACTTTATATACAGAAGAGGATGCAGCATTTGATGCAGAAATTAATTTTGATGCGGCAGCTATAGAACCTATGATTACCTATGGTACAAACCCAGGAATGGGAATGGGCGTAACACAATCAATCCCTACAGCTGCAAACGCAGAAGGAGGCGCAGCTACTTATAAAAAATCTTTAGGATATATGTCTTTCAATGAAGGTGAAGCTATGATAGGCAAACCTATTGATTTTGTGTTTTTAGGTTCTTGTACAAACGGAAGAATAGAAGATTTTAGAGCCTTTTGTTCTATTGTAGCTGGAAGGCAAAAAGCAGACAATGTTACTGCGTGGTTGGTGCCAGGTTCACACAAAGTAGTAGATCAAATCAAAGCAGAAGGATTAGATAAAATAATTGAATCCGCAGGTTTTGTATTAAGAGAGCCTGGTTGCTCTGCTTGTTTGGCAATGAATGACGATAAAATTCCAGCAGGGAAATTATCAGTTTCAACATCTAATAGAAATTTTGAAGGAAGACAAGGTCCAGGATCTAGAACGTTATTAGCAAGTCCTTTAGTGGCTGCAGCTTCTGCAGTGGAAGGCGTTGTTACAGATCCACGTACGCTTTTAGCGAGTTAAAATACCCATTGTCCTTCGGACATTTCCCCAAAGGGGAAAAAGTGGAAGTTTTACTAAAAACAGTCTAAATAGAATAAAATTAATAAAGTTGAATAGTTTGTCAAAGTCAAAACTTTGAATATTTAATATTGAACTTTTAACCTATAAAAATCAATAATTACTGCCAACTGAATACTGGCATACTGAATACTTAAAACATGGCTTACGATAAATTTAATGTAGTAACAAGCACAGCATATCCATTACCAATAGAGAATGTAGATACAGATCAGATAATTCCTGCACGTTTCCTAAAAGCAACCGCGCGTGTAGATTTTGATAAGAACTTTTTTCGTGATTGGAGATACCATCCAGATGGAACACCAAAGGCAGATTTTCCTTTAAATAAAGAAGTATATAAAGGTTCTAAAATTCTAGTGGGTGGTAGAAACTTTGGTTCTGGTTCTTCTAGAGAGCATGCAGCTTGGTCTGTATATGATTTCGGATTGCGTTGTGTAATTTCATCGGCTTTTGCAGATATTTTTAAAGGAAACTGTTTAAATGTAGGTGTTTTACCTGTGCAGGTTACTGGGGTGTTTGCGGACAAGTTGTTGGATGCAATTATGGCAGATCCAAAAACAGAAATCAAGGTAGATTTACCCAATCAGACTGTAACGCTTGTTGCTACTGGAGAATCGCAACCTTTTGACATCAATTCTTACAAGAAAGACAATATGTTAAACGGTTTTGATGATATTGATTATTTAAAAAACATCGAAAACGAAATTGCTGCATTTGCTGAAACAAGACCATTTTAATAAGATTTAGTTTAGAATAAGTTTTTTTCTGTTCATCACAAAGATTTAAACGGTATTAAAATACCAGTTTGTAATATTTTTTATGATATGCTAATGGAATAAAAAAAAAGTAAAAAAGCTAAACAGTAATTATTGTTTAGCTTTTTTAAAATCAACTCTTTAGGAATTGATATCGCTTATTAGCCTTTTAAAATATTGTAATATTCAAAACTTTTTTACCAAGGTAATCATCTGCATTGTCAGATAAAAAAGTAAAAGTAGCGTTATCATATTGGTATAATTGTAAAGTGGTTCCATCCGATTTATAAATTGGTTCTCCGTATTTCTCAACAACTTCGTCCATTAGTAACCCTGTAGCACTATTAAAACTACTTAACCCGTCAATTTGATAAGGATATATTTCTCCATTATAATTAACATCATCTATATTTCTTAACCAATTCTCACCATACAAGGTAATTGTATAAAAATGTTCTGTTAATGGATTATAATTAAAAACAAAACCTTTAGAAAAGTAGTACCAACGTTCACGATCTTCTATTCTTGTTTCAGTTACTGTATTTCCTGCATCATCTATACTTTCTGAAGTTATCGTTACTTGATATTCTTCTAACAATTCAGGCTCTCCGTGTAACGCAATAAGTTTTTTGTTAAAATCAAAATTAAGCTGAACCCCTTCTACAGTATTAAAATCGGTAGTACCATGCTCATAAAAAAACATTCTTCGGTATCCAATGAATTCATTCCCACTAGCATCAACTACAGTAATTATTATTAATTGTTCACCAGCTTCAGGAGATGAAATGGTATAATTAAAATCGTCAATTTTAATAAGAGAAATGACATCTCTATCAATACTTACAGACGGATTTGTTGTCTCATCTGCCAATGTAACCTGAATATCTGAATAATTTCCAGCTTCAATAACAAGGTTAGCTTCATCACTAGTAAACTTGTAATTATTATCTACGTTAAAAGCTGTAAATTCATTTTCTATATTACTTACATAAGTCTCGTATTCATTCTCAAAGCAAGAAGTGCATAAAAAGGTTAAGAATAATACAAATAGTGAATAGTTTATTGTTTTCATTTTAAGTTTTTTAAATTTAAAGTAAAACTACTTTTTAAATGAAAAAGTAGTATTCTGTATTCAATCAAATTTTTGCTTATTTGTTGCATTTGCTATAAAACAATCATTTTACAGTATTTTGAAGTGTTTTTATAATTATTATAATGATAATAAAAGTAATATAATAGCTTTCCGAGTATTCTTGAATTACGTTACGATGGGGGTGTTACGAGTCAAGAATTAAATAATATTTTGTACTGTATGTTGAATAATAAAGTCATGTTATTTATTAAAATGAGAAAATGATAGTGCTAATTTTAAAAAGTTTTTATGGGAAAGTAATACTTAAATGTAAAAGGCTTTTTTTATCTTTGGTAACTGTAATTTTTAAGAGTTTTTTAGAAGATGATACATCTATAAATCAATAATTTTTTTTTAGAAAGCGTTTTTATATGATGAATAAAAGAAAAATAGAAATAATGGATACCACACTGCGTGATGGTGAGCAAACATCAGGCGTGTCGTTTTCAGTTTCAGAAAAATTAACCCTTGCAAAATTATTACTCGAAGAATTAAAGGTAGATCGTTTAGAGATAGCGTCTGCAAGAGTTTCTGAAGGTGAGTTAAAAGCAGTTAAAAAAATTACTTCTTGGGCATCTGAAAACAATTTTTTAGAAAAAATAGAGGTGTTAACTTTTGTTGATGGTGGAAAATCGATTGACTGGATGCTCGATTCTGGTGCAAAAGTTCAGAATTTATTAACCAAAGGATCTTTAAATCACTTAACGCATCAGCTTAAGAAAACGCCTGCTCAACATTTTTCTGATATCAAAGCTACTATTGAATTAGCAGCGAAAAATAATTTGAAAACCAATGTATATTTAGAAGATTGGTCTAACGGAATGCGAAATTCTAAAGCCTATGTTTTTGAATATTTAGATTTTTTGATTACTCAAAAGATAGAACGTGTTTTATTACCTGATACGTTAGGTATTTTAACTCCAACTGAAACGTTTCAATTTATTAATGAAGTCCGGCAAAGATATCCAAATACGCATATTGATTTTCACGGTCATAATGATTATGATTTGGGGGTTGCCAATGTGATGGAAGCTGTAAAAGCAGGTGCAAACGGATTGCATTTAACCATCAACGGAATGGGAGAACGTGCAGGAAATGCACCCATGGCAAGCGTAATTGCAGTCATTCATGATTTTTTAAAGAATGTTGAAGTGACTGTAAATGAAACGGCTTTGAATAAAGTGAGTAAATTGGTAGAAACTTTTTCTGGCTTTAGAATCCCTGTAAATAAACCTGTTGTAGGTGCAAATGTATTTACGCAAACAGCTGGAATTCATGCAGATGGAGACAATAAGAACAATCTCTATTTTAATGATTTAATGCCAGAACGCTTTGGTAGAAAACGTAAATATGCATTAGGAAAAACATCAGGAAAAGCCAATATTCAAAAGAACTTACATGATTTAGGCATCAGCTTAAATGATGAAGAACTAAAAAAAGTTACCCAAAGAATTATTGAGTTAGGAGATAAAAAAGAAGTGGTTTCTCAAGATGATTTACCATATATCATCTCAGACGTTTTAGATAGTGATACTATTGAAAAACGCGTGATTGTAGAAAACTATGTGTTAGGACACGCAAGAGGAATGAAACCCTCTACAACTTTACAGTTAAAGGTGGAAGGAATTCAATACGAAGCACATGCGCAAGGAGACGGACAATTTGATGCATTCATGAATGCTTTAAAAAAATTATACAAAACACACAGCAAAAAAGAATTGCCAAGTTTAATCGATTATGCTGTTAGAATTCCTCCAGGAAGCCATTCGGATGCCTTATGTGAAACCATCATCACTTGGAAAAGAGATAAACACGAATTTATAACACGTGGTTTAGATTCAGATCAAACAGTGTCTGCTATTAAGGCTACAGAGAAAATGTTGAATATTATTTAGTTGGCAGTTTTTCAGTTGGCAGTTGGCAGTCGCAGTTTTTAGTGAGCGAGTTCGTGGTTAAAAGTTAATAGATTAAACCCGTTGTGCATTTTGATAAATTCTGTCAATTCGAGTGAATTTCACGATTGAAATAAGTGAAATTTGTATCGAGAATAAGAATTTTCGTTTCTAAACTAGTTCTCGATACGATTTTTTTATCAAAAAATCACTCGAACTGACATTTTGGAATACATTTAACTCAAAATGCACAACGGGTAGATTAAATTAAATGTAAAATGTCTGATCGAGCGCAGTCGAGATCTAAAGATGAGTTCTCGACTGCGCTCGAACGTACATAGTAACACAAATAAATAATAGAATGAAATTAAATATCGCATTATTAGCAGGAGACGGAATTGGACCAGAAGTCATAGATCAAGCCGTAAAAGTATCGGATGCTATTGCAAAGAAATTCAACCATGAAATTAACTGGAGACCTGCTTTAACAGGTGCAGCAGCAATTGATGCTGTTGGAGAACCGTATCCTGATAAAACACATGAAATTTGCGCGTCTTCAGATGCGGTGTTGTTTGGTGCTATTGGGCATCCACGTTTTGATAATGATCCTTCTGCGAAGGTTCGTCCAGAACAAGGCTTGTTAAAAATGCGTAAAAAATTGGGTTTATTTGCCAATGTAAGACCCACTTTTACATTTCCATCTTTGTTAGATAAATCACCATTGAAAAGAGAACGAATTGAAGGAACGGATCTGGTTTTTTTACGTGAATTGACTGGTGGAATTTATTTTGGAGAAAAGGGGCGGAGAGATGATGGAGAAACAGCTTTTGACAATTGTGTGTATACAAGAGCAGAGGTAATTCGTTTGGCAAAAAAGGGTTTTGAATTGGCAATGACACGTTCTAAAAAACTGTGTTGTGTAGATAAAGCAAATGTTTTAGAAACATCAAGACTATGGAGAGAAACTGTACAAGCTATGGAAAAAGACTATCCAGAAGTAACCGTTTCTTACGAGTTTGTAGATGCCGTGGCCATGCGTTTGGTGCAGTGGCCAAATAGTTATGATGTGTTGATTACCGAAAACTTATTCGGAGATATTTTAACCGACGAAGCATCTGTAATTTCTGGTTCTATGGGATTGATGCCAAGTGCTTCTTTAGGAGCTAATATTGGTTTGTTTGAACCCATTCATGGTTCGTATCCACAAGCAACAGGATTAAATATAGCAAACCCAATGGCAACTGTTTTATCTGCCGCAATGCTATTTGAAAATTTTGGTTTAGCCGAAGAAGGAAAAGCAATTAGAGACGCTGTAAACAATGCTTTAGACAAAGGAATTGTGACTGAAGATTTAGCGGACAAAGGAAAAGCTTACGGAACAAAAGAAGTAGGAGACTGGTTGGCGGAGAATATCTAAAAATCGTTAATTAAATTATTTTGAAAAAGCACTCTATAACTCAGCGTGCTTTTATATTTTTCGGAAACGCTTGGTATATAAAAAATAGTGTAAAAAAACATTACTTACAACATTAAACAAGCATCAAACTATAAATTGGTGATATATAAATAAGCTCTATACTTTGATTGAGAGCTTATAACTATATTACATCTTACTTCTTTGTTATTTCTTCGCGAGTTGATAATTATTGACTAAAACAGACGCTGAAATTTGAAGAATTCGTTCCAACTCTCGTATCATATCAACGGTTAATTTTTTCTTTCGGTTTAGGATTTCGGATACACGACTTTTACCACCTATTATTCTAATCAAATCCTTTTGTTGCATATTTAATTCTTCCATCCTGATCTTTATCGCTTCGATTGGGTCAGGTGACGCAATCGGGTAATGTTCGTTTTCATAATTCTCAATGAGTAACGAAAGTATTTCCGCTTCGTCACCCTCTTTCGTGTCGATTTTCGCATCGAAAATAACTTCTAAACGCTCAAGTGAATTTCGATAATCTTTATCAGATTTAATAGGCTTTAATTCCATTGTGTTCATTTTAAATTGTGTCTGTATTTATTTTGTCATATTCAGCGTGTGTGCCAGTAAAAAGTTTTGTTTAAAAACATCAAATATTATTCCTGAGCTCCATGGTTTTTTGCGGTTGCAATCCAATGTTCAGCAATTGATTTTGGATCGGCTCCTAGAGCTCTGGCCAAATGAAGCGCTAACCCAATCATTAAAACAGAAGCTTCATGCAATTCTTGATTTGTTTGTATAGCTCCAAATTTTTCTTGGGCTTTTAACAGTAGTAATTCATTATGGTTTTGCGCAAAAGTAATAGGGTGCTGTGTGTCTATTATTGCAGGTAGCATTAAATAATCTAGCCACTCTTGTCCTATTCTTTCTGCCAATAACTCCGGAAGCTCATTGCCCATAACTCTCCATGTTGCTAAAGTTTTGGTATCTCCAGATGCAGATAAACCTGATTCTAAAAGCAACTCAAAACCTATATCTGCAATATTTTGCATTACGATTAAATACTCATCTTGAGCTTTTTCAAATAGTGCTGCTTCTTGCCCTTTTAGATAATCGCCTACACTAAGTTTTGGTAATTCTAGAACTTCAGGGCAGTCAGTTAAACAAGGAAACGTGTCGCCTTCATAAATATAGTGCGCTTTGTCAAATTGTACTTTACGACCTAGTGGATAGAGTCGGCAGGCTAACGGACGACCTAGGTGAACACTACATCCAATAGTATCTACATATTGACTGCATGCTTGTTGCCCTTTTTTATCTGGTTTTCCGTCAAAACGTAATCGGATTCCTCCAAACTCGCAATACAAATCTCGAAACGCTCTAGTTGTTATTTTTTTCTCGCTACTTAAATTGAACAACTCCCATGGATTCAACATTACATTTTTACCAAAACAACAAGTTCCAGATCGTGAACAGGTAAGTGGTAATATACTATCAATATTTAGTTTGGTTGTATGCATTATTTTAGTTGATTTATGATAGGTTCCTTAAATACAGTATTTTAAATAAATTATTTCGTTTTAATGAATAAAGCTGATAGTTGTTGATCAAGTTTAATATCGATAGCGAAGTTATATTTTTTCAATCTAAAAGTCAAGAGTTAAAATTCTTGATTTTAATAAAAAAAGTCCCAAACGAATAAGTTTGAGACTTTAAAATTTATAGTGTAAAGGTTTTACTTTACGGCCATCAATTCAACATCAAAAATAAGTGTTGCATCTGGTGGAATTACACCACCTGCACCAGCAGATCCGTAGGCTAAATGAGAAGGAATTACAAAACGAGCTTTGTCACCCACTTGTAATAATTGAATACCTTCATCCCAACCAGAGATTACTTGACCGACACCTACATTAAAATCGATAGGTTCTTTTCTTTTATAAGAAGAATCAAAAACAGTTCCGTCTAATAATTGTCCTTTATAGTGTACAGAAACTCCCGCACCTTTTGTTGCTTGTTTTCCTGTTCCTTTTTGTAAAATTTGGTAACGCAATCCGCTTTTAGTTTCATCATACCCAGCAGCAACAGCATCTAACAATTCTTTTTGTTTTGCCATTTCTTCTGCTGCTCTTTTCTCTCTAGAACCTTCAAAAGTTCTAAAAGCTTCAACTGCATTAAAGTTTTCAGCATCTGTACCTTCTCTAATAATTTCTACAGCAGTTAATGTATCACCTTGTGCAATTGCATCCACCACATCTTGTCCTTCAATAACAGCACCAAAAACAGTATGTTTGCCGTCTAACCATGGAGTAGGAACGTGGGTAATATAAAATTGACTTCCGTTGGTTGCAGGACCAGAATTAGCCATGGCTAATTTTCCTGGAGCATCGTGCTTTAAATCTGGATGAAATTCATCATCAAATTTATAACCTGGGTTTCCTGTTCCAGTTCCTTGTGGGCAACCTCCTTGTACCATAAAATCTGGAATGACTCTGTGGAATTTTAATCCATCATAATAAGGCGTTCCTTGTTCTTTTACTGAATTTTCTAAATTCCCTTCAGACAGCGCAACAAAGTTACCTACGGTTCCTGGAGTTTTTTCGTGTTCTAATTGTACTAAAATTTCACCTTTACTAGTGGTAAATTTTGCATAGATTCCGTTATTCATAATCTTTAATTTGTCCTCTCGAGCGCAGTCGAGAGATTTTACGTATTCATTAGTTCGCGACTGCGCTCGAACTGACATTTATAAATATCTTGTTATTATTCAAGAACTTTTATTTTTTTGAATTTAATATCGATACCCCATAAGTAAGCCCAATATTAAAATTTGTTGAATTTACATTTCCAAAAGGAGAAACCATTTGTCCGCCAGAAACATGTAAAGAAAAATCATCATTTACATGATAGTTGATACCCACTGTAGGTCTTATTAAAACACCTTCACCGGAATCTACACGCCCGCCACCTGCAACACCTGCCGCAGCTTCTGCAAAAACAGACAATCTATTGTATAAAAATTGATCACTTTTTACACCCAAACCAAATAAACCATGTGCATATCCGCCAGATTTCCCTTCATAGGCAAAAGAGGTTTCACCTGCGATATACAAACGTTTGTTAAGATCATAATTTATTTTCAAAGCAATCAATTGTAAATCACTTGCAGGAATCCCAAATTTAGCAACATCAAAATAGCTTTGATTTTGTGCACTCACCTGAATTCCTTGGGTTTGTATAGTCGTCGTTTTTTCTCCAGTAAAAGGATGTTTTATACCGCCACTTAATCCATAATATTTTAAACTGAAACCAGCAGTATATGCTTCGAAAGTTCCACCAATGGCTCTGTGGTAACCACCATGAGCGCTAATTCCGAATTTATCTGTCAATTTAATGTCTGCGCCAACATTTGGGTACATGGTTAAACCACCTTCTTGATAAATTCTTCCACCCGCAGCTCCGATTCCAAATTTACCAAATAGGTTTACATATGTTGTTTCTACAAAGTTTTTACCAACTCCGAAAAATAAATCCATAAAACCAGCAATCAAACCTTTGTACATGGTATCTACATGCGTATAAATAAAGGTGTTTTGATTTAAATAACGTTGGTATTCAAATCCAATAATATACAACGTGTTGTCAATTGGCATATTTCCTTGAAACGAATCTGTTCTTGAATCTCCAATAGGATAGAAAAAATCGAACGTTACTTGTTGTACACTTTTTACAGCGGGTTTCTGCCAAAATTCATCTTTTGAAGTATCATCTATAATAAATTCTTTTTGGGCATTTTTATAAGATGCAGAACGTAAAGTACTTGGTATTTCTACAAAAAATGAAAAATTGTCATTCTTAATAAAACCCGTAAAGAAATCTACATTTCCGTATTGTACACCAAATGAATAATGATCCATTTTATATTGCAACCCAATGTTTGCATATAGAATTCCACCACCATCCACTAAAACTCTGTAGCCACCACCACCACCAAAATGAATATTTGCATCAAAATATAAGTTCTTATAAATCTTTTTGTTAACGCCTAGATTGACGCCTAAGGTAAACAAGCCACCTTGATCTCCTGTGATGGCAAAATGCATTCCTGCACCTGTGTATAGCCAATCGTTTAATGGAATGTTATAATTTAGCCCCACAAAACCCATTGTAGGTCTTAACTGAAAGTTCTGATAAATATCAAGTTCATCCGGCATGTGAACTGTGGTATAGTTCAATCTAATTTTATTTGTTAATTCTCTTACTTTTAAATCTGAGTAGGAATTTTCATTTTGAGAAAAAGAAGACCAACTTATAAGAAATACCAGTAAAATGTATGCCTTTTTCATCACTATTATTTTTTGAATTCACTTGTAAAATGCAATTGAACAGTTGGATATTTATTTTGTGTCATTTGTATGGTAAATTCAGAATCTGCCAAAAATACCAACTGACCTTGTTTGTCTTTTGCTAAATAACGTTGTTTTACACGTTTAAAATTTTTAAATTCTTCATTTTTAGGATCTTCTGGTGCTACCCAACAGGCTTTGTGAACTTGTAAATTTTCATAGGTACATTTTGCACCATATTCGTGCTCTAATCTGTATTGAATTACTTCGTATTGCAAAGCACCAACCGTACCAATTACTCTACGTCCGTTCATTTCTAAGACGAATAACTGCGCAACACCTTCATCCATCAATTGATCTAAACCTTTGTACAATTGTTTAGACTTCATTGGATCTGCATTGTTTACATAACGGAAATGTTCTGGAGAAAAGCTCGGTATTCCTTTAAAGTTTAATTGTTCTCCTTCTGTTAAGGTATCTCCAATTTTAAAGTTTCCTGTATCATGAATCCCTACAATATCTCCAGGAAAAGATTCGTCTACAATTTCTTTTTTCTCTGCAAAAAATGCATTCGGACTTGAAAACTTTACCTTCTTGCCATTTCTAACATGTAAATACGGTGAATTTCTTCTAAATACACCTGAAACAATTTTTATAAAAGCAAGTCTATCTCTATGTTTAGGATCCATATTTGCATGAATCTTAAAAACAAAACCTGTTAGTTTTTCTTCTTTAGAATCTACTAAACGTTCTTCTGCTTTTTTAGGTTGTGGTGACGGTGCAATTTCAATAAAAGCATCTAATAATTCTTTTACTCCGAAGTTATTTAAGGCAGAACCAAAAAATACAGGCTGTAGCGAACCGCTCAGGTATTCTTCTTGGTTGAATGGAGGATACACTTCGTCTATCAATTCTATTTCCTCTCGTAAAGTTTCTGCGGCAGTTTCTCCAATTATTTCATCCAATTGAGGATTTGATAAATCGTCAAACTCGATTCCTTCAGAGATAGAGGTTTTATTATCACCAGAAAAAAGGTTTAATTTTTTCTCCCAAATATTATAGATTCCTTTAAAATCATACCCCATACCAATTGGGAAACTCATAGGAGTTACGCGCAAGCCTAATTTTTGCTCAACTTCATCTAATAAATCAAAAGCATCTTTACCTTCTCTATCTAATTTGTTGATAAAAACCAACATGGGGATGCTTCGCATTCTACAAACTTCCACCAATTTTTCAGTTTGTGGTTCAACACCTTTTGCAACATCAATCACTACAATAACACTATCTACAGCAGTTAAAGTTCTAAATGTATCTTCTGCAAAATCTTTGTGACCAGGAGTATCTAAGATGTTTATTTTTTTGTCTTTGTAAATAAAAGCTAAGACAGAAGTTGCAACCGAAATTCCACGTTGACGTTCAATCTCCATAAAATCGGAAGTTGCTCCTTTTTTTATTTTATTGTTTTTTACAGCACCCGCTTCTTGAATTGCACCACCAAAAAGCAATAATTTTTCTGTCAATGTAGTTTTTCCTGCATCTGGATGCGAAATGATTCCAAATGTTCTTCTACGTGCTATTTCTTTTAAAAAATTCATCTACAAATTTTGAGGTGCAAATATACATTTTATTCTATTGATTTTTGGTAAGATATTTAGACGCAAATTTTATGAACTTTAACAAATTATAATAGATGTTTTTAACATACAATCAAGGTTTTCTCCTTTTGGGAAATGTTTGAAAGACAAAGGGAGCTAATCAATCTAAAATTTCTACTGTCATTCTAATATCTTCCAATGGCCATTCATCAACACCAACTTTTACCTTAGCTATTTTATCCATCGTGTCAAAGCCAGCAATTACTTCACCAAAAACAGTATGTTCATTATTTAAATGATGTGCACCGTTTCTATTATGAACAATGTAAAATTCAAACGGATTCGATAATTTATTAGGGTTTTCTTCCCAATCTCGAGCAGCAGCCAAAGCACCATATTTGTGTTTTCTATTAGCCTTAAATTCGGGTTGTATGCGATAATTACCATACAACCTTCGTTGTTTTATGGTATAGGTTTCATCTGAGTTACCTCCTTGAATGACAAAGTTCTTAGCCACTCTATAAAATTCAGTGGTATTAAAATATTTAATTTTTGTAAGAAAGATAAAATTTGCTCTATGGATAGGAACATCCTTATATAAGCGGATTTTTATATTTCCAAACTTGGTTTTAATACGTATTTTGGTTTCTTTGTTTTCTTTTCCATATTCAGTAAAAAAAGCTTCCACATTATCTTTATTTAAACTGTCCCAGGGTTTACTAATTTTTTCTTCTAATTTCGATTTTGTATGTTCTTTTATGGTTGAAATTTTTGGCACATTTTTTTCGGATCCTTTTTCATTTTTACATTGAAAAAAGAAGAGTAGGAAAGTGGCAAAAAAAAGTAGTTTCAAAAATTTCATTTAAAAAGCGGTTTAAAGTTTCAAAGATAAATCATAGAAATAAAAGAATAGAAAAATCAAATAGTTTTTATCTGTTATTGCTATTTCATTCCTTATTTTTGTAATAATGGAAGAACACGTAATTTTAGTAGATACAAACGACCAACCAATTGGTTTGATGGAAAAAATAGAGGCACATGAAAAAGCGGTATTGCACAGAGCTTTTTCAGTTTTTATTTTTAATGAAAAAGGAGAATTAATGTTACAACAAAGAGCCGCTTCTAAATACCATTCGCCATTGTTATGGACAAATACTTGTTGTTCTCATCAAAGAGATGGAGAAAGTAATGTTGAGGCTGGAAGAAGACGTTTGCAAGAAGAAATGGGATTTACGACTGAATTAAAAGAAGTTTTTTCTTTTATTTACAAAGCTCCTTTTGATAATGGTTTGACAGAGCATGAATTAGACCATGTTATGATTGGTCGATATGATGAGGCTCCTAATTTGAACAATGAAGAAGTTGAAGCTTATAAATGGATGACTTTAGAAAATGTTAAAAACGACATTGATGAAAACCCTACGGAATATACAGCTTGGTTTAAAATTATTTTTGATAAATCTTATAAAAAGTTAACAAATGCCTAAGGTTACTGTTCATAGAAAAGCGCATTTTAATGCGGCACATAGATTGTATAGAAAAGATTGGAGTGATGAAAAAAACTTCGAAATTTTCAATAAGTGTAGCAATCCTAATTTTCATGGTCACAACTACGAACTCATTGTTTCTTTAACAGGAGAAATTGATAGGGAAACAGGCTATGTTTTTGATTTAGGGATTTTAAAAAATCACATAAAAGCTGAAATTGAAGACTGTTTCGATCATAAAAATTTAAATTTAGAAGTTGCTGAATTTAAAGATTTAAATCCTACAGCAGAAAATATATCTGTAGTTACTTATAACAAACTAAGAAAATTATTACCTAAACATTTAGACCTTACAATTACATTGTATGAAACTCCAAGAAATTTTGTGAGTTATTCTGGAGATTAAATACACTAAAGATGAAAATTAGCATATAAAAAAAGCCTCCAAATTGGAGGCTTTTTACATATTTAAGAAAGAATTAATTCTTTGTTTTTTTCTTCATATCATCAAACTTATCACCAACTTTTTTAGGCCAGCTATTGTTTGAAGTATCTACATCTGCAGTTTCAAAATCTGGATCTACCACAATTTTAGTAATTTCTTGTGTAGAAGCAAATACTCTTTTTACAGAAGCATCATTCTTCATCCAAATTTGCGCAGGAAACGTTTCTCTTTTTGTTGTTCCATCAGCATAGGTTAATTCTACAATAATAGGCATTATTAAGCCTCCTGGTTTTTCAAACTCTACAGAATAGATGTAAGAAGGTACTTCTTTACCATCAGCATAAGTATCCATAGCCCTTGCATTTGCATCTTCTTTTTTATCAGTAATATATACTAGATCACCTAATCCGTCAAAATACTGTTTGTATTGTACTTTTAACTTTTTTACTCTTTCGTTTGGTTTGTCTGTTAAGTACAAAGGCTTCACTTCTTTGATACCAATGTCTGTGACGTCTGTTGTATAAAACCAACCTCTAAAAAACCAATCTAAATCCATTGCAGAAGCATCTTCCATAGATCTAAAGAAATCTTCTGGAGTTGGGTGTTTAAACATCCATCTTTGAGAATACGTTCTAAATGCATAATCGAACAATTCTGGTCCCATAATTGTCTTTCTTAACATATATAAACCAGCAGCTGGTTTAGAATATGCATTTGGACCAAATTGCTTTACATAGTCTCCTTGTGACATAATCGGAGAGATATTCGATTGGTCTCCGCCCATATATCTTGTAATTTCTTTTGCTGGATTTGAAGCAAATAATTCAGGATCATATACATCTTCCGCTAAAATTTCTACGAAAGAGTTTAAACCTTCATCCATCCAAGTCCATTGTCTTTCATCAGAATTTACAATCATTGGGAAAAAGTTATGTCCAACTTCATGAATAATTACACCTAACATTCCTTTTTTAGTTCTGTCAGAATATGTTCCGTCTGGATTTGGTCTCCCAAAGTTGAAACAAATCATTGGATACTCCATTCCTTGTCTTTCTGAATGTACTGAAACTGCTTTAGGATAAGGATAATCAAACGTTAATTTAGAATACTCTATCAATGTAGTAGCAACTGCTCTTGTAGAATGCTCTTCCCATAAAGGATTACCTTCTTTAGGATACAAAGAAGTTGCCATTACCGTTTTACCATTGATATTTACAGCCATGGCATCCCAAATGTATTTTCTTGAAGTCGCAAATGCGTAATCTCTTACGTTTTTAGCTTTGTATTTCCAAGTTTTAGTTCTTGTTGCACGTACTTTTTCAGCTGCTTCAGCTTCTTCTTGTGTTACAATTAATACAGGATTGTCATAAGTTTTTCTAGCTTTTTCTAAACGTTTGCGTTGTGTTTTAGTCAATACATTTTTTTCATTTTGTAAAGAACCTGTTGCTTCAACAATATGATCTGCAGGTACGGTTAAGTTTACTTCGTAGTCTCCAAATTCTAAAGCGAATTCACTACGTCCCCAGAATTGCATGTTTTGCCATCCTTCTACATTATTGTATACACAAAGTCTTGGAAAAAATTGAGCAATTGTATAATTGTTATTTCCGTCAGGAAATGTTTCTAACCCAGAACGGCCACCATCTTTATTGATGTCATTAATTAAGTAATTCCACTGAATTCTAAATTCGAAAACTTTACCAGGTGCCAATGCTTGTGGTAAATTGATACGCATCATGGTTCTATTGATGGTGTTAGATAATGGTTTGCCATTACTTTCTACTTTTGTAATGTTATAACCAAAACCTTTCTTTTGCTTCATAAAAGAATTTTTGAAATTATCTGGTGTAATAAATGCAGAAGCACCATTTGATGAAGCTAATGGAGTTTTAGAATCATCTGCTCTCATATTCTGATCTAACTGCACCCATAAATATTCTAATTTGTCTTTAGAATTGTTGTGGTATGTAATTTTCTCATCACCGTAAATTCTGTTAGCACTTTCGTCTAAACGAATGTCCATTACATAATCTACTTTTTGTTGTGTATATTGATGGCCCGGTGCACCAGAAGCAGCATGTTGGTCGTTTGGTGTAGCCAAAACATCTTTTAATTGCCTAAATTTGTTTTGGTCTGTATGACCTTGTTGAGTTTTTTTTCCCTCTATTTTAGTTTCTTGCGCTATGGTTGCAAAAGAAACAAAGAAAAGAGAAAATACTAATAAAGAAATTTTTTTCATATTATCTGAATTGATTTTAAAATGTGGTCTAAATTAAGCATATATCGGCGAATTCGTTAAATGTTGTTAAAATTTTAACAAATCTTTATAAAAAAATAAGCGATGTGGTCTCCACATCGCTTATTAAAAGTTGTATTTTGATGAAAATTAATTCTTCATCTTTGTTTTAAATGAATTGAATTTATCTTTTTCTTGTGAAGGAAAGCTATTGTTAGACAAGTCTACATCTGCTGTTTCTAAATCTGGATCTATCACAATTTTAGTAATTTGTTTATCTGAATGTATAGCTTTTGTTACTGAGCTATCATTGTATCTCCAAATTTGCGCAGGATATGTTTTTTTCTCCTTAGTACCATCATCATACGTATATTCTACAATAATTGGCATTACCAAACCACCAGGTTTGTTAAAAGTAATTTCATAAAAATATTTAGCCTTTGCATCTTTCGGTTTATTCATTTGCAATCCTTCGCTTTTATCTTCAATAAATTTTACACTTTCATCACCATCATTTTCAGCATAGAATTTTCTTACTGTTTCGATGCCAATATCTGTAACGTCTGTTGTGTAAAACCAACCTCTCCAAAACCAATCTAAATCTACACCAGATGCATCTTCCATAGATCTAAAGAAATCTGCAGGCGTTGGGTGTTTAAATTTCCATCTTTGAGAATAAGTTTGAAATGCATAATCGAATAGTTCTTTGCCCATGATAGTTTCTCGTAACATCCATAAACCAGTGGCTGGTTTGCCGTAAGCGTTGTTACCAAAACTATAGACATTGTCTCCTTTAGACATAATTGGAGCAATTCTAGATTGATCTCCACTCATATAACCAACAATATTTTTAGGATATCCTCTTGTGATTGGAAAGTTTTCATCATAATCTTTTTCTGCCAACATTTCCATAAATGAATTCAAGCCTTCGTCCATCCAAGTCCATTGTCTTTCGTCTGAATTTACAATCATTGGAAAGAAATTATGGCCAACTTCATGAATTGTTACTTTTATCATTCTGTATTTTGTTCTATCAGAATAGGTTCCATCTGCATTGGGTCTTCCAGGATTGAAACAAATTTGTGGATATTCCATTCCCATTTGTCCGTCTACAGAAATGGCTTTATGATACGGATAATCAAACGTATATCGAGAATAGGTTTTTAATGTTTGTGCAACGGCTCTTGTAGAGTGTTCACCATACAACGGATTTGCTTCTTTAGAGTATAAAGATTCTGCCATCACTGTTTTACCATTGATATCTACAGCCATCGCATCAAAAATAAATTTCCTAGAACTTGCAAAGGCATAATCTCTTACGTTTTCTGCGAAGAATTTCCAAGTTTTCGTCTTTTTAGAGCGACTTTTTTCAATTTTTTCTGCTTCTTCCTGCGTTCTAATAATTACAGGGTTGTCGAATGTTTTTCTAGCTTTTTCTATTCTCTTTAATTCTGTTTTAGTAAAAACATCTTTTGGGTTTTGTAAAACACCTGTTGCGCCTAGCATGTGATCTTTTGGTGTAGTAATGTTTACTGTAAAGTCTCCAAATTCTAGCGCGAATTCACTTCTTCCCCAGAATTGATCATTTTGCCATCCTTCTACATTATCATACACACATAATCTTGGATAGAATTGTGCAATTACATAATTATTATTGCCATCTGCAGGAAAGTTTTCATAACCAGATCTACCCCCTTGCGTTCTGTGGTTATTGATGTTGTACCACCATTTTATTTTGAATTTAAATTTCTCTCCAGAAGCTAATGGTTTTGGTAAATCGATACGCATCATCGTCTGGTTTACAATATGAGCTAGTTTACTGCCATTTATATTTGTAACACTTTCAATTTTAAAACCGCCATCAAAAGCTTCATCAGAATAGTTGCTATCAAATCTCTTTTTAGATGTTGTTTTAGGAATTCTACTGGGTTGAATATCTGGTGTCTTAGAATCTGCAGCTCTCATATTTTGGTCTAACTGTACCCATAAATAAGGCAAAGTATCGTCTGAATTATTATGATACGTAATCATTTCATTCCCGTATATTCTGGTGTTATCATCGTCTAAAACAATGTCCATCGTATAATCTACTTTTTGCTGCGTATATTTGATACCTGGTGCACCAGAAGCAGTTCTTTGTAGATTTGGTGTTGGCAAAAGGTCTTTCATTTGCCTAAATTTGTTCTGATTTGTATGGCCTTCTTTGGTTTTAGTCTCTTGCCCAAAAGTAGCACTTGTAAAAAATACAATAGAAAGGATTAGTAGCCCTAATTTTTTCATAATTTGAAGTTTCTGGTGGTTAATATTAATTTTAATATGTTAATGTTTCTTGGTATTTGTCTTTAGAAAGTAAAACACTTTTATTTTTTTTGCCAACCTTAGATTTTATTAAATTTTGTTGTTCAGGAAAATGTTTTAATAAAATTTTATTAGTTACTTCTATAGTTGTAACCGTTGGTATATCTTCTATTTCTAAGTAAAAAAAAACCAAATCTCCTTCGTATTCTTTACCAATATAATTAAATTCTTTTGAAGCAGCATCTACTTTAAATTGTAATTTGCTTTTTAGGTATTTTTCAAAATAAACATCGTTATTTTTTAGTTCTTTATTGGTAGTTAATTGGAGATCTATATGGTAATCTTTGTTGAGTGCAAGTTCAATATCGTCCATAAAAACATTGATGATTATTTGAACAGATTTTGTTTCACTTTTATATTTAATTTGAGTCAAACTCAAATAATATTTGTGTGCAGAGAATGCTAAAAATGATACTACGAAAAGAAGTACAAGCGTTTTTTTTAATTTCATATCAACATACAAACAATTAATGAGCCAAATTACTCTTTTTTTATAATTTTTAAATAAGATTTACTTTCCGTTTGAAAAATTTTAATGATATCTAAGACTTTTCCATCTTTGTGAAGTTTTTCAATTCCTAAAGGATTGCAATATTCTAAGAAGTGAAAATATTTATCTATAGGAATTTTTAACTTCTCAAAAAAGAATTTTTCACCCAATTCTGACATGATTTTATAAGGAAACTGTTTCTTCCTAGCCAATTCTTTTCTAAGTGCCCATAACCTTTCTGAGTCTTTAAATGGCATTACCACAGCCGCGCCAGCGCCCGCAAAATTTGCTGTAGGATCTGTATTGTTTACTGGAGGTTTCATTTTATCAATATGATCATCTGGGGCAACAACATTCATATCAATATCAGAAAAATCTAGCAGATCATTTAAGAGGGAATCTTTTTTATTGGTTGGTACATTTTTAGAATCGATGCCCAATCTACCAGATAAATTATGTCTCTTTAGCTCAAAGGTATCTAAAACAACCGTGCTGTAGGTTAATTTTACATCTACGAATTTGTTAGCCAGATTATTTTTGTTGATAATGATAAACTTTGTAATGTGTTGTATCGAAGAAATGCGTAAAGAATCGCCTGTTTTTACAAAAATTCTAAACTCACCATCATCTGATGAAAAAGTACCTTGATTTGTTTTTAAGTTGATAATATTTGCGTTTTTAACAGTACTTAAAGAGTCTGTAACTTTACCGTTTATGATGGTTCTTCTCAGTTGAGAAAAACTAGAAAAAGAAATAAAACTTAATAAAAATAGTAGTGGTAATTTTTTAATCATTTGATAAAGTTTGGGGATCTAAACAAATTTCGGAATTTGATTCTTTAAAAATATGAAAATCATTGGTAAACTTGTGTTAAAACACTTTTATAATTTTAGATATCGTATGCTTTCATCTTTTAAAATTTTGATCAATTTTAAAATTTCATTTTTTTGATACAACTCATAAATTCCTTTATGAGAACAAAAAGTTATAAAATGATTGTATTTTTCTTTAGGAATTTTTAATTCATTAAAAAAGAAATCATCTCCCAAAAGAATTAAAAGCTTATTTGATATTTCTTGTTGTGCTTGTAATTTTTTAATTAAAAGTTTTGTTTTTTTTGCAGCAATATTAGCACCAGAAGAAGTTCTAATCCCAAAACCTTCAAAATAATTTGGCAATCTAATAACTGTCGCTTTTATTAAATGTGCCTCATTTGTACCAATTGGCATTTTAGAAATTGCATACAAATCCATCTCTTTAATATCGGTAAGTAATTTTTGAACCTGTTCTGCCTTATAATCTTTTGGCGTTTTTTTGATGTCGAGTGACAAGAAACCAGACAAATCGTGTTTTTTAAGAACAATTTCATCTAGATTGTAAATTTGTTTTTCAAGCAAAATAATATTTTGCTTTTCTCTAAGTTGAAAAGCTTTCAATACAATTATTTTTGACTTATAGCCTATTGAAGTTATCTGTAAGCTGTCTTTTTTATTAGCTGAAATCTTAAAATTACCTTTACTAGAAGAAAAAGTACCTTGTTTGGTTTTTAGGTTGATGATGTGCGCATTTACAACAGCCTCTGTAGAATCTATTATTCGTCCGAAGAAAAAAGAGCTATCCGTTTGAGCAAAATTAGCTATTGAAATGCATAGAAATAGTAAAATTAGTATTTTTTTCAATGGGTTGATTTTCCACAAAGTAAAGAGAACAGCTTCTTAAAACTCTACTAACAGAATTGTAAATTGCTGTTAAAGAAATTAATTTTGGGAAGAAATTAATTAAATGCCTCTAATTATTCTATTTTTGAAGCTATGAAAAAAATGATTGTTGCCAGTACTTCTACTATTTTTGGAAACGGCTATTTAGAATACTTATTACCGACTTTAAAAATCCATTTTAAAGATATCAAAGAATTGCTTTTTATTCCCTTTGCAAGACCTGGAGGAATTTCTTACGATGAATATACAGCACTCGTAAAAAAATCTTTTGCTACAATACATATAGCGGTGAAAGGAATTCATGAATTTGAAAATGCGAAAGTTGCCATTTTAAGTGCTGAAGGAATTTTTACTGGTGGCGGAAATACGTTTGAGTTGTTGAATCAATTGTATAAAAAGGATGTATTATATGTTTTAAAACAAGTTTTAGAAAACGGAACTCCTTATTTGGGCACAAGTGCAGGAAGTAATATTTGTGGTATTGATATGATGAACACCAACGATATGCCAATTGTCTATCCACCAAGTTTTAAAACCTTGGGCTGTATTCCTTTTAATATAAACGCCCATTATTTAGATCCTATAAAAAATTCTACCCACATGGGAGAATCTCGAGAGACGAGAATAAAAGAGTTTCATGTGTTTCATAACACACCTGTTTTAGGATTGCGAGAAGGAAGTTGGCTTGCTGTGAAAGGTGAAAAAATTATGCTTCAAGGTAAACACAAGGCAAGGTTTTTCAAACAAAATAAAAAACCTTTAGAGCTAGAAAGTGGCGTAGAAGTAGTTGTTTAAGATTTAAGGTTTTAAGTTTCAAAGTTGAGATTCGTCGAAATGACACTCGGCAATTTTTATTTACATTCTCTATTCTCTATTCTCTATTTTCTAACTAATAATTCACATAATCTACAATCTCTAAACCATACCCAATCATACCCACTCTTTTTGTTTGTTGAGAATTGGTAATTAATTTTAATTTGCTGATATTTATATCATGTAAAATTTGAGCGCCAATTCCGAAATCTTTATTGTCTAGTTTTATCTGTGGTGCTTTTATTTCTCCGTTTTCTTGATTTTCCTTTAAAATTTTTAATCGGCTTAATAAGTTTTGAGATTGATGTTGCTGATTTACAAAAATAATAGCCCCTTTTCCTTCGTCATTAATTACTTGAAACATCTGGTCTAGTTTCTTGTCTGCATTGTTGGTTAAAGTTCCTAAAATATCGTTATTAACTAATGTCGAATTTACACGAGTTAAAACACTATCTTCTTTAGACCAGGAACCTTTGGTTAGTGCAATATGAACCTGGTTGTTTGTAGTTTGTTGATAAGCTCTTAATCTAAACTCACCAAAACGCGTAATAATATCAAAATCTTCTTTTTTCTCTATTAAAGAATCATGTTCCATTCTATACGCCACTAAATCTTCTATAGAAACAATTTTAATATCGAACTTTTTTGCGACTTCTAATAATTGTGGTAAACGTGCCATGGTACCATCTTCGTTCATAATCTCTACAATGACTCCCGCTGGTTCTAAACCCGCTAAACGTGCAAAGTCAATAGCAGCTTCTGTATGGCCAGTTCTTCTTAAAACACCACCCTCTTTAGCCCTTAAAGGAAAAATATGACCAGGTCTTGCCAAATCGAAAGGTTTGGTTGTTTTTTCTATTAAAGCTTTAATTGTTAAAGCTCTGTCTGAAGCAGAAATTCCTGTTGTAACTCCTTTTCCTCGCAAATCTACAGAAACGGTAAAAGCGGTTTCCATAGGATCTGTGTTGTTGTAAACCATCATTCCTAATTCTAGTTCTTTACAACGTTTTTCTGTAAGTGGTGCACAGATTAAACCACGACCATGAGTTGCCATAAAATTGATCATTTCTGGAGTTACCTTTTCTGCTGCTGCTAAAAAGTCACCTTCATTTTCTCTATTTTCATCATCAACAACAATAATAATTTTTCCGTTTCTAATGTCTTCAATTGCATCTGCAATATTATTTAGTTGTGTATTTTTTGGACTTGTTAAAGTGGTCATATTTTTAGATGTCTTTTTTAGACTTAAATTTTATAAATAAATTTTTAATGGGTAATAGCAAAGCGTCAACATTAAATAAACCTTTGTCTTTTGTAGCTCTTCTAGTTAAGAAAATACCAAAAGGAATCATGACCATTGCAGAAATCCAAGAGCCTAATAAGGAAGAGATTGAGCTTTCTTCGGCCAAATTTTTTCCGAAGGTATTTCCAAAGAAATAAAGTACATAAATTCCTATTGCTAAAATCATTGGCAACCCAAAACCACCTTTTCGAATGATAGAGCCTAATGGAGCGCCTATAAAAAACAAAATCAAACAAGAAAAAGACAAAGCGATTCTGCTGTAATACTCTGTATCAAAAAAGTTAAGTGTTTTTCTTTTCCATTTGATACTCGTCATGTTATTTTTAATATTGGTAAGGGCACTATTCATTTTTGTTGTTGCACCATTTAAAATACTAATTTTATCTTTTAAAGTAAAATTTTCAATAATATCATTTTTATTGATATCTTTTGCTTTTAAAGAATCTGCATATTTATAAAGCTCTTTGGCATTTGCAATCGATGAAATACTTTTCGCTCTTGAAAATAACATTTCTTCGTATGTGTTTTTTAACACGGGAATGGTGTCATTTAGTTGCGCCAAGGTTCGCATATTATAACTATTCTTAACTCTTTCTTTATCTAACTCACCATCACCAACCACATTTCCAATATCAATATTAAATTCATATTCTTTAAAATTTGCTTGAGACGCAGGCATTTTTTCTTTTTTAATAGTAGTTTTTGCCGATTTTGTATGGTCTTCATAATAATAACCATCGTACAATATAAAGGTCATATATCTGCTGCCTTCTTCAGAAATAATTTTACCTCTTTCTGCAGTTATTACTTTCTGATTTCCATTTCTAGCACTTAAATCATAAATTAAAACTTTCTTTAAAAGATTTTTTTCTTCACCATATTTTTCATCAAACTTAATTTGATAACCTGGTAAATCGCTATTAAAACTTCCAGGAACTAAAGCCATCGCAGGCTTTTTCTTTTTAATATTGTAATATAAATTTCGTTGTTTTAAAATGGCATACGGAAAGATGTTGTTTAAAAACAGAAAGTTGACTCCGCTTAAAATAATTGTTAAAAAGATAAGAGGTCTTACCAAACGTTGTAGTGATATTCCTGCAGATTTTGCGGCAGCAAATTCGTAATTTTCACCCAAACTACCCAAAGCCATAATAGAGGAGAGGAGTACGCCAATTGGTAATGCCTGCGGTACAATACCCAATGTGGTATAGTATAAAAATTTTAAGATAAATACTAAGCTAATCCCTTTACCCGCGATGTTTTCAAATGTTTGCCAAAGTACTTGCATCACCAAGACAAATAGCACAATTAAAAATGTGGCAAAAAAAGGAACTAGAAAAGTTTTTAAGATGTATTTATCTAAAATTTTCATTGTAGCAAAAGTAGTTTCTTAAATATAAATATGCTACTAATTTCCTGTTAATTGGAAGAATTAGTCTATGGTATAATTCTGACTTAAAAATTTTGCTTTGTTAAAGTTGAAGAAATTTTCAGAAAGCTCTTCATTCTTTTTAAATTTTGTAATGGTAAAAGTTGTTTTAGAACTATTAGCACCCGTTTGCACTAGTTTGTAAATGTGCATTGTTTTTGCATCGATACCGAGCTCTACTTTTACAATTTCTGAATTACTGTCTATAGGATTTAAGGTTACATATTGTATTTTTCTACCACGAATGTTTTCTAGTTTCCCCATTTGCAAATTATAACCTTGTTTGTAAAAAGTTAATAATTTAGACGGATAAATAAAACCATCATCACCATCTAAATCTCCGTCGGTGATAGAAATTTCTTTTTCATCATGATTGATAACATACAATTTATTACCATCATAAATAAACTGATTTCCTAAGTAATTTAAGCTGTATTTTTCTCCTTTTAAGTTGATTTCACCTCTAATTGGTGGTTCGTCGCCTTCTTTAATTCCTGCATCTTCATTGCTTAACGTTTGGCTAAAACCAATATACATATTTTTGTAGGCTCCCATTTTGGTAGAAACTTGATCTAATAAAGATTTTGCTTTTTCATCATTTTGTGAAAATGTGATGGTACTCATAAAAAGACTTAAAAATAAGATTCCTATTTTTTTCATAATTATATAATTAGCATCTCTAAAATAAAAAAGAGACTATACGTTTTTTTCGTTTTCTAATAACTGATCTAATGCAACAAAGTCTGCAACTAAAACCTGTCTTGCTTTACTACCTTCAAAACCACCAACAATACCAGCAGCTTCTAATTGGTCTATCAATCTACCAGCTCTGTTATAGCCTAGTTTTAATTTTCTTTGTAACAGAGAAGCAGAGCCTTGTTGTGCGGTTACAATAATTTCTGCAGCTTCTCTAAAAAGCTTGTCTCTGTCTGAGATATCTATATCAATACTTGTGCCACTTTCATCATCTACGTATTCTGGCAATAAGTAGGCTTCAGCGTATGCTTTTTGAGAACCAATAAAGTCTGTAATTTTCTCAACTTCTGGGGTATCTACAAAAGCACACTGAATTCGTACAATATCATTTCCGTTGGTATACAATAAATCTCCTCTACCAATTAATTGATCTGCGCCACCAGCATCTAAAATGGTTCTAGAATCTATTTTTGAGGTCACTCTAAATGCAATTCTCGCAGGGAAATTTGCTTTAATAATTCCTGTAATTACATTTACAGAAGGTCTTTGTGTAGCAACAATTAAATGAATACCAATGGCTCTTGCAAGTTGCGCTAAACGTGCAATAGGCGTTTCTACTTCCTTACCGGCAGTCATTATTAAATCGGCAAATTCATCAATCACTAAAACAATGTATGGTAAAAACTGATGTCCATCATTCGGATTTAATTTTCTGGCTTTAAATTTTACATTGTATTCTTTAATATTACGTACCATTGCATCTTTTAGCAAGTCGTAGCGGTTGTCCATTTCTATACACAAAGAGTTTAAGGTATGCACAACTTTGGTGGTGTCAGTAATAATTGCCTCTTCAACATCTGGCAATTTTGCTAAATAATGACGTTCTATTTTATTAAACAATGTCAATTCTACTTTCTTTGGATCTACTAAAATAAACTTTACTTCTGCTGGGTGTTTTTTATACAATAAGGAAGTTAAAACAGCATTTAAACCAACAGATTTTCCTTGACCTGTTGCACCAGCCATTAATAAGTGTGGCATTTTCGCTAAATCAACTACAAAAGTTTCATTAGAAATCGTTTTCCCTAAAGCGATTGGTAATTCCATTGGAGATTCTTGAAATTTCTTTGAGGAAATTACAGAATGCATCGAAACAATGGTCGATTTTTTATTTGGAACCTCGATACCAATGGTTCCTTTTCCTGGAATTGGCGCAATGATACGAATTCCCAGTGCAGATAAAGACAATGCAATATCATCTTCTAAATTTTTAATTTTTGAAATACGAATTCCTGCTTCTGGTACAATTTCATACAAAGTAATTGTTGGGCCAACAGTTGCTTTTATTTCTGCAATCCCAATTTTATAATTCTTTAGAGTTTCTACAATTCTATCTTTATTTGCTTCTAGTTCTTCAGGATCTATAGAAATCGTTTCGTTGTATTGTTTTAGTAGATTGAATGTTGGAAACTTAAAATTTGCCAATTCTAAAGTAGGATCAAACTCCCCAAAATCTTTTACCAATTGATCGGATAAATTTTGAGTTGCGTGTTCTTCTTCTCTACCAATGGCAATATCAATTCCCACATCATGCATATTGGCTACAGTTTCTTCAACTTTTAATTCTGGTTCCTGCTCTTGTGCAACAGTTAGCTTAATTTCTTCCTTTTTAGTACTTACATCAGAATGTTTAGCAATGGTAGGTTTTAAATTTTCTAGAGATAATTCAAATTCAGATTTGTCTTTTTTATCCGAAGTCAAAGAAATTGTTTCTGAAGTTTCTACTATATGTTTCTCTGTAGTAGTTTCTTTATCATCTAAAAGCGATTCGGCCGCTTCTTTCTCTGCTTTTTTTCTCTTGATATTTTCTATAATCTGATGGAATGTTACTTTATAACGTACTATGATGTATGCAATAAATAAGAAGATTAAAACAATTGCCAATCCTGTTTTTCCTATAAAATCTTGCAAATACCTATTTATTTCAAAACCAATAACTCCAAATAGCAACGCAAATTTTTCGTTTAAAAAACCCAACGTAACGGAAATTAACACCATGGCAATTAAACTCCAATTCCAAGAAATAATAATTTTAGAAAATTTTCTTTGAAAAAGAATATACAATCCTGTTAAAAAAAGTTGAAATGAGATGATAAACGCACCAATTCCGAAACCTTTATAAATAAAAAAGTGACTTAAATTCGCGCCAATTTTTCCTAGTAGATTTTTACTTTTTACGGCTCTATTTGTTAAATGATGAATTGTACTTTGATCTTCTTGCCAGTTAAAAAAGAAAGATATGAATGCGATGCATAGAAAAAGAGAAAAAAGCATTAGAAAAATCCCAAAGATTGTTTGTGCTTGTTTCGTTTTTAAAAAAGCAA
The DNA here is from genome assembly GCF_947501385.1 of uncultured Polaribacter sp. Taxonomy (GTDB): domain Bacteria; phylum Bacteroidota; class Bacteroidia; order Flavobacteriales; family Flavobacteriaceae; genus Polaribacter. The sequence goes on from NZ_CANMVP010000016.1 coordinate 41,237, forward strand.
AACTACTTGGTTTTTTTTCAGTAGTAGTTTCTACTGTTTTTTTTAAGCGCGGTTTTCTTTTCGCCATTAATTTAGTTTCTTGTTTTAGAAAATACTGTCTGCTAAAATAGCAAATTGATTTTTGGAATGTAAATGAATCCAGCAATAATTAAAGAAACAATTGCTGCTAATGTTGGTGCACCTGCAGCAAGATCTTTAATCAAACCAATTTTTATATGAAAATCTGGATGTATAAAATCAGCAACTTCTTCAATAGCGGTGTTTACAGCTTCTGCGACTAAAACCAACCCTATTGCTAAGAACTGAATCATCCATTCTATATTAGAAATATCAAAATAGAAGCCTAAAATAGTAGCCATGATGGCTACAGCAATTTGTGCTTTTATGCTGTCTTCTGTGGTTAACAACAACCAAGTTCCTTTAAAAGCAAATTTTAAACTACGTATTCTACCTCTAATAAAGCCATCTTTTGTGTTTTTCATGCAATTAGATTGCTTTTAATGCTGCTTCATAATTAGGTTCGTCAACAATTTCTGGAACTTGTTCTGTATAGACTACGTTTCCTTTTTCATCTAAAATAACAACCGCTCTAGAATGCAAGTGGGCTAGTGGTCCGTTTGCTATTTCTAATTTATAATCTTTCCCGAAATTTCCAGTAGCAAAATCAGATAACATTACTACATTATCAATGCCTTCTGCACCACAAAAACGAGCTTGCGCAAAAGGTAAATCTTTAGAAATACATAAAACAACTGTGTTTTCTAATGCAGATGCCTTCTTGTTGAATTCTCTTACTGATGTTGCACAGGTACCTGTGTCTACTGAAGGAAAAATATTTAAAATTACTTTTTTACCAGCAAAATCTGATAATCTTTTATGTGATAAATCTACTGCTGTTAAAGTGAATTCAGCAGCTTTTGTACCATTTTCAGGTAAATTCCCTATTGTGTTTATTGCGTTTCCTTTTAATGTGATATTTGCCATTTTGTTTTTTTTTAGAATATCAAAAGTAACTATTTTTATTGAAAAAATTTAGCGAAAAACAGATAACTTCATACTTACATCTTCTTCGTTTAATACTTATCTTCGCAGACGCAAAAATGGCATTTTAAAGTGAATATTTCTCAATATACATCAGAATTTAAATACAATTGGAAATTGGCAGCTCCAGTAATGCTGGGAATGTTAGGACACACTTTTGTGGGTTTTATAGACAATATTATGGTTGGGCAAATAGGAACTGCGGAATTGGCGGCAGTTTCTTTAGGAAACAGTTTTATGTTTATTGCCATGTCTATTGGTATTGGTTTTTCTACAGCAATTACACCGTTAATTGCAGAAGCAGACTCTTCTAATAATTTACAACAAGCAAAATCTACCTACAAACATGGCTTGTTTTTGTGTACCACTTTGGGGCTTTTATTATTCTTATTGGTTTATTTTTCTAAACCTTTAATGTATTTAATGCAGCAACCAAAAGAAGTGGTAGCCTTGGCAATTCCGTATTTAGATTTGGTGGCTTTTTCTTTAATTCCGTTAATTATTTTTCAGGCAATCAAACAATTTAGCGACGGAATGTCTATGACAAAATACCCAATGTATGCAACCTTAATAGCAAACATTGTAAATGTGATTCTAAATTATATTTTAATTTTCGGAAAATTGGGGTTTCCAGAAATGGGTATTGTTGGGGCTGCTTATGGTACGCTGGCTTCTAGAATTATGATGGTTATTTATTTATGGACTTTATTAAGATACAAAGAGCGTTCTGGTAGAATTGTTAAGAATATCAAATTCTTTGTTTTAGACTTTTTAATGATCAAAAGAATTGTCAATTTAGGTTCTTTAAGTGCCATGCAAATGTTTTTTGAAGTAGCTATTTTTACAGCAGCCATTTGGTTGAGTGGCTTGTTGGGTAAAAATCCACAAGCAGCAAATCAAATTGCTTTAAACCTCTCTTCTATGACCTTTATGGTTGCTATGGGATTAAGTGTGGCTTCTATGATTAGATTAGGCAACCAAAAAGGATTGCAGAATTACAAAGAGTTGCGCAGAATTGCGTTTTCCATCTTTCTTTTAGGCGTTTTATTAGCAACTTTTTTTGCGTTACTTTTCTTTATTTTTCATAAAAGCTTACCAAATTTGTATGTAGACCTAAACGATGCTGAAAATTATGTAGATAATATGGAAGTAATAAGTATCGCTTCCAATTTATTACTAGCGGCTGCTTTTTTTCAAATTTCAGACAGTATTCAAGTGGTTGTTTTGGGAGCTTTAAGAGGTTTGCAAGATGTGAAAGTTCCTACTATATTAACCTTTATTTCTTATTGGGTAGTTGGTTTTCCTGTTTCTTATTACTTCGGAAAAGAAGAAATGTATGGTAGTTTCGGAATTTGGCTAGGTTTATTAGCAGGTTTAACAACAGCATCCATTTTATTATTCATTCGATTTAATTCATTAACTTTAAAATTGATTAAAGAGAAACAAAACAAACCAATTATACAAGGCGTTTAAACGCTTGCAAAAACAATAAAATATATGGAATTACCAAAATTTTTACTAGCAGACAATAGCAATTTTCCTGAAGACATCTTTGTATTACATACAGAATTCCCACGTTTTGTGATTAATTTAAAAGATGATGATATTGAATGGTTCGAAGATTTAACAGGTGAAAATGAAGAAGATATTGCCACAGAGTTAGCCGATTTAATGGACAAAGCGGGTACCTTTTACGACGAGGAAATGAAACAATATGAGTAATCAAAATAGCATTTAAAAACATAAAAAACCTCACATTTAGAAAAATGTGAGGTTTTTTATGTTTTTATTATTTTCTAGTTACTTCTTAGGCTCAGGAATTACAATTCCTAATTTTTGAATCACTAATTCTGTAATATCGAATTTCGAATCTATATATGCAAACTGATTTCCTGTGGTGGTAAAAACTTGCGTATACCCATTTGCTTTAGAAATTTCAGAAATTGCTTCGTTTAATTTTTTATAGAGAGGGCGCATTAATTCATCTCTTTTAAGACTCATTAACGTATTTCCATTCTGTTGGTACTTTTTAATATCTTGCTCTAAAGCAGCCAATTCTTTTTGAATGGTTTTTTTCTCTAAAGCACCCATTTCTTTCTCTTTCTTTTTATAGTCTTCTAACTTCAATTTAAAATCTTCAACTTTAATGGTGAATGAAGAATCTAATTTTGCGCCATAGGTTTGAGACATTTTTAAAACTATTTGAGCTTCTGGCATAACATTTATAATATAATCGCTATCTACTGTACCAACCTTAGTTTGTGCTACAGCAATAGTGCTTATAAAAGCAATGAATAATAGTGTAATTTTTGATTTCATGATTTGTTTTTAGTCTTACAAAGATATAAAAGCGAAAGATTTCGCCAAATGGAACCGTCATAAAAAAAGTTAAATTTTATAAATGGTACTTATTTTAGATCCCCTCTAGTCGTTTTAAGTCGTTTTTATTGGAAATACTTTTCTGAGCGTCTGCTAAAATATTTTCAATTTCTTTACTAATATTTTTTTTCTTCTCATTATCCGTGGTTTTCTTTTTTAAATCTTTTAAGAAAAGCAGCATTTTTTTGACTAAAATAACATCATGCTTACAATACGTTCTTAAAGAAGCCATTACAGTATATAGTAAATCTTCGAATGGTATGATATTTAATAATATCATACAGGTGTCATCTACATAAATATAGTCTTTTTCTTCTTTTCGAATTCTTAATTTAAACAATTTGTGCAAATAATCTATAGCATTCATTGCTGTTCCAGGATCATTTATTCCTGGAGACATTGCTTTTAGCGCAATTTCTTTTAAGTGTTTAAAGGCAATTAGATAATTATCATCTATAAATTCATCCTTAGAAAAATCGAAAGCATTAAAAATCTTTTCTACAATTTCATCATCTAATTTTTTTTCTGTTTTAAATAACATTTCATTCTCATAACAAAGTGTTCCTTTTTTAGAAACAATTTCTATTTTACAGCTATTTTTAGTAGCAATTTCTTTTAAAATTTTAATAGAAATATCTTGAAAATAGCCTGTTTCTTTAGATTTGAATACATGCCAGTTAGACGTGTCTGGAAAATTAAAATCTCTCTCTTCTTCCAGTTTTAGAAGTGTATTAATTTTATTTTTTGCAACATTTGTAATTCTGTTCATAATAAAATCTATCTGAATTTCCTGAGATATAGAATGAATAAAATAGATAAAAGCTCCTAAAGAAAATACCATAAAAATAATACTTAACAGTACAGAAAAACCTGGTAATTGATATTTATTACCTGTAGGTTCTATAAAAACAAGTATAAAAATACAATACAAAATGGTTGCAATATAAATACCTAGAATTATTTGGTGCTTTCTATTTGAGATTAAACCTGGTAACAATCTTGGTGAAAAATTACTAGAAGCTTGGTTTAATAAAATCATTACCATAGAGAAACTAAACACCATAATAGAAATTAAACCCGCTATAAATGTGGTGAGAATATTTCTTGCAGTTTCAATATTATTGATGACCAACTCTGGTAAAAAGTCAATAAGATACTTAGAGATTCCTTTATTTTCTGCATACATCATTGTGTATGCGAATAAGCAACCTGCAAAAGAAATAATCGATGGAAAAAAGGCTATTTTGTCTTTTAAGTGATAAATTTTTCTAAAAAAAAGTGTTAATTTATCTTTCATAAGTTGTTTTTAATATCTTCAATAATGCGTTCAATATCAGTTTTATAATCAAACCAAATAATTTCTTTATCTCGTTTAAACCAGGTTAATTGTCTTTTGGCAAAACGCCTTGTATTTTTTTTAATCTCAGAAATGGCAAATTCTTTTGTAAAATCGCCATCAAAATAAGCAAATAATTCTCTATAACCAACGGTTTGTAGCGCATTCAAGTCTTTATGAAGGTGTAAACTTTTTGCCTCTTCAACCAATCCATTCGCAATCATGTTATCTACGCGCTTGTTAATTCTGTTGTAAATGATTTCTCTATCTGCATTCAAACCAATTTTTAGAACGTTAAAATTTCTAGGTTTTTTGGGTTTGTTTTTAAAGGTAGAATAGGCAATGCCCGAACCAATGCAAACTTCTAAAGCTCTAATCAATCGTTTTGGATTGTCTAATTCAATAGTATGATAGGTTTCTAAATCTAATTCTTTTAGTTGTTTTTGAAGCGATTCAATTCCTTCTTTTTCAAACAGGATAGTCAGTTTTTTACGAATCTCAGGAGCTACTTCAGGAAAATAATCCAGGCCTTTTAATACCGCATCTACGTACAAACCACTACCACCCACCATAATTTGAATTGGATTTTCTTTAAAAAGTGTATCTAATTTAGCCAATGCATCTCTTTCAAAAGCACCCACATTATAATCTTCAAAAATACTTCTGTTTTGTATAAAATGGTGCTTTGCAGCGGCTAATTCCTCAGGTTCTGGGACCGCAGTACCGATGGTCATTTCTTTATAAAACTGTCTAGAATCACAAGAAATAATACTTGCATTATACGCTTTTGCAAGTGCTATGCTTAAGGCTGTTTTTCCAATTGCAGTAGGGCCAACAATAGTAATTAAGGTGTTTTTTGAATTCATTATTCGTTTAAGATACTACCACAGTTGTAACAAAACGTAGCATTTTTTGCGTGTTTTTCTTTTAAACAAGTAGGGCAAGATTGTGTATTTGTGTCTGGAACCATATCATTTTTTGTCATTTCAGAACTTACAATACCTGTAGGAATTGCAATGATAGAATATCCAAGAATCATTATAACACTTGCAATTAATTGACCTAAAGGTGTCTGGGGTGCAATATCACCAAAACCAACCGTTGTTAAAGTCACAATTGCCCAGTAAATACTTTTAGGAATATTTGTAAAACCGTTTTCTTCACCTTCTATCATATACATTACCGTTCCTAAAATGACACAAATAATCACTACAAAAAATAAGAAAACTGCAATTTTAGCTTTGCTAGCTTTTAAAGCTAATAATAATTTATTAGAAGCACCTATATACCTACCTAATTTTAATATTCTAAAAACTCTTAGCAGTCTCAAAGCTCTAAAAGCAACCAAACTTTGAGAACCTACAAATATCAAAGCAAGGTATTTGGGTATCGTAGACAGGAAATCTATGACTCCATAAAAACTTAAAACATATTTAAATGGTTTGTTTATAGAAACAATGCGTAAAATATATTCAATTGTAAAAAAAATCGTGATAATCCATTCTCCGATATTTAATAGATCATGGTACTTAGTATCAAAACTTTCTATACTTTCTAGCATTACCAGCAAAATACTTGCTATAATGATAATTAGTAAGACAATGTCAAATAATTTACCTTCTTTGGTATCTGCCTCATAGATAATTTCATGAAGTCTTAGTTTCCAAGAAGGTTTGTTTTTAGAAGTACTCAAAATTTAGCTTATTTTCTATTACAATACTACAATTATTTACTGAATTTAAAAATTTTTACTTCTCTTTTTATCAGTATTCATAAGGGTTTTTAAATAAAGTAAAAAAAAGCACCTTTTTTAAAACCGTATGCGAATTCTTCTCGTAAGTATACATGAGATTCAATTAAATATAAACTAAAAACTCACAAAATGAAAAAAAGTAAAATTTTATTAGGAACTGTAATTGTTGCAATTATCGGTTTAATTACAATTGCGGCAGATCATATTGATGCGCCTTCAACAACAGGAACTTCTGCAGACATTACAGATTTCTACGCTTTTCAAGGAGAAGATACAGATAATTTGGTATTTGTGGCAAGCGTTCAAGGTTTGTTAAGTCCTACAGCAACAGGAACGGCATCTTTTGATGAAAATGTTTTGGTAGAATTTAATATCGACACAAATGGTGACAATGTTGAAGATTTGGTAATACAAGCAATACCAAGAGATGGTAAAATGTATTTCTTTGGTCCAGTAGGTCCATCGTCTACCGGAAAAAACAGTAGTATTTCAACCATGTCTTCTATTACAGGTGAGGTTGCGATTACACCTTATGGAAACACTGCTATAACAGCAACAAATAGCGCAGGAATGAAAATGTTTGCAGGACCAAGAGATGATCCTTTCTTTATGGATTTTGCGAGATATACTGATATCGTTGTGAATGGAACAGAAACTTCTTTTAGAACAGAGGGTCAAGATACATTTGCAGGCTCTAATGTATTATCTATCGTAGTAGAAGTTCCTAAAAGTATGGTAGGTACTTCAGGTACAATCAATACTTGGGTAGAAGCAAAAGTAAAACAATAATAAACGAACTAAAAAACAACATATCATGAAAAACAATTTTATAAAATACACAGCAGCATTTTTAATGGCATCATTTACATTGATGAGCTGTAATAATAAAGACAATGATTTAGAAGTAACAGCAATGGTAGATTTTTCGGGAACTTTTGTTATGAAAGATCAAATGGGAAGACCCGCAGTAAATACGGTTTTTGTTTCTTCAGGTAAGAAAGATGAATTCAATGCAACCATTCCTTCTGAACAGAATGCCAAATTTCAATCGATGTTTGAAGCAAATTTAAAAGGATTAAGTCCTGCTTTTGCAAATTCAGGAGATAAAAATGCTTTAGGACAAGATGCAGCAGCCTTTACTGGTTTATTAGCAACGGACGTTTTAAACGTTACTTTAGATGGTAAAACCACTTTTTATGACGGTACAAATGTGTTAACAGGTAGAGCTTTGGCAGATGATGTAATTACTGTAGAGTTATTATTAATTTTTGGAGGAGAAGATTTTAAAGAAAATCCAACTTTATCGGATGATAATGTAGATGGAAATGACAAAGATTTTTTAACAAGCTTTCCATATTTAGCTTCACCTTGGTAGAAGTTTTTTAAATCTGGTACACGTTTGGGGGAATGTGTGCCAGTTTAAAATAAAAATTACCCTTTGTAAACTTGGTGTAAAACCTCTATAAATTACACCAAGTTTTCTACTAACTTTTAAAACACAAACAATGAAATACTTCCAACTTATTTTAGTATGTGTAACTTTTACAATAGCAACAAGTTGCAACACAAAACCAAACACCCAAATAACGAATACGAATGATTATAACGTTTATTTAAATAGCGTAAAAAACGAATCTTTAGAACAAGTAAAATTAGATTTTAATTTTTGGGAGCAAAAGTTAAAAAACACGCCAGATCAATATCCTTACAATGCAAAATTTGCATGTGCAAATACTGCTATTTTTAAATTAACAGGAGAAATAGCTTCGCTTAAAAATGCTGAAAAAAACTTAATATTCGCAAATGAAAAAACAAAATATAACAACGCAGGCTATTTAAGGAGTTTGTCTAGAAATTATATTTCTCAACACAGATTTAAAGAAGCGTTGGCATTGCTTCAAAAAGCTGAAATAAATGGTGAAAATTTAGAACAAACGCAATTGATGCTGATTGATGTTTATTTAGAACTAGGAAACTTAGAAGCAACAGAACATTACTTATCTAAAGTTAAAAACTTTAAAAGCTTCGATTACTTAATTAGAATTTCTAAATTCAACGATCATATGGGCAATTTAGATAAAGCCATTCAATATTTAGAAGCTTCTTTAGCAATTGCAAAATCTTCTAATAACAAAGCCTTAATTCAATGGAATTATACAAACCTTGCCGATTATTATGGCCATGCAGGAAGAATAGAAGACTCTTATAATGCGTATTTAAAAGCATTAGCACTAAATCCTAATGATAGCTATGCAAAAAAAGGAATTGCTTGGATCGTCTATTCTTATGAAAGAAACCCTGAAGAAGCATTGCGAATTTTAGACGCAGTTACCAAAGAAAATATAGCGCCAGATTATCATTTATTAAAAGCAGAAATTTTAGGTTTTATAGGAAATAATAATCAAAAAGAAAGACAAATAGCAAAATATTTAACAAAAGTATCTGATTCAAATTATGGGGTAATGTATCATAAATACGACGTTTTATTACATGCAGATAATAATAGCAAGAAAGCATTAACAATCGCAGTACAAGAGGTTTCAGAAAGACCAACAGCGCAATCTTATGATTTATTGGCTTGGTCTTACTTTAAAAACGGGCAAAAAGAAAAAGCGTTAGAAATTGTAGAAAGGTACGTAATTAATAAAACTTTTGAACCTGAAGCATTATTACACACCGCTTATATTTTAAAAGCGAATGGTAGCGTAGAGGAGGCTATGAAATTAAAAAAGGAATTGATAGAAAGTATTTACGAATTGGGTCCTCTAGCAGAAAAAGACATTAAAAATATTTAAATTTGCTAGTTAAATAATAAAATATGAAAAGTAAATTTGTACTATTTATTCTTATAATAAGTTGTTTGCAGACATTTGGTCAAGAGTTAAAAGGACGCGTTTTAGATGTTTTTAATGCACCAATAGAGAATGCATATGTTTTTAATGTAACATCAAATTCTCATACGCACACAGACTTAAATGGTAGTTTTAAAATTACTAATTCTAAAATAGGAGATATAATTCAAATAGGAATTTTAGGCTTCGAAAAACAAGAAGTTGTACTTTCAAAAACGAGTTTTAAAGATTTAATTATTGTTTTAGAAACTAAAATTTTTCAATTAGAAGAATTGGTTTTACGAAAAGAAATAAACGCGTTACAAACTATCTCTAAGATAGATTTATTAGTAAATCCTGTAAATAATTCTCAAGAAATTTTAAGAAAAGTACCCGGTTTAATTATTGGTCAGCATGCCGGAGGAGGAAAAGCTGAACAAATATTTTTACGTGGTTTCGATATCGATCATGGTACAGATATAGCACTTTCTGTAGACGGAATGCCAATTAATATGGTTTCTCATGCTCATGGACAGGGTTATAGCGATTTACATTTTATAATTCCAGAAACCATACATGAAATAGATTTTGGGAAAGGTTCTTATTATGCGAATCAAGGAGATTTTAATACAGCGGGTTATGTTAGTTTTTCAACAAAAAGTAGCCTTCAGGAAAGCACAATTTCTTTAGAAGCTGGTCAGTTTAATTCTCAAAGATTTTTGGGAATGTTTCATCTTTTAGAAAATAAAAAAGATGAAGATGCCTATATTGCTATAGAATATATTGCCAATGATGGACCTTTCGAATCTCCACAGAATTTTAACAGGTTAAATGTATTCGCGAAATACAATACTTTTTTAACGGGAAAAGATAGAGTTATAGCAACAGCTTCACATTTTACAAGTAGTTGGGATGCTTCTGGTCAAATACCCAAAAGAGAAGTTGAAAATGGAAATATCACTCGTTTTGGTGCCATAGATGATACTGAAGGAGGAACTACTTCGAGAACAAATTTTAATGTTCAATTAAATAAAGTCTTATCTGAAGAATCAATTTTAAAAAGTAATATTTTTTATTCTAATTATAATTTTGAATTGTTTTCTAATTTTACATTCTTTTTAGAAGATCCTATTAACGGAGATCAAATAAAACAATTCGAAAATAGAGACATTTTTGGTGCAAATGCACAAATTATTTCTAATAAGGAATATGGAGATGTAGAAGCAAAGTTTACAAAAGGAATAGGTTTACGTTATGATTTAATAAATGATATTGAACTTTCTCATACTAAAAATAGAAAAGAAGTTATAGATAAAATTCAATTAGGAAATGTAAGACAAACCAATATGTATGCATTTTTTAATTCAGAATTTGAATTAGGTAAATTTAAAATTTCACCCGCAGTTCGTTTAGACTATTTTAAATTTATCTATAATGATGCTTTACAAACTGACTACAAAACTTTAACTAAAAACAAAGCAATTGTAGCTCCAAAATTAAATTTTTTATATGCTCAGAACGATAATTTACAATGGTTTTTTAAAGCTGGTATTGGTTTTCATTCTAATGATGCAAGAGTTGTATTACAACAAAATGCAGATAAAATATTACCAAGAGCCTATGGTTTAGACTTCGGGAACGTTTGGAAACCAACTAAGAATATGGTTTTAAATACAGCAGTTTGGTATTTATTATCTGAAGAAGAATTTGTGTATGTTGGTGATGCAGGTATTATTGAGCCATCTGGAGAATCTGAACGTTTTGGTCTAGATTTAGGTGTAAGATATCAATTTACAGATTGGTTGTTTTTTAATACAGATCTAACATTTACAAAGGCAAGAAGTTTAGAGAATGTTAGTGGAGAAGATTATATTCCATTAGCGCCAGATTTTACAATGGCAGGAGGTTTGTCTATTTCTAACTTAGGAAATTTTTCGGGAGGTTTACAATATAGATTTATTGATGATAGACCAGCAAATGAAGACAATTCTATAATTGCAGAAGGTTATTTTATAGCAGATTTTAACATCAATTATAAAATGAATAACAATATTACTTTAGGTTTGGCAATAGAAAATATTTTTGATGTTGCTTGGAATGAAACGCAATTTGCAACAGAATCTAGATTGCAAAATGAAGCTAATGCTGTAGAAGAAATTCACTTTACACCAGGAACACCATTTTTCGCAAAAGCTAGCATTCATTATGCATTTTAGAAAAAATAATTAACTATTTTTATTTTGGTTGATTTTAGTTGGATGAAAATATCCGTTGCAATTTGTAACGGATATTTTGTTTTCTAACCTAAATAACAAAATCAAACTCTTCATATTCAGTTCTAATCTTGACTAATTTTTCATTTTTAAAGTATAGGCGTACATAAGTTCTGCCCTCTCGTAAGGAAGAAATACTTTCCGAAAAAACAAAAAGCCATTCCTCATAATTTTTCATCTCAGGGTCATAGGATTTTGCTAACAATTTATCAGGTAAAATAATTTGATATTCTTGATATGTTGATATTTGATAAATTGCAATTAATTTTTGTTGAATGATTTCAAGAGGATCATCTACATGAATTGAAATATCATTGGGTTGGTTTTCAGGCCAATATTGAATAGGATCTAAAAGTCCTCCTCCTTTTTCTATAGCGCTTACTTTATCTTGGTCAAAACTTATGAGAACTCTTTCTAAAACCCCAGATGTTGTCTGTAATGAGATTGAATTATATAATGAAATATCACTCTTTATTTCTTCCGGACTCGAATAAGGCTGCCTATAAGCGATAGCCACAGTATTAAAATTTTTCTCTAAATTGAATTCTTGTAGTTGTGTGTAGACTTCAGACGGACTGCTTCCCATTTCAAGCGTCCATTTTTTTCCTTCTGTTATAGTTTCAATTTGTGGGAATGAATCTTCATCTATACAAGATACCAGTAAAAAAAAGGCAAAAACACTTACCAAAAAAGATTTTTTCATAACTGTTCGTTTTTTTATAGATGCTTTAATTTACTATTGGTTGCGTTCAATGAGAAAGAATTATTACACCAAAAATTAAAAATTTTAGTTTTTATAGAGAAGTTAATCTAAAATAATTCCTCGGGACTCTGCCTTTGGGATAATCGATTTCAAGAAATTCTTTATGTTTAAGTTTTGAAAAATTTTATAAATCTAACAACTTTTTAGCAGCAGAAAAAGGAGTTGTTTTTCCGTTTTCTAAATTTTTAATTTCTTCTTGTAATGCTTTCTTTACGTTTTTATTGCTGTAAAAATTAGCTTTTAATTGTTGCTCAATAGCAGACAATAACCAAAACTTATTTTGATCATTTCTTTTCTGGTAGAAATACTTATTTTCTTTCGTTAAAGAAATATAATCCACAATCATATTGTCAATTTTTTCAATCCCCACGTTATGTAATGCACTCGAAGTAAGTACTTTTGGTTGCCATTTACTCTCTTTTAACGGATACAAATGCAACGCTCTGTTAAATTCAACTTTGGCAATTTTTGCGTTTTGTTTGTTTTCGCCATCTGCTTTATTAATTACAATAGCATCTGCCATTTCTATAATTCCGCGTTTAATGCCTTGCAATTCGTCGCCTGCACCAGCCAATTTCAACAATAAAAAGAAATCTACCATAGAATGTACTACGGTTTCAGACTGCCCAACACCTACCGTTTCTATAATAATGGTATCAAAACCTGCCGCTTCGCAAAGAATAATGCTTTCGCGTGTTTTTTGTGCAACGCCACCTAAAGAAGTTCCGGAAGGAGAAGGTCTAATAAAAGCATTTGTATCAGTAACTAATTGTTCCATTCTGGTTTTATCACCTAAAATACTTCCACTATTTACAGAACTACTTGGGTCTACAGCCAACACCGCTACTTTTTTTCCCTGACTCGTTAGGTGTTTGCCAAAGGCTTCAATAAAAGTACTTTTACCCACACCAGGCACTCCTGTAATTCCTATTCTTACAGAATTGTTTGCGTACGGCAAACAGCGTTCTAAAATTTCGTTTGCTTTTTGTTGGTGTTTTGAGTTTGTACTTTCAACCAAAGTGATGGCTTTGCTTAAAAAGGTGATGTTTCCTTCTAAAATACGCGTAACAAACTCGGCTACAGAGTTTTGTTTTACTCTACTGAGTTTAATTTTTTCTGCACTCGATTTACTGGTCGTTTCTGGTTGAGAAACTCCTTTATTTTCTTGTAATGCAGATTTTTTTTTATCCATCTTAAAAGTAATTGTGTAAATTTAAGGATTAACCGCAAAGAAGCAAAGTTTTTTACAGCGTTCACAAAGATTTTTTTGCTTTCTATAGAAACTTTAACAACCACTTTGCATTTTATTTTTTAAATTTTGCAACACTCTTAAAAATGTGTCGTCTTTAGAGTAAGAACATTTCAATGAAATCAACCAAACAGTTACATCAACCCATCATTGACCAATGCAAAAACAACAATGCCAAAGCGCAAATGCAGTTGTATAATTTGTATTGCAAGGCAATGTTTATTGTGGCTCACAGATATGTGAAAGATCGGTGTATTGCGGAAGATGTTATGCAAGATGCTTTTATAAAAGCATTTAAATATATAAAAAATTATAAAAATGAGGTGGCTTTTGGTGCTTGGTTAAAGCGTATTGTAATTAACCAAAGTATCGATCACTTGAAAAAGAATAAATTAGAATTGGTTGCTATTAATGAGGAAGTAATTACAACGGTAGAAGCCGAAGATTGGCAAGTAGAAAGCACCATTTCTGTTGATGAAATTGTTGAAACGATAAACAATTTAAAAGAAAAATACAGATTGGTATTGACCTTGTATTTATTAGAAGGCTATGATCATCAAGAGATTTCAACGGTTTTAAACATCACAGAAAATACATCGAGAACAAATTTATTAAGAGGAAAAAGAATATTGAAAGAACAATTAAAAAACACGAGTTATGCAGCAAGATATTAGAAACTCAGTAAATAAATATAAAGAGAAGGATATAGAATTATCTGCAAATCATTCAAAAAAGTTTAAAGCACTATTGCATGCAGAGTTTCCGCAAGAAAAATCTAAAAAGATAAATTTTAAATGGCTTTCTATTGCCGCTTCAGTAGTGCTACTCATTAGTTTGGCAATTCAGTTTTATCCGACAGATACTATCGTAGCACCCTTAAACCAAAATAATACGGAAAATAACGCAACATCTAAAAAGATTACTTTAGGAGGCATTTCACCAGAATTTGAAACGATAGAAAAGTATTATAAAAATAGCATCAATCTAGAAATTAGTCAGTTAGAATTGACCGATGAAAATAAAGAAGTAATTGACGGCTATTTATTAAAAATTGCAGAACTCACCAAAGAATACAAGTCATTAACCCAAGAGCTCAACAATAACGGTGTTAATGATTCAACAATAGATGCATTGATTAGTAATTTACAATTACGCTTACAGCTGTTACAACGCTTGAAAAAGCAATTAAAACAACTTAAAAATTTAAACACAAATCAAAATGAAACTCAAATTATATAAAAAAATACCAACACTTTTAGCTATATGTTTCTTAGGAGGAACTGTATTTGCGCAAAAGTTTAATGAAAATTTTACTGAAAATTTTAAGGTAAATAAAGATGTTGAAGTGGTTATAAATGCATCCAATTCAGAGATCAATGTAACTACTTGGAATAAAAATGAAGTACAAATAAATGCTTTTATAGAAATTGAAGGCTTGTCTCAAAAAGAAGCGACGACCTATTTTAAAAAATGGAATTTTGAAGCTTTAGGAAACAAAAGTAAAGTAAAAATTACCTCTAAGGGAAGTGGCTTGTCGGGTTTAAAAAACGATTTTGTTTTCTTTAACGATTTTGATTTCCCAGAAATAGAGATGCCGAATATTGAAGCCATTGTACTTCCAGATATGGATTTCGATTTCGACTTTGACTTCGATTTTGAATCATTAGAAGACTTGGAAGAAGATATGGAAAGAGATGGAAAATATGCTTTCGAATATCATAAAGACGGCGAACATATTATTATAAAAACAAAAAAAGAATGGGAAAAGTTTAAAAAAAGTAAAAAATATGAAGACCTAAAGAAGGAATTTAAAAATAGTAGTGGAAAACTAAAGATAGCTTTAGAAAACTCTAAAGAAAAAATGAAACATATAAATAAAGAAAGGCTAAAAAAATCTTTAGAAAAAGCAAAACTTCAAATAAAGAGTATCGATAAGGAACAAATGAGAAGAGAGTTGGCAAAAGCCAAAGAGCTTTTAAAAAACATGAATTTTAATTTTTATTCAGATGAAAATGATTTGATGATCAATGGCAAGAAAATCAAAATTAAGAAAAGACTAGAAATCAAAGTCCCAAAAGGAGCAACTTTTAATTTAAACACCCGCCATTGTAAAGTAAAGCTGCCAAACACAGTGGCTTCTGGTAACGTAAAATATGGTTCTTTTGATGCCAATAATTTAAATGGTGGAAAATTAACCATCAATTATTCTCCTGTAAGTATTAACAGCTTAAATGCCTGTACTTTATTTTTAAACAATGTAACTGATGCTAAAATAGCATCAGTTACAAATACAACTTTATCTAATAACTCATCAGATGTGAATATTCTTAGTATTAATAAAAACGTACATATTTCTGATCAGTTTGGCGAATTAACCATAGAAAGTTTTCACCCAAATTTTGAAGAATTTGTCTTAAACTTAAGTCAATCTAATGCTATTATGGTGTTAGATAAAGTAAAAACTTCTTTTCATTATAACATCAATAGAAGCAAATTAGATAATAAATCTTCATTTGATTTTTTAAACAAAGTTTTTAAAAAGTATGAAATGAGCTCTAAATCAGAAGTTATCAATAGTCAAACAAAAAATATGATCAATTTAAATTCAGATTTAAGTACAATCATAATCAAATAGTTTTTCATCTCTTTTCTTAGCAAACTTCACTCAAATTCCATTTCTCTATTCTCAATAAAGTAACTATCTTTATCCGCTGTAAATAGTCACTTTTTTAATGGAACTCTACAAAGAAAATCAACTTAAAGTATACAATTCTCTTAGCAAAACTAAAGAAGAATTCAAACCCATCACAGAAGGCTATGTAGGCATGTATGTTTGCGGTCCAACGGTGTATAGCAATGCCCATTTAGGAAACGTTAGAACCTTTATGTTCTTCGACGTTGTCTATAGATATTTATTGCATCTAGGCTATAAAGTGCGCTATGTTCGTAATATTACAGACGCAGGTCATTTAGAAAATGATGCAGATGAAGGCGAAGACAGAATTTCTAAAAAAGCACGTTTAGAAAAAATAGAACCTATGGAAGTTGTACAGAAATATACGGTAGATTTTCATAATGTTTTAAAAAACTACAACTTTTTACCACCAAGTATAGAGCCAACAGCAACAGGTCATATTGTAGAGCAAATAGAAATGATCAAAGAAATCATAGCAAAAGGTTTTGCCTATGAAGTAAATGGTTCTGTATATTTTGATGTTTTAGAATACAATAAGAACAGCCATTACGGAATTCTTTCTGGAAGAAAAGTAGAAGATTTAATACACAATACAAGAACTTTAGACGGACAATCTGACAAGAAAAACCCACAAGATTTTGCACTTTGGAAAAAAGCAGACGAGCGGCATATCATGCGTTGGCCTTCTCCTTGGTCTGATGGTTTTCCTGGTTGGCATTTAGAATGTTCTGTAATGAGTACAAAATATTTGGGCGAAAGCTTTGACATTCATGGCGGTGGAATGGATTTAAAATTTCCACATCATGAATGTGAAATTGCACAATCGCAAACCTGCAGTGGTGTTAAACCTGTAAACTATTGGATGCATACAAACATGCTCTTGTTAAATAGCCAAAAGATGGCAAAATCTACTGGGAATTTTATTTTACCGAATGAAATTTTGAGTGGAGAAAATAACATTTTACCAAAAGCTTTTACCGCAAGTGTGGTTCGTTTTTTTAATCTGCAAGCCAATTATAGAAGCATTTTAGATTTTTCTGGTGAAGCCTTAGAAGCATCAGAAAAAGGACATTCGAAGTTGATGGAAGCTGTGAGTTTTATTGATAAAATTGAAGCCGATAAAACGTCTACTTTTAATGTTCAAAAATGGAAAGCTGATTGTTACGCTGCCATGAATGACGATTTTAATACACCCGTTTTAATATCTCATTTGTTTGAAGCTGTAAAAGTAATCAATCTGATAAAAGAACATAAAGCCAGCTTAACTGCAGAAGATTTATCAGTATTTAAAATGACTTTAAACAGTTTTATTTTTGATGTTTTAGGTTTGCTAAATGAAAGTGCTCAAGACAATTCAGAAAAAATAAACGGAGTTGTTGAATTGCTCATCAAATTAAGAAAAGAAGCAAGAGAAAATAAAGATTGGGCATTGTCAGATCAAATTAGGGACGAATTAATTGCATTGGGAATTCAGTTAAAAGATGGGAGAGAAGGCACAACGTTTTTGGTGAACTAAAAGCCCATCCCAACCTTCCCAAAGGGAAGGAGCAAAAAACTATTCGTATAAAAATGGTGAAGGATTTTAAAAAAAACAGATTCCGTTTTTCTCCCCTTTGGGGGAAAGGTGGCTTTTTATCATATCCATTCATACTATTCGTTCGTTTTTACCAAAGCGCCATTTCACCATACACACCCGCAACATGCAGATATAGCCCAACATGTTCACATTATACCATAGAAGCTTTGCAAAAACACGGATTGTTTTCTGGTGGTTGGTTGGCATTGAAAAGAATATTTAGTTGTCATCCTTGGGGAGGAAGTGGTTATGATCCTGTTCCTGAGAAATTAGAAAAAAGAGCATAGAAGTTAGAAAATAGACTTTTAATTTCAAATAAAAAGATCATTTCGAGCCGGTATTTTTAGACAGATAAAAAATGATGAAGCAATCTTCTTTCTAAATTGAGATTGCTTTATTACTTTCGCAATAATTAAAAAGAATAACTCGAGCATTACCGAAATCAAAAAACATTTTAATTGAAAGTATTAAACGTAGGTTCTCGAGAGTTTATTAAAATGAGATTTATTAATGAGGTCTCTTCCGAAGCTTCGGAACGCTCGACCAGACATAGAACATAAAATATGAATTTTTTAGCAATAGAGTGGAACCCTTCCATAGGAATAGATTTAGGTTTTTTTGTAATTCGCTGGTACAGTTTAATGTTTGTAGCTGCATTTTTACTAGGTTTAAGGCTCATGAAGAAAATCTATATTGAAGATAAAATTCCTGTAGAAAAAATGGATCCCCTATTTATGTATGTATTTCTTTCTATGTTAATAGGAATGCGTTTAGGAGATGTTTTTTTTTACAGCTGGGATTATTACCAGCACAACCTTTTAGAAATATTTTTACCCTTTAAAAAATCTGCTGAAGGATGGAAATTTAGTGGTTATACTGGTTTCGCTAGTCATGGTGCAGCCATTGGTATTCCAATCGCGATGTATTTTTACGCAAAAAAACATTTACAAAAGCCTTGGTTATTTATTTTAGATCGACTGGCAATAATGGTTGCTTTGGCAGGTTTTTTTATTCGTTTTGGAAACTTTTTCAATTCAGAAATTTATGGGAAAGAAACAGGTTCTAACTTTGGTGTTATTTTTAAAGCGGCAGGAGAAACTGCTCCAAGACATCCTACACAGCTGTATGAAGGATTAAGTTATTTGGCCTTATTTTTTGTAATGTGGTACTTGTACTGGAAAACAAACAAAAAATACCAAACTGGTTTCCTTTTTGGTTTGTTTATGGTTGTTTTATGGTCTTTACGATTTGTGATAGAATTTTTAAAAGAGCCACAGGTACAACAGCGAGGAGAAGAATGGATTTTTAGTCCGTTAAATACAGGTCAAGTTTTAAGCATCCCTTTGGTATTGATTGGTGTTTGGTTAATGATTAGAAAATCTAATAAAGAAGCATAGAGTTCATGGAGAAATTAAAACAACGTTGGAATATTACAAGCAACTGGTCTTTGGTGGCTATATTTATCGTTTTTGCAATCAATGGTTCTTTTGCAGCATGGGTTGCAAAACCCGTAACCAATTTTATAGGTTTAAATCCTGACACGCTATCAGGATTTATTTATTGGCCTTTAAGAATCTTATTGATCTTCCCAATTTATCAATTAACACTCCCAATTGTAGGTTGGTTATTTGGTCAATTTAAATTCTTTTGGGCGTTTGAAAAAAAGTTTCTAAGCAGGTTGGGTTTTGGCTTTTTATTTAAAACGGAAGATTAATTTTCAATAATTTCTTCATTTTTTCTTTTGTTAATTACATAACTATAAATCCACATCAGTGAAAAAGTAGGGATGAAATCTAAAGGAAGAATTTCTTCCACAAAACTTAAAGTACCCGCAATTTTACCTTCTTTTCCTTTGTACATTTTGGTCATAATATAACCAGAGATCGGAGCCCATATAAAGTCGAAAAAAGGAATGGGTAAAAAACCGATTAAATCTAAAACAATACTCGCAGCTAATTTTTTATATTTACTATTCATATTTTACACTATTCAAATTTCTTGCCAAAATATATTCGGTATCTAGAGAATTCTATAATTTTACTAAAAATAATCATTTCAGGTGAATTTCAACATATTTAAAAATACAATAGAAGCATTACAATCGAAACAATTAGGCGGTTTAGAGGCACAATTTAAATTGGCACCAGCACTTCGTTTACAATACAATGCTGACAGAATAAAAGCAAAGCAACCAAGAAAAGCGGCAGTTTTGGCATTGTTTTATCCAGATAACAATAATGAAACTACCTTTTTATTAACAGAAAGAGCACGTTACAAAGGCACACATTCTGCTCAAATAAGTTTCCCTGGAGGTAAAAGAGATACCACCGATGCCAATTTACAAGAAACGGCATTAAGAGAAGCTTTTGAAGAAGTGGGTGTTTTACCAAATTCGGTAGAAATCATCAGAGAACTAACAGATGTATACATTCCACCAAGTAATTTTTTGGCTACTCCTTTTATTGGCTTTGCTGATACAAAACCAACCTTTAACACGAATTATGAAGTTGAAAATACCATCGAAATTTTGGTAGAAGAATTGCTTAATGAAGCGTCTTTATCTACTATAAATTTAAGTACTTCTTACATGAAAAATATAGATGTTCCCTGCTTCAAATTTAACAATTATATGGTGTGGGGTGCTACTGCTATGATGCTTTCAGAAATTAAAGAACTGTTAAAATTATAATGTTTGTTATATCTTTTGTAAGTTTGTTTTAAACCAAGTAAAACTATTTAGAATGCCTTTATTTAAAAGGAATCCTTTTGGTCATATCTTATTTTTAAAGAAGATGATCATCAGAATTTTTGGACTTATTTCTCATGGAAGATACCGTAAATTTAACAATTTACAGATAGAAGGTTCTGAGATTTTAAGAAGCCTACCAGAAAGAAATGTCTTATTTATTTCGAACCATCAAACCTATTTTGCAGATGTTGCAGCCATGTTTCATGTGTTTAATGCTGCTTTAAAAGGAAGAGATGATACGATTAAGAACATTGGTTATATCTGGAACCCAAAGTTAAATTTTTACTTTGTTGCTGCTGGCGAGACGATGCGTTCTGGTATATTACCTAAAATATTTGCTTATGCAGGTTCTGTATCTATTGACAGAACTTGGCGAAGTGCTGGTGAAAATGTAAACAGACAAGTTAAAAATTCTGATATTTCGAACATCGAAAAAGCCATAAAGGATGGTTGGGTGATTACCTTTCCACAAGGCACAACCACACCTTTTAAGCCTATTAGAAGAGGAACCGCACATATTATTAAAACATGTAAGCCGATTGTGGTGCCTGTAGTGATTGATGGTTTTAGACGTTCTTTTGATAAAAAAGGATTGAATATTAAAAAACGGAATGTGTTGCAATCTATGGTGATTAAAGAACCTCTGGAAATAGATTATGAAAATGAGAGTATTGCAGACATTGTTACTAAAATTGAATATGCAATAGAACAACACCCGTCTTTCTTAAAAGTATTGTCTCCAGAAGATGCCGAAGAATATCTAATGGAAGAAGAAGAATTGAATAAAAAAAGAGAATTTTGGAGTTCTTAATTGTTTTGGTTGATTTTAAATAATTGCATTTCTATACCAAGAAAAAAGCTCCACCTATATGCTAAATCATTATAAAGATACTCTAAATCTGTTCTTTGTGTAATCTGGTTTAGAAAACTCAACCGGACGGTATCGCTTAAAAAGTATTCAAATTGAACAGAACCAGACCAACTAAAAAGATTCTTTTGTTCTCTGTTTATAAATCCTGTACCAATTGATGGCGTAATATGGAAGTTATAATCATTAAAAACATCCATAAAAGTAAATCCTGTAAAAGCACCAAACCGGGTGTATTGTGTACTTAAAAAAGCTTTTTCGAATTCTAAACCATAGATAAGAAAGCCCAAACTATTATCTTCACCTTCATGTTTTACTCTTGCAATAAAATTGAGTGTTCCTGCTCTATTCCCTAGGTTATCACCAAAAACAAGCAACTTAAAATCATGATGTAGCGAAAAATTTACTGAATTTTGACTATAACAAAACAAACTATTTATTACAAATAGTAAGAAAAAGATTAGGGAACTTTTCTTTTGAAGGGTCAAATGATATATAGTTATAATACGAGATAAAGGTACTCTTTTTCTGAATAAAAATTACCTACAACGCATTGTTTTCGAAATGATTTTTATTTAGTTTTCAAAATTTCATCAATAGTATCCAATTCATTTTCAGAGAAAGTGGTGTTTTCAATTGCCTTCACACTGTCTAAAATCTGTTCAGTTTTGCTGGCTCCAATTAATACAGAGGTAATTCTTTGGTCTTTTAAAATCCAAGAAATAGCCATTTGTGCTAAATTCTGATTTCTACTTGCAGCAATTTCATTCAATGCTTTAATCTTAGGAAGCATTTCTAAAACTTGATTTGAATTTAAAAACGGACTGTCTTTTACAGCTCTTGAATCTTTTGGTAAACCGTTAATGTATTTATTTGTTAGCATTCCTTGTGCCAGTGGCGAAAAACAAATAGCACCAACACCGGTGTTTTCTAACAAATCTAACAATCCGTCTTCTATCCATCGGTCAAACAAACTATATCTTGGTTGGTGAATTAAGCAGGGAGTTCCTAAATCTTTTAAAATTTGAAATGCTTTTTTGGCTTCTTCTGGCTGGTAATTAGAAAGTCCCACATACAAAGCTTTTCCTTGTCTTACCATCAAATCTAAAGTCCCCATGGTTTCTTCTAAAGGCGTATCATAATCGGGTCTGTGATGATAAAAAATATCTACATAATCTAAGCCCATTCTTTGCAAACTTTGATCTAAACTTGCCACCAAAAACTTTTTAGAACCCAAATCTCCATAAGGTCCAGCCCACATTCCGTAACCCGCTTTTGTAGAAATAATAAGTTCGTCTCTGTAAGATTTAAAATCTTTTTGTAAGATTTTACCAAAATTACGTTCAGCCGAACCTGGAGGCGGCCCATAATTGTTAGCCAAATCGAAATGTGTAATTCCGTTATCGAAAGCACATTTTAATAAATTTCTAGAATTTTTAAAATTGTCATCATCACCAAAGTTATGCCATAGCCCTAAAGAAAGCTCTGGTAACAACAAGCCACTCTTGCCAGTTCTTCTAAATTTCATTGTATCATAACGCTTAGCGTCTGCTATATAACTGTTTTTTTTACTCATAATTTTGATATACTTTTTCTAAATCCTAAGGCGGCTAGTAAGCCAACAATAGGAATGATTGTAAAGGTGGTAAATAATTTTTGATATGCTATAATGGTTGGGTTTTCGCCCAACATATATCCTGTAAATAACGACATAAAAATATCTGGAGTAAAACCTACCACAGAAATAATACCTACTAAAGTACCTGTCATTTGTAAGGGTGTTTTTGTTTCTTCAATAATGGCAAAATACAAACCTCTTAAAGAATAAGTTCCCAAGGCCATAAAGATAAAAATTGTAAATGATAAATAGATGGGTTGTTCATTAAAAAAGCCCAGTCCTAAAAAAGCAGATGCTAAAATTAAAACTGTAAAACTAGGAACAATCAATTTAGACGGAATCAACTTGTCTGCCAGCCAACCAAAAGAAATGGCGGCAATTGGTCTTAAATACTGAATAAAAACCGCAAAGTACGTAGCTTCTTCTAAGGAATAATTCCAAACATCTTTGGCATACGTTCCGTAGACGCCTGTGAGCTTGTAAGAACAATAGGCACAAAAAATAATCAACGAATGGTAGATTACTTTTTTTTGTTTCATCAAAGCAAATGCTTTTTTAAAATTAAATTGAAACTCTTTGCCTGTTTCAAATTCTGACTTTTCTTTCGGCAGTACTTTCCAAACGAATAAAGAGACTAAGAAAACAATTCCAGTAATGGCTCCAATAATGTATTGTAGTGTTTCTACCTTGTTTTCAAAAGTAATTTCAACACCTTTTTTAGGAAAAAAGAAGGTTAAAATAGAGGCTCCGAATAAAGCGATTGAAGCTGCAAAAAAGCCTCTCCCACCATCTAATAATCCGAAAGACAAGCCTTGGTTGTGTTCATTTCCCCATTGTCTTGTTGCCTTAATTAAAGAAGCCCAAAATAGTAAAATGGTAGAAACTCCCCAAAAGGCGTATAAGATTTTTAATGTATTTATAGACGGAATTAAAGTCATCCAAAAACCACCAATGGCCGTTAAAAACAAAGAGAGTGAGAGTAATTTTTTAGGTTCCCATTTATCGGCAATAAAACCACCAAAAAAGTAGGAGAGCATTGCAGTAATTCCGTACAAAGCTTGTGCTTCGCCAATTTGTGCATCAGAAATTAGAAAAGCCTCTCTAATGACGGGTTTAAAAACGCGCATCAAAATAAAAGGCAACAGAAAAATAGCTTCTCCAGCAATAATTAGCGCAAACATTACTGAGATTTTCTTTCTTTTTTGCATTTGTCTAAACTAAGAATTCTTTTTGATTAGTTCTAAGAAAATTTAAGGTCTAAAATCTATTTCGATATTTTATTCACAAAAAAAAGGAAGTTTTTTAGCTTCCCTTTTTAGTAGTTTAATTTTTGTAATTAATCTCTTTCGGCTGAAAACGGTAAATCTTGTCCGTCATAGGTAACAGTTCCAGACATTGAGTCTTTGTCAAATTCCATATCAAAATTTGTATTTATACCTTGTACATCAACATCTCCAGTTAATCTTTTATTATTAAAACCCGTTGTGCATTTTGAGCTAAATGTATTCCAAAATGTCAGTTCGAGTGATTTTTTGATAAAAAAATCGTATCGAGAACTAGTTTAGAAACGAAAATTCTTATTCTCGATACAAATTTCACTTATTTCAATCGTGAAATTCACTCGAATTGACAGAATTTATCAAAATGCACAACGGGTTATTAAAATCAACTGAGCTTAGTAAGAGTGTTCCATAAACATTAGATTCTATTTGTACCTCATAATCATCTTTAACTTTCTTTATGGTCATAACCCCAGATAGAATTTGCTCACCTGCTTCAATTTCATAACTCCAATTTCCTGCAGGGCTATAGTCTTGTAGAGATTTCATTCCCGTAAGAGAAAAGCAGGTTAATAGTAAGATAATTCCAAAGACTACTTTGTTTTTTGACATAAAAATTTGTTTTGTAGTAGGTTTATATATTGCTACAATATACGTTTTATAAATTAATATTCAGGTTGGATTATTTTAAGGCTTCTTTAAGAATGGTAATAGGATGTTTTGCAATTCTTTGTGTGCCGTCAAAAATTTGATGTCTACAACTGGTTCCTGCAGCCACAATTTCAGTTTCTTTGGGTGTATTTCTTACTTTTGGAAATAAGGTATCTTCACCCACTTGCATCGAAATCTTATAATGTTCTTTTTCGTAGCCAAAAGAACCTGCCATTCCGCAACAACCAGAATTGATAATTGTGACCGAATAATTTTGAGGAAGGTTTAAAATTTGAAAACTCGCATGGGTTCCAGACAATGCTTTTTGATGACAATGTCCGTGAATTTTAAGTGTCTTCGCGTCCGAAGTGAATAAAGAAATATCCACCTGTTGATTTTCGACTTCTTTTGCTAAAAACTCTTCAAACGTAAATACATTTTTGGCAATCTTTACTGCGGATGCTTTGTCATCTGCCAAACGAATGTATTCGTCTCTAAACGTTAAAATGGCAGAAGGTTCTATGCCAATCAATGGAGTTTCTACTGTAATTAGCTCTTTAAAAATTTCTACATTTAAATTACACACTGCTTTTGCTTCTTTTAAAAATCCTTTAGAGATAAAGCTTCTTCCAGATTCTTCGTGATTGATAATTTGTAGATTATAACCTAATTTTTCTAAAACATAAAACGCATCTTTTCCTATTTCAACATCGTAAAAGTTGGTGAATTCATCGCAAAATAGATAGACTGTCTTTTGAGATTTCTCGAGAGAGCCTGTATTGAGCGAAGTCGAAATACTCGAAATGACATTGTGATTTTTATACCAGCTTTTTAAAGTTTTTGGTGCTAATTTCGGAACGGTTCTTTTTTGCGAAACACCCATCGCAGCTTTGGCAAATGGTGTATTTAAAATGGCATTAGTTAAGGCAGGAGCAATGCTTCCCAATTTGTTATACTTTACATTGTTTGCAAATAATTTGCTTCGAAAAGAATAGCCGTTGGTTTCTTGGTATTGATATAAAAACTCCGCTTTCATGGTTGCAATATCCACATTACTTGGGCATTCAGAGGCACAAGCTTTACAGCTCAAACACAAGTCAAAAACTTCTTTTAATTCTTGATAATCGAACCTATTCGGTTTTTCTGAGTTCGTCAAGAACTCTCTAAGAGCATTTGCTCTTGCTCTTGTGGTGTCTTTTTCATCTTTGGTGGCTCTGTAACTTGGGCACATGGTACCACCAGCCTCCACTGGTTTTCTACAATCGCCAGAACCGTTGCATTTTTCAGCGAGTTTTAAAATCCCCTCACTATCCGAAAAATCTTGAATAGTTTTAATTTTAGGTTCAATTCTATCCACTTCGTAACGGAGGTTTTGATCCATTGAAAAAGCATCGGTAATTTTTCCTTTGTTGAAGATGTTGTTAGGATCAAAAGCCTTTTTAATCCTTCGTAAGAGTTGATAATTTTGTTCACCAATCATGAAGGGAATAAACTCTGCACGTACAATGCCATCACCATGTTCACCAGAAAAAGAACCTTTGTATTTTTTGACCAATTGGGCAGTTTCCGTGGTTATTTTACGGAACAAAACAACATCTTCTTTCTTTTTTAAGTTTAAAATAGGTCGTAAATGCAATTCTCCAGCACCTGCATGTGCATAATACACCGCATTTTGCTGATACTTGTCCATAATTTCAGTAAACTCTTCAATATAATTTGGCAAGTCTTCTAAAGCCACAGCAGTATCTTCTATACAGGCAACAGCTTTTCTATCTCCAATCATATTACCCAAAGCGCCCAAACCTGCTTTTCTTAAATAATGGACTTTTGCAATGTCTTTTCCGTATACCTTTGGATGGTGATACCCGAAATTATTTTCTTTTAAATCTGCAATCAATTGGTCTGCCAGTAACGCTGCTTCGGGTAAGGTATTCGCAGCCACTTCTAACATTAAAACCGCTTCAGGATCTCCATGCAGAAAAAATCTATTTTTAGCCAATTCACGATTGTTTTTAGTACAGTCTAAAATGGTTTTGTCCATCAACTCGCAATTGTACAAATTGTGTTTCATGGCAATAACCGTTGCTTTTAAACTCTCTTGAATGCTGGTAAAATGAGAAGTTACCATGATACTTTCTGTAGGAGGTAAGTCGTCTAATTGCAAAGTAATCGAAGTCGAAAAAGCCAAAGTACCTTCACTTCCCGATAAGAATTTTGCAACGTTTATGGTAGGTTTCGTTCCACCAAACAAGTCGGAAGTTAGAAATTCATCCACCGCATAGCCTGTATTTCTTCTGTGAATAATTTCTTTCGGAAATTCTTTTTTTATTTCTTGTTGATTCGCTTCCAAAGAAAGTTCCTCATAAATGGCTTTGTAAATGTTTCCTTCTTGGGTATTTTCTTTGGTTTTATGGATGAATTCCGCAGAAGAAATTTCTTTAAAGGTAGCCGTACTACCGTCACTTAAAAGGGCTTCGATTTCTAAGACTTTATCACGGGTAACACCATATTTGATCGAGGTACTTCCAGAAGAATTGTTTCCTACCATACCACCAATCATACAGCGGTTGGAAGTAGACGTGTTAGGTCCGAAAAACAATCCGAAGGGTTTTAAATACGCATTTAAGGAATCTCTTACAATGCCTGGTTCTAGTTGTATGGTTTTTGCTTCTTTATTAAAAGCAATGGTTTTTGTAAAATGTTTCGCAACGTCTACGACAATTCCGTCACCCACACATTGGCCCGCCAAAGAAGTTCCTGCAGTTCTTGGAATTAACGTAATCTTATTTTTAGTTGCAAAATCGATTAAGGTTTTCAAATCTTTTTTGTCTTTTGGAAACGCAACCGCCAAAGGAATTTTTCGATATACAGAAGCGTCTGTAGCGTATAAAGTTTTGTGTAAATTATCAAAAAGTACCTCCCCAGAAAGTGAGGTATTCAATTGTTCTAAAACAGCATTCTGAATCATAAATTGGTAGCAAATAAGAGTTCTCCTTACAAATATCAGCATAAAAAAATGATTTTTATCGCTTAAAAAACTTCTTTCACTATTTTTATTGATTCTATAAAAAATGTTTGAAATACTGATTATTTTCAATCAAAAAACAGCAATTTATATTGCTGTTTTATCATTTTATAAACCTTGCACTCCGTTTTAAAAAGTATCTTTGCCAAATAGTATTTGTATTCAAAATTTCTTCGCCTATTTTTTGCGGAGGAATGGCACTTTTTTTAAGTGCTAAAATTTGATCCATAGAAAGTTAGCAAACAATTTAATGCCTGATTGCTAGTAGATATCGATGCTATCGCTATTTTTAATCCGACGCTTTGCGCATCTCATTAGTCTGCAACGTGTTTTATCTTTAAGATCATTGATGAATTCAGACATACAGATTAACAAACCAACACCTATTCTTGCTACAGAGAAATTAGTTCTTTTTAAAAGAGCAACCCACGTAAAAGATACGATTAAAGCGTTAGAAGCCGGCGATTTTGTGTTGATCACAGAGTTTTATAACAACGGAATGACCTTGTTAAAGGAGTTGCAAACGCATTTAAAAAACAAGCTTCCGAACAAGTCTTTTAAAGAACAACGCGAATATAGAGCGGCTTATCACAAACTGTCGAATCTTATTTTATTAGAAATTACAGCACAAAAAGTAGCTGTAAAGAAATCTCCTGAAATTGGCTGGTTAGAAAAATTTTATCCAGATAATGACCATTTTATGTTGACTTTTCCGCAAGTACAAGGCTTAAATAGTGCTTGGCAATGGTACCAAAACGGAATTGTAGTACCTGTGTTACGAAATAAAATTCATCCGTACTATGGGACGTATTTTCCAACGCGTTTCGATCATTTGATCTTGTTTGACAATTGGTTAAAACGCTATACAGGCCCTAAAAAATCTGCGATCGATGTGGGAATTGGAAGTGGTGTACTGTCTTTTCAAATGATCAAACATGGTTTTCAAAAAGTTTTTGGAACTGACACCAATCCAAATGCTATTTTTGGTTTGCAAGAATTTATGGGCGATACCAAGTTGTCTCGTAAAATCGAATTAGAGCACGGACATTTCTTTGGCAAATATGAAAAAGAAGCTGAATTGATTGTTTTCAATCCGCCGTGGTTACCTGAATCTTATAATTTAGAGAATGTAGACGAAGCTATCTACTACAACAAAAACCTGTTTCCTAAGTTTTTTGCGGAAGCAAACAATCGTTTGGCAACAGATGGAAAATTGGTGATTCTATTTTCAAATTTGGCACAAATAGCTAATTTGACAAAAGAGCACCCAATTGAAAAAGAACTCGCAAAAGGCGTACGTTTTACATTAGAAAAATGTTTCAAAAAAACCGTAAAAGGAGCTTCTGAAAAAACAAAACGAAACCAACATTGGCGTGGTACGGAAGAAGTAGAGCTTTGGGTGTTGATTAGAAAATAAAGTTTTGAATTTTTAAATAAGAAAACTAAATAAAATTATTAATTTTCAACATTCATTTTCATAATTAATTGTAATGCTAAGAAAATATGTGTTGATTAAAAATCTAATATATTTTCTTAATTTCATGAAAGACAACTAATTAAAACTAATATTAGGCACAATTCTTTATATATTTTTTTAGACATTCAGGAGTTTCAGAATACTGACTTAATTGGGTCAATATTAGAGATGCCTCAACTTTAAATTTAGTTTTAATCTTTAATATTTTTTTGTTTTTATTACAATCTTCAATTAAATATTTTAAAAATTTTAAAAAAAATTCAATTTCATATTTACCACGATGCTTTTTTTCAGGAGGGATAGTGTAAAAATTCTCTAAACTTTGTTCTATTTCCTTTTCATTAACATCAATAGCATCTGGAAATTTTTCTTTTATTAACTTTAAATCGTAGTTAGATTTAAACTCGCCTATTTTGATTGTAGCGAAATCTTTTGGGAATTTTTCATTGAGTGACACATTTACTATAGTTTTCTCTAATTTTGCTTTTCCTTTAGCTGTAGCATACCAAATATTAAATAGAGAGGTCACATTATGATGTTCTTTTTGATTTTTTGTAAAAAGATCTATAATTTTTTCAAATTCAGAATCGGTTTCTTTAAGCATGAACTCGTTTTTTAAAACTCTTTTAAGTACTTTTTCTGAACAATAAAGGTTTTCTATCGAATAACAAGGTGTATTATATATTTTATCTTCATGAATATTTTCATCAAAATCTTTATCAATAAAAAAAGCTGTTTTAAAATTTGGGTATTTTTTTTCGATCGTTTGGAATGTAGAAACTACCGATTTCTTGTTACCACAAATTATAGGATGATGATTTTCTCCAAAATAATCGTTAATTCTGGGAAAATAATACTGTGAATCCTTTCCTTCGTAGAAACAAAAAAGATCTGTACGGTATCTTCTATGAAATAATACAAATTTATGAAATGAAACGACAGGTGAATTTCTGCTTTTTTCAATTAAATCTTGTGGACTCATTTATTTGAATGTTGT
Source organism: uncultured Polaribacter sp. (assembly GCF_947501385.1). Classification (GTDB taxonomy): domain Bacteria; phylum Bacteroidota; class Bacteroidia; order Flavobacteriales; family Flavobacteriaceae; genus Polaribacter. The sequence continues at coordinate 71,798 of NZ_CANMVP010000016.1, forward strand.
GTAATCTGTTAGACCAAAAGCATATTCATTCATACTGTTATCATAAATAAAAGGAGAATGTGTAACGGTAAATAAGAAGTTACATTTCTCAGATTTAATGATATCGGGTAGTAACTTTTGTTGCCAATCAATAGATAAGGATAATTCAGGTTCATCAAATAGTACTATAAAAGATTTATTTAGATCTAAATAAATTTTAGAAAATAAGGAAACAATTTGTTTTTCTCCTGATGAGAGTTGTTCCAGTTTTATTATATCTGAGGAGTTTTCTCTGATAATTTCTAATTTAATCGAACTTTCATTGTACCGGAAATTTTTAAGATTTAAGTATTTATTACAAGTTTCTGCAAAGTTTTTGATAGCTAAATCTAAAACTTCTTGATCATTATATAAATCAATTAGCTTATCAATTAAATATAGTAAGCCTTTATTAGTTTTTGTACCTGAATTAATATATTGGATAATATTAAGCTTATCATCTTCAGATATTGAATTCCCAACTCTATCTAAAATTATTTCAAGTTTATTTTTATCTACACTATTTTTAAATTTATAATTAGGAAATTCTTTTGACAATTGACTTAATAAATCTCCTGTTATTTTAGAAAAACCGACTAAAGATTTATGTCTAATTTCATCTGTTACACTTTCAATTTTTTTTCTAACATCTTCCATCCCAAATTGGATGATGTCTTCATATTCATCACTAGAGCTTTCGAAATCGTGACCTTCATAAAAAGGATTGTCATAATATTCATTATTAGACTTTAGTTGTTTTTTAAGATTTTCAAGCTGTGATTCAATTCTTCGATAGGTGGGGAAATATAAAATTTTACTTGTAATGTTTTTATCAAGTACATCTATAACCTTTTGAAAATTTATAGATTCCTTTTCGCCTATGAATTTTACAATATTATCATAAACAAATTTAGTTGGTGCATTAATTTTGATATTAATATTATTTAAAGTTTCGACAGCAAAAAATCTTTTTTCTTGCTCTGTAAGTTTTTTATTCTTAATCGCTATTTTAAGTTTTTCTATATCATCTTTTTTGAGTTCATTTTTTAGGCTATTATAAAAACCACCACTCTGAAACTTAGCAGGTCTATCAACATAAAACTCTAAATCATTTTTTGAGAAAATAACTTTACTTTTGTTTGAAAAGTGTAGCTCAATTTCACTAAATTGAATTGTATTTAATTTTTTAAATTTCTTATCTAAAAGGTAATACAAACAATTTAATACAGTGGTTTTACCTAAACCGTTTTCTCCAATAACTATTTTAAATCTATTATCAAAATTAATATCAACATTTTGATATCCGAAAAGTTTTGAAATTCTAAATCTTGTGATTCGATTCTTTATCATTTCTTTATATTATTTATGCAACTTTGTAAAATTATATCTTTTAGTTATTAAAAATCAACTTTGGCGAAATTAAATTTCTTAAATAGAAGACCAACCCGTATAAACACCTATTTTTTAGCCTTCTGCACCAACTCAATTTTATTCACAGACGTTTTTGTGGTAAATACACCATAGTTGATCACCACATTTTTCTTGTCAATTTTATCAATGGTGCCTACAGAATTGGTGTCTATAATACGCACACTGTCGTTTAACTTATATTCGTAGGCTGCTTTTTCATCGGCAATCTTTACGGCTTCTTTTTTCTTTTCTTTCCGTACTTCCACCACTTTTTCTAAGACTTCTTTTTCTACTTTCTCAATAACTTGCTTTAGTTGCTTTTCAACAATTTTTGCCTTTTGTTTTTGAGATTTTGTTTTTGGGTTTAATGGGTTTTTCTTCGCGTATTTTACCTTTTCATCTGCCACCCATTTGTTAAAATTGGTGTTCAGCTCTTTCTTATTGTTGTTCTGAAAGTATTTGTTTAGAAACTCGTTTGTTTTTCTTCCCAAAGAAAGCATCCGCTGGTTGTTGTCATACAATTCTTGAAATCCTGCCAATTTCGACTGAATTTTATCTTCCTTTTCTTGTAAACTTTCTAAATGTTCTTTTCCCTTTGTTTTTTGTTTTTCTAGATTGTCTGAATTTCGTTGCAAACGGCTTCTTTCTTTCTGTAGCTTCGAAATGGTTTTGTCTAAACGCACTTTTTCAGTCTCCACCCGCTTTTTTGCTTTGTTGATAATGCGAAACGGAATGCCGTTTTTCTGCGCCACTTCAAAGGTAAAAGAACTTCCTGCTTGCCCCACAAACAATTTGTACAAGGGTTCTAAAGAACGTTCATCGAATTGCATGTTTGCATTGGTGACATTCTCTAACTCGGCCGCCAAGACTTTTAAGTTAGAGTAGTGAGTGGTAATAATTCCGAAGGCTTTTTTCTCATAAAATTCTTCTAAAAAAATTTCTGCCAAGGCGCCACCCAATTCTGGGTCGGAACCCGTACCAAATTCATCAATTAAAAACAAGGTGTTTTCGTTACACTTGCGTAAAAAATTTCGCATGTTTTTGAGTCGGTAACTATAGGTACTCAACTGATTTTCTATCGATTGGTTGTCGCCAATATCTGTTAAAATTGTATCAAAAATATAGGTCTGGCTGCGTTCATCCACAGGAATTAAAATCCCGCTTTGTAACATTACTTGTAACAAACCAATGGTTTTTAAGGTGATGCTTTTTCCACCAGCATTGGGGCCAGAAATGACTATAATTTGTTGCTGTTCGTTCAATTCGATCGACTGTGCAATGGTTTTTACCTCTTGGGCATTGTTTTTTCGCCATAAAATAGGATGGTAGGCATTTTTAAAATACACTCTTTTTTCCTTGGTAATCAAAGGCAAAACACCATTCATTTCTCGCGCGTATTTTGCTTTTGCGCCCACCACATCTGTATGGACTAAAAAGTTTAAATAAGCTTCTAAAAGTGGTGTAAACGGACGAACGGTTTCCGATAAAGTACGTAATATGCGAATGACTTCTTGCTTTTCTTCATAGACTAAATTCTGAAACTCTCTACTATACGCCAAGGTTGCTTGTGGTGCAATGTATACGATATTTCCAGATTTTGAGGAGCCTAACAAACTTCCTGCAACTTTTCTTCTGTGCATTGCAGAAACCGCCAAAACACGCTGATTGTCTACCACCGTTTCTTTGATATCATCTAAATACCCCAAGGCAATAGATTTAGACAACGCACTTGAAAAACTAGCGCCAATTTTACCACGAATGTTATTGATATCTCTTCTAATTTGCTTTAAGTCGGAAGATGCATTGTTTTTTACTTCGCCAGAAATGTCAATGATTTTTTTAATTTCGTCATCCACATACGTTGTGAATTCTATTTTTTGAGAAAGTTCAAAAAAGGTAGGAAATTGCACTTTAAATTTCTTAAAAAATTTCATCAATTCGTTTACGGTTAACGAAGTGGTGGCTATTTTTAAAAAGGCATCTGTTTCGATATGGCTATTTTCGATGGCCAAACGTTTTACACTTTCGGTAATATTGTCATAACCATGATTGGGTACTCGGTTTTCACTTTGAAAAGAAGATACATATTCATTCACCAAATGCAACTCTATAAAAAGCTGTTTTCTACCAATAATAGGTTGAATTTCACGTACACTTTCTTTTCCCAAACCAGAAATACAATGTTCTGAAACATGTTGTAAAACCGTTGAAAATTCTAAATCTTGTAATGTTTTTTCTGAAATATTCGTATTCAAATTTGTAATTTTGATGTATTGTGATTTGTCGGTTTAAGCGTATTCAATAACTTCTCGACTGCGCTACCATTGACGTGTTTAATTAATTTTTTGATTATTAAGCACTTAATAGTTCTCGACTCCGCTCGAGCAGACATATTTTATAGACTGATGTACGTCATTATAATCGCTTGAAATTTTTTTATCGGGTCTCGAAGAGACATTTTAAATGTAATTTAGATTTAGTAACAAAAATAACAAACAATGCAGGTAAAAATAGGAGATAGCTGGAAAAATATTTTACAAAATGAGTTTGAGAAACCGTATTTTAAAGATTTGACAAGTTTTGTGAAATCGGAGTATGAAAATCACACCTGTTTTCCTGCAGGAAAGGATATTTTTGCTGCCTTTGATTATTGTTCTTTAGAGGCTTTAAAAGTGGTGATTATTGGGCAAGATCCGTATCACGGACCCAAACAAGCCAATGGTTTGTGCTTTTCTGTAAAAGACGGCATCAAACATCCGCCATCTTTAATCAATATTTTTAAAGAAATTACCACCGATTTACATACAGCATATCCAGAAAGTGGGAATTTAGAAAAATGGGCAAAACAAGGCGTATTATTATTAAACGCAACCTTAACTGTTAGAGCGCACGAGGCTGGAAGTCACCAAAAGCAAGGTTGGGAAACCTTTACGGACGCTGTAATCGAACAAATTTCTAACGAAAAAGAAAATGTTGTCTTTTTACTTTGGGGCGGTTTTGCAAAGAAGAAAGTAAAGCTTATTGATACTAAAAAACATCATGTTTTAACCTCTGGACATCCTTCTCCTTTAAGTGCAAACAGAGGGTACTGGTTTGGAAATGAACATTTTTCGAAGACAAATGCGATTTTAAAAGAGCTTGGGAAAGAAAACATTGAGTGGTAAATATTCAGCAAGGGAAGCATGCTTCCTTGTCAATAAAAAAATCCGCTAAAAAGCGGATTCATTGAATTTGAAATTAAGAAACAAACGGATTTATAAAAAATCTGCTTGCTTTGCTATTGTTTGGTTTGTTAGGGAAGCGTCAGCCAAACCACAAGAGCTCGAGGTACTTCTACAAGAAGAAAAACAAATAATTCCTACGATACAAATTGCAACAAATACTACTTTTTTCATTATTTAATATTTTAACGGGCTAAATGTACATATTTTTTATGAATTCGCCCGAATTTTTCTTCTTTTCTATAACGTTATACCGCAGCATTTTATTTTGAATACGTGTAATTAAGTTTTTTGTAATGGGTTTTCCGTCATTCCATTCTGTGATTTTTAGCCACTTCTGAATGTCTTCTATTTGCTGTTCATAGCGTTCTGCTAAAACTTCGTCAATATTAGGAATGTCTTTAAAATTGGTGGTTTGCTGATTGATAATGTCTAAAACTTTTTTGACTTCCTCAAAATTATTTTCTAAAATTTCATTTCTAACAGCTACCACAAAACAGGGCCAAGGTGTTGGGCAATCGTCAATTCTTCTAAAAGTACCATTGTCTACCAAAGGTTTGGTGGTAAAGTGTTCCCACATAAAATAATCTGCAGTGCCGTTGGTAAGTGCATCAATGCCTCCTTGTAAATTACCAATGACTTTAAATCTTAGATTTTCGACATTCCAACCTTGATTGAACGCATTTACAATTGCCATTAAATGAGAGCCAGAACCAAACCTGCTGATGGCAATTGTGGCGTGTTCTAAATCTTTAATCTTTTTAAATTTTGAGTGTGCAGCTACATGAATTCCCCAAATTAAAGGTGTTTTTACAAAGGTTTGTACAATTTTAGAAGGATTTCCGTCTGCAATATCTTTGATAATTCCTTCTGTTAAAACAATGGCAATATCAACATCACCAGAACGCAAAGCTTTGCACATGGCACCCGTGCCTCCAGGATAATCTTGCCAACGAAGATTGATATTTTCTTTGGTATATTCTTTATTTTTTAGCGTTACATACCAAGGATAATTAAAGTGTTCTGGTACACCACCAACTTTTAAATCTGTCATCTATTCTACTAATTTATCGAGCGTATAAAGAATTAAATTTTCAACTACTTTATTGTAATCTTCACTAAAAGTTCCATTGGCTCTGTTTGCAATAATTGCATTCATAGAAATGGCTTTATGTCCTAGCAATTTAGACAACCCATAAATTGCAGAAGTTTCCATTTCTAAATTGGTAATTTTCTTTCCTTCAAATTGAAAAGAATCGATCTTATTATTTAAATCGGCATCTTGTAATGGCAATCTTAAAACCCTTCCTTGAGGACCGTAAAAACCACCAGCAGTTGCTGTAATTCCTGTAAAAGTTTTATTAGAAGACAATTTTTCTGCTAATTTACGGCTGTTTTCAACCAAAATAGGAGTTGATTTTTTAGCACTCCAATTCGTATGTTGTACAAAAGCTGTTGCTATTTCTGTATTTGAAATTGCATCTATTTGGTAGGAGTGCAGCATGCCGTTTAAATCTAAGGCATGAGAACTTATTAAAAAGGAGTCTACTGGAATGTCTTTTTGCAAAGAACCAGAAGTACCAATTCTAACAATATGTAAAGATGTTAAGTCGGCTTTTGGTTGTCTGGTTGCTAAATTGATATTTACCAAAGCATCTAACTCATTTAACACGATATCGATATTGTCTGGTCCAATGCCCGTAGAAATTACAGACAATCTTTTGCCTTTATAGGTTCCTGTGGAAGTTTTAAATTCTCTTTTTTGTGTGGTAAATTCTACAGCATCAAAAGACGCTGTAATTTTATCAACTCGATCTTGATCGCCAACAAAAATAATAGTGGTGGCAATATTTTCTGGTCTTAAATTCAAATGGTAAATACTTCCATCTGGATTTAAGATGAGTTCAGATTGTTTAATACTCATTTAAGATGTTATTTGTAGCAGCTTTTCAGTATTGGTATTGTATAAAAAGCTATATTTTTTAGAGCCACCAAGATATGAATTATCAGCACGTAATTGGCCGTAAAAATTCACTTGATTTTCTAAAACTTGCTGCCCTTTTTTTGAGAGTTTTACAGGATTAAATGAAGAAAATAATTTTTGTAAATTCTCTATGTTGTGCTCATATTGTAGATCACCAAAACCATATACTTCTTGATCTTTTAAAAGTTGATGTACCAATTGTTTTTTTGAGGAAAATTGATGCGCATTTGCAGTTTTTAGAATGGTATTTTCTACTTTATTTAAACCGTTTTTAATGGAAGGAAAACGCTGTAAATGAGCTTCTATAGCAGTTGCTAAATATTTAAAAGGAGAGTTTTTATTAAATTTATAAATGGTTTCGATACGAAGTGGACTGTCTGAACAATACAACTGCCAAATATAATCTGCATATTCAATATCATCTTGAGTTAACTCAATTTTATCTGTATAATGTTGGCGAATTTGTTCTTCAGAAAGCTCCGTTAAACTAAGCATTTTCTCAACGCCTTCTACTTTCCCACTAGCAACTAAAGAAATATGGTATCCTTTTCTATACCGTTTTAACCAGCTGATAACGGCAATCATATTAATTTGACAAAACAAATCATAATCAAACCAAAGTACAATTTCTTTTTGCTCTTTTTTATTACAGAGGTTTCTGTATTCTTTGACGGTATAATTGATAAATTTCTGTTTGCTTACTTTGTAGGAAGATTTAAAAAATTCAAACCTATTTTTCCAAAAGTTTTCACTACCAACATCTACAGTGGTTTTACCTTCGCATAGCATTTCTCTCCAGGTTATAAATTCACCAGAAATCTTTAATTTTTTAAGATAATTTGTAGTGTAATCTCCGTTAGTAATATGTAATATTGAATCTACCATAATTAAAAAACAACGTTTTTGCTACGTTTTTATTGTGTTATACCAATTTTCGACCAAAATATTAGTAGCAAACAACCTTTTTTATTTTGTATAAAGATAAAAAAAATTCATTATATTTTAACATTGATAAAATAAAAATTATCCTCCTACGCGTTTCACCTTGAAACCTTTGTCTTTTAACATCGTCATTATTTTATCACGATAATCTCCTTGAATAATAATTTTATCATCTTTAAAACTACCTCCCACAGAAAGCTTCGTCTTAATTTCTTTTGCTAAAATTTTAAAATCTGAAGTTGCGCCCGTATAGCCTTCTAAAATAGTAATTGGTTTTCCTTTGCGCTTTTCATATTTACAAATAATAGGCGCTTCTTGTAACCAAATATTAGATTTCTCTTTTTTGGGTACTACCGTTTCCTTGTGTTCTGGAAATAAATTTTTTAATTGATCTTTAAAATCCATTTTTTTAGTCTTCACTTTTCAGTTCTCAGTCTTCAGTTGGCAGTCTCCAGTCTGTTACTTTGACTAAAATTTATTGTTCTACCCGTTGTGCATTTTGAGTTAAATGTATTGCAAAATGTCAGTTCGAGTGATTTTTTGATAAAAAAATAGTATCGAGAACTAGTTTAGAAACGAAAATTCTTATTCTCGATACAAATTTCACTTATTTCAATCGTGAAATTCACTCGAATTGACAGAATTTATCAAAATGCACAACGGGTTTATTGTTCTTTTTAATTCTATTAGCTTGCAAACAAGTCTAGCTCAGTCCCGAAATTTCGGAAGAAACGACATCCTTTTTGTTTTTTTACAAAAAGATATTGTGGAAAGCTGGAAATAGCTCCTGAAAAATAGTATTCAGTCTCTAGTTTGTTGTTGACTGCTTACTGCCAACTGAAGACTGCTTACTTCTTCAGTCCTAATTCGAGTAAACGTTGGTCTAAAAATTCGCCAGCAGTAATATCCTCAAATTGTTTTGGGTTTTCTTCATCAATACAATTCTCTAAAACATCTAATTTCATTTCTGATATGGGATGCATAAAAAACGGAATCGAATAACGCGAAGTTCCCCACATTTCTTTTGGCGGATTCGTTACTCTATGAATGGTAGATTTTAGTTTGTTATTACTGTGTCTAGACAACATATCGCCCACATTAATCATCAATTCATCTGGGGCTGCCATCGCATCGATCCAATCTCCTTTATGATTTTGAACTTGCAAACCTTTTCCTTGCGCGCCCATTAACAGCGTAATTAAATTAATATCTCCATGCGCTGCAGCTCTTTCTGCACCTTTGGGTTCTGTTTGTATTGGCGGATAATGAATTGGGCGTAGAATGCTATTTCCATTTTTGATATACTTATCAAAATAAGTTTCCTCTAAACCTAAGTGCAATGCCAAAGAACGCAACACATATTTGGCTGTTTTTTCTAACATTTTAAAGGTTTGTTTCCCGACTTCATTAAACTTCGGAAGTTCTTCAACCACCACATTTTCTGGGTATTGTTTTGCTCTTTCAGCATCGTCTTCTACATATTGTCCAAAATGCCAAAACTCTTTTAAATCGCCTTCTTTTTTTCCTTTTGCAGATTCTTTCCCGAAAGAAACATATCCACGTTGGCCTCCAATTTCAGGAATTTCATATTTCTCTTTTGTAGCTACTGGCAAATCAAAAAAGTTCTTAATTTCATCATATAAATCCGTCACTAAGGTATCCTCTAAAAAATGACCTTTTAATGCGACAAAACCAATGTTTTCATAGGCGTGCCCAATTTCATCTATAAATTTTTGCTTTCTATTTTTATCATCAGATAGAAAGTCTGCTAAGTTTACACTTGGTATTTTATTCATAATTGTAAATTATTAAAAGGGTGTTAAAGTTACTAAAAATAGCGGAATGAATCGTTTATTTATTTTTCTTAGAAAACGGAATTAAATAACTTAAGGTATAATTGAAGCCAAAACCAGAATTGCTTTCAAAAATTCTATTGAAACCTGGTGCATACAATGTTTTAAATCCATCGGGCTCTTTTACGCTCATTAAAATTTTGTAAGAAATACTAAAACTAACAAAGAGGTTATTAAGCGTTTCAGCTTTTACACCTAACATTAATTCAGACCAATGTGCATTTAAACTCGATGCTGTAATTGGTGCTGTATTTGTTGCTGCGGGAAAATAATCACCATAAATTGCATCTGAAACATTAGGAGTATAGCTATTTAACGTTTGGTCGAACAGACTAAAACCGTATCTGTAACCAACAAAGATTTCATTATTCATGTCTAACCAATTTTGGTAGGCATTGTAATTAAACCCTAAACGAATATAGTTTCCTTTAGATGTTGAGTTAGAAACCATAAATTCGTCGGACGTATTTTCTTCATAACCAATTTCTGCTGCGGCATAAAAGTTTTTAGAAATTCTATAATCTCCAACAATTTCAAAGCCACTATAATCGCCATTGAATTGTGCTTTTATAGGCCTGCTAATATCGATTCCAACACGTAAACCATATTTGGTTTTGTAAATAATAGTGTCTTTTTCTTTGTTAAAAATACTATCTTTTTCTTGTTCTTGAGAAAAACTTTCAGCAAAAACAAATAGCAAAAAAATGCTAATGAAATATTTGTACATGTGCTGTGTTTTGATCATCTATAGTTAAAATAGTACTGGGTGTGAAATCTGTAATCCAAGAATTGGTATCTGAAGAAAAGTCTAAATTTTTAAAAAGAATTTTAAATCCACAAGATCTAGAAACATATTCCTCTTCCGTGTCATATTGTATCGTAAAGGTTGCAATTTCATTATTAGCTTCTACACCATCAGTAGCATTTTTCTTTAAAGTATATACAGTTTCTGATGTTCTAGAATTTAGAGGAATTGCAATACTATCTAAACTCTGAGCGGTAAAAAGACTGTCTATTTTACCGTCGCCTATGATTGAAAACCGTTGCACTTTTTTTAGAGTCTCTCTGTTGGTATCATCATAAAAAGTAATGATTAATTTTGAAGTAACAGGGTTCTGTGTACAAAAATCATCTTTTTCGCAGGCGGAAAAAATGGCAAGAAATAATAAAAAAATGGAAAAACGCTTTTTCACAAGGTAAAGATAAGAATTAGTGTATGTTGAATTATTCTTCTACTTCTACAATTTTATTGATTGCAGCGGCCAATTTAAAGTCTAATTCTGTAACGCCGTCCGCATCATGAGTGGTTAAGGTAATATCTAAGGTATTATACACATTTGTCCATTCTGGATGATGATTTAAAGCCTCACACTCAAAAGCAATTCTGTTCATAGCAGACATACAATCTTTAAAATTGTCAAATTCAAAATCTGTATGCAGTGCATTGTCATAAAAATCCCAATCTTGTAAAGAGGTTAACTTTTTTTCTATTTCTAATTCTGTAAGTTTTTTCATTTTGAAAAGTATTAATTTTTATCAAAAGTAACTATTTTAATTTTTATTTTCTGACTTAAATATACCTAGTTGTAGGTATTGTATAAAATTAAACTTCAATCTAATTTTATACACTATAACTTTAATGAATATATTATGAAACTAAAAGTACTTTTTTTATTGTTAATGTTTTTGAGTTTGAATGTTTTATCTCAAGAAATTTTAATTTCTTTTGAAGGAAAAGACCAAGCATCTACAAATCAAATGACAATTGATGAAATTGTGATAGATAACCTAACAACAGGCAAAAGTATTACTGTTAGTGAATCTAGCATGAATTTAAATTTGAGTACCGTTTTATCTGCGGGAGATGTTCAAGTTTTTGATACGTTTAAAGGAATTCAAAAAATATACCCAAACCCAATTGATTCAAAAGCTTTTATTGATTTTTATAGTGAAGGTAACTCAAAATCTACCATAGTAGCTTATACTATTCAAGGTAAAGAAATTACAAGGCTAGAAAGAAAGTTTAGCAGTGGCTATAACAAAGTAGCATTTAGACCAGGAAGTGTAGGTATTTATTTTATAAAATTAGTAGATGCTGGTAAGAGCTATTACTCTAAAGTAATTTCTACAAACAAGCAACTTTCTAGCGCTTCATTAACTCATATAACAACAGAGAAGCAACTACCAGTAACTACGAGTAAAAAAAGTACTGCTAATTTCTTTACAGATGGCGACGTTTTAAGATTAACAGCTACATCGGGGACTTTTAAAAGTACTATTTACGATTCTCCCAAAGCATCTAAAACCTACACTTTTAATTTTGCTGAAAATTTTTACAAATTTGATAGCTATCTAGTAGAATCTGAATTTCCAAGTTTTGTAAATATTTTGTTCTCTGTAACAGATGAGAATAATAAAGGCGTAGATCAATTAGAAAATACAGATTTTGAAGTTTTAGAGAATGGAAATAAAATTTCGCCAAGTGAATCTTTTAGATATGTAAAAAAACTAAATCAAGTTCCTAGTACACAAAGAACTGTTATTATGTTAGATAATAGTTTAAGTGTGGAAGATAATTTAGATAAAATTAAAGAATCTGCAATACAATTGGTAAATGCATTGGCAGACAATCAAGAGATTGCTATTTATGCTTTTTCTGATAATACTAAACTAATATCTGATTTTACCTCTGACAAAACCACATTAGAAGCTGCAATTAATTCTATTGGAGTAGGTTTTCCTTCTACTAATTTGTATGGTTCTATTATCACTGGTTTAAGTAAAATTGAAAATAAATATACGTTGGATAGTGTTGAAGAAGGCTATTTAGTTGTATTGACAGATGGTGACGATACGCAGGCATCCAACACATTAGAGCAAGTGATAACTGCAAGAGGCAATAAAAAAGTTTTTGTGGTTGGTTTGGGTAATGATTTAAATGAAGATAATTTAAACCAAATTGCTTTTCCTGGTAATTATATTAATGCTTCTAGTGTAGATGATTTAGAAGAAAGATTTACCCAAATTAGACTAGATATTCTCCGTTTTTCAAATAGTTTTTATTTCTTAAATTATTTATCTCCTAAAAGAAATGGTTCTCACTCGTTAACTGTAAAAGCACTAGGAAATACAAATACAGAAAGTGACAAAGAAATTACAGGTAATTTTTCTGCAGAAGGTTTTGTTTCTGTTTTATCTGGGGTGTATGCAAATGTTGAAGTTGGGAAAAAATATGGGATAGATGAATTAAATATACATTACACAGGAACAGGAAATTTAGAACAAGATAGATTTGATTATCAATTTTATGGTAAAAATGCTGGTTTGGACACTATTACTATTAAAGCTCAAACTTTCTGGGCAGAAAAGCCTCCAGTTTACAACTGGCATATTGAGCAAGACACCATTGTAGATATTGTAGAAAAGAACAATTTTAATTCTATAAAAATTTTATTAAAATCAATTTATGAATCAAATACAAAATTAACCTTAAAAGATAAGGAAAATAATTACGAGAAAGAAATTATAATAAATGTTACAAATGGTTTGCCAAAAATTAAAATATTAAATATTAGTGAAGTAACTGCAACTTCTGCAAAAGTTGAATTTGAAATTACTTCTTTTGGAGATGATACTGAAACCTCTGTAAATCTGATTTATAATAGCGATTTTGATTATAGAACAAGAAAAAATTTTGGTAATTTTACTACATTAGGTAAACATACTAGAACAATAAATAATTTGATAAGTAATATAAAATATAGTATTAGTTCTTTTGGCGTAAATAGCTTGGGGAGCTCTTTTAATATTCGTTTTTCTGATAAAATATTTACTACTGAAAATGGTTTGCCATATGTAAATACTACAGGTTATAGTAATATTATTGATATCACTTATACCTCAGCTAGACTGGTTTCTAATAATGTCTTACATGATGGTGGTTCAGCAGTAACGGAAAGAGGTGTTTGTTTTAGTAAAAACCAAAACCCAACTATTAATGATAGCTTTACAGAAGATGGTAATGGTGTTGGGAAATTTAATTCTGAGATTAATAATTTAGAAGAAAATACAAATTATTATGTTAGAGCTTATGCTAAAAATGAATTTGGTATTTCTTATGGAGGACAACAAAGCTTTAAAACTATTCAAGCAGTTTATAATGGAAATGTTTCAATAACAAAACAATCAGATTTAGAAAAATATAAGACTATTAAAGAAATTACAGGTCAATTAGATATTAATGGTAGCTTATACGATATCGAAAATTTTAATGCCCTTTCCAATCTTGAAAAGGTCGGAAGTGGGTTAACAATTACAAAATGTGATTTAATAACAAGTATTGATGAATTTAGTAATCTTCAGAGTTTAGGTGGAACATTTCTAATTAGAAATATGAACTCTCTTACTAGGATTGAATTTGATAGTTTAAATGAAGTTGCAAGTTTTGCCATCATAGTAAACCCATTACTTGAAGAAATGATTTTTAATAAAAAAATAAAGATTCTAGAGAATGGTATAATAAGTATTCGACAAAACCCAAAATTAAACAGTATTCCTAACTTTATCGTTACAAATAATTTAACTAATTTATATCTGCGAGACAACTCTTTAGTTGGAGATATAAATAATATTGAAAATTTAACTAATTTAGGTTTGTTGAGTATTAGTGAGAATAATATAACTTCATTAAGTTTACCAAATTTAATAAAAGTAAATAACTTATCAATTGAAGGAGAAAAAATAGCTTCTTTAGATTTCTCTTCCCTTACAACAATTGAAAGAGACTTTGATAATCAAGATGGTGGGAATACAGGTTCTTTAAACTCTGCTTTAAAAATAATAAACACCTCTCTAATAAATTTAAATTCTTTTACTAATTTAAAGAATATAAATGCTTTGAACAAATTCACCTCAAGTCTAACTATTGACATATATAACAATAAGTTATTAGAAAATTTAGAGGGTTTAGAAAACTTTACTTTTGGAGATGTTAATAATTATAAATTAAATATAGTAAATAATGAAAAACTCTCTAATGTTTGTGCGTTAAAAAAAGAAATAACTGCTAGAAAAGACCACCTTGCTTTAACTATTTACAGTAATAAATTTAATCCTGATAAACAAGATATCATTGATGGTACTTGTTCAAATTAAAAATAAACAATTCTAAAACCGAGATTTAAAATCTCGGTTTTTTATTTCTCAAACAAAACACCAATTTCTAAATGGCTTGTATGTAGAAATTGATCTACCAAACTAACTTTCTTCAATTGGTAACCCGCTTCATTTAAAATTTCTATATCTCTTGCCTGTATTGGAAGATTACAGGAAACATACACCATTCTATCTACATTTAAATCGATAATTTTCTACAAATTTTTTGGCGCAATTCCTGCGCTAGCAGCGCTCTAAAATAATTATCTTAATCTTATTTTCTATTCTGGATGCACAATTAAGAATGTGTTCATTTAATCTATAGGTTTAATTTTTTTGGTTTTTTAATCATTTGAGTATTTTAAAAAAATACCCAAACAATTAAACCTTTGCTGTAATTATAAGTCTAAAATTTTAAACTACATAATTTTAACGACCAAACCTAAAATACTATGAGAATATTAAAAACCTTTCTATTGCTATTCTTTTGTATATCTACCTATTTTAGTCAACAACAGTCACCAAATATATTGCTAATCATTGCAGATGATATGGGTATTGATGTTACGCCTGGATTTGGAATTACGAGCGATTTGCCAGTTACGCCAACATTAGATTCATTTCGAGAAAAAGGACTTTCTTTTACCAACTGTTGGGCAACTCCGCAATGTTCGCCAACACGTGCCGCAATAATGAGTGGTAAATACGGAATTAAAACAGGCGTAATGAGACCGCCTTTAATTTTAGATCCTAGCCATACTTCATTATTTACAAAGATTAAAGAGCAAAGTACAACAAATTATAGCATGGGGCTTATTGGAAAATGGCATATTGGAGGCAATGATCCGAGCAATTATAGTCACCCAAAAGATTCTGGTGTACCTTATTATGAAGGTGTTTTTACCAGTCAAGTAGATGATTATTATGATTGGACCAAAATAAATTCAGAGGGAAATGAAGAACAAATAACCGAATATGTAACTACACACCTTACAAATAGTGCCATCTCTTGGATAGATACGCAAACAAAACCTTGGTTTTTATGGTTGGCGCATGTGGCACCGCATGCTCCTTTTCAAACACCTCCAGATGGCACTTATACTACGATTCCTACAGATAACAGAACTACCTACTTATCTATGATTGAGAATATGGATTATGAAATCAATAGACTTATAGAAAGTATGGATGCTGATACACTCGAAAATACAGTCATTATTTTTATTGGAGATAACGGTACACCAGGTTTAGCAAATAATTATTGGCCAAACGGTCATGCAAAATCTTCAATTTATGAAGGTGGAATTCGTGTACCATTGATTATTACAGGTAAATCTGTAGAAAGAGTAAACGAAGTAGAAGCAAGCTTGGTGCAAGCCACCGATTTACATGCTACAATTCTAGAGTTGGCAGGAGTAACTTTATTAGGAGGAACAGAAAACAGCTTAAGTTTAAAGCCTGCTTTGTCATTTGAAAATCAAATTTCAAAAAAAATTAATTACACAGATTATGAAGGCGGTGGTATAGCATATTGGGCAACAAGAAATGAAACATATAAGTTGATTGAAGACGAAAACGGCAACGAAGAGTTTTATAATATTGTTACAGACATCAAAGAAGAAACAAATTTAATAGGAAGCTTAACTACAGCACAAGAAACTATAAAAACCATGTTACAACAAGAAGCACAAACCATTAGAACTGATTGGTCTTGTAACGATGGAATTAAAAACGGAGATGAAACTACCATTGATGATTGTAATAATACCTGTGGCACTGTTGATGTTTTGAGTTATGATACGATTGATTGTTGCGGAACGCCATCCAATCCTAGTATTTATTATGAATTTGTAGAACAAAATGATCGAGTAGTATATTCTAATAATTATCCGAGTCATAATTTTTGTTTTGTTGCAGACAGAACGCCAGAGCCTTATTATAGAGTCTACAAATTTGATTTAAAACCTGAATTATCAGGACAAGTTACTAACATTTCAAGAACAAACGGAAGACCTGCTAACTTTTTTGGGATTGCTTTAAACGGAGTATATATGATGCCAGCACCAGCAACACCTTTTATTTTTGAAGATGTAAATACTGGAGAATACAACTGGGATTGGGTATTTGAACCTACCACAAATATTGGCGACGGAAGAGAATTTGTTGGTTTAGATTGTGCTTCTGCCCATGTGAATCCTAATTCAGGGTATCATTACCATGGAAATATGTTTGAATATGTTGAAGAGCTAGAACAGGGGATTTCGACACTGAATTCACCACCAGCAGTAGTTCTTCAAGTAGGTTGGGCATCAGATGGTTTTCCTATTTTATATCGTTTTGGACCTGATAAAGAAGGTAATATCAAAGAAATGTCGCCAAGTTTTCAGTT
Organism: uncultured Polaribacter sp.; assembly: GCF_947501385.1. Classification (GTDB taxonomy): domain Bacteria; phylum Bacteroidota; class Bacteroidia; order Flavobacteriales; family Flavobacteriaceae; genus Polaribacter. The sequence continues at coordinate 88,769 of NZ_CANMVP010000016.1, forward strand.
GAAAAGCGGTTTACGACCAGGAGATGGAATGAGTGCTCCTTGTGGACCTTATTCAGGAAAATACACAAATGATTTTGGATACATAGCAGGCAAAGGAGATTTAGATGAATGCAATGGAATAGAAGCTTCGGTTACATTAACTACAGCTCAAGGTGAAGAAACTTTTGAATATTATTACGTGGTAACACAAGATTTTCCTCAAATTTCAAGATGTATGAAGGGTAATTTTAATGATAGTTTTATTAGCAATCTCGAAGGTTTAAATGATGTGGACGCAGATGGAGACGGTTTTGTAAAAGCGTACGATTGTGATGATACCAATGCAAACATACATCCTTTTGCTACAGACAATCCGGCAACTAGTTTTGACGAAAGTTGTGGAGCAACCTTAAGTACAGAAAATGTAAGTTTGAATGATTTAGGATATTATATCAACTCAAACCCTAATGACGGTAACTTTTCTGTAATTTCTACCAATATAGAAAAATATCAGGTTAGATTATTTTCTACAACAGGAAAACTAGTTTTTGAAAAATCGGGTTTAGGAGTTTTGGAAATAACCAATATTACCAATTCTGGAATGTATCTATTAAGCATTATAAAGGAGGGAAAAATAGTAGGAACAACTAAAATTATTGTAAAATGAGAATATTAATATTCACCTGCTTTATGTTACTTAACATTTACAATACAAATAAAGTACACGATGCTATTTCTGCTACTTTTAATGTAATAAAAAGAGGACATGTACTAATGCTTGAAATTGATTTTGATGAAGAAAACTTTATCAAGTTTGGTGAATCTGAAAGCTTACGAGTTACTAAAGAAGACTTTAGTAAATATTTGCATAAAACAACTAGTTGGGAGTTTGACGGCAAAAAAATAAGGCCTCAAGTTTTACAGATAAAATCTAGTGAGCACCATACAAAAGTAATCTGTTTCTTATCTAAAAACACAGAAAATATTAAATCTGTAAAAGTAAAAAATGAATTTCTATTGAATGTTGAAGCTCATTCTAATATTGTGAAGTTAGACATTAACAACACTTTTAAAGATTATAGATTGCACAAAGAAAGAAGAGAAATAAAGGTAGATTATAATTAAAAAAAAATGTGATATAAATTTTTGCTTGTATTGTAGAATTACAAGAAACATGTACCATTCTACCTGCATTTAAGTTGATGATTTTCTAAGTTTTCTTTATTAAACGTATTTCTTAATCTCTTAATTTGTTCTTTAAGTCCATTCTTTCGTGTAATATTCTTATGACTTCTATTTCACTTTCTGAAATCGTTCGATAAAAAATAATATGTTTTTCAACTTTATGACCTAACAAATTAATTTCAATTTTATCATATTTTTTTCCAATTACAGCACTTTCAAAAATATCTATACAAGCAGATTTTATCTTACCAAAATATTTATCAGCTTGATTTTTAGACCAATTTTGAACAGTATATTTCCAGATATTAGTAAGGTCATCAATGGCTTCTTGCCTCAATATGAGTTTAGCCATTGGGTATTTTTTCTGATTTAAGTTCTCTCAAATGCTCATCAAAGTCAAAGTTTTCTACTCTAGGGCTGTTTAGACCTTTTTGAATAGCACTTTTAAGTGCAGTTACTTTACTTTCTTCATCTTCTAAAAGTCGAAGACCAGCTCTAATTATTTCACTTACATTTTTATACCTTCCAACGGAAATCTGGTTTTGTACAAATTCGTCAAAGTAACTACCAAGTGATATAGATGTATTTTTGCTCATTTTAATCTTTTCTCAAATTTACCAAAAATTGGTAAAACATCCAAATTTTTGCAATTTTGAAAATTATCTTCAATTACGTATAAGTTAAATAGGATGTTAACTTTTCTCAAATAAAACCACAGTTTCAATATGACTTGTGTGTGGAAATTGATCTACCAAACTAATTTTTTTAATTTGATAACCCACTTCTGATAATAGTTCTGTATCTCTTGCTTGTATTTCAGAATTGTAAGAAATATATTGTATTATGCCTATTTTTAAATCGATGATTTTCTGCAACGTTTTGTAAGACATTTAATTTCCATAACAACAATATAAACACGTGCAGTTAATTAAAATTAAACACGTATATTTGTAAAAAGAATACAAATGAATACAAAGTTAACATTAACCATAGAGAAAGAAGTGATCGAAATCGCCAAAAAGTATGCGAAAGAAAAAGGACAAAGCCTCTCTGAAATGGTTGAAAATTATTTCAAGTTGATTACTGTTAATGAAAATAAAGTGGAAGAAAAAAAACTTTCTTATAAAGTAGGTAAGTTAAGAGGAATTATAAAAACAGCTACTGATATTGATTACAAGAAGACATTAACTGAAGAATTATCTAAAAAATATGGCGTATAAATTATTTATAGATGCTGATGTAGTTATCGACTTTTTCACCGACAGAACACCATTTGCAAATGCTGCAAGCGAAATTTTTGAGCTTAATGAAAATGGTAATGTAGTTTTATATTTGTCAGTAGTAAGTATGAACAACATTTACTATATAGTTAGAAAATATTTAGGTCATAAAAAAACGCTTGAAATTATTGAAGCTTTATCAGAAATGACTGAAATTATAGGAACTACAAAGCAAGAAATTTTACAAGCTTTGAGAAATAATTTTAAAGATTTTGAAGATTCTATTCAGTATTCTTCAGCATTAAATGTTAAAGGTTTAGATGCTATCATCACTCGAAATATTAAAGATTACAAAAACTCAAAAATTTCAGTGATGACACCAATTAATTTTTTAAAAATGAGAAATAAATTTTAACTACTTCTCAAATAAAACCACAGTTTCAATATGGCTTGTGTGCGGAAATTGATCTACCAAACTAATTTTTTTAATTTTATAACCTGCTTCTGATAATAGCTCTGTATCTCTTGCCTGTGTTGCAGGATTACAAGAAACATAGACCATTCTATCTGCATTCAAATTGATAATTTTTTGTAAAGTTTTGGGTGCAATACCAGCTCTTGCAGGATCTAAAATAATTGTTTTAATTTTATTTTGATATTCAGGATGCGCCACTAGAAATTTACCTACATCTGCAGCATAAAATTTTAACCCATCAATATGATTTCTTTTGGCATTTTTTTCTGCATCTTCAATAGCAGAAGCTACAATATCTACACCAACAATTTTTGTGTTTTTACTTTTAGAAGCTACAATTTGTCCGATGGTTCCTGTTCCACAGAACAAATCCATCACAACCGTATTGTCTACTTTAGATTTATCTTCTAAAACATACGCTACGACTTTATCGTATAATTTTTCTGCACATTTTGGGTTGGTTTGAAAAAAGCTTTTCATACTAATTTCAAAATCTAAGCCTAATAATTCTTCTACAATTTTATCTTTTCCGTACACAAGATCGATAGTACCAGAAGTAGCAATCGTTCTATCACCAGTTTCATCATTTATGGTATGTAATAAACCCGCCAAACGTTCTCCGAATATATTTTTCAGAAAATTCGCGAATTCTTCAAGGTCGAATTTCGACAAATCTGTTGAAGTCGTGACTAAATTACACAGTAATTCATCCGTTTTAAAAGATTTTCTCACCACAAAATATCTAAAAAACCCTTCCTTTTTTGGTCCGTGCCAAGGTTGTAAGCCCGTATTTTCGCAATACTCGCGGATGTTCTTTAGATTGTCTTCCATTTGTTTGTCGAACAAACCAGAATCTTTTTCTAAATTATCGCCCATCCACCAAACACCACGTCTTTTAAAACCCAATGTGAATTCATCTTTGTCGGTTTTATTCACTCTGTCGTAACCAATGGCAGAAAAACCATATTCCATTTTATTTCTATAGTGAAATACGTTGGGTGAGGTTACCAGTTCGTCAAACAATTCGTTTATATGTTCTACTTTTCCTATTCTTTTAAATAAAGACAGCGTACTTTCTTTTTTATATTGATGTTGAAGCTCTATTGGTAATTTAATGTAGGGTGCACCAGGAATGTCTTGAAAAGGAACTTCAATCTCATTTTCTGAGGGCTCTAAAACATCAATTAGTTTTGCTTCTGCGTAGTTTTTGCTGGATTTGCTAATTTGTGCTTTTACCAATTGTCCTGGCAACGTATTGGGAACAAAAATGACAAAACTTCCTTCTTCAGAATGAATTCTAGCAATTCCTTTTCCTCCGAAAGCGTAATCTTCAATTTTTAATTCTAAAACTTGATTCTTTTTTACAAATTTGTTGCGTTCTCTACGTGGCATTTTTAATTATTTTGGTTTGCAAAATTAGGAAAAGTTATTGATAAAAATCTTAAAAGATCTTACAGGTTTCGATGCTGAAATAAATTCAGCACAAGAAAAAGATATAGCGAAAAGCCCGACCTTTTTAGGGAACGCCCACACTTCATCAAGCTCAGTGTTAAAAATTGTGATAATTTTACTACTTTTGTAAAACTTCGAGGATGATTTCTTTCCCACGCTGAATTTCTGAAACTTTCAGAAGGATAAAGGTAGAACAGGAATGTTTTTTTTATAAACATTTAAAAAGTTAAAAATGGCTGTTTTAGACAAGTTAACATCGCAAGAAGCGATTGAATTAGAGAACAAGTATGGTGCGCACAATTATCATCCACTTCCAGTAGTTTTGAGTAGAGGAGAAGGCGTACATGTTTGGGATGTAGAGGGTAAACAATATTACGATTTCTTATCTGCATATTCTGCTGTAAATCAAGGGCATTGTCATCCTAAAATTGTGGATGCAATGACAAATCAAGCAAAAACATTGAGTTTAACTTCACGTGCATTTTATAATGATGTATTGGGGAAATATGAGAAATTTGCAACTGAATATTTTGGTTTCGACAAATTGTTACCAATGAATACGGGTGCAGAAGCTGTAGAAACTGCCTTGAAAATCGCTAGAAAATGGGCTTATGAAGTAAAAGGAATTGAAGAAAATAAAGCTGAAATAATTGTTTGTGAGAATAATTTTCATGGAAGAACAACTACCATTATCTCTTTTTCTAATGATCCTGTAGCGCGTAAAAATTTTGGTCCTTATACCAAAGGATTCATTAAAATTGAATATGATAATTTACAGCAATTACAAGAAGTTTTAGAAAGTGGCAATAATATTGCGGCGTTTTTGGTAGAGCCAATTCAAGGAGAAGCGGGTGTTTTTGTTCCTTCTGAAGGATATTTAGCCGCTGCTAAGAAAATGTGTGCAGATCATAATGTATTATTTATTGCAGATGAAGTGCAAACAGGTATTGCAAGAACAGGGCGTTTATTAGCGACTTGTGGAAATTGTTCTTGTCCAGAAAAAAATTGCTCTGGAACTCCAGAAGTAAAACCAGATGTTTTAATTCTTGGAAAAGCACTTTCTGGAGGTGCGTATCCAGTTTCTGCTGTTTTAGCAAATGATGCTGTTATGAATGTAATTGGTCCTGGAAATCACGGTTCTACATTTGGTGGAAACCCAATTGCCGCAGCAGTTGCCATGGCAGCTTTAGAAGTGGTTGCTGATGAGAAACTAGCCATAAACGCAGATAAGTTAGGAAATATCTTTAGAGCTGAATTGACTGAATTCTGCAAGGAAAGTGATTTGGTAAATTCGGTAAGAGGTAGAGGCTTGTTAAATGCAATTTTAATCAACGATACAGAAGATAGCTCTACCGCTTGGGACATTTGTATAAAGTTAAGAGACAATGGTTTGTTAGCAAAACCTACACATGGAAACATTATTCGTTTTGCACCACCTTTAGTAATGACGGAGGCGCAACTAATGGATTGTATTGCTATCATTAAAAAAACAATTTCTGATTTTAAGAAATAGTTTTTTTTAAAACATATTAAAAATAGCCACAAATATAATTTGTGGCTATTTTTATAATTTGTGGCTATTTTATTTCGCCCTAATCTATTTATAACTTTTTTTATTACTTTTGAAAGAACTAATTAATTAAAAATTTTATTATGCAAAATGCTATTACAGAATTAGAACAATTAACATTAAATAATGCTTCAAAAGGTTTTTTAAAAGAAACTGCTAAATGGGCAAAATTTTTATCCATCATCGGTTTTATAGGTTTGGTATTAATGCTGTTGGGGAGTTTTTTTATAGGCTCTCTTTATGACAACCTTCCTCAAGCGCAGGAAATGCCATTCGATATTGGAGGAATTATGACGGTCTTTTATATTGTAATTGCACTTATTTATATTTTTCCAATTTATTATTTGTATCAGTTTTCTGTTAAAATGAAAAATGCGTTGTTATCTAAAGATGATGAAGTGTTGGCAGATGCTTTCGAGATGTTAAAATCTCACTATAAGTTTATAGGAGTTTTTACAATTATTATTTTATCACTTTATCTATTAGGAATTATTTTTGCGATTATTGGAGTTGCAGCAGCTTAGAGAATATAAAAACTCAAAAAAGAAAGGGGAAGCAATTTGCTTTCCCTTTCTTTATAAATTTTATTTATTTTTAGTTGTGTCTTTTTTCTTGCCAAAAAGTCCGCCCAAAACATTTTTAATTTTATCTTTTGTGTCCTCTTTTGTCTTCGTAGAATCTATTTTTGTGCCACCAGAAAGCAAATCTGTTAACTTATCTTTTCCTTTATCAATTAAACTTTGTTTTTGTTTTTCTACAATATTCTTCATTAAGTTAGATGTAGCATCTTTAATATTTGAAGAAAAATTAGGACTCGAAAAACTTCCTGTTAATGTTGCATTTACCGGAATGCTTTTTATTTCTGCAGCATCTTTTGGTGTTAATTTAGCAATTGCGCTGGTCACAGAATTTCCTAAATATTTTACGGGTACGTCAAATGTAATATTGTAATTCATAGAATTATCAAACCCGTGTTTGCCACCAATTTGAATCCCTACATCTTTATAATTCAAATTGAAAGGTTTTACACTAACTTCTCCATTGTTAAAGGTAAATAAGGCACTAGCTTCATGTAAGTTTAGCTTACTTACATCTAAAAAATCTACTTTAGACCCCACCAAACTTAAAACTTTAGAATTGGTGACTTTTAGTTTGGTATTTAACAACTGACCTAATAAATCTCCTGTGATAGATTTTAGATTGGGTGTCATATCCTCTTCTAAATTTCCAGAAACTTTAATGGTCGAATTTATTTTACCTTCTAAACTCTTGGCAATAGGTGCAATTGCTTTCAACATATCTAGACTTCCGAAAGAATCTCCAATATTTAATTCTTTCAAGTTCAAATCCATCTGAAACTTAGAAGTTTCACCTTTTGTAGAAACGTTTCCATTCAAACCAATATGACCGCCAAAAACGTCTGTGGTTATATTTTTTAAACGAACTGTTTCATCTTTAATTAAAATGATTCCGGCAACATTTGAGAGATTAATATTGTCATAAATAACGGTTTTAGCCTTTGTATTTAAAGAAATATCTAAAAAAGCAGGGATTTTTAAACCCTTTGAATTCTCCTCTTTTTTAGAGGTTTCATTTTTTGCTAAAAAATCATCCACCTTAAAAGTTGTCGAGTTTAGATAAAAATTTCCTTTCAATTGTTGCTCTTTAAAAAGAAAGCCATAAAAATTCTCTAAATTTCCTTGAATACTTAAATCGGAAGCACCCGTTTTTGCTTTGAATTCTTCTAGTTTAATGGTGTTTGTATTAAATGTTACCGAAGTTTTATCGATATAAAAAGGATTCGCAACATCTTCGCCTTTGTACTTAAAATTAGAAACCTCTAAGGTTCCCTTATTTTTTATGTTTTGATAGTTTCCTTTTTCAACAGAATTCATATCAAAATTCGTAACTATATCTGCTTTTAAAATACCTTCTAATTGTTTTTCTACAGAAATAGGGTAGACCTTGCTAATATTTTCTAAGTTGATAATTCCTTTTGCTGTTAGGTTTACCGTCGCATTTTTTGTAATGTTAGCAATATTTCCACTTGCATTAAAAATATCTTGGTCTATGGTAAACGAAGTATTGTGTATTGCTACATACGTATCTTTGGCAAAACCTGTTTTATTTAAAATAGTAGCATCTAAGTGGATGTTGTTAACAGCTTTAGGCAAATCTGCATATTTAAACATCGCATTTTTAGAAACAATAGAAATATCTAACGTAGGAATGGTTGTTTTAGAATAGGTTCCTTTAACTATTCCTTTTAAATCGAAATTACCTGCTGTTTGTATGGAATTTAAATTCCAAGAATATTGTTTTGGTAAAATTGCTAACAAATTTTTAAAGGATGATGTGGGTGTTTTAAAAGTCATATCATACAACTGGTTTTCTTCAACTAGTTGAATAGAACCATCAAATTCTAAAGGAAGCTGGTTGATGTAACCTGTGTTTTCTTTAAATGTATATTTTAAATTTTTAATATCAATTCCTAAAATCGCATCTAACTTTATAGCAACGCCTTTTAGATAATTTACATTTTCTATATCTAAAGAAACGTTCGCTTCGGTTTCTGTATCTACATCTAAAATGTCTTTTGCAAAATTTCCTTTTCCTGTATGATAAATGCTATCTACGGCTAATTTTATTTGAGAGGTTGCATCAAAATAATTAAAATCAATATTATCTAATTCGTATTCTTTGATATCTAATGATAGAGAACTTTCAGAAGTATTTACGGTCGGTTCCTTTTTAATGGCAATATCATAATTTCCAATATTTTCTTTGTTAATGATGATATTTACTTTTCCATTTTCGGTCGAAACGCTTTGAATCTCTAGTTTTTCATTCGCGCTTTTAAAAAGCTCTGTAATTTTTAAATTTAAATTTAATTCTTTTGCATAGTACAAAGTATCTCCCAGAAAAGGCGCTTTATTTACAACTGCAATATCGTTTACTTTTAAACTTGCCAAAGGAAAATTTCTAAACAGACTTAGATCGGTTTCTTGAAAAGTAACCGTGGCATTTATATTATTATTGATGGTGTTTGAAACCATTGCTACAATTTTATCCTTGAATAAAAAAGGAATAGAAATAAAAGCAATAATTAAAAAGAGTAGAATAGAAACACTCCATTTCACAATTCCTTTTACAGTAGATTTTTTTTCTTTATTCTTGTCCATACTCTAAGTATTAGCATTTATGATAACGCAAAAATACCGCTTTCACAGCGGTATTTAAGTTTAAATGATGTTAAAAAGCTATTCAAAAGAATTGCTTTTTTTATGGTCTATTATTTAAACATATCCATTCCAGGAATGTTTGGCATACCGCTTTTTGCCGCTACAGCCATTTCGTCTTCATTAATTTTAGAAGCTTTTTCAATCGCTTTGTTTAAAGTAAGAATCAAATAGTCTTCTAATTCTTCTGCATCAGAAAGTAGAGATTTGTCAATAGCAATTGCTTTAATCTCTCTATTTGCGGTTAAAGTTACTTTTATTTTATGGTCAGCAGAAACTTCGTCTATTAAAACCGAATGCAATCTTGTTTTGGTTTCTTCAACTTTTTGTTGCGCTTCTTTCAATTTATTCATCATTCCAGATAAGTCTCCAAACATGTCTATTTCTTTTAAAAATTAAGTTTGCTACAAATTTAGTAAATTCACAGTAAAACTAAATCAACAAAAAATGAGAAAAATAATTAATTTAACTCTGTTTTTTAGTCTTATTTTTGCACTCGCTTGTAAAAATGAAACCATGAAGAAAACAGACGCGAAAGCACCTATTGCTAATAAGATACCAACAGAACTAGAAAAGCACGGAGATGTTAGAATAGACAATTACTTTTGGATGCGCTTGTCTGATGAACAAAAACTTTCTGAAATTAAGGATGATCAAACTCAAAAAGTCATCAATTATTTAGATTTAGAAAATGAATATCATGATAAAGTGACTAATTTTTCGAAGAATTTTCAAGAGAATTTATTCGAGGAAATGAAAGGTAGAATTAAAGAAGATGATGCTTCTGTACCTTATAAAGACAATGGTTATTTTTACATCACTCGTTTTGAAAAAGGGATGCAATATCCTATCTATAGTAGAAAGAAGGGAAGCTTAGAAGCAGAAGAACAAATCATGTTCAATGTAAATGAAATGGCCGCAGACTTTGATTATTATCAATTGGGCGGTTTAAATATTTCAAATGATAATAAATTAGCTGTTTTTGCTACAGATACCATAAGTAGAAGGCAATATTTTCTAAGAATTAAAAACCTTGAAACTGGTAAATTTTATAAAGATATTATTGAAAACACCACTGGAGGCTCGGTGTGGGCAAATGATAACAAAACTATTTTTTATACAAAAAAAGATCCACATACACTAAGAAGTGAGAAGATTTATAGACATGTTTTAGGAACTTCGGCTTCTGAAGATGTAGAAGTTTTTCATGAAAAAGATGAAACTTTTGGTACCTATGTAACCAAATCAAAATCTGATAAATACATTATTATTGGTTCTTATAGCACTATTTCAACAGAAGCACAGTTTTTAGATGCAGACAATCCCACAGGAGCGTTTACAATATTACAACCTAGAGAACGCGATTTAGAGTACAGTGTTTCGCATTATGGAAATGATTTTTATTTATTGACCAATAAAGACAACGCAACGAATTTTAAGTTGATGAAAACGCCCGTTTCTAAAACGGCAAAAGAAAATTGGACAGACGTAATTCCGCATAGAGAAGATACGTTGTTAGAAGATTTTTCAATATTTAAGGAATATTTAGTGTTAGAAGAACGTAACAATGGTTTGAATCGAATTCGAATAAAACGTTGGGACAATACAGCCGACTATTATTTGCCTTTTGATGAAGAAACATACTCTGTAGGAGTCTATGCAAACCCAGATTTTGATACTGAAATTATTCGTTATACCTACAATTCTTTTACAACACCCGCTTCTGTCATCGATTTTAACATGCGAGATCAATCAAAAGAAATCAAAAAAGAACAAGAAGTTTTAGGTGGAAATTTTAAAAAAGAAAATTACAAAAGCAAACGAGTTTGGGCAACTGCAAGAGATGGTAAAAAAGTAGCTATTTCTTTGGTGTATCATAAAGATACAAAGTTAAATTCAGAAACTCCTTTGTTGCAATATGCCTATGGTTCTTATGGTTATACAATTCCTGACGGATTTTCAACAACCCGTTTAAGTTTATTAGACAGAGGTTTTGTGTATGCGTTGGCGCATATTCGTGGAAGCGAGTATTTGGGAAGAAAATGGTACGAAGATGGTAAAATGTTACACAAGAAAAATACATTTACAGACTTTATAGACTGTTCTAAATATTTAATTGAAAACAACTATACATCTGCTAAACACTTGTATGCAATGGGGGGTTCTGCAGGTGGTTTGTTAATGGGCGCCATTGTAAATATGAATCCTGAATTGTACAACGGAATCATAGCCGCGGTACCTTTTGTAGATGTTATTTCTACCATGATAGACGATAGTATTCCTTTAACTACTGGAGAATATGACGAATGGGGAAATCCGAATGATAAAGAATATTACGATTATATAAAATCATATTCACCTTACGATCAAGTAGAAGCGAAAGCATATCCCAATATTTTAGTTACTACTGGTTTTCATGATTCTCAAGTACAGTATTGGGAACCTGCAAAATGGGTTGCGAAGTTACGTGACTTAAAAACAGACGATAATTTACTACTATTAAGAACAAATATGGAAGCTGGTCATGGAGGTGCCTCAGGACGTTTTGATGCCTTAAAAGAAACGGCCAAAGATTATACGTTCTTTTTAGCTTTAGAAAATAAATTAGATGCAGATCTAATTAAGCCCTAAAATCAATTTTATAATTCAATTCGAAAATGTATTTTTGCAAACGGTAAAAAGATTATTAGAGCGTCATTGCGAGCGCAACGAAGCAATCTCTAAAAAAAAGATTACTTCGTCACGCTTCCCTATCTTCCGAAGATAGACTCGTAATGACGTTTTATGATGAATTAAAGAATGATAAAAAATAAAGGAATAAATAAAAGTATTTTAGAACTGGTTGGTGAGACACCCATGATTCAATTGAGTACAATTACTGCCAATTTAAAAGGTTCTTATTACGCAAAAGTAGAGGCTTTTAATCCAGGTCATTCTTCTAAAGATAGAATTGCACTGCATATTATTAATGATGCAGAAAAAAAAGGAATTCTAAAAAAAGGAGCAACTATTGTAGAAACAACTTCTGGTAATACAGGCTTTAGTTTGGCAATGATTAGTATTGTAAAAGGCTATAAATGTATTCTAGCGGTTAGCGATAAGTCTTCAGAAGACAAAATAAACTTATTAAAAACAATGGGTGCAGAAGTACATATTTGTCCTGCAAATGTGCCCGCTGATGATCCTAGATCTTATTATGAGGTCGCAAAGACCATTCATAAGAAAACAAAAAATTCTGTATATATCAATCAATATTTTAATGAATTAAATATTGAAGCACATTACAGAACTACAGGTCCAGAAATTTGGGAACAAACGCAAGGTAAAATCACGCATTTAGTGGTTGCAAGCGGAACTGGAGGAACAATTTCTGGCACAGGAAAATACTTAAAAGAACAAAATCCTACTATAAAAATCTTGGGCGTAGATGCTTTCGGATCTGTTTTAAAGAAATTTCATGAAACGGGTGAATTTGACACGAATGAAATTAAACCTTATAAAATTGAAGGTTTAGGAAAAACCTTAATTCCTACCGCAACAGATTTCGATCTTATTGATGTTTATGAAAAAGTATCTGATAAAGATGCTGCATTTGCTGCAAGAGAAATTGTAAAAACAGAAGGAATGTTTTGTGGCTATACCAGTGGTGCTGTTGTACAAGCAACCAAGCAGTATGCAGCTATGAATTTCTTTGATAAAGATAGTTTTGTCGTCTTAATTTTTCCAGATCACGGTTCAAGATATATGAACAAAATCTACAGTGATTCTTGGATGAAAGAACAAGGTTTCTTAGATTAACAACGCCATGTATTTCTCTTCTTTTTCAGATTGTATACCCTATTTTATTTTGTTAACTTTGCACTCTTCAAAAACAGATGACAAAAATGACGACCGATTTATTTGATAGAATTGTAAATGATAAAGGCCCTCTGGGAAAATGGGCAGACAAAGCAGAAGGGTATTATGTATTTCCTAAGTTAGAAGGCCCTATTTCTAACAGAATGTTTTTTAACGGTAAAAAAGTAATTACCTGGAGCATTAATGATTATTTAGGTCTTGCAAATCATCCAGAAGTATTAAAAGTAGATGGAGAAGCTGCTTTAGAGCACGGTATGGCGTACCCAATGGGCGCTAGAATGATGTCTGGTCATACTCCTTTTCACGAACAACTAGAACGTGAATGTGCAGAGTTTGTAGATAAAGAAAAGGCCTATTTATTAAATTTTGGGTATCAAGGAATCATGTCTGCAATAGACGCATTGGTTTCTAAAAATGATATTATTGTTTATGATATGGACACGCACGCTTGTATTATAGATGGTGTGCGTTTACATGCTGGAAAACGCTTTGTATACCGTCATAATGATATGGGTAGTTTTGAGAAAAATATAAAACGTGCCGCTAAAATTGCCGAAAAAACAGGCGGAGGAATTTTAGTGATTTCTGAAGGTGTTTTTGGAATGCGTGGAGAACAAGGTCGTTTAAAAGAAATTGTAGCTTTTAAACAAGAGTATAATTTTAGATTATTAGTAGACGATGCGCATGGTTTCGGAACTTTGGGTAAAGATGGTAGAGGAACTGGTTTTGAACAAGGTGTACAAGATGATATCGATGTTTATTTTGCAACGTTTGCAAAATCGATGGCAGGAATTGGTGCTTTTTTAGCAGGAAATAAAGACGTAATTCAATTTTTACAGTACAATATGCGTTCTCAAACCTTTGCAAAATCTTTGCCAATGGCCATGGTAAAAGGAGCTTTAAAACGTTTAGACATGTTGCGCACCATGCCAGAATTAAAAGCAAAACTGTGGGAGAACACCAATGCGTTACAATCTGGTTTAAGAAATGCAGGTTTCGATTTAGGAACCACACAAACATGTATTACACCCGTTTTCTTAAAAGGAGACATTCCTGAAGCCATGGCAATGGTGAATGATTTACGTGAAAATCACGGAATTTTCTGCTCTATTGTGGTGTATCCTGTAATTCCTAAAGGATTAATTATTTTAAGATTGATACCTACAGCAACACATACACAAGAAGATGTAGATGAAACCATAATCGCATTTTCTGCCATTAGAGAATTATTAGAAAATGGCACCTATAAAAAGATTGCAGCAGAAATGGTGTAGTTTTTTATATAATTTTAAACAAATATTTAAAAACTGATAAATTTTAAAATTTAACTCAAAATTTAGTCTATTGATGTGGGTATTTTAAAATAAATTATAGATATTTGCGTAAGAAATAATAACATGAAGTTTATTCAATCACGTCATCATCATTTTTACAATTGCAGTCAAGCGATTTAAAAGTGTATTGAATAAAATCAACATATTTATAAACCCGTTTGAGCAAATCAAACGGGTTTTTTAATTTTAAACCCTATTTGCTCAGGCATCAAACAAAACAAAAATGAGTAACTTAAGAATTGCAGTACAAAAATCAGGAAGATTGAATGAAGATTCTATGAGAATCTTAAAAGACATTGGTATTTCTATCGATAATGGAAAAGATCAGTTAAAAGCATCTGCAAGAAATTTTCCTGTAGAAGTTTTTTATTTAAGAAACGGAGACATTCCACAATATTTAAGAGATGGAGTGGTAGATGCAGCCATTATTGGTGAAAATGTTTTGATTGAAAAAGGAAGCGATTTAGAATTTGTAGAGCGCTTAGGCTTTTCTAAATGCAAAGTTTCTATTGCAGTTCCAAAAGACTCTAAAGCAAATTCTCTAAAAGATTTAGAAGGCAAAAGAATTGCAACTTCGTATCCAGAAACTGTAAAAAAGTACTTAAAAGAATATAAAGTAGATGCACAGTTGCACACCATTAGTGGTTCTGTAGAAATTGCACCAAATATTGGTTTGGCAGACGGAATCTGTGACATCGTTTCTAGTGGAAGTACACTGTTTAAAAACGGATTAAAAGAGATTGAAGTACTCTTTCAATCAGAAGCTGTTTTAGCAGTTTCTCCAAAAATTTCACAAGAACGAAGTACTATTTTAGAAAAAATTCAGTTTAGAATACAATCAGTTTTAAGAGGAAGAGATTCTAAATATGTCTTATTAAATGCACCAAATGAGCAATTAGATAAAATTCTTACATTATTACCAGGAATGAGAAGTCCTACTGTTTTGCCATTGGCAGAAAAAGGGTGGAGCTCTGTTCATACCGTTATCAGTAAAAATCAATTTTGGGAAATTATTGAAGATTTAAAAGCAAATGGCGCAGAAGGTATTTTAGTTTGCCCAATTGAAAAAATGGTTTTATAGTTTTTTTGAAAGCTATAAAATGCTGAACTTGTTTCAGCATCTAAAAATTAAAAATTGAATAGTTTTCTGAGCGTTTTAAAAGGTTTTTTGCAATCTGTTTTTTAAAAAAAGAAAAAAGAGCTCATCCCTAAAGCTAAATAAATTTCGCAAATATTCTACAAGATTTTAAGAATTTTTGCGAGTTTAAAAAGGAGAAAATACCTACAAGGTTTTAAAAGCCTTGTAGGAAAAAGATAAAAAATGAAAATCATAAACAATCCATTAAAAAAAGATTGGAACAAAATTTTAGAGAGACCCACAAAAACAGTAGACGATATTGAAAATATTGTAAACGAAGTTTTTACTGAGGTTCAAAAAAATGGGGATATAGCGATTGCTAATTACACCCAAAAGTTTGATGGTGTTTCTTTAGAGAGTATTTTAGTTTCAGAAAATGAAATTACAGCAGCAATTGCTGAAGTTTCGCAAGAGTTGAAAGCTGCTATTCATTTAGCAAAAGACAATATTACCAAATTTCATGAAGCTCAAAAAACAGCTAAAGTTTATGTAGAAACGGTTTCTGGCGTTTCTTGTTGGCAAGAAAAAAGACCGATTCAAAAAGTTGGTTTGTATATCCCTGGAGGAACAGCACCCCTTTTTTCAACCGTTTTAATGCTGGCAATTCCTGCACAAATTGCAGGTTGTAAAGAAATTGTATTGTGTTCTCCACCAAATAAGGAAGGAAAAATTCATCCAGCAATCTTATATACCGCACATTTATGTGGTGTTACAAAAATGGCTAAAGTTGGCGGAATTCAAGCCGTGGCAGGACTCACTTTTGGGACAGCAACAATTCCACAGGTGTATAAAATTTTTGGCCCTGGAAACCAATTTGTAACCGTTGCAAAACAAATTGCGACAAAATTTGGTGTGGCTATTGATATGCCTGCAGGGCCCAGTGAATTATTGGTAGTTGCAGATGACACTGCAAAAGCAAGCTATGTAGCCTCAGATTTATTAAGTCAGGCAGAGCATGGTGTGGATAGCCAAGTTATTTTGGTTTCTACTTCAAAAAAATTAATTACTGAAGTTTCAATTGAAATACAAAATCAGCTTTTAGACCTGCCAAGAAAAGAAATTGCTCAAAAAGCCATCGATAATTCAAAATCTATTTTTGTAGAAACTGATGCAATTGCTTTAGATTTAATTAATGAATACGGACCAGAACATTTTATTATTTGTACCAATAACAATAATTATTATGTTGATAACATCGCAAACGCAGGTTCTGTTTTTATTGGGAATTATACTCCAGAAAGTGCTGGAGATTATGCGTCAGGAACCAATCATACATTACCTACAAATGGTTTTTCGAAGTCGTATTCTGGTGTGAATTTAGATAGTTTTACCAAAAGTATTACTTTTCAGGAAATCTCTAAAGAGGGAATTCAAAATATTGGAAAATCGATAGAAATTATGGCAGCCACAGAAGGTTTGCAAGCGCATAAAAATGCAGTTTCTATTCGTCTAAAAGATGTAAGCAATTAATGTAACATAAATAGAAAATTTAAGTCTTTTAAATATGGAATCTACATTTAATATACACAATTTAGTAAGAGATAATATTAAAAATATTACGCCTTACTCTTCAGCAAGAGATGAATATAAAGATGTTTCACTTATTAAAATGATATTTTTAGACGCGAATGAAAACCCTTTTGAAAATGGCGTAAATAGGTATCCAGATCCGCAACAAATGAGTGTAAAAAGAATGTTGTCTAATTGTAAAAAAATTGACGAAGAAAATATTCTTTTAGGAAACGGAAGTGATGAAGTTTTAGATTTAATCTTTAGAGCATTCTGTGAACCCAATAAAGACAACGTTATTACACTACCACCAACGTATGGAATGTACAGTGTGCTGGCAAATATAAATGCCGTAGAGAACAGAAAAATTTTATTAAGTGAAAACTTTCAACCTAAAGTAAAAAAAATTTTAGATACCGTTGATGCTTATACAAAAATCATATTTTTGTGTTCACCAAACAATCCGACAGGTAATAGTTTTTCAGAAGATGTTGTTGAAAAATTATTGAATAAATTTAAGGGTTTAATTGTTTTAGATGAAGCTTACATCGATTTTTCTAGCAAAGAAAGTTGGTTGCGTAAAATTAAAAAATACCCAAATTTAATAATTACTCAAACGCTTTCAAAAGCCTATGGTTTGGCAGGAATTAGATTAGGTGTTTGTTACGCATCGCAAGAAATTATACGTATTTTAAATAGTATAAAACCGCCCTATAATGTAAATGAACTAACACAGCAAAGAGCAGTTTTACGTTTACAAAATAGAGCGGAAGTAGAAAATGAAATATCACAATTAATTAGTGAAAGAAAACGCTTAAAAGAAGAATTAGAGTGTTGTGTGAGTTATATTGAAAAAGTATATCCTTCTGATGGTAATTTCTTATTAATTAAAGTTGATGATGCGAATAAGCGCTACAATCAATTGTTAGAATATGGTGTTGTAGTGAGAAATAGAAGTACACAACCACTATGTGAAAATTGTTTAAGAATTAGCGTTGGTATTTTAGAAGAAAATTTAAGGTTGATACGTGCTTTAAAAGCAATTCAATAGTTTGTTTTGAAGCTTTTAAAGATAGGAAAAGGCAAAAAATCAATTTAAAAAATTGACATAAAAGTGAAAAAAGAATCTTATTAAAGAATCTAATCCGCAATTAAAATATTAGATAAGTATTAAAAGATCCTGAAACAAGTTCAGGATTATATAACAACGTTATATGAAAAAAGTATTATTTATAGATAGAGATGGCACTTTGGTATTAGAACCACCGGTAGATTATCAATTAGATAGTTTAGAAAAGTTAGAATTTTATCCAAAGGTATTTCAATACATGGCAAAAATTGCTTCAGAATTGGAGTATGAATTGGTGATGGTTACCAATCAAGATGGTTTGGGAACTGACTCTTTTCCTGAAGATACTTTTTGGCCAGCGCAAAATAAAATCATGACTGCTTTTGAAAAGGAGGGAGTCGTTTTTACCGAAGTTTACATAGACAAAACGTTTCCGCATGAAAATGCAGCCACTAGAAAACCAAGAACTGGTTTATTAACAAAGTATTTTTCTGAAGAGTATGATTTGGAAAACTCTTTTGTACTAGGAGATAGAATTACAGATATGGAATTGGCGAAAAATTTAGGTGCAAAGGGTATTTATTTATCGCAAAATCCAGCGTTAGGAACAGATGAAATAGAAACTTCTAAGCAAGAAATTTTAGATTGTATTGCACTAACAAGTACAGATTGGTCAGCGATTTATGAGTTTTTAAGATTAGAAGATAGAGTTACAGAAATTACCAGAAATACAAATGAAACAAAGATTTATATCAAACTAAATTTAGATGGTTCTGGTAAAAATGATATTGCTACAGGTTTGTCCTTTTTCGACCACATGTTAGATCAAATTGGAAGGCATGGAAATATGGACTTAACAATTAAAGTTGATGGAGATTTAGAAGTAGATGAACATCACACCATAGAAGATACCATGATTGCTTTTGGAGAGCTATTCAACAAAGCATTAGGAAATAAATTAGGCATCGAAAGATATGGTTTTTGTTTGCCAATGGACGATTGTTTGGCACAAGTTGCCGTAGATTTTGGTGGAAGAAATTGGTTAGAATGGGATGCTGAATTTAAAAGAGAAAAAATTGGTGATATGCCAACAGAAATGTTTTTTCACTTGTTTAAATCGTTTACAGATGGCGCAAAATGTAATTTAAACATTAAAGCTGAAGGTACAAACGAACATCATAAAATTGAAGGTATTTTTAAAGCCTTTGCAAAAGCAATGAAAATGGCCGTTAAAAGAGATGCCAATAAGATGTTTTTACCATCTACAAAAGGAATGCTTTAGAAGCCCATCTTAATCTTCCCGAAGGGAAGAAACACTCTTGCGAAAGTTAGATGTTAGTTCGTGTTTTAATTATAAAAATAAAATTAGTCATACCTGCGAAGGCAGGAATCTATATAAATAATGATTGAAAATTTAGAAAAAAATAAAAGCAATATTGAGGATTCTTCCCCTTCGGTTGTCATTATTAATTACGGAGCAGGAAATATAAAAAGCATTCAATTTGCATTTAAACGTTTAGGAGTTAATGCAGTTTTATCAAATTCTATTGATGAAATAAAAGCTGCTGATAAAGTAATTTTTCCTGGAGTTGGTGAAGCAAGTTCTGCGATGAAAATGTTGCAAGAAAGCGGATTAGATAAGTTAATTCCGACTTTGAAACAACCCGTTTTAGGAATTTGTTTAGGAATGCAACTCATGTGTAATGCATCTGAAGAAGGAAATACAAAAGGATTGGGTATTTTTAACGTTGACGTAAAACGCTTTTCAAAAGCAGTAAAAGTTCCACAAATGGGTTGGAACGTAATTTCTGATTTAAAATCTGATTTGTTTAAAGGAATTAAAGAAAAAGAATTTATGTATTTAGTGCATAGTTTCTATGCTGAAAATTGTTCAGCATCAATTGCAACCACAGATTATGAAATAGAATACGCATCTGCTTTACAAAAAGATAATTTTTATGGAGTTCAGTTTCATCCAGAGAAATCAGGAATTGAAGGGAGTAAAATTCTTGAGAATTTCTTAAAGTTAAAAGTTTAATATTAAATATTAGAAGTTAGCTATGAAGAATCAAATAATATTTAGAACTAAAAACTTTGCTTTAGATTGTTGGAGGCTTTGTTTTAAAGTCCCGAAATCAAGAGAATATAATGCTTTTGTAAGTCAATTAATTAGAAGTTCAAGCTCAGTAGGTGCTAATTATAGAGCATCTCAGAGAGCAAAGTCTACTGCAGATTTTATAAATAAGTTGAAAATAGTTGAAGAAGAGACTGACGAAAGTGTTTATTGGTTAGAAATTTTTGAAGAAGTTCTCCCAGAATATAAGGAAGAAATATTAAAATTAAAAAAAGAAGGATCAGAATTATTAGCAATAATTGTGGCTTCTATAAATACAGCTAAAAGAAATCAAAATAAAAAATAATATTTGAAATTAGATATAAATATTAAAAATTCAAGTTATTTTTAATTATGTACCTGACTTTTTTACTTCAAATATTTAATTTTTTATATTTAATATTAGATTAATGAGAATAATACCAGCCATAGATATTATTGACGGAAAATGTGTTCGTTTAACCAAAGGTGATTATAATACTAAGAAAATTTATAATGAGCATCCACTTGAAGTGGCCAAAGAATTTGAAGCAGCGGGGATCGAATATTTACATGTTGTAGATTTAGATGGAGCCAAGGCGAGTCAGATTGTCAATTATAAAGTTTTAGAACAAATTGCTACTAAAACCAATTTAAAAATTGATTTTGGGGGTGGATTAAAATCAGATAAAGATTTAGAAATTGCTTTTAATGCTGGGGCAGATCAAATTACTGGTGGAAGTATCGCGGTTAAAAATCAAGAAATTTTTGAAAGTTGGATTTCAACATACGGCTCAGAAAAAATTGTTTTAGGTGCTGATTTTTATCCTGATGCTACTGGAGGAAAAATAGCAACAAATGGTTGGCAAGAAGAAAGTAGTTTAGAGCTGATTCCCTTTATAAAAGAGTATCAGAAAAAAGGAATTCAGTATGTAATTTGTACGGATATTTCTAAAGACGGTATGTTGCAAGGCCCAAGTTTTGATATGTATAAAAATATATTAAAGTCCTGTCATTCAGAACAAAGTGAAGATTCTAAAGACCTTTCGACTACGCTCAAGGTGATAAAAAAAATAAAACTCATTGCTTCAGGAGGAATTTCTACATTTGATGAATTGCCTAAATTGGCAGAAATTGGCTGCGAAGGTGTTATTATCGGGAAAGCGATTTATGAAAATAAAATTAGTTTGAAACAGTTGGAACAATTTATAATAAATAACTAAATATCAATTCAAGCGTTTCGAAACTTAGGAAGAGAGCTCATAAAACCTTTCGACTGCGCTCAAAGAGACATTTAGTTAAGAAATCAAATAACATGCTCACAAAAAGAATTATCCCTTGCTTAGACATCAAAAACGGAAGAACTGTAAAAGGTGTCAACTTTATCAACTTAATTGATGCCGGTGATCCTGTAGTTTTAGCAAAACAATATGCAGATTTAGGCGCAGATGAATTGGTTTTTTTAGATATTTCTGCTACTTTAGAAGGTAGAAAAACCTTGCTAGAAATGGTGTTAAAAGTGGCGGAACAGGTAAATATTCCATTTACAGTTGGTGGTGGTATTTCTTCTGTTGAAGATGTAGACATGCTCCTAAAATATGGTGCAGATAAGGTATCTATCAATTCATCCGCAATTAAAAGACCAGATTTGGTAAATAAATTGGCAGACAAATTTGGGAGCCAATGTGTAGTAGTTGCTATCGACGCAAAACAAATTAATGGAGAATGGTTTGTACACTTAGCCGGAGGAACCATTCCAACAGAACTCAATTTATTTGATTGGGCAAAAGAAGTAGAAAAACGAGGCGCAGGAGAAATCTTATTTACATCTATGAATAATGACGGAACAAAAGCAGGTTTTGCAAACCAAGCCTTGGCAAAATTGTCTACTGAATTAAATATTCCTATTATTGCTTCTGGTGGTGCAGGAACCGTACAACATTTTATAGATACTTTTACCATTGGAAAATCGGACGCCGCTTTGGCAGCAAGTGTTTTTCATTTTGGTGAAATTCCTATTTTAGCATTAAAACAAGAGTTAAAAGATCATAATATCTTGGTGCGACTTTAGTTGGAATACTGATCTTGATTCAGTATCAATTAAAAAAAGTTCTCGATATTATTTCGATGAAAAATAGAAATTACTCTAACTGACAAAATAAATAGATAAAAAATGAACATCGATTTCAATAAAAATAACGACGGATTAATTCCTGCAATCATTCAAGACGCAACCACAAAAAATGTTTTGATGTTAGGGTACATGAATAAAGAGGCATTTCAAAAAACACAAAAAACCAAATTAGTGACTTTTTTCAGTAGAACTAAAAACCGTTTATGGACAAAAGGGGAAGAAAGTGGTAATGTGTTGAATTTAATAGATATTAAATTAGATTGTGATAACGATACTTTACTGATTCAAGTGCATCCTAACGGACCAACCTGTCATAAAGGTTCTGATACTTGTTGGAATGAAGAAAACAATTCTAATTATGGTTTCTTTTCCACTTTAGAAAATGTAATTACAGAAAGAGTTACCATTTCTAAAATAGATCCAGACCTACGTGATGAGAGTCAAAAAAGTTATGTTGTGTCTCTTTTTGATAAAGGAATTAATAAAATAGCGCAAAAAGTAGGTGAGGAAGCTGTAGAAACTGTTATTGAAGCGATGGATAATAATGATGAATTGTTCTTGTATGAAGCCGGAGATTTATTATTTCACTATCTAATGTTGTTACAAGCCAAAGGGTTTACTTTAAAAGATATTGAAGCAGAATTGATGAAAAGACAGAAGTAAAAAAAACTAGTAAAATTATACAGATGTTGGTTTAAATTGCCAATTTGAACACGATTGTTTTTCCATAATTTGGTGCCTCACCACTGGTGAATATCATTTTATCTTCCTCGAGTTCCTCTAGCTCGAGAATAAAAAATTTTACTTTAAAATTACCATTAAAACTTTCGCCTCTGCTTACATTTAAGAAAAATCTACCTTCTTCAGCATAAAATGTATATTCAAATGTTGCATACTGTTCGGTGGGATTGTTACCAAAACAAGCTATAGTGCCCAATTCCGCTTTTACTTCACCAGTATTTTTGAAAAATGTAAAGACATCATCTTTATAACAATCGTTTAAGTCACTTAAAATATTTGCTTCATAGTCCTGATAAAAATTTTCTACCTTCCAAGTTTTAGAGCTATTGCCATGTATTTTTTCTAAATCTTCAACACTGTATCTCACATCAATAATGTTGTCATCAGAATTACTGCAATTGTATAGTAACAAGGCTGTAATAGTTATTAAGAAAAGGGTAATTTTTTTCATAAATAAAGCTTTTAATTTAAAATATACTAGACAAGTATTATGCCAATAAGATCTATTTTAATTATTTGTTTTAAATAAAGATTTTTTGAAACCAACTATCCTTGAGGCAGAGCCTCGAGGAATTCTTTGCGATGAAACATTCTTGACTAATTTTAGACATACAGCGGAATGATTATAATTTCACAAGCTGTTGTTTTTCTGTTAGTTGTAAAATTATAATCACATGAAAAGAAATATTATTTGGATTTAATGTAGGCTCTCAAAGTAAACAAAAGATGTAAAGCTGTATGACCACACCAACAATAGTAATGATGAGGAAAAGTAGTTGGTTTGATGACGGTTATTAAAACCAAAAACCTCATAAGAAAATAGACTTATGAGGTTTAAAAGCGAAATAAATTATTAAGAATAGAAAAAATCTTACAATTTCTTACTATTTATCAATTTGTAACTTTCTTTTGTATATTAACTATTTACATAAAATGCATATATAACACCTGGCAACCAACCTAAAAAGGTTAATAAAAGACTAATTAAAAACTTAGTTCCGAGTCCGTGTTGTAAAAAAACAGCTAAAGGTGGTAAAATAATATTTAAAAGAATTGTTAAGATTGACATGATATTTTTTTTATATTGTTAGGTAGCAAAGATAAAAAAATACGTACTTCTAAATAACGTATATGCTTGAATGTTTAATTCATATCCGTTACATACAACTATTTTTTATAAGGTTTTTTATAAAACAATAAGGTTTAGTCAATTGAAAGGTCTAAATCTTTAAATTAGTGAAACTCAATTTTTATTCTCTTTTAGGTTTAATACCTCGAGGCTTGCCTCGTTAATTATTACTATTTTGTGCCTCGATGTCACAAAATAGTAAATATATCCATAAGAGTCATAATGT
>NZ_CANMVP010000017.1 GCF_947501385.1 uncultured Polaribacter sp.
GATTTGTAGGATGGTTGAAGAAAAGCCAGTATATCAAAAATTAATAAAACAGAAGCTAAACGTATAACTCAATAATTTATAATTTTTGTCATGCAAAAAGTAGAAAAATAATAAAAATTCTTTCAAAAGATCAAAGAAACAAACTTTCAGACCCTTTAGGTTTTAAAAACCTGAAGGGTCTTTATTTTTAAAACAATAAAAAGGCACAATAATTGTTTATCTAGAATTACAAATCATTTTCTACAATGAAATATTTCTTCGTTTTATTTTTATGTTTTTCAATTACTATGAATTCGCAAGATTTTATAAATGTTGATGCTAAAGTTTTAAAATATCCTCGTTTTTCTAAAGTTGAAAATTTGGCTTCAAGAATTGATAAAGATTTTTCAGAAGATGAAGAAAAAGTACGTGCTGCATTTTTTTGGCTGGCCAAAAACATTCGGTACAATTTAAAAGAATATTACAATCCAAAACAGCGAAATATTAGTTTTAGATATGCTACTGAAGTAGAAAAATTACAAAAAATTCAAGCTGCGAAAGATCAAATTATAAACATTGCTTTTAGAACTAAGAAAGGTGTTTGTGAAGAGTATGCACAATCTTTTAAGAAAATCTGCGACTTACTTGGTATTGAAGCTGCTGTTATAAAAGGTTTTGTTAGAAATGTTCCTAGTGAAATTGGAAAACCAGCAACGACATCTAATCATGTTTGGAATGCTGTAAAAATTAATAAAAAATGGGTGCTTTTAGATGCAACTTGGGCAGCAGGTTATGAAGAAAATGGAAAGTGGGTAAAAAAATACAATAATTATTTTTACAAGATTCCCAAAGAGAAAATTTTTAAAACTCATTTTCCAGAAGAATCTATTTGGGTGTTAAGATTTGGTAGAATTACGTTGAAAGAATTTTACAATCAACCAATTTACGGACAAGAATTTTTAGCTTCAAAAGCAACGTTGATTTCTCCACAGAAAGGAATTATTTCAGTAGAGAAAGATAAAAGCATCATCTTACAATTTAAAAATTTAGCTTTAAAATCTTCAATAATTTATAATTTTAAGGAGAATAAGTATGCTTTAAAACCCATTTTAAGTGTAGAAAATGAAATTACTACACTGTCTATTCCCAAACCAAAAAAAAACTCTGAGTTGTATCTTTATTTAAATAACGACGTTGCCCTTCAATTTAAAACTGAATAGTTTCCTTTAAAAGATTAGGAACTAGTTTTCCATTTCAATTGAGCTCAATCTGAGACTAGATGAAGTTATTTTCTTTTGTAAAAACCTTTGTCCTTTAACAAATGTGCTTCTTTTAACACAGCTAATAATACTTTTTCATTGATATCTTCAATAGCGCTGTATCTTAAAGATTTTACCACTTTTCTATTTTCAGAAATTAAAAACTCGTTGTATTTTTTTAAATGTGCAGAAACCCAAAAAGCAACGTCTACATAGCCTTTCTTTTTTGATGGATTGAGATAACAAAATGGTTTGCCATGTAAATAATAAAAAGGAATTTTCCATTTGAATTGCAAATCCACTTCAGGAAAATTGGTTTCAATTAGAATCTGCAAATGCAATAAAATAGATTTAAAAGGCTCTGGTTGCTTTAATATGTAAGCTTCAGCTGGTTTCATTTAAATTCTAAGTTGGTTTCTTTTAGAAATATTTATTACAAAATTTACGATAGGTGGTTATTTAGTTGCCTATACTCTGGGAATTATCACCATAATACTTATTGAAAAAATTCTTAAAAAAGAGTTCAGTTCCCTATCTTAAACCCAGGCTTTACATATCCTTTAGGAACATTTTCTGGTGGAACCGTTAACACGTTTCCATCTCTAACAGCATTGTAATGTGGAGACAATATTTCGATACCTGCATTGTGCAATTCGTTCTTAATACTTTCATGTAAATACGAATAAATTATGGCAGATTTTTCAGGATTTTTGGTATGACAATTAATTTCATAATTGATATAAAAATCATCTAAACTTTTCACCAAAACAAAAGGTACTGGCTTTTCAAGGATCATTTGTGTATTCTTTGCCCCTTTTACCAAAGCTTGAATCACATCTCCACTAGGAACATCATACCCAATGGTCACAGAAGTATGTAAAATAACACCCACCTCTTCTGCTGCATTTTTACTAAAATTTATAATATGGTTTCCTAAAATTGTAGAATTTGGTACAGTTACATCTAAATTTTTTATGGTTTTAACTCGTGTAACTAATAAACTTCTCTCGGTAACATCACCCACAGTATTTCCTATCTCTACTCGATCGCCTACTTTAAAAGGTCTCATATATGTTATTACAACCCCTGCAACAATATTAGAAATTGCTGCTGTAGAACCTAAAGAAAATAACACCCCAAAAAAGATAGAGACTCCTTTAAAAGCATCTGATTGAGAACCTGGAATGTAAGGAAAACAAATTACTGCAGCAAAAGCAATAATAACCACTCTTATTAAATTAAAAGTTGGTTTAGCCCAATCTGCATGAAAACCATCTAATCTAACCGCTTCTCTTTCTAATTCACCTGTTAAATATTTTAAAAAACGAAGAAGGTATTTTGTTAAGAAAAAAATTACAACAATAAAGAAAAACCCAGGAATAAAAGCTAAAAATTTGGCTAAAACATAATGAATTGGCTTCATAATATATTCTAAAGCTTTATTTGCATATTCTTCTGTACCTGGCATTAAGCTAAAAAGAAAAGGTAAATAAATAATTAAAAAGAAAATACTAACACCAATTCTTAATGTTTTTACAACAAATTTTAAAATGTGTTTTTCTCTTCTTGGTGTTATAAATTTAAAAAAGTTAACAATTTCTGCCTTTTTAAAAAGTACATTTCTATCTAAGGTATCTAATTTAGATTGCAACCACTTAAAGAATTTTTTCAATAAAAAGAAGAAAAAGAAAATGCCTAAAATAGCAAATCCGAAATAAACGTATTTTAAAACCATAATTTGAATAGTTTGTTGATAGGTAAAGTAAATGTAATTGTTTTTTTATTTATTGTTTCTTCTTAAGAGTAATCGAGTTTAATTTTTCTAATGATATCTTCTAGACCATTTAATTGCAATTCATAAACTAGTAGCATCTGTTGCCCAAGTTTCCCTTTTGGAAAGCCTTTATTATGATACCAAACAATATAATGCTCTGGTAAATCAATTAAGAATGTGCCTTTATATTTTCCAAAAGGCATTCTCATTTTCGATAAATCGATTAGAAATTGTTGATCTTGAGTCATTATTTAAGAGGAAAAAAGTTTAAATATTCTTGAAAACTGCTAACTGAAAAACTGCTTACTGCCAACTGAACACTATTCTTTTCCATCTATATAATCTTGCAAATATAAAAATCGCTCTGTAAGCTTTCCGTTTTCTGTCATTTTTGCACGCTCTAAAACGCCGTCTTTATCGTCATTAAAAAATGAAGGAATTACATTTTCTAAGAACATTTCGCCAAAACCTTCACTCGCATCTTTAGGAAGTTCACAGGGTAAATTGTCTACAGCCATTACTACAACTACATTTTCATTTTTATAATCTACCTCTGATGCCGTTTTGGGGTCATAACCATAAATAGGTTCTGCAATGGTAGAAGCCCTTAATGTTGAAGCCACAGGCCCATCTACATCACAAGAAATATCTGCTACGAATTTAATGTTGAAGTCTGTTGATTTTGCATCTTCTCTTGTATATAAATAAGGCGCACCATTTCCGTAAAAATGACCCGCGATAAAAAAATCAGTTACTTTTGCAAAACGCATAAAGTCAGATTTATAAGCTTCCGGATTCTCGTAAAAATCTTGATTATTGATCACTTTTCCATCCTTACGTTTGTTATAATCTAAAACATCAACCAAGCAGTAAACAGGTGTATCAAAACTTTTAGATAAATAATCTTCAACAGAAATTCTATCAATGTTCATTGCATCTAGCATTTCTTTTGCGCCGTAAGCAACTTTGCCATTTCCAGATAACAAAATTTTAAGGTTTGGTACTTCTATTTTATTTAACTCTTTAATTAATTCTTTTTGACTGTCTAAAGTTGCTGCCTTGGGTAAACTGAAACTCTCATTTTTTAAACCAATTGCTCTAAAACCATTGTAAGCGCCAACAATTCCTGCATAACGCCCGAAACCAATTAAACGTGCTCCGTTTTCTTTAATAATTGTTTCGTGGTCGTACAATTCTATATGTTTATCTAAAATTGCATTTAATAAACCTCTGTTATAAGGTTGTTTTTTAATCGTGTGACTAAAGAAAAAGTATTTTTTATGGGGAAGTAAAGCATCAATAGGCACTTCTTTTACACCGAAAAGAACATCACAATCTGACATGTTCTTAGTTACCTCTATACCCACTTCTTTATATTGATTGTCAGAAAAAACTCGAATGTCTGAGCTTTCTACAACTATCGTTGCTTTTGGAAATTTTTCTTTAAATTCTTGTAACTTTTTTGGTGAAAAAACAACTCTTCTATCTGGTGGATTTTTACGCTCTTTGATAATGCCAAACTTCATATTTCTGTAAATTTGCCCGAAGGTATTTTATTTTGAAGAGACTTACAAAAAGTTAATCAACTCTTTCTACTTCACTTTCTAATTTTAGCACAAAATCTCCATCTTCTTGTTTTATATAGAGTGCTTTATTACCTTCTTCTCCGTTTCTTGTAACCTCAGATCCTTTTATGGTTTTGCTTATCTTTTCTTTGTAGGTTTCTTGTACTTTACCTGTTGCTGTTCCTTTTCCCCATTGCCATTGTACGTTTGTGCCTTCTTTTATCATCGTTTGAATTTTAAGGTATAAAAATAATAATTCTCCTTGTTCATTTTTCTTAATTTTTCTTTAAAACTTACTGTTGCTAAACTTAGAACTTTTTGTACTTTTGCAGACCGCGTTAAGCCCCAAGGGTTCGGGAGAGGCGATATCCTTTTTCTTCTGTCATTCCTGCCTGCGCAGGAATGACAGAAGAAAAAAGCCCTGCCTGCGGCAGACAGGGCTCTAATTTATTGGTATTATTTTTGCTTTAATAATTAGTGTTCATTGAAATAAACAAGTGAGTTTGATTGAATGCTGAAATAAATTCAGCATAAATTCGATTACGTAAATTAAAATTTACGATCTCATTAATATAGGGGACGACTGGTTTTGACAGCAAGGACAGTGAATTTGTAAGCATATCGAGTTATGAAATAACACTCGTTAAACCTAATTTCACCTTTTTAAACGGCGAAGATAACTACGCTTTAGCTGCATAATCCGAATTATAGTAGGATTGGCCTCGGCACACTAGGTGTGCAAGCTTTATGTCCACGAACAGCCTTGGTTTACGGCGTTTCACTTTTGGATATCGTAAAAGTAAACATAGAAAACTTGATACTTTGGCAAGTTTTTGAAACTAAAGAAGATAAGTTTAAAGTGGATTGTTCTTAATCAGCTTTAGATCGAAAATTAAGTAAGAACTAAATATGTAGAAAGCTTTTTGGCTGCTTGTTTGGACCCGAGTTCGATTCTCGGCGTCTCCACAAAAATATAAAACCTCTAATTCGTTTAGAGGTTTTGTCTTTTACAATAAGTAAAAGTTAATCTTTATGAATTCCTCTTTTTATAATGATTGCTGAGGGTAGAAAAGGTGTTTTTATATACTTAACTTTACATTCATAACATTTATAAATTTTTGTTCTTGGAAATATTCTAAAAACAAAACTTTTAGAGATTCTTTTTTTTGAACCAGATTTGCATGAAGGACATTTACTCATAAATACTGTTGTATTATTATTAAACTTGATGCAATGTATCATGTAAAAAATAGACTTACTTTATAAAGTAAGATATTAATTGGAGGAAAGGTTTTTGTTATACTCTATAAAAATTTAATCTATAATTTAAATATTTTTCTTTTTAGCTTTATTTATAGTACTACAACTATTTATTCAAATATAATTATATTTTTCATATAATTTACTACATAAAATTATTAATTTAATAAAAAATATAGTAAAAAAAAGAAATAATAATTATTTTTCAAATATCTAAAACTACAGCTAACTTTCAATTCTATTGGATTGTTTCTATATTGCAGTAAATTAATTTAGTTTGAAAAAAATAATTATCTCTGTTACGAGTGATTTATCTACAGATCAAAGAGTTGCAAAAGTTTGCAACTCTTTATTTAACAATGGCTTTGATGTTTTGCTAATTGGTAGAAAGCTAAAAAACAGCAAACCACTAGAAAGAAAATACAAAACAAAAAGATTTCAGCTATTTTTTAATACAGGTTTTTTATTTTTTGCGGAATTTAATTTTAGATTATTTTGCTATTTATTATTTAAAAAGAAAGATATTTTATTGGCTAATGATTTAGACACGTTGTTACCAAACTATTTAATTAGTAGCATTCAGAATAAAAAAATTGTTTTTGATAGTCATGAACTTTTTCCCGAAATTCCTGAACTTGTAAACAGACCTAATATAAAAAAAGTCTGGCTTAATTTAGAAAAGTGGATTGTACCAAAAATAAAAAACAACTATACCGTTTGTAACAGTATTGCAACATTTTATAAACTTGCATACAATGTTAATTTTGAAACTATTCTAAATCTCCCTTCTAAAAAAGAGATTCAAAAAGGTGAACTTTCGCTTGAAACAAATGGCAAAAAAATAATATTATACCAAGGAGCAATTAACATTGGGCGCGGTTTAGAATTACTTATAGAAACCATGGATTTCTTAAATAACCATATTTTAATAATTATTGGAAATGGTGATATGTATAGTGTTTTAAAAGAAAAAGTTGCTCAAAAAAAACTAGATCATACAGTTTTTTTCTTAGGAACAATGCTTCCGAATGAATTACACAAAATAACACCGCTTGCAGATTTAGGAATAAGTTTAGAAGAAGATCTTGGGCTCAATTACAGGTTTGCACTGCCAAATAAAATATTTGATTACATACAAGCAGAAGTGCCAATTTTAGTTTCTAATTTACCAGAAATGAAACAAGTAGTTTTAGATTATCATGTTGGTGAAATCGTGAGAAATAGAGCTCCAAAAAAATTAGCGACACAGATTAAACAGCTATTAGAAAAAGATTTTACAAAGGAATTAAAAGTCGCGAAAACTAAATTAATTTGGGAGCAACAAGAAGAAAAATTACTTTCTATTTTTAAAAATTTAAAATAGTTATTTTTTATATTGATGTGGATTTTCTCTCACACCGTTTTTAAATATTTTACGCAAATTTGAACGCAAACCGTTATCAACTCTTAAAAAAAGATCTTTTACTTTTTCTGAAGGCCTTCCTCTAAAAGTTGTTACACGAAAATTATCTGAAGCTAATAAAGGCTTGTTAGAAAAGTAATAATTAGACACACAACACCTTGTTGCATCTTTTTTAACTTTACTTACAGAGTGCCAAGATTTTTGATGCGTCGTCATCACTACCAAACGATTAAACTTACTTTCAATAATGGTTTGTGGTTCTTTTAATCCATTGGGCCAAATTTCTAAATTTCCACCATTTTCGAGTTGCCAATTTGGAGTTACATAGTAAAGTAAGTTTAAAATACGCCACCTATCTCTGTCTTTATCATGAGAGTTATCTAAATGCGGATTCAAGAAATTGTGTTTTTTCATTAGAGACAAACCACCAGCATATAGATTTTCATCACCATAAATTTCTTCTAAATCACAAATTTCAGAAATTAGTTGAATTACTTTTTTGTCTTGAAAAGCGTAGGTTATTTCTTCTAATAAAGAATCGTACGTATTCATTTGGTAGGCAGTAAACTTGTATTCTCGTAAACTTTTTCTTTTTACCGTTTTTTCTAATGAAGGAAACTTATTGTGAATTTCTAAAGCTAAATCTTTAGGCAACAAATCATCTATAAAAAAATAACCAATAGCCTCTTTAGATTTTAGAAACTGCGCCGTTAACGTTTCTTTATTTTTGTCTAATTGATTGTAAATTAAATTAGCAATTTCGTTTCTATTCATGTTCCGATTTTAAATAACACACATAACTAACTTTCATACAATTTAAGAAAAAAACCGAAGACTTTTTAATTGCTAATTTTTCAAAAGTAGCGTTCAAATTTCCAACTAATTTGGTCATTTTAATGGTTTTTATTCTTTTCACTAAATTTAATAAAGAAATTTCTTTTTCATCAATCAATTGCTGGTTCTCTAAAAAAACAAGATTCTCCATTGCTTTTTTAGTCTTAGAAACAAACAATGCATTATTGTCTATTCCTAGGTGAAAAACTTCATTATTTATGTGTTTTATTTTGTAACCTTTTTTAATCAAGCCTAAAGAAAATAATAAATCTTCTCTACCATATTGCATTAATTTCTCTTCAAATTTAACTGAGTTAAAAACCTCTTTATGAATTAAAAAATTTGCTGTAAAAAAATACTTTTCAGGATTCTTTTCCCTGTTTTCTAAAGAAACTTCTTCGTGTTTTTTTCCGTATTTATAGCGTAATAAGTTGAAATTTTCTTTTTTATCTTCATATAACAATCCGCCACAAAAAACAGTGTTATTTTGTTGAAAACAAGCCACATACTTTTTTATAAAATTAGATGCTGAAGGAATAACATCTGCATCTAAAAAGAGCAACCATTTGTAAGTTGCTTTTTTAGCCAGTAAATTTCTAATAGCACTTCTACCAATATTATTTTCCAAACTTTTAAAAACAGCAAAAGACAAGGTATTGATCTCTTCATTTTTAGTATTCAGTAAAGATTTAGAGCCATCATCGAAACAAATAATTTCAAAATCTATCTTTTCTAAGATTAATTGTTGATGCATCTTTTCAACCAAAAAAAAAGCATTGTAATTATATGTGGGTATAAGAACAGAAAGCATTAAACAGTAGCTTGTTGCGCAACTTCAAACAGTTCTCCGCCTTCACACTTCAATGTTTTTTGCTTAAACTTTACAATCAGTTGGTAATCGTGCGTTGCCATTAAAATCGTTTTTCCACTTTTATGAATTTCATTCAAAAGTTCCATTACTTCCATTGAAGTTTTAGGATCTAAATTCCCTGTAGGTTCATCTGCCAAAATTAATTCTGGATCGTTTAATAAAGCTCTAGCAATTGCAACTCTTTGTTGTTCGCCTCCAGATAGTTCAAAAGTTTTTTTATAATATTGAGACTTCATTCCTACTTTATCTAACACTTCATTAATTTTATTCTTAATGAGTTCTTTGTCTTTCCAACCCGTTGCTTTTAGAACAAATTTTAAATTATCAAATACATTTCTATCATTTAATAACTTAAAATCTTGAAAAACAATTCCTATTTTTCTTCTTAAAAAAGGAATTTGCTTTTCTTTTAATTGTTTTAAATCGAAATCTACAATAGTTCCTGTACCTCTTTGCAATCGCAAATCACCATATAAAGTTTTCATTAAACTACTTTTCCCACTTCCTGTTTTCCCTATTAAATAGTAGAAATCTCCTTTATTAACCGTTAAATTCACTTTAGAAAGCACCAAGTTATCTCTTTGATAAATATCTGCATTTTCTAATTGTAGCACAAGATTTTCCATAATATAAAGTAGTTTCTACAAACTTAAAAGTTTCTGTTGATTTTTTACTATGAATTGCCAACAATTGTTATTTTTGATTAAAATTGTAGTATTTTTTTCTTCCCCTATCCAACAAATTAAAGATTTGTTCGTTATCCTTTTTGAGTATAAAAATTAGTATATGAAATTTCGTTTTTTTAAGAAACTGATGCTGTCTTTGTGTATTTTATTAGTTGGAAGCAGCATTTTTTCACAACAAACAATTGCAGATGCAACAGATGTAACGGTATTTAACAATGCGTTAAAATTGTACAATACAAAAGCGTATGCGGCGGCTCAAAAAACATTTGCAAAAGTAAATGAATTTGCAGCTATTGGATCTAATTTAAAATCTGATGCTAGTTATTACGAAGCAATGTGTGCTATAAAATTGAATCAAACAGACGCAGATAAAAAAGTGCTTGCTTTTGTTGAAGAACATCCCAATAGTAACAAAAAGAATGAAGCTTTTTTGAACGTAGCAAATTATTATTTTGGTAATAAAAGAGCTGCTTATGCTTTAAAATGGTTTCAAAAAGTAGCTATTGATGAGCTTTCTAGAGAAAACCAAAAAGAATTAAACTTTAAAATGGGCTACAGTTTACTTGTTACCAATAATTTAGAGTTAGCAAAAGCACGTTTTTTGCCTTTAATTAATGATGGTAAATATGGTAATGAGTCTAGATATTACTACGGTTTTATTTCTTATAAGTTAGAAGATTATGGTGTTGCAGAATCAACTTTAAAAGAAATTGCAGAGAATGCTTCTTACAAAGCAGAAATATCTTACTATTTATTAGACATTAGTTTTAAGTCGGGTAAATTTGAGCGCTGTATAGAAGTTGGCTTAGAATTGTTACCAACTATTGATAGAAAACTAAAATCTGACGTTTCTAAAATTATTGGTGAGAGTTATTTCAATCTAGAAAAATACGCGGCATCTATTCCGTATCTAAAAGCTTACAAAGGAAAAAAAGGCAAGTGGAACAACACCGATTTCTATCAACTAGGATATGCCAATTACAAGCAAAACGATTTTGAAAATGCTGTAAATAATTTCAACAAAATTATTGATCAAAATAATACAGTTTCTCAAAATGCTTATTATCATTTAGGCGAATGTTATATGAATTTAGAGAAAAAAGCAGAGGCTTTAAATGCTTTTAAATCTGCTTCTGAAATGGATTTTGATAAAAGCATTCAAGAAGATGCTGCATTAAATTATGCGAAATTAAGTTATGAAGCGGGCAATCCTTTTGAGCCTGTTTCTGAAGTTTTGCAAGCGTATTTAAAAAACTATCCGAAATCGAAAGCTTATAAAGAAATAAATGAATTGGTGGTTTCTTCGTTTTTGAATCAGCAAGATTATGAAGGTGCTTTAAAATACTTATCCGAAAAGAAATCTCTTGAAAACATACAGTTAAGCTTAGAGGTTTCTTTGTATAGAGGTATTCAATTATTTAATGAAAATAATTACACAGAAGCTTTGCCTTATTTGGCTAAAGGAAAAAAATCTGAAACTAAAGAAGTAAAATTAAGAGCTCAATACTGGGAAGCTGAAACCAAATACAGGTTAGAAGATTATAAAGATGCTTTAACGAAATTCATCATTTTAAATAAGTCTTTAACAGCTCATAAAAAAGATGATTTTGTATTGGTAGATTATAATATTGGGTACAGCCATTTTAAGTTAAAAGAATATGAAAAAGCTGGAGAAGCATTTAAGGATTTCTTAAAATTAGACTCGATTTCAGAGGATTTAAAATACGATGCATTTATTCGTTTGGGAGACAGTTATTTTGCTACTACAAATTATAAAAAGGCCATTCAGTCTTATAAAAACGTTACAGATAATTTTGGTTTGGGTGCAGATTATGCAACATATCAAATTGGTATGAGTTATGGTTTTATAGATCGTAATAAAGACAAAATACAATCATTAAAAAAAGTAATTAACGATTATGAAGTTTCTAATTTAAAAGATGATGCCTTATATCAACTTGCCAACACTTATACCAAATTAAAAGAGCCTAAAAATGCGCATTTTGCGTATGATCGGTTGCTAGAAAAACATCCTAAAAGCATCTTTTTATCAAGAGCCTTATTAAGACAAGGTTTGTTGTATTATAACGATGGAAAAAATCAACAATCTTTAATGAAATACAAAGAAGTTGCTGCTCGATTTCCTAATTCACCAGATGCCTTAGAAGCTGTAGCAAATGCTAGAAATGTATATATCGATGAAGGCAATTTAGAGGATTATGTAAATTGGATTTCTACCTTAAAATTTGTAAATATTACCAACTCAGAAATAGACAATACAACTTTTGCTGTGGCTGAGAAAAAATATTTAGAATCTAACGCTTCAAAAGAAATTATAAAAAGTCTTCAGAAATATATTAGAGAATTCCCTGAAGGAATTCACAAACTAAAGGCCAATTACTATTTGGCTGATGTATTTTTTAAAACAAAAGAGTTTAGAAAAGCAATTTCTAATTACCAAGTCATTATTGATCAAGATCCCTCTGAATTTACTGAGGAATCTTTAAACAAATTGTCACAAATTTATTTAGAACAAAACGAGTTTAACAATGCACTTCCGCTTTTAGATAGATTAGAACAAGTTGCTTACATTTCTGAAAACATTTTATTTGCGCAGAGTAATTTAATGAAAGGGTATTACGAAACAGAAGCCTATGATCTTGCCATCGTATATGCAAAAAAAATATTGCAGAAAGACAAGTTAGACACTCAGGTAGAAAATGATGCGAAACTTATTATTGCAAGATCTTCAATTAAAAATGAAGATATCAGTACTGCTGAAGCATATTACACTGCCATAGAAAAAACTGCAAACGGAGCGTTAAAAGCAGAAGCTTTGTACTACAATGCTTATTTTAAGAATCAACAAAAAGAGTATGAATCTTCTAATAAAATAGTGCAAAAATTGATCGCTACATATGCGGCTTATAAATACTGGGCTGTAAAAAGTTATGTCATAATGGGGAAAAATTATTACGATTTAAATGATATTTATCAAGCAACATTTGTGTTAGAAAATGTGATAAAAAACTTTAAAGAATTTGACGACATTGTAAAAGAAGCACAAATAGAATTGAATACTATTAAAGAAAACGAAGCCAAAACAAACAATTCAGTAACTCCAGAAAAAAAGAACTAATGAAAAAAGGCTTTCTAATTTACATCGTTTTAATCGGATTTTTTTCTACAAATGCACAAGAAAAAAAGAAAGATACAATTGTAGAAACAGAGATTGTAAATGTAGTTACAAAATACAATCCTAAAATTGCAGACGCTAAAAAGATAAAGAACAATCCTACGATTAAACTGATCAAAAGAAGTGCAAAGAAAAAATTAAATTATACGATCTTTTCTGCGCCCGTTGCCTCTACTTTTATTCCTAAAACAGGAGTGGTGAAAGGAATTGATGTAGGTATAAAAGAACGTATTTACAACAATTATATAGCTGCTGGTTTTGGGAATTATACCAGTCCTTTTGCAGAGTTATTTATCTATAAAAACACACGGTTTGACAATGAGTTTGGTGTGCATGTAAAATACAATGCTTCAGAAGAAAATGTAAGAAATTCTATTTTGAATAGTAATTTTTCGAATTTTAGCGCAGCTACTTTTTTTAAACAAGAAGCAAGGTATTTTGATTGGAAAGTAAGTTTAGATTCAGAAAGAAATAATTACAATTGGTATGGTTTGCCTTCAAACAGAAACTTTAGCGAAACTGTTGTAAATACTATAGCGGAAGCTCAAAATTACAACTATTTTAAACTGGCAGGAGATTTTAAATTTCATGATTCTTATATCGAAAACGGAACCATCGCTGCTGCTTATTTTACAGACAAATACAAAAGTTCAGAAATTTTAGCAGATTTCGATGCGAACCTAGATTTACCATTAGATTTTCTAAATAAAGACTTCAATGAAATTTCAGTAAACACAGGAGTTGAATTCTTAAAAGGAACATTTAAAAATAGTTATAATGACGCTACTGAAATCGATTACAATCAAATAACGCTCAGACTACATCCTGAATATCAAATGAATTCTCTTGGTTTTTCTTTAAAAGCTGGGTTCAAAACTTTTGTTTCATTTGATTTAGAAAATGAGCTAACCAACTTCCTGTTATACCCAGATGTATTGGTTGAAACACCTATTATAAAAAAATACATCAATGCGTATGCAGGCGTAACTGGTAATTTACATACAAATACATACAAGCAATTTACAGAAGAGAATCCGTATGTTTCCCCTACCCTATTTATAACTCAAACTGCAGAAACTTCAAATTTATTTATTGGGTTCAAAGGAAATTTAACAAGCGCTCTTAGTTATCATATAAAAGCAAGTACTAAAAAAGAAGAGGACAAACCTTTATTTTTTAGGAATAATTCAAAATCAGAGGGTACATCTGCTGTTTTTAATGGCGAAGCTATCAAAGGATATGAGTACGGAAATTCTTTTGGGATTTTTTATGATGATGTGCAAACAACTTCAATTTTTGCTGAAGCGGAATATAAATACGATAAGCACATAACCTTTGCATCACAAATTCAGTTTGATAAGTATACAACTACAAACGCTTTAGAAAGCTGGAATTTACCAACCCTGCAAGGTGCTTTATTAACCAAATACAAAGCGAACAAATGGTATGCAACAACC
The DNA here is from genome assembly GCF_947501385.1 of uncultured Polaribacter sp. Taxonomy (GTDB): domain Bacteria; phylum Bacteroidota; class Bacteroidia; order Flavobacteriales; family Flavobacteriaceae; genus Polaribacter. Next base: position 14,284 of record NZ_CANMVP010000017.1, read on the forward strand.
AATATTTTTTATGTAAGTGAGCGAAAAGATGCTTTATACGACGCTACATTTCCTTCAAGTTTAACTGGCATTCAGACTTTAAACTCATTTATAGATCTTAATTTAGATAGTGGTTACCATTTTAATGACAAGTTCTCTGCGTTTTTAAGATTGAATAATATTTTAAATACAGATTATCAGCGTTTTGCAAATTTTGACACACAAGGCTTTCAAATTTTAGGAGGAATCACTTATAAGTTCGATTTTTGATAAATCTAGTAGTTAGAAAATTTTAAAACTTCAAAATTTAAATCAACTAATTTCTCATTTCATTTTTGTAATTTTATACCAAACTAAACTTACAATTCATGAAAAAAATACTACTCTTAATTTTACTCTCTTCACTCGTAATTTCCTGCAATACAAAACCAGAAAAAATTGAATCAGAAGGACTTTCTTCCGAAGAAAAAATTGATTCAACAAAGATTAAAACTCTATTCAATAGTGCCTTAATCGATGGTAAATCTTATGAATGGTTAAGAGATTTAACACAAAACATTGGTGGTAGACTCTCAGGTTCTCCCGAAGCAGCAAAAGCTGTTCTTTGGGGAGAAAAATTAATGAAAGAAGTGGGTTTAGATTCCGTTTGGTTGCAACATGTAATGGTGCCACATTGGGTAAGAGGAGAAAAAGAGGTGGCAACATATGCTACAAACAGCATTCAAAAGAAGGTACCCATTTGTGCTTTAGGCTTTTCTGTAGCCACACCAAACTCAGGAATTTTAGCTGAAGTCTTAGAGGTTACATCTTTAGCAGAAGCTGAAGCTTTAGGAGAAAAAATGAATGGTAAAATTGTATTTTTCAACAGACCTTTTGACAATACCTTAATCAATACTTTTAGCGCTTACGGTGGCTGTGTAGATCAAAGAGTACAAGGCGCAGCAGTTTGTGGTAAATTTGGTGCAAAAGGCGTAATTGTGCGTTCTATGACCAATGCTGTTGATGATTTCCCTCATACGGGAACCATGAGTTATGGAGATTTACCACAAGAGCAACACATTCCTACAGCTGCGATAAGTAGTAGCGCTGCAAATATTTTAAGTGAAGATTTAAAAGAAAATCCAAATTTAAAATTCTACTTTAAGCAAAGTTGTGAAACGTTACCAGATGCACCTTCATTTAACGTAGTTGGCGAAATTAGAGGGACCGAAACACCTCAAAATATTTTTGTTGTTGGTGGTCATTTAGATTCTTGGGATTTAGGTGAAGGCGCACATGATGATGGTGCAGGAGTTGTACAATCTTTAGAAGTTGCCTATTTATTTAAAAAGAATAACATCAAACCAAAAAACACCATCAGAATCGTTTTTTTTATGAATGAAGAAAACGGAACTCGTGGTGCAAAAAAATATGCTGAATTAGCAAAACTAAACAAAGAAAATCATATTGGTGGTTTGGAATCTGATGCTGGTGGTCATACACCAAGAGGTTTTTCTATAGATGCAAATAGCGTGAATACAAAACTTTTACAAAGCTGGAAAACGTTATTATCTCCTTATGGTTTGCACGATTTAGACAAAGGCGGAAGTGGTGCAGATATTTCACCTTTAAAAGAAGAAAATGTAACTTTGGTAGGTTACAGGCCAGACAGTCAGCGTTATTTTGATTATCATCATACAAGCAGAGATACTTTTGATAAAGTAAACAAACGCGAATTAGAATTAGGAAGTGCCTCTATGGCAAGTATTGTGTATTTAATGGACAAATATTTATACAACAATACCTTAGTAAAACTATAATTTACATGGAAACTGCTGTACTTATTTTACGAATTACTTTTGGAATTTTATTTTGTTTTGCAGGAATTATGCACTTGATAAAACCGAAGTTCTTTAAAAATTTTATACCAGATTTTCTTCCTAAGAAAATAGTCAACTATATTTTTGGAGCTATAGAATTTATAGTAGGATTCGGATTATTCTTTCCTGAAACCGTAAAAAATGCAGCAATGGGTATTCTTATATTGATGCTTCTTTTTTTACCTATTCATATTTGGGACGCAACAAAAGTAAGACCTGCAATTGGCTCTAAAAAAATAGCCTACATAAGAATTCCACTTCAATTTCTATTAATGTATTGCGCTTATATTATGTATAAAAACTCATAAATCAAAAAATGAAAAAAACACTTTTATTCTTAATTCCTCTATTAACATTTTCCTCCTGTAGTAAGGAAAAAGTAGATTTAATAGTGATGAATTCTAACACCTATACTGTAAATTCTAATTTTGAAAAAGCAACAGCATTTGCCATAAAAGATGGAATTTTTGTTGCCATTGGAAAAAATGAAGAGATTGAAGGAAAATACGAATCTGATTCAGTTATAGATGCTAAAAACCAAACTATTGTTCCTGGGCTTATAGATGCACATTGTCATTTTTACAGAATGGGTTTGCAACAGCAAAAGGTTTCTCTGGAAGGCACGAAAAGTTATGATGAAGTTTTACAAAAATTAGTCGATTTTCAAAAAGAAAAAAACACTTCATTTATTACAGGACGTGGTTGGGATCAAAATGATTGGGAAGTAAAAGAGTTTCCAACAAAAGAAAAATTAGATGTATTATTTCCAACAATTCCTGTAGCTATTGGCAGAGTTGATGGTCACGCTTTATTAGTAAATCAAGCTGCCATTGATTTAGCAGAAATTACAGAAAACACCAAAGTTTCTGGTGGTGAAATCATTTTAAAAGATGGAAAAATGACGGGTGTTTTGATTGATGCTGCTATGGATTTTGTCAAACTCCCAAAAACTTCGAAGACAGCAGCCATTCAAGGTCTTTTAGATGCTCAAAACATAGCCTTTTCTTACGGTTTGACAACTGTTGATGATGCTGGGTTAGATCGGAATATCATTGAGTTAATGGATAGTCTGCAACAAGCTAAAATTTTAAAAATGCGAGTGTATGCCATGGTTTCTGGAGACAAGCAAACACAAATAGATTATTACATCAATAAAGGAATCATTAAGACAGAAAAATTAAATGTGCGTTCTTTTAAAGTCTATGGAGATGGTGCTTTAGGCTCTAGAGGCGCTGCAATGCGCAAATCCTATTCAGATAGAGAAAATCATTTTGGAGCTTTGATCTATGCTCCAGAAAGATACCAAGAAATCGCAAAACAAATAGCCGCTTCAGCATATCAAATGAACACGCACGCCATTGGAGATTCAGCAAATACTTGGATGTTAAAAACCTATAAGGAAGTTTTACAAAATACTAAAAATAGGCGCTGGCGAATTGAACATGCACAGATAATTTCTGAAGAAGACTTCGAGAATTTTAATAATATTTTACCGTCAGTTCAACCTACACATGCTACTTCAGACATGTATTGGGCAAAAGATAGAATTGGTACACAAAGAATGAAAGGTGCGTATGCGTTTAAAGACTTATTAACTAAATATGGAAAAATTGCTTTGGGAACAGATTTTCCTGTAGAACAAGTAAACCCGTTTCTAACATTTTATGCCTCGACTATCAGAAAAGATTTAGAAAATTACCCAAAAGAAGGTTTTCAAATGGAAAATGCACTCACTAGAGAAGAAACTTTAAGGGGAATGACCATTTGGGCTGCATATGCTAACTTTGAAGAAGAAGAAAAAGGGAGTATTGAAGTTGGTAAGTTTGCAGATTTTATCATTTTAAACCAAGACATAATGCAAGTTAAAGGAAGTAAAATACCAGAAACAAAAGTAATATCAACTTTTTTAAATGGAGAGAAAGTTTATTAAATTTTTCAAAATATATTCGCAATTAAATTAAAAATTATAAAAAATGAAATCCTATTTAACTTTATTTCTATTTACAATTCTTTTAATATCCTGTTCTGAAGATTCAAAAGTTGAGGCTCAAACAGAAGCCGATATCATTACATATATTGAAGCTAATAATTTGAATGCTAAAAGAACAGTTTCTGGTTTATACTATGTTATAAACGAAGCAGGAAACGGAACTAGACCAAATAGCACTTCTAATGTAACAGTTGCCTACAAAGGATATTTTTTAGATGGTACTGTTTTTGATAAAAATTCAAGTGGTTACACTACTGGTCTTAATCAAGTGATTAAAGGTTGGACAGAGGGATTACAACTTTTTAAAGAAGGTGGAGAAGGTATTCTAATTGTGCCTTATGATTTAGGCTACGGTATTAATGGACGATCTGGGATTCCTGGAGGAGCGGTTCTAGTTTTTGATATTAAACTAATTCGTGTAAACTAAATTTACCTCTCATAAAATAAAAAAGCGAAACTTATAAAAGTTTCGCTTTTTTATGATATAATAGGAGTTATAAAAGCATCAATTTTATCAACGCCATTTTTAGCTACATTTTTTATAAAAGCAGAACCAATAATTGCTCCATTCGCATATTTACAAGCAGTATGAAAGGTTTGTTTATCAGAAATACCAAAACCAATAATCAATTTGCTTTTTAAATTCATAGCTTTAATTCTATCAAAATAATCAATTTGCTGATTCGAAATTTCTCCTTTTGCACCCGTAATTGATGATGATGCCACCACATAAATAAATGCTTTTGTATAGGAATCTATTTTTCTAATTCGTTCTTCTTCTGTATTTGGTGTAATTAAAAACACGTTTGTCAATCCATACTTATCAAATAATTGCTGGTAATGATTCTCGAATTCTACCATTGGTAAGTCAGGAATTATTAAAGTATCAATTCCACAATCTACTACTTTTTGACAGAATTTATCTTCGCCATATTTTAGCATTTGATTCAAATAGCCCATTAAAACCAAAGGGGTTTTATTGGTTGCTTTTATCGTCATTAATTGATCGAAAATAAGATCTAAATTGATTCCATTTTCTAAAGCTTTCTGGCTACTTTCTTGAATTGTTGGACCATCAGCCAAAGGATCTGAATACGGCAAACCAACTTCAATAAAATCTACGCCATGTTTTTCTAGTTCTGAAATAACTTTTGTAGTGTCATTCAACTCTGGAAAACCGCAAGTAAAATAAATTGATAAAAGATTTTGATCTTTTTTTTGAAATAATTTTTGAATTGAATTCATAGTCTTAATAATGTCTGTTCGAGCGCAGTCGAGAACTATTCGTACAAATTGTCATAACCTTTCGACTGCGCTCAAGGTGACAATTCTTTAAAATTTATTCCTCTAAATATTTACTATAAATATCCAAATCTTTATCTCCTCTACCCGATAAATTTATGACTACAACTTGGTCTTTTTTCAAATCCATTTTTGGCAAAACAGCCAAAGCATGCGCCGTTTCTAAAGCAGGAATAATTCCTTCTATCTTAGTCAACTCATAAGCCGCAGCCAATGCTTCTTTATCTGTCGCATTCATAAATTTAGCTCTGCCACTTTCATATAAAAAAGCGTGTAACGGACCAACTCCAGGATAATCTAATCCAGCAGAAATAGAATATGGCTCTTCAATTTGCCCGTATTCATCTTGCATTAGAATGGTTTTACTTCCATGAATAATTCCAACTTCTCCTAATTGAGAAGTTGCCGCACTCTCACCAGAATTTACACCTAAACCAGCAGCTTCCACAGCAATTAACTCTACCTCTTCATCATCCATATAATGATAAAAAGCACCCGCAGCATTAGAACCTCCACCAACACAAGCAATAATAGTGTCTGGGTTTTCTTTACCTGTTTTTTCTTTTAATTGCCATTTCATTTCTTCAGAAATAACTGCTTGCAAACGTGCCACCATATCTGGATGTGGATGTGGCCCCACAACCGAACCAATTAAATAAAATGTATCTGGATGCTGAATCCAATATCTGATTGCTTCATTTGTTGCATCTTTTAGTGTTTTACTTCCGCTTGTTGCAGGAACCACTTTTGCGCCTAACATTTTCATTCTTGCAACGTTTGGCGCTTGACGAACAATATCTTTTTCACCCATAAAGACAGTACATTCCAGTCCCATTAGCGCACAAACGGTAGCTGTTGCAACTCCGTGTTGCCCTGCTCCTGTTTCTGCAATGATCTTCGTTTTGCCCAATTTTTGAGCAATTAAAATCTGACCAACCGTATTATTTACTTTGTGTGCACCAGTATGATTTAAATCTTCACGTTTTAAGTAAATATGCGCTCCGTATTTTTCTGACAATCTTTTTGCTAAATACAAAGGTGTTGGACGACCTACATAATCTTTTAACAAAGACTTATATTCCGTCTGAAATTCCTCAGATTCAATAATTTGAATATAATTATCTTCTAATTCCTTCACATTTGGATATAGCAATTCTGGGATAAATGCACCTCCATATTGTCCAAAATATCCATTTTCATCGGGTTGAAACTTACTTTTCATATTTATCAATTTTCCAGACCTCACAGGTTTTGAAAACCTGTGAGGTCTTTTTTAAATTTCTTTAATTCTTCTATTTTCTTAACTCCTGGTTTACTTTCAAACTGGCTATTTACATCTAAAGCATAACAATATTTAGATTCTTGCCTGCGCAAGAATGACAAAACGTTCTCCACATCTTTCAAACCAATTCCTCCACTTAAAAAAAATGGTTTCTCAAAAGGGTATTTTTCTAAAACAGACCAATCAAATTTTGTACCATTTCCTCCTCTTTCTTTTCCTCTGGTATCGAATAAAAAATAATCTACAACGTTTAAATAGGGTTTTAAAATATCAAAATTGAATTCGTCTTTAATTCCGAATACTTTTATAACTTCTATTTCGTTTTTAGAAATTTTATGTTGATTTTTCTTCTTTTTAATTTGTTTATTCTCTTCACTAAACAAAGCACGTCTTTCTGCTAATTGATTTTTTAAATCTGTAACATATTCTACAGATTCGTCTCCGTGTAACTGAATTGCATCCAAACCATATTCTTCAACTAAAGATATTACAATCTCTTTATATTCATTTACAAAAACACCTGTTTTCTTGATTGATTTTGGCAATTCTGGAATAATACCTTCAAAGTTTCTTTTCGATTTTTCATAGAAAATAAAACCTAAATAATCAGGTTGCAACGCTGCAACTTGTTGGATATTTTCCACATATTTCATTCCGCAAACTTTCAACTTCATAGGATTGCTGTTTTCCAATTATTTAACTTTTCTCTAAATGAAAACCTTGCATTTGCAGGACTTGTAGATAAAACGGTTTCATAAACGACTCCTTCGATTTCGCTAAAATATTTAAAATATAATTTCTCCGCTTTCTTTCCATTGAAAATAATTTGTTTTACTGATGAATACATTTCTATAATTTCATTAATCGGATTCGGAACTTCATTTTTAATATCAGAATCTAAACTCGTTTTTCTATTGCCAAACTGACAAATATCCCATAATCCAATATGATTTCTTGTTAACATATCAATTCTCTCTGCATAATTTTCGCTAAAAACCTCATCAGTAAGTTCATAAATAATTTTCCAAAACGAATTTCTATTATTTGCATAATATTGCTGTTTCCTCAAAGATTGTTTGCCAGGCATTGTTCCTATAATAAACACTTTAGGATTTTGTGGCAAAATTGGGTCAAAAGATAAAGCCCCTGTTTCCCCAAAGGGAAGCAAACTAGAATCATTTTCTTTATTTTTATTTATTTTTTTCAAGATATTTATTTTCACAACAGTAAGAGTCCCTTCCCTTTGGGAAGGTTAGGATGGGCTATCGAATCTGACTCATAAATTCTTGACAAGCTTCTCCAGGATTTTCTTCTTTCATAAAATTTTCTCCAATTAAAAAACCATGAAACCCAAATTCTTTTAAACCAATAATAATTTTTGGATCAGAAATTCCACTTTCTGAAATTTTTAAGCAAGAATCTGGTATTTGATCTGCCAATTTAATAGAATGCTCTAAATCAACTTCAAACGTTTTTAAATTTCTATTATTAATCCCGATAATCTTATTATCCAAATCATTAATTTTATCCAAATCTTCTTGGGTATGCACTTCATACAAAACTTCCATTCCTAAATCTGTTGCTAAATTTCCGTAATTTTTTAGTTCTGTGGATGTCAAACAAGAAGCAATTAATAAAATTACATCTGCACCAATTGCTTTTGCTTCTACAATCTGAAATCCATCTACAATAAAATCTTTTCTTAAGATTGGTTTTTGCTGATTGATAACTCTTGCTTCCATCAAATCTGCCATCGTTCCTCCAAAAAATGAAGTATCGGTTAAAATTGATTGTGCGGCTACATTTGCATCTAAATATCCGTTGGTAACTTCTGCAATGGTTGCCTTGTCATTGATAATTCCTTTGGAGGGAGATTGTCTTTTATATTCTGCAATAATTCCTGTGGAACCCACTTCTAACAAAGATTTTTTTAATGAAAAAGTGGTTCTTCCAAAACTCGGACTTTCCACTAATTTATTTACAGGAACTTCTGCTTTTATCTTGGCAACTTCCTTCTTTTTAAATGCGATTATTTTATCTAAAATTGTCATTACTATTTTTAACTTTATGTCTGGTCGAGCGCAGTCGAGACCTAAATTTAACCTCTCGAAAACTGCGTTTGCTACTTTCAATCAAAATATATTTTGATTTCAGTAATGCTCGAGGAGACATTATTTATTACTATTTATCTTTTTATTTCTATACAACAAAAAAAAGTAAACTATAACTCCAACAATTAATCCTACAACTGTATGTTTAATAATACTTTTTGTTTGAATTCCTACAGCCGCTCCCATCATAAGAAAGGCTGGAATAATTAGAATTATATTATTTTTCTTTTTTGTCATTTTATTTTTGACTTACCAGACCTCACAGGTTTTAAAACCTGTGAGGTCTCTAATTTCTATAAACTTACTAATTTCTCTAATGTTTGTTTTGCTTTCAATCCAAATAATGAACTTTTTGCTTCCTCAAAAGCAGTTTCAAAACTTTTTGTTTCATCAACAATTGTTAAAGCAAAAGCAGCATTTGTTAACACCACACTGTTTTGTGCATCTGTTCCTTTTCCATCTAAAATAGATTGAAATATTTTTGCTGCATCTGCGACAGAGTTTCCTCCAAATATTTCTGATTGCTGAATTCTTTTCTGTCCTAAATCTTCTGGATTTATAATTTGTTCTCCGTTTTTAGTGAATAATTTAAATCCGCTTGTTAAAGAAATTTCATCATAACCATCTAACGCATGAATAATTCCGTAATTGATATTTTCTTCTTGTAAAATATAATTATACAAACGTGCAATTTCTAAATTAAAAGTTCCTAGTAGGTGATTTTTTGGTGAACTCGGGTTTACCAAAGGACCTAACATATTAAAAAACGTTTTTAATGCCAATGCTTTTCTTGTAGGACTCACAGCTTTCATTGCTGGATGAAATTTAGGAGCGTGTAAAAAACAGATATTTGCTTTTTCTAAATGTTCTTTCAAAACGTTTTCATCATTGGCAAATTGATATCCAAAACTCTCTAACATATCTGATGAACCAGATTGCGAAGACACCGAATAATTCCCGTGTTTTGCAACTTTCTGACCTGTTCCTGCCACAATAAATGAAGTTAAGGTTGAGATGTTGAATGTATCTTTTCCATCACCACCAGTTCCCACAATATCGATCGTGTTATAATCAGAAAAATCTACTTTTATAGCCAATTCTTTTAATGCGTTTCTAAAACCAGAAAGCTCATCTACCGTAATTGGACGCATCATAAAAACTGTCATAAAAGATGCTAAATGTGCATCATTATATTTCTCTGAAGCCATATCGATTAAGATCTGTTTTGCTTCTGATTTTGATAGTCTTTCGTGATTATATAGTCTGTTTAAAATTTGTTTCATGTATGCTGAATTTATTTCAGTATCCTTTTTTCTCCTGCAAGGTCTTTTTTTGACCTTGTAGGTATAATTTAAAATACCTACAAGGTTTTGAAAACCTTGCAGGATGTTTTGGAAACCTTGCAGGAGTTGATAAAATTCCTCACCAATTGCTCACCAACATCTGTTAAAATAGATTCTGGATGAAATTGAACCGCAGAAATTGGAAACATTTTATGCTCAATGGCTTGAATTAAGCCATCTTCATCTCTTGCAGTTACTTGTATTTCTTCTGGAAAACCTTCATCTGTTGCTGCCCAAGAATGATATCTTGCCGCTAAAAATGTTTCTGGAACATCCTTAAAAATAATTGCATTTTTATCTGTTACCCTCATTTCTGTGGCAACTCCGTGAAAAACATCTTCTAAATTGATGATTTTTCCGCCGAAAACTTCTGTAATGGCTTGCAAACCTAAACACACTCCGAATATTGGTTTGATGCCTGCATAGGTTTTTATGACTTCTTTTAAAATGCCTGCTTCTTCTGGAATTCCTGGTCCTGGAGACAACATAATCATATCGTAGTTTCCAACATCTGCAATACTGATTTCATCGTTTCTAAAAACTGCAGGCAAATTTCCTGTAATTTTCTCTACCATGTGCACCAGATTGTAGGTAAACGAATCGTAATTGTCTAAAATTAATATTTTCATATTTATTTGTTTCTCCTGCAAGGTCTCAAAGACCTTGTAGGTATTTTTGTTTTTATCATTTAGACCTACAAGGTTTTGAAAACCTTGCAGGATGTATGTAAACTAGCAATCTGCGTTAGGGATTGAATGGTCTGTTTGAGCTCTTTTTTGTTTTTCTCAAAAAAAGCGAGTAATGAAAGCCCGTTAAAACGCCCAAATTAAAATTATTCTATTTTCCTTTTTTTAGTATATACCTACAAGGTTTTTGAAACCTTGCAGGATATCTTAAATATCTTCCGCTAAAATCAACGCTTTTTTTAACGCTGCTAATTTATTATTTACTTCTTGTAATTCTTTTTTTTCATCGGAATGAATTACGATTCCTGCACCTGCCTGCGAATATAAAACGTTGTTTTTACTCACAAAAGAACGAATGGCAATCGCCAAATTCACGGAACCATCTAAACCGATAATGCCCACTGCGCCACCGTAAAATCCGCGGGTTTGATTCTCATATTTGTCAATTAATTCCATGGCTTTGTACTTTGGTGCGCCACTTAAGGTTCCTGCAGGAAACGTATCGCCCACAATTTCAATCGGATTTCCTTTAATTTTTCCTCTTACTGTAGAAACCAAATGAATTACGTGGCTAAAATATTGCACTTCTTTAAAAACTTCAACAGTAACATTATCTGCATGTTTGCTTAAATCGTTTCTCGCCAAATCTACCAACATTACGTGTTCTGCAGTTTCCTTTTTATCTTCGGATAATTTTTTACCGAGAACTCGATCCTGCACAATATCTCCAGTTCTTCTAAAAGTTCCTGCAATTGGATTAATGGTTGCTTTTCCTGCGGAAATCTTAATTTGCGCTTCTGGCGAAGAACCCATTAATTTAAACGAACCGTAATCGAAATAAAATAAATAGGGCGACGGATTTATAGAACGTAGAGCTCTATATACATTGAATTCATCTCCTTTAAATTTTTGCTGAAATTGGCGAGACAACACCAATTGAAAAACATCGCCACGCTTACAATGCGACTTTGCTTTTCTTACATATTCCATAAACTCTTCTCCAGTTGTATTGGAAGTTTCTTCGCCTACAATTTCGAACTTTTGTGTATTAAATGCTTGTGCATCAATTATAGTTTGAACTTCTTTGATACGAGTTTCCGTGCCTTCTTCGATATTCTCTATTAATGTAATTTCGTTATTAAAATGATTGATAGCAATGATAAATCGGTAAAAACTATACTGCATTTCTGGAATTGCAGAAGGTGTTTTTTTATTTTTAAATTGAATATTCTCAAAATATTGAACAGAATCAAAAGTTGTGTAACCGTATAAACCATTGTATGACTTTAATTCGGCAGGACAATCTAAAGCTATTGAATTGGTGAATTTATCGAATAATTGATAGAAATTTTTATTAATGGGTTGTTCCTCAATTCGAGTCCCTTTATAAGTAATAGAAAATTTGTAATTATCTACTTTCATGGTAACAATGGGTTCAATTGCGATAAAAGAGAAGCTTCCTTCTTTTCTATGATAATCTGAACTTTCTAACAAAAGTGTGTTTGCAAATGCATCTCTAAAACGCAAGTACAAACCTACAGGTGTTACCGTGTCTGCAATTTTTGTTTTATGGATTGTTTTGAATCCCCTTTTACTTTCCCCAAAGGGGAAAAACTCTTGTGGCTCTGCTGAATGTTTATTTTTACTCATAATTCTGTTTCTATTCTAATTTCTTCCTGGAGCTTGTGTTGAGCGCAGTCGAAACAGGAAGGTTAGGATGGGAAAAGCAAAAAGGCTTATCGTGAGATAAGCCTTTTTTTATATTTATAATATAGGTTTAGTTCTCACTTATTAATTAAGAGAGTTCCACCACCAAGTATTTTTTGTGTTTAATTTCATTGTTCAACAAAAATAAGGTAGATTTTTAAATTGAGCAACCTTTATTTTGAATTATTTTGGACTTAACCGCAGAGTTCACCAAGTTTTTTCACAAAGGTCGCAAAGGCTCTTCTATAAAGCTTTGCGCACTTTTTAGTTAAACCTCTATTTAAAAAGTTCTGAGTGTGAACCAATCCTAACCAATTTGATGGTATAGTCTTCTTCAATTTGAAACCAAATGATTAATAAATCTGGTTTTATATGACATTCCCAATTATTTTTATAATTCCCTTTTAACTTATGAGGTTTCATTTCTAAAGGAACACCTTTTGCACCACTAATTTGCAAAATTTCTAAAACTTGAAAAGTTAGTTCTAAATCGAATTTACTTTTCTTAGCTAACTTTTTTAAATCTTTTTTGAATTGTGTAGACTCTTTTAAAAAATACACTAATTTTTAGATTTTAATAATGCTTCCTTATAAGCATTAAGGTTTGTAATTGATGTTAATTCTTTAGTACTCTCTACTTCTTCTAATGCATCAATTGTAGTTTTATTAGGAATATTTCCCACATCTTTATACAATAAATGCTCTATATAATTATTTAAACTTCTGTTAGAACTTTTTGCTTTTTCTTTTATCATTTCTAACAATGTTTTATCGATTCTAAATGCTGTTTGAGTTTTCATGATAATATAATTTTAATAAAAATACAAAATAACAGTCTGTTATACAAATGATACTAAAACTAATCGAAAAGGGGCAGAAAAAAACGCAAAACAACAAAAGCAAAACTTTGCGCTCTCTGCGGTTAAAAATATGATTACTTACGTATAATCTTCACATTCATTTCCTCCACCTTTTTATCTGATAAAATGGAAGGTGCATTGAATAATAAATCTTCGGATGATCCTGTTTTCGGAAACGCCATTACTTCTCTAATAGATGCTTTCTTTTCTAAAATCATCATTAATCTGTCAACTCCCCAAGCAATTCCTCCATGCGGTGGTGCTCCATATTGAAACGCTTTGTACATGGTTCCCACACTTTTTAGCATTCCTTCTTTGTCATAACCCATGTTTTTATAGGTTGCTTCTAAAATTTCTGCTTTGTGTGCACGAACGGAACCTCCACCAATTTCATAACCGTTTAAAATTAAATCGTATTGTTGTGCGATAATGGTTCCGATTTCATCTTCATTACCAGTTATATGTTTTTCTAAATCATACACTGCTGGCATCGAAAAAGGATTGTGCGTAAAGGTCCATTTGCCTTCGTCTGTTTTTTCAAACATTGGGAAATCTACCACCCAAGCGGGTCTTAATTCTTTCGGATTGATGAGTTTTAAAATGCGCGCCATTTCTTGACGAACAGCGTCTAATGCCTTGTTGGCAGTTGCATAATCTGCAGCAGAGAAAAAGACAATATCTCCTATTTGAGCATTGGTTACTTTGATAATATTTGCCGCAATTTCTTCACCTAAAAATTTAATTATTGGAGATTGTAAATCGTTTTCATTCACAATAATATACGCCAAACCACCTAAACCATTTTGTTGTGCAATGGCTGTCAGGTTTTCAATCTGACCTTTAGACATTCTTTTGTTTCCTTGTTCTTTTGCAGAAACCTTGATGCATTTTACGATTCCACCTTCATCAATGGGTTTGCTAAAAACCTGAAAAGTGGTTTCTTTTACAATTTGGGTGATGTCTTGCATACGCAAACCGTAGCGTAAATCTGGTCTGTCGCAACCATAGGTATCCATCGCATCTTTATAAGTTATGACTTCAAACGGATGTAAAATCCATTTTTTACCGTAGATTTTCTTTACCACTTCATTAAACATTTTGGTGTTTAAATCGATGATTTGCTGCATACTTGCATACGCCATTTCAATATCTAATTGTGTAAATTCTGGTTGTCTGTCTCCTCTTGAATCTTCATCTCTAAAACAACGTGCAATTTGAAAATACTTTTCAAATCCACCCACCATTAACATTTGCTTAAATTGTTGTGGCGCTTGTGGTAAGGTGTAAAAAGAACCCGTTTGTTTTCTTGTGGGCACAATAAATTCTCTGGCGCCTTCGTCTGTTCCTGCAGTTAAAATTGGGGTTTCTATTTCTAAAAATTCTTCTTCGTCTAAAATATCACGTAATAATTTGATGACTTTATGACGATTTACAATGGCTCTGCGGACATCATCATTTCTGTGGTCTAAAAATTTGTATTGAAAACGAACGGCTTCATTCGATTTTGTGGCTCTTTTAATTTCAAAAGGCAAGGTTTTAGAAAGATTTAAAATTTCTAAATCAGACGTTTCTAATTCTATTTTACCCGTTCTTAAACCTGCATTGTAATCGTCTTCTTTTCTTTGAACTACAATTCCAGTTACAGCTATTACAGATTCTGGTTTCAGTTTTACCAAATCCTCTAAATTAGGAAAAGATTCTCTACTTAATCGAACCTGAAAAACTTGATTGCTGGAATCGCGTAAATCGATAAAAATTAATTCTCCGTGATCTCTAACACTAGAAACCCAACCAGATAAAGTTACTTTTTCTTTAATTGAATTTTCTGATAATTGAGAGATTTTATGCGTTCTATACTCCTCTTTAATTATGATCGGAATTTCTGGTAATTCTTCCTCTTGGTTATTTCCTGAAGGATTTTCAACTTTCTCACCTGATTTTTTAGCGTTAGAAACCGAACTCTGAACTTTTAACTCTGAACCTTGAACTTGAGAAATAATTTCATTTCGAACCACTTTCCCTGATGCTCCTTTTCCGATAATTGAAATCACTTTACCAACTAAAACCCCTGCTTTTCCTTGGTTTCCTGCTTTAATATCGTTTGCAATTGCTTCGTTTTCTGAAAGTACTTTTGCAATTGCTCCTGTTATTTTTTCTTCGGAAATTGTATTATCTTCAAAATATTTTTTAAAGTCGAAAGTTCTATCTTTTAAGTAAGAAGTTATTCCATTCTGAACTAAAACAGACGTGATTTTATCATCTTTAAATAATTGAAAAATTTCAATTAAATGGTCAATATCATGAATGTTTTCATATTCATCTGCACCAATATTATTCACCAATGTTTTTGCAACAAAAGACGGATCTTGAATTGCATTGTTGATTGTCATAAACGTTTTAGAACGAATCGCATCCGCAGTAAAAAACTTGGCATCTTGTGGTAAAACATCCCCCTTAATTAATACAGACTCCACCGCATAAGGCAACGTACTGGCATCAATTTTTATAGATTCTACAACTTCTTTTATGGATACAAACGGCAAATCGGGTTCAGAAATAAAACGGTAATCTGCTTCAAATTCCTTTTTACGCATCGTTTTAGTTTGCTTTAAATCTGCATCCCATAAAACCGTCGTTTGGTCTGGTCTAAACTCTTTATGTTCTGTATAATAAGAAAGTTGTTTCTCAATTTCTTCCTTTAAAGCATCCACCATAAACTTGAAAGAATTCAGGTTTTTGATTTCGGTTCTAGGATTCAAATTATAGGTATGTTTTTTTCGAAGTGACACAGAAACATCCGACTTGAATTCTCCTTTTTCTAAATTTGCTTCAGAGATTCCTAAATTTTGCACAATTCGTTGAATATATTGTGCATAGATAGAAGCATCTTCAATATTTCTAATACAAGGTTCCGTTACAATTTCAATTAACGGAACACCCGCTTTGTTAAAATCTACCAACGAAATCTTCTTTTCGTGCATTAATTTTGCCGCATCTTCTTCGATATGAACTTGTGTTAAATTCACCGTAAATTGAGATCCGTCATTTCGGTAACAAGAAACTTGTCCGTCTGGAATTACAGGATTATGAAACTGTGTAATTTGTATGTTTTTAGGATTGTCTGGATACTCGTAATGCTTACGATCCCACGAGATCACCTCATTTTTAAAAGAAGAACGAACAGCCTTACCAAAAACAATTGCCTTTGTAATTGCATCTTTATTAATCGCTGGCAAAACGCCCATTTGTCCTGTACAAACCGAGCAAATATTCGTGTTTGGAATTTCTGTTTCCTCATTCGGACAAGCACAAAATAACTTTGTCTTTGTATTTAAACGAACATGGGTTTCTATTCCGATAATTAATTCTAAATCCTGTGCTTTTAAAGCCTCGTTTAATTGCGCTAATTCCATTATAAAATATCGTTTAAGAAGTTCGCAAATTGTAACACTTGTGCGTCTTTTTTTTGGTCTGCTGTGATTTGTAATCCTGTTGAAGTTCCTTTAGGAATCGTTAGCGTGGGCAAACCACCCAAACTAAAACCAACCGTGTAAGCGTCTGACAAATACATGGCTAAAGGATCTTGTAAACTCTCGCCAATTTTAGGCGGATTTGCAGGTGTTACAGGTGATAAAATAATATCAACCTGATGAAAATCTTCAGTAAATCTTGCTGAAATTTGGTCTCTTAAATTTTGTGCTTTTAAATAAATTTCATCAGAAAAACCTTGCGATAAAACCTGGTTTCCACCAACTATTCTTCGTTTAGACTCTTCAGAGAAATTTTCTGATCGTGTTATTGAATAGGTGTCTTTTAAATTCTCGCCTTCAATTCTTGCTCCGTAATTTGTGCCGTCTAAACGCGATAAATTAGAAGCTGTTTCTGCCATTGCCAACGTATAATAGGTAGAAACTAACATATCAGCATCAAAAAAATCGAGTTCTTTAACTTTAATTCCTTTGGCTTTTATTTTTTTGATGGTTGCTAAAAAATCTTCTTTTATTGTTGATGAAATTGCCTTACTTTCAATAAAATTTTTAAAATAACCAACTGTTTTTATTGCTGATGCATTTGAGATTTCCTCCTCTAAAATTTCTTCCGAAGCATAACTTGTTTGATCTTTTACGTCTTTTCCACTCATGATATTTAAGACAATTCTAATGTCTTCAATTGATTTTGCAATCGGCCCCACACAATCTGTAGAAGATGCATACGCCATTAATCCGAAACGAGAAACTCTTCCATACGTTGGTTTAAAACCATATACTTTATTATAACCTGCTGGCTGACGAATAGAACCGCCAGTATCGCCACCAATAGAAAAAGTGGTAAAATCTTTGGCAACATTTACCGCAGAACCTCCAGAAGAACCTCCACCAACTAATGCTGGATTTATAGCATTTTTTACAGCGCCAAAAATGGTATTTTCTGACGATGAGCCATGTCCGAAACTATCACAATTTTCTTTTACTAACGGAATGGAACCAGCATCTACTAATTTTTGAATCGCAGTTGCTGTATATGGTGATTTGTATTTTTTCAACAAATTGGAACTTGCCGTTGTATAGGTTCCTTGAACCATATAGACATCTTTAATTCCGAATGGAATGCCTTCTAACAGCCCGATTTTTTCTCCGTTTGCAATTTTAGAGTCTACTTTAGAAGCTAGTTCTAAAGCTGTTTCCTCTAACAGTGAATTGACTGTATGATACTTATTTTGCTTTAATAAATCTAATTTTTCTTGCACCAAAGCAGTACAAGATATTTCTTTCGACACCAATAGCTGATGTAACTTTTTTATCTGCGATTCCATATTAATCTTCTATCACTTTAGCAACCACTAAAAAGCCGTTTTTCTCTTTCGGGAAGTTCTCTTTGATGATCTGTTTTTCGATTGCCGAACTTTCAATCACAACATCTTCTCTTAAATCATGTAAAGAAACCACATTAGTATTGACAGTATTTGCAGTATTCGAATTCTGATTTGCATTTTGAATTACCTCAAATAATTGATTCACTGATTGTGATGGTTTTGCACCTTTAATACTCGACAAAATGTCTACTGTCATTATGTTACTCATTTCTTTAATTTTTAAATTAAGATTCTGAAACATACTGAAACAAGTTCAGCATGAAAGTTCAGAACATGAAAAAAGCCTTCCGATGTGGAAGGCTTTTATCTATTTTTAAACAACAACCTTCCGTCCTATATATTAGGAGTATTGAAATTACGATTGTTATTATTTATGATCATATGAAAATTCTATGCGAGCAAATATATATAGAATAAATGGTACAAAAACTTCTTTTTTATGATTTTATATCACCATTATAGTATATTTAAAAAAAATCTATTTATCTGTTGATATCATAAAATGTACTACGAATTAATTATGAACGTTAATAATCAACGAAAGTATCCTCTTGGAAATGGTTCTAAATATTGCTAAATTTATAAATTATGAAATCCTATTTAAAAATATTTCTATCTAAAAAGGTAATTCTAGTAATTTTTGTACTTATAAGTGTTGAATCTGTTTGTCAAATTCAGAAGCAAAAAATAAATTTTCCAATAGGATTTTACACAAAAGAAAACGTTAATATTTTTGGGTTATCTCTTGGATTAAGGTCTAAAATATTAGAAAAAAAATCTAAAACTTTTGGACTACGCTTAGAGCCATTCGGTAGTGGAATGTTTATATTATTTGCTTCCAACACATATTCATTTCCCGATTATCAAAAAAATTTTGGTAATAAAGAAATAGATATTCCTAATGAGATCATCAATGGAATTAACCTATCAACTGGTACAATTACCTATGCGAATGTAAACGGTATTAGTATTTCTTCTGGAATACAAGCATTAAGAAAAGTAAACGGAATATCTTTTGCTTTTTCTAATTCATCTTTTGAACATATTGGAATTCAATTAGGTTTATTTGGATCTAGCGCTTACAAAATGACTGGATTATCTTTAAGCGCTATGAACTCCGATATTAAAAATGGACAAGGAGTTCAAATTTCAGGTTTTAACAACACAACAAATTTCATAGGATTACAAATTGGAATTTGGAATGGTATAGAAAATAAGAATAACATATTTAAAGGCTTACAAATTGGTTTGCAAAATAATGCTGGCAATTTAAAGGGAATCCAAATTGGTTTATGGAATAAAAATAGCAAACGTTCATTACCTTTTCTGAACTGGAATTTTAAAAACTAGTTTTTAACTTATATAATGAACTCGCTTTTTAAGGGAAATATTCTCTTAAATGACTAATTTTTTAGGATTAATAAAGTTTAAAATTAAAGATATAAGCAACTACTCAATTTTCAAATCTACAAAGCAAAAATAAACCATTGAAAATCATTTTTGAAGCCATTTTTAAGCGATTTAAGCCATTTCTACGTTTTTAACAAATGTTGATAATTCTAGAAGTTAATTGCTCAAATCGGCTAAAAAACGATTCAAAAATCGTAAATTTGAGTTTCATAAATTCGTTTTTCAAGACGAGTTTTATCAACCTTAAAATTTATAATTCACTTAAACGATGAGCGAAGACAAGAAAAATAATTATGATGCTTCCAGTATTCAGGCATTAGAAGGAATGGAGCATGTAAGAATGCGTCCTTCTATGTATATTGGAGACGTTGGCATACGTGGTTTACACCATTTAGTATATGAAGTTGTAGATAATTCTATTGATGAAGCAATGGGTGGTTATTGTGACACTATTGATGTTACAATTAATGAAGACAACTCAGTAACTACTAAAGATAACGGACGTGGAATTCCTGTTGGAATTCATAAAAAAGAAGGCGTTTCTGCACTGCAGGTTGTCATGACAAAAATTGGTGCTGGTGGTAAATTCGACAAAGATTCTTATAAAGTTTCTGGTGGTTTGCACGGTGTTGGTGTAAGTTGTGTAAATGCACTTTCAGAGCACTTAACAGCCACAGTGCATAAAGAAGGCAAAGTTTGGCAACAAGAATATGCTAAAGGAAAAACCTTATATCCTGTAAAAACAATAGGAGAAACAGATTTTACTGGAACCATTGTTACTTTTTCACCAGACAAATCTATTTTTACTCAAACTACAGAATACAATTACGATACGTTGGCAACTCGTATGCGTGAATTGTCTTATTTGAATAAAGGAATTACCATTACCTTAACAGATAAACGCAATACAGATGATGAAGGTAATTTTATTTCTGAAGTTTTTCATAGTGACGAAGGTTTGCCAGAATTTATTAAATATTTAGATTCTACACGTGAGCAGTTAACGGCAAAAGTAATTTCTATGGAAGGGGAGAAAAATGGGATTCCTGTTGAAGTTGCGATGGTGTATAATACGTCTTATGCAGAAAACTTACATTCTTATGTAAACAATATCAACACGCATGAAGGAGGAACCCATTTATCTGGCTTTAGACGTGGTTTAACAGGAACGTTAAAAAAGTATGCCGATAATTCTGGTTTATTAAAAAATGTAAAGTTTGAAATTGCTGGTGATGATTTTAGAGAAGGCTTAACAGCAATTATATCTGTAAAAGTTGCAGAACCACAATTTGAAGGACAGACGAAAACCAAATTAGGAAACAGAGAAGTAACTTCGGCAGTATCGCAAGCAGTTTCAGAAATGCTCACTGATTATTTAGAAGAAAACCCAAATGATGCAAAAATCATTGTTCAAAAAGTAATTTTAGCAGCTACCGCAAGACACGCAGCACGTAAAGCCAGAGAAATGGTACAACGTAAAACAGTGATGTCTATTGGTGGTTTGCCTGGTAAGTTATCAGATTGTTCAGAAACAGATCCTGCGCTATGTGAAATTTTCTTAGTTGAGGGAGATTCTGCAGGGGGTACCGCAAAACAAGGTCGTGATCGTAATTTTCAAGCCATTTTACCACTCCGTGGGAAAATTTTAAATGTTGAAAAAGCGATGCAACACAAAGTTTTTGAAAATGAAGAAATCAAAAACATGTTTACAGCTTTAGGAGTTTCTATCGGAACAGAAGAAGACCCAAGAGCTTTAAATTTATCTAAAGTAAGATACCATAAAGTAGTTATTATGTGTGATGCCGATGTAGATGGATCGCATATTGCCACTTTAATCTTAACGTTTTTCTTTAGATATATGAGAGAAATGGTAGAGCAAGGGTATGTTTACATTGCAACACCACCTTTATATCTCGTAAAAAAAGGCCAAAAAAAGGAATATGCTTGGGATGACAATCAACGTGATTTGATTGCACAGCAAATGGGTGGGTCTGTAACAATACAGCGTTACAAAGGTCTTGGAGAGATGAATGCTGGTCAGCTTTGGGACACCACCATGAATCCTGAATTTAGAACTTTACGTAAAGTTGTAATCGATAGTCCAACAGAAGCAGACAGAGTTTTCTCGATGCTAATGGGAGACGAAGTACCACCACGTAGAGAATTTATTGAGAAAAACGCAAAATATGCGAATATTGATGTGTAATGCAATCTCTTACTAAATTTAATTATAAAACCTCAACTAATAAGTTGGGGTTTTGTGTTACCTACAATTAGGTGTTTTCCCCTGTTTTTTGGTAAAAACACCTTACCTTAATATATCTTTTAACATAATTTTATATCTTCGCTTTCGAGACCCCTAATAATTATTGAACATTATTAATCAAACTTTATTAAAATGAAAAAATCTATTTTAATTTTCTTAGGTGTATTCGCCTTCGCTTTTAACACAAAAGCACAAGATGGTTTTGAGGCTATTTTATTAGCTGACAAAGCCGATTCCCAAAAACTTATGCAAGCTTATTTTGCTCCAGGAATGGAAGGCTTTATCAATGCAATGAATAACGGTTGGTATCATACTGCCAAGGTTCACAAGCCTTTTGGTTTTGATATTTCTATTGGTGCAAGTGGCGCATTTATTCCTACTGAAAAAGAGTTATTTAATATTTCAGCTTTAGGATTAGCATCTGTCTCATCTTCAAGTACAACAGCATCAACTTTTGCTGGTTCAAAAAATACAACAGAAATGACAGTTAACACAACTGTAAATGGACAAGCTGTTTCTGCTGATTTTGATTTTCCAGGAGGTGCAACAGAAGACTTACCAGGAAATGCGGTTCCAGCACCAATTGTACAGTTAAATGTTGGTTTACCTTGGAAACTAGAAGCAATGGTGAGATTAGTTCCTAAAATAAATATTGGTGAAAATGATGGTTCAGTAAATATGTTAGGTTTAGGTCTTAAAAAGGAAATAACAGATTGGTTTGGACCAATGGATAAAACACCTTTACACGTTTCTCTTCTAGCAGCATATACAACTATGGATGTTGATTATGGTATTGGAGATGTTACTTCTGAAAATCTAGAAATTAGAAATGGATTGTCTAAATTTAATTTAAGATCATTTACTGCACAAGCAATTGCTTCTTTAAATTTTCCAATTATAAATTTATACGGTGGAGTTGGATACAATAGCGGAACCTCTACTTATGAAATGAGTGGAACATTTACAGGTATCTATGAAACTGGTTTACCTGCACCTAATGACACTGTAAGAGAAACCTTAGACATACCTTCTAACTTAGATTTTGAATCAAGTGGAATGATGGCAACAGTTGGCGCTAGATTAAGTTTAGGATTCTTTAAAGTATTTGGTAGTTACACTTTACAAGAATACAATACAGCTAGTTTAGGAATAGCAATTAGTATTAGGTAAAAATAAAAAATATAACAAAAAAAAGACATCTCGTGTAGATGTCTTTTTTTTGCTTTAAATTAACTAAAAAATTGTCTAAAAATCGTATTTTAGCACCAATTATTCAAAATAAATTAAAAATAAAAAATATGAAAGTTACAGTTGTTGGTGCGGGTGCGGTTGGTGCAAGTTGTGCAGAATATATTGCGATAAAAAACTTTGCTGCTGAAGTAGTTTTGCTAGACATTAAAGAAGGTTATGCAGAGGGCAAAGCAATGGATTTAATGCAAACTGCCTCTTTAAATGGTTTTGATACTAAAATTACAGGAAGCACAAGCGATTATTCTAAAACTGCAAATTCTGATGTTTGTGTCATTACTTCTGGGATTCCTAGAAAACCAGGAATGACTCGTGAAGAATTGATCGGAATCAATGCTGGAATTGTTAAAATGGTTGCTGCCAGTTTAATAGAACACTCTCCAAATACCATTATTATTGTGGTTTCTAATCCTATGGACACCATGACCTATTTAGTTCATAAAACAACTGGACTCCCAAAAAATAAAATTATTGGAATGGGTGGCGCGTTAGATTCTGCTCGTTTTAAATACCGTTTGGCGGAAGCTTTAGGAGCTCCTATTTCTGATATTGATGGAATGGTTATTGGAGGTCATTCTGATAAAGGAATGGTCCCTTTAACAAGATTAGCTACTAGAAACTCTGTACCCGTTTCAGAATTTATTTCTAAAGAAAGATTAGACCAAGTAATGCAAGACACCAAAGTGGGTGGCGCTACATTAACTGGCTTATTAGGAACCTCTGCTTGGTATGCTCCCGGAGCTGCTGTTTCTGGAATGGTACAAGCCATTGCTTGTGATACTAAAAAAATATTTCCTTGCTCTTCTTTATTAGAAGGTGAATATGGTTTGAATGATTTATGTATTGGAGTACCTGTGGTCTTAGGCAAAAACGGAATTGAAAGTATTGTTGAAATCAATTTAACGGATGCTGAAAAAGCACACATGCAAGAATCTGCTGAAGGTGTTTCTAAAACAAACGATTTATTAGAATTATAGAACAACCTTATGTATTGATATATTAAAACCCAACTCATTCCTTCGAAATGAGTTGGGTTTTTTGTTACATTTTTTTTTAAATTTACAGCAATAAATCTGAATTTCAATATGTATGTTTGTGTCTTAATTGCTTAAAATTTGAAAAAACAAACACATACTCTTTTAAAAAATGTATTCGGTTATGATAACTTTCGTCCGTTACAGGAAGAAATTATCAACAGAACAATAGATGGCAAAGACAGCTTTGTTTTAATGCCCACTGGTGGCGGAAAATCTATGTGTTTTCAAATTCCTGCATTAATTTTTGATGGAATTACCATTGTTGTTTCTCCTCTTATTTCATTGATGAAAGATCAGGTACAAGCGCTAAAAGCAAACGGAATAAAAGCTGATTTTTTTAACAGCTCAATTTCTGTTCAAGAAGAAAACGAAGTAATTACAAAAGCAATTAATGGTAATTTACAATTATTATATCTATCTCCAGAAAAATTAATTGCTGTTAGCAATACTTGGTTAAAACAACTAAATATAAAATTAGTTGCTATAGATGAAGCGCATTGTGTAAGTATGTGGGGTCATGATTTTAGACCTGAATACACACAGTTAAAAATGTTTAGAAATTCGCTACCATTCGTACCTTTTATGGCACTAACAGCTACAGCAGACAAATCTGCTAGAAAAGATATTGAAGCACAATTAGGTTTGCATAACTCTAAACTATTTATCTCTTCTTTTGATAGAAAAAACTTAAGTATTGAAGTACGAGGACAAGTTCCGAAAAAGAAAAAATTACAAGAAATTATCAATTTTTTAGGAAGAAGAAAAAATGGAAGCGGCATTATTTATTGTTTGAGCAGAAAAAACACAGAAGAAGTTGCTGGCTTTCTAAAAAAAAGTGGCTATTCTGTAGCTTTTTATCATGCTGGAATGAATCATGAAGAAAGAGAAAAAACACAAACTGATTTTATCAATGACGACACGAAAATAATTGTTGCCACCATTGCTTTTGGAATGGGAATTGATAAATCCAACGTTCGTTTTGTAATACATTATAATTTACCAAAAAACCTCGAAGGTTATTACCAAGAAATAGGAAGAGCAGGAAGAGATGGATTGCCATCAGAAACCGTTCTGTATTATCATATGAGAGATTTTGTTTTGTATAGTCAATTTGCAGACGATGGCGCAAATACAGTAATGCAAAAAGAAAAACTCAACAGAATGCTTCAGTTTGCAGAAGCTAAATCGTGTAGAAGAAAAATACTTTTATCTTATTTTGGAGAACATCTTACTGAGAATTGTGGCAATTGTGATGTTTGTGAAAATCCACCTGAGGATTTTGATGGTACTATTTTATCACAAAAAGCACTTTCTGGAATTGCAAGAATGGGTGAAAAAGACGGAATTACCATGTTGATTAATGTACTTAGAGGAAGTAATAATGCAGATATTCATAAAAAAGAGTATTTCAACCTAAAAACGTACGGAATAGGAAAAGATATTTCTTTTTTCAATTGGCGAGATTATGTAATTCAAATGGCAAATCAAGGATTGATAGAAATCATGTATGCAGAAAGTTCTGCCTTAAAAATAACACCCGTTGGTTGGAAAGTTTTAAAAGGAGAAAAGAAAATACGATTAACAACACCAATAAGTATTGATGACAAAAAGAAAATACAAAAAACAGCAAAAATTGTAACTGAAGGCGAAATACATAAAGACTTATTTACAGAATTAAAAAAATTAAGATACTCGATTTCTAAAGAAGAAAAAATGCCTGCTTACATCATTTTCAATGATAAAACATTAAAATTAATGGCAAGTGAATTGCCGACAACTGAAAATGAATTTTTAACAATTTCAGGAGTTGGAATGAACAAAATGGAAAAGTACGGTGAAGAATTCATGAATATCATTCGAAAATTTAAAAGCGTTGCAAAACCAAGAAAAATTGCGACAACCGTAAAAACATTCAACTTATATAAAGACGGATTACATCCAACAGAAATTGCCGAAGAAAGAAATTTATCTATTACCACTATTTTTTCCCATTTATCTCAATTATACGCTGAAGGAAAAGCAGTAAACTTAGAGCAATATGTAACAACAGAAACCATCGCTAAAGTTCGTATTGCTTTTTATGAATTAGACCGAAAGATAGAACTAAAACCAATCTACGAAAAACTTAATGAAGAAGTTTCTTATAGCCAAATAAGAATGAGCATTACATTAATCACAAAGAACGAGTAATATAATACTTTTAAAGACCTCACAGGTTTTAAAAACCTGTGAGGTCTAGAATTATGATAGTCCAGAAATAACACCGTTATTATCAATCGTCATATTTTCTGAAGCAGGAATTGAAGGTAACCCAGGCATTCGCATCATTTTTCCTAAAATAGGAATTACAAATTGTGCACCAGATGCAATTTCAATTTCTCTAACGGTTACAGTAAAACCTTCTGGTCTTCCAATCAAAGTATCATTATCTGAAAAAGACTTTTGAGTTTTTGCCATACAAACTGCAAAATCATTAAATCCGAGTCTATCTATTCTTCTTAAATTTAATTGCGCTTGCTTACTATATTCAACCTTTGCTGCTCCATAAATTTCTTTGGCTATAATTTCTATTTTCTCTTTAATGGGTGATTTCCAATCATACAAAGGCTTGTATTTTGTGGCTTTGTTTTCAACAATATCTACAACTACTTCTGCCAATTGTTTTGTTCCTTCGCCTCCTTTTGTCCAACCTTCAGACAAGACAGCGTTTACACCTAAACTTGTACATTTTTTAATTACAAAATTTACTTCTTCTTCAGAATCTGAAGCAAAAGAGTTGATAGCCACCACAGGTTCTATATTAAATTTTCTAATATTTTCTATATGTTTTTCTAAGTTTTTAAAACCCTCTGTAACTTTCTCTAGGTCTGGTGTATTGTAGTCTTCCTTTAAAGCGCCTCCATGATGACGTAAAGCTCGAATGGTGGCTACTAAAACTACACACTTCGGATTCAAATTCGCAAATTGAGATTTTATATTTAGAAACTTTTCGGCTCCTAAGTCTGCCCCAAAACCAGCTTCTGTAACCACATAATTAGACAATGAAAGTCCCATTTTTGTAGCGATAATGGTATTTGTTCCTTGCGCAATATTTGCAAAAGGTCCACCATGAATAATTGCGGGATTCTCTTCTAAAGTTTGCACCAAATTAGGTTTTATAGCATCCTTTAACAAAATAGCCATCGCATTTTCTGCTTTTAAATCTCTCGCAAAAATTGGTTTTCTATCAAACGTAAACCCGATAAAAATAGCTCCTAAACGTTTTTTTAAATTCTCTAAATCGGATGCCATACAAAGAATCGCCATTACCTCAGAAGCTGGTGTAATGTTAAAGCCATCTTGTCTTGGCACTCCATTGGCAGTACCTCCAAGACCAATCGTAATGTCTCTTAAAGCACGATCATTCATATCGATAACACGTTTCCAAAGAATGGTTCGGGAATCTATGTTTAAATTATTGGTTTTGCTTTGAATGTTATTGTCTATTAATGCAGACAATAAATTATTCGCCTTTTCAACAGCATTAAAATCGCCCGTAAAATGCAAATTGATATCTTCCATTGGTACCACTTGCGAATATCCCCCACCCGCAGCTCCGCCTTTTATTCCAAAAACAGGTCCTAAAGAAGGTTCTCTTAAAACAACGGTTGCTTGTTTTCCTATTTTATTCAGTCCCTCAGTTAAACCAATAGAAACGGTTGTTTTTCCTTCTCCTGCAGGAGTTGGTGTTAAAGCTGTAACTAAAACTAAATTATTTTTACTTACTTTTTGATCATCAATTAAAGAGAGAGGCAATTTTGCTTTGTACTTGCCGTACATTTCTAAATCATCTTCATGTACGTTTAACTTTTTAGCGATATCTTTTATATGTTGCAACTTTTTTGCCTGCGCAATTGCAATATCAGACGGATATGTCATATTTCTAATTTAGCTGGTGTTATTTTATCAAATTTATCGGATAAATATAGTTAATTTTGATAGTTCATAATATTTAAAATTAAGGAAGTAAAAGAAATCAGCAAAACTGCTTCATAAATGTGATAAAACAATTGCTTACTCTGCTTTGAAATACTATATTTGCTCGTTTTTAAAAAAAGAAAGTCGACATAAAATAACGAAGATGCAAAACAAAGGACTTATTAAATTATTCGCGATCCTTTTTGGATTAGTGAGTTTATATCAATTATCATTCACGTTTTTAGCGAACAAAGTAGAAGATGATGCTAAAGTATACGCTGAAAGAAATACAGTTGATAATGATGCAAGACAGAAAGCTACTCTCGAAAGAAAGTATTTAGACAGTGTTGCAAACAAAGAAATTGTTGATTTAGGTGTAGCGCAATACACGTACAATGATGTTAGAGACAAAGAAATGAATCTTGGTCTTGACTTAAAAGGTGGTGTAAACGCTATCTTACAAGTGTCTGTAAAAGAAGTTTTAAAAAGCTTGTCTAATGATTCTAAAAATGAAGCATTTAACAAAGCCTTAGAAACAGCAGATGAAAGACAAAAAAGTAGTAATTCTAATTATTTAGATCTATTTCTTGAAGAGTTTGAAACCATTGCCGGAGATACAAAATTAAGTGATCCTGCTATATTTGGAACAAAAGCTTTAAGTGATAAAATTTCTTTTAATGAAAATAACATTTCAGTTAGAGAAACTTTACAG
The DNA here is from genome assembly GCF_947501385.1 of uncultured Polaribacter sp. Classification (GTDB taxonomy): domain Bacteria; phylum Bacteroidota; class Bacteroidia; order Flavobacteriales; family Flavobacteriaceae; genus Polaribacter. Next base: position 42,906 of record NZ_CANMVP010000017.1, read on the forward strand.
GAAGAAATTAATAGCTCTATTGGTACTGCTTTTGAAGTTTTAAGAAGTAGAATTGATAAATTTGGTGTTTCTTCTCCGAACATTCAGAGAATTGGAAATTCGGGTAGAATTCAAATTGAATTACCAGGTGCAAGAGATATCGAGCGTGTTACAAAGTTAATTACCAGTAAAGCTGAATTACAATTCTGGGAAGTATATACAAATGCAGAAGTACAAGGTTTTTTCTTTTCTGCAAATGAAAAAGTTGCTGAATTATTAAAAGATGATACAGAAACTGCACAAGTAAAAGATTCAACAGAAAAAGATGATATTGACGATTTATTAGGTGAAACTGCAGATTCTACAAAAGTGCAGAAAAATCTTTTTACCTATTTATATCCTAACGTAGCGCAATCTCAAAACCAAGTAAGTTCTTTAGTAGCACAAGCTAGAGTTATAGATACTGCAATGGTGAATAGCTTGTTGGCTAAAAAAGAAATAAGAGATGTATTACCGAACGAATTAAGATATGTAAAATTCTTATGGGATTATAAATCAAATACACCTACAAGACCTACAACTGCTGGTGATGATTTTGAAGCGGATGAAATAATCGGTTTATACGCAATAAAATCAAACAGAAACGATACTCCAACCATTGAAGGTGATGTAATTTTAGATGCTGGTCAAGTTTTTGACCAAATGAATAAGCCTGAGGTGAGCATGACCATGAATAGCTCTGGAACCAAACAGTGGGCAAAAATGACAGGTGATAATATAGGTGGTTTTGTAGCCGTAGTTCTAGATGACTATGTATATACTGCTCCTTCGGTAAACCAAGCAATTCCTGGTGGTAGAACTTCTATTTCTGGTGGAACCATGACGATTGAAGAAGCTGAAGATATTTCTACGGTTTTAAAAGCAGGTAAATTACCCGCTGCTGCAAGAATTATTCAAATTGAGGTTGTTGGCCCTTCTTTAGGTCAAGAAGCAATTGATGCCAGTTTCCTTTCTTTTGGTTTGGCAATTATCTTAGTATTACTTTGGATGATGCTCTATTATGGGAAAGCTGGTTTGTATGCAGATATTGCATTGGTGGTAAACATCTTATTTATCTTCGGAATTTTAGCCTCTTTTAATGCGGTATTAACGTTACCTGGTATTGCTGGTATTATCTTAACAATAGGGATGTCTGTAGATGCAAACGTAATTATCTTCGAAAGAATTAAAGAAGGTTTGTTCAAGAAAAAAGGATTAAAGCAATCTGTTGAAGAAGGGTTCTCTGTAAAAGGAGCCTTGTCTGCAATTATAGATGCAAATATTACCACCTTATTAACAGGTATTATCTTATATATTTTTGGTACAGGACCCATTAAAGGTTTTGCATTAACCTTAATGATTGGTATAGCAACATCATTATTTACTGCTGTATTTATCACACGATTATTAATTGATAGTGCTGTAAATAGAGGTTCTAAATTAACATTTAATACTTCTATCTCTAAAGGTTGGTTCCAAAACATCAACGTAGCGTTTTTAAAGAAACGTAAAATTGCTTATGTTATTTCTGGAGCCATTATCATTGGTGGTTTGATTTCTATTTTTTCAATAGGATTAAAACAAGGAGTTGATTTTAAAGGAGGACGTTCTTATGTTGTTCGTTTTGATCAAGACATGAATGCTACCAAAGTAGCTGAAACTTTAAAAGATGCATTTGGTACTGCACCAGAAGTAAAAACGTATGGAGATGCCAATCAATTAAAAATAACAACCGTTTATAAAATTGATGATGAAGGTGTAGAAGTTGATGAAGAAGTACAAAGTGCTTTATTCACAGGATTAAAAGAATATTTAGGAGATACCAGTTATGAAACATTTAAACCAGGTTTCGAGAAAGAAGGTTCTGGGGTAATGAGTTATATGAAAGTAGAACCAACTATTGCAGATGATATTAAAACATCTGCTTTATATGCCGTTTTAGGATCTTTACTAGTTGTTTTCTTATACATTTTATTACGTTTTAGAAAAATATCTTTCTCCATTGGTGCTGTAATTGCAGTTTTCCATGATGTATTAATTGTATTGGGTGTATTCTCTATTACGTACAATTTTATGCCTTTCGATATGGAAATTGGGCAATCATTTATAGCCGCCATTTTAACGGTGGTAGGATATTCCTTGAATGATACCGTGGTAATTTTTGATAGGATTAGAGAATTCGCTGGAATTCATACCAATTGGAAATATAGCGAAGTTGTAGACAAAGCATTAAGTTCAACCTTAGGAAGAACAATCAACACCTCTTTAACTACATTATTAGTAATGTTAGCCATCTTCTTATTTGGAGGAGATTCTATTAAAGGATTTATGTTCGCATTAATTGTAGGTGTAATTGTAGGTACCTATTCATCATTATTTGTGGCAACACCAATTATGTACGATGCTTCTAAAAAAGAAGAAAAGAACAAATAGTTCTAATTTAAAATAATTAAAAACCGTTTTCTTGTACTGAACATGTTTCATGTAACTTATAAGAAAACGGTTTTTTTATTAAATATCTAGATATTATCTTTGCTGAAAAAGGGCTATGGAAATTAGAAGTAATTCAAGAAAATATATTTAGCATTAGAGGTGCTCGGGTCATGTTAGATATGCATTTAGCAGCACTATATGAGGTTGAGGTAAAAGTTCTGAATCAATCAGTAAAGAGAAACATAGATCGCTTCCCAGAAGATTTTATGTTTCAATTATCAGAAGAGGAAGTAGAAAATTTGCGGTCACAAATTGTGACCGCAAATTTTGGCATGAGAAGAACACTTCCCTATGCATTTACAGAACAAGGGGTTGCTATGTTAGCTGGTATCTTAAGAAGTAAGAAAGCGATACAAGTGAATATTGAAATTATGCGGACTTTTGTAGTATTAAGAAAAATGTCTTTGCAATATCAAGAAATATCAGATAAAATAGAAAGTTTAGAATCTAAATACGATGCCCAATTTGCAGAAGTTTTTACCGCTATGCGTTATTTATTAGATCCAACAACAAACGAAAAAGAAACAAAAAGAATTGGTTACAAATAATGAAATTGATAAAACTTCAAGATTTATATTTTAAACCTTTTATTTCTGAAAAAGAAATTAAGGCAACGGTAAAATATTTAGCAGCTACTGTAAAGGCAGATTTACCAAAAGATGAAATCCCTATTTTTGTAGGAATTTTAAATGGTTGTTTTCTATTTGCTGCAGATTTTATTAGAGAATTTAAAGGTAATTGTGAAGTTTCTTTTGTAAAACTAGCTTCTTATCAAGGTACTTCATCTACAGAGAAAGTAAAGCAATTAGTTGGTATTAATGAAGATTTAACCAACAGAACTGTAATTATATTAGAAGATATTATAGATACAGGCGCAACACTTCAAGAGATTTATGATATCTTTAGAGATAAAAATGTAAAACAACTAAAAGTTGCCACGTTATTTTTTAAACCAGATGTTTTTAGAAAAGAATTACCCATAGATTATATCGGAAAAAGTATTGCCGATAAATTTATAGTTGGTTATGGCTTAGATTACAATGGTTTAGGTAGAAATTATCCATCAATATATCAACTATCAACAACACCTAAAATGAAAAACATCGTATTATTTGGTCCTCCTGGGGCTGGAAAAGGAACGCAAGCAGAATTCTTAAAAAACATGTACAATTTGGTACATATTTCTACAGGAGATGTGTTTCGTTTCAATATTAAAAATGCTACCGAATTAGGAATATTGGCTAAAAAATATATGGACGAAGGCGATTTGGTGCCAGACGAAGTAACCATTAAGATGTTAAAAGCTGAAGTGGAGAAAAATAAAGATGCGAATGGGTTTATTTTTGATGGTTTTCCTAGAACCGAATCTCAGGCAAAAGCTTTAGATACTTTTTTAGCAGAAAAAGGAGAACAGATCAACGGAATGATTGCTTTAGAAGTTCCTGAAGATGCATTGGTAACTCGTTTGTTAGAAAGAGGAAAAACAAGTGGAAGAACAGACGATACTGATGAAGCAAAAATTAGAAATCGTTTTAATGAATACAATACAAAAACTGCCATTTTAAAAGATTATTTTGATGCTCAAGACAAATATTATGGTATTAATGGTGTGGGTTCTATAGAAGAGATTACACAACGTATTGCAAACGTATTTGATACATTATAAATTAAAAGTTTATGATTCGAGGTGCATTAAACCCGAAACTTTAAACTTTAAACTTTAAACACTTTTATGACAGAAGGTAACTTTGTTGATTATATAAAAATTTATGCCTCTTCTGGAAAAGGAGGTCAAGGCTCTGTACATTTACACAGAGAAAAATACATTACCAAAGGCGGTCCTGATGGTGGAGATGGTGGACGTGGTGGACACATTATTTTACGTGGTGATAAAAATATGTGGACATTGTTTCACCTGAAATTTAAACGTCATTTTAGAGCAGAAGGTGGTGGTGCAGGAAGTGCAAGCAGAAGTACAGGCCATGATGCAAAAGACATTTATATCGATGTTCCTTTAGGAACCATTGTGAGAGATGCAGATACTGATGAAATTTTACATGAAATTACCGAAAACGGAAAAGAAGTAATCTTATTACCTGGAGGAAAAGGTGGTCTTGGTAACTGGAATTTTAAATCTTCTACAAATCAGACACCAAGATATGCACAGCCAGGTATTGATGGTATAGAAGGTTGGTATAGAATTGAATTAAAATTATTAGCAGATGTTGGTTTGGTAGGATTTCCAAATGCAGGTAAATCTACATTACTATCTGTTTTAACATCAGCAAAACCAAAAATTGCAGACTATGCTTTTACAACACTAAAACCAAACTTAGGAATTGTAGAACACAGAAATCATCAAACATTTGTAATTGCAGACATTCCTGGAATTATAGAAGGTGCTGCGGAAGGAAAAGGTCTTGGACATCGATTTTTACGTCATATTGAGCGAAATTCTACACTTTTATTTCTAGTTCCTGCAGACAGTGATGACATCAACAAGGAATATGAAATTTTACTGAACGAATTAAAAAAACACAATCCTGAATTATTAGATAAAGACCGTTTGTTAGCCATTTCTAAAACAGATATGTTAGACGATGAGTTACAGGCAGAAATTAAAGCAGAGCTCCCTAAAGATGTTGAAACGCTATTTATTTCTTCTGTTGCTGAAACAGGTTTACAAGAATTGAAAGACAAGCTTTGGAAAATGCTAAATTAGCAATTTGCTGATTTTTTTACTAAGTTTTACATCTGAATTCGATTGGATGTTAAGAAAAACGGTATAGATTACTCTTTCAAATGAATTCGGATGGGTAATTTATATTTTGTAGTAACCGGAATTCCTCTTTTAGTCGCAGGATAAATCGGTAAAATATTATCGATAGAAAGCTTTAAAATACTATCTAGCGTTGGTATTTGTTCTTGAATATTTCTTGACGACTCAATTGATTCTAAACTAATTTTCCCTTTTGAATCTATTAAGATAGCAACATGTACAATTTCAGAGACAGCATCTTTAATTGTAAATTGATGTTTCTGCAACTCCGCTCCTATTTTTTTATGAATTGTATTTCTAAAACAAATCGATTTCTCTTGCTTTCCTATGATTGAATCACAATTTTTAAAGGAAGCTGAAATATCTACAGACTTAAAATCTACGATGGTATCTAGTGCTATTTTTTTTGTGTTTTTTGAAAATGAAAATTTATCACACGAAGTGCAAAAAAGAACGATTGATAAAAATAAAAAAACACGCAAAAACATAAATGTATAATTGCGTGAATTTACTAAAATTTAATGAACTTATTATTCTAACTTTTCTCCTTTCATAAAAAATTCTTTTTTTATTTCTGAAATTCTCCTTTTTATAAAAATATCGGCGTCTTGATCTCTTTCCTGAAAATTATCCATGTATTTTACATAGTGTTTGTAGGCTATTTTTTTATCCTTATAATAAGCATCAGAAATTTTTGCCAGTTGAAAAAGCGCATTGTAATTCATGCTGTTTTCTTTGTAGGCTTTTTCAAAGTTTAGTAATGCCTGTTTTGGTTTCTTAGTTTCGTAAAACATGGTTGCCAATCCAAAATATTCTTCGTCTCTTTTTTCTTTTCCAATAAAAGTTGCCATCGTATAATTAAAACCTGCCGTTTTATAATCTTTTTCTTTCATAGCAATATGACCAAGGTATGTGAGTGCTTTAAAATTTGCTCTGTCTACTCTGTACAATTTTTTAAAATACTTTTTAGATTTTTCTAAACTATCTAAACTGTAATACACTCTTCCTAACATAGAGATGCTAAACGTTTCTTTTGTATCAATAGAGTCTAAATTTAATAATAACGGAATGGTTTCCACATAGTTTTTTTCCCTGTATAAATTATTAATTTTCAACTTATTTAGATTGATGTGATTCTTATCTAACAGCAAACCTTTTTCTATAAATAAGTTTGTAGAATCTTTTTCATTTAATTTACTGTAACTAGAAGCTAAATGAGCAATTGCTTTCAGGTGTGTTGTATCTTTCTTATAAACATCTAAAAAACTGTTTATCATTCTATCTCTGTCTTTTACAAACGCATACGCCAGTGCCAACTGATATGAATAATAGGCGTTTGTACTATCATGTTTTATTAAATTTTTAAAAGCTGATATGGATTTTTTATAGCTCTTTGTTTTTAAATATAGTTTTCCCAATTGGTATGCTAAAACTAAATTCATAGAATCTTTGGCTAATAAATTTTCATAAATAAGCACAGCTTCATTTGACTTGTTTAGTCTTTGATAGACTTTTGCCAACTTTAAACTCGCTTTTTTATCTTCTTTAAAAATTAGTGCTTGTTCTAAATAAGAAGCGGTTTGTTTGTAATTATCGATCGATTCATAAATTAAAGCTGTTTTATAATTTGATAAAAAAGTGGGCGGATTTATAGCCTTCAACTGAGACAATGCCAATTGGTATCTTCCGTTTTCGAACAAACTATCTATCGTAGAAAAAGTCGAAGTTTGCGCTTCGACTTTTACAACTATTAGTAAAAATAGTATTAAAATATTCTTTGTCATAAAATTATCTTATTGAACTATTATTGCAAATGGAATATTATAACTCACAGATACTGTTTTTCCATTATTTTCTCCTGGAATCATTTTTGGTAAAGTTTCCATTATTCTAATTACTTCATTTTTTATATCTATATGTGGTGCTCTTGCTTTTATGTCTGTAATATCGCCACTTTCATTTATCTTAAACCCGATAAAAATTCTTTTTTTACCAGATTCTAAACCTAATTGATTTGGTAAATCTGCATTAAAATATTTTATAAAATGTTTTTGAATCATTTTTGAAAAACAACCTTTATCACCAGAATCACAGCCTGGAAAAGTGGGTGCTTTATCTATGACCATAAAATTAACTGAATTATCACTAGACTTTACTCTTTCAGTTTCTACTCTTTCTTTAAGTATGTTGTTTTTTAAAATCATTGCAACTACTTTTCTACCATTTTGCATTTCAAAAAGCCTTAATTTCATGTAATAGTTATCATTATCATTTTTTTCAAAATGCTTTTTCATTTCTTCAAATTCCTCTTTTTCGTGATTTTTTAAACTGGTAAAATAAATCTCTTTAAATTCTTTTGGAACTTCTACTCCTAAGAAAGCATCTAAAAAAGTTTCTTTTTTACTTTCAAAAGAATTTAATTCTCCATCTGAGGAAAGTGTAAACATTTTAAATAACTCTTTTTTTGTTTCTAGATTATCTTTTAACTCTGTTTCTGAACAAGAAGTATAAAAAAGCATGCTCATTAAAACTGGAATTAAAACCAAATATTTTAACTGATTCATTTTCTTAGATTGTTTTTTTGTCATCATCATAATTCTTTTTTTAAGTAGAGTTTGTTTGTAAAATTGGTTGATAAATGCAATGTTTTCAACCTGAAAAAGGTTGGAAAGTAAGTTATTGATGTAGCTTTCTTTTGGAGTAGATTTTGTAGCAATTTCATCCGAAATATATTCATGTACCAATGTGATTCTTTTCTGATAGATAAAAATCATCGGATTAAACCACATTACTATCTTCAAAAATTCAAAGAATAATAAATCTAAAGAGTGTTTCTGTTTGCTATGCACCAACTCATGTGCAATGATTTGTGTTTTTTGAGATTCAGGAATTTCTTTCCCTAAAAAAATATAATTGAAAAATGAAAATGCTTTGGTTTGATTTGGAATTAAAACTAAAGTGTAGTCTTCTTTTTGAATCAATTTATAAGATCTTATTAAATTGATAATCTGCAATAGTTTTACTAAAAACAACACACTAAATACAATAACACCCACACCAAATAACACATCTAAATAATTGATGGATTGGTACCAAGAAGTTTCTTGAATCACTTTTTCTGGTGATAACATAATTTCTGGTAAATAGACCATTATTTCTTGTGGAACTGCTTCTTGGAACGTTGGTATTTTAACAAATGGTAACAGAAAAGACAAAATGGGTGTACTTAACAAATACCCTCTATTTTTTATAAAGAACGTTTCTTTGCTTAAAAAGAAATCATAAATCACCAAGAACAATACTTGAAATAAGATGACTTGAATTATATAATTGATCATATTGTTTTGTTTTTAAATGTTCTCGATACAATTTTGACGAAAAGTCAAAATCACTACCATTGACGTGTTTGTTTAATTTATTGATTATTAAATACTTAATAGTTCTCGACTCCGCTACCATTGACGTAGCTTGTAAGTTGCTGTTTTACAAATTATTAATATATGTCTGGTCGAGCGCAGTCGAGACCTCATTAAAACCTCTCGATAGCTTCGCTAGCTACTTTCAATGAAAATGTATTTTCATTTCAGTAATGCTCGAGGAGACATTACGTCATTCCAACCGCTTGATAAAAATTTTTCTCGGGTCTCGAACAGACATTTACAATCATTTATTTAACATCACTCCTAACGCTTGATAAAAATTTTTTCTCGGGTCTCGAACTGACAGTTACCGAAGACTGCCAACTGAATACTGCCTACTCTTTCTTATTCACTTCCTTAAGAATTGACTCCAATTCTGAAACATCCATTTTATTTTCTTTTACAAAAAAGGAAACCATACTTTTAAAAGAGCCATCAAAATAACCATTCATCAATTTGTGTAAACGTTGATTGCTGTAAGTTTCTTTTTCTATCATGGGATGGTATAAAAAACCTCTGCCCACTGCTTTATGTCCTACAAATTCTTTGGTTTCTAAAATTCTAATAATTGTAGAAACCGTATTATATGCAGGTTTTGGTGCAGGTAATTGATCAATTACTTCTTTTACAGAAGCTTCTTGTAAACCCCACAGAACATGCATTATTTGTTCTTCTGCTTTTGTTAATTGTTTGCTCATAATTTTCAACTAATATTTTAGTTTAACAATACAAATATAACTAAAAAATTAGTTTAAACTAATTTTTTAGTTATAAATTTATTTCATAAAGGTTTTGTATTTTTGCTTTGATATAAATTAAATTGTCTGGTTCAGCTGAGTCGAAACCTAAAAAAACTATGGATATTTTCTTATTAATTCTTGGCTTCTTACTCGTTATTCTTGGAATAATTGGTGCTGTTTTGCCTGTTTTACCGGGTACTTTAACAGGTTGGGTTGGCTTATTGGTACTACATTTTACTTCTATAATACCTATGAATTGGACTTTTCTAGGAATTACTTTAGGAGTTGCCCTTGTTATTTTAATACTAGATTATGTGATTCCTGCCATTGGCACAAAACGCTTTGGCGGTAGTAAATATGGTGTTTATGGAACTACTATTGGTTTAGTTATTGGTTTGTTTACTCCCATTCCGTTTGGAATTTTAATTGGCGCTTTTCTGGGAGCATTTATAGGTGAATTGATGTACAATAGCAAAGACAAAAAAAGAGCTATAAAAGCTTCTTTTGGTTCTTTTATAGGGTTACTAGCCTCTGCAACAATTGAGTTTTCTGTTGCGGTGGTTTTTGTGGTTTTATTCGTGATGAAGTTTTGGGAATATAAGGAAGGCTTTTTTAGTTAAAAATTAAGCTTCATTCTCAATTCTATTTCTCTTCATTTCAAACGCTTCAATCGCATCTTTTATAATGTCGAAAGATTTACTTGCGTTATTCATAACTTTTGCTAGCTCAACATCTAACGTTTCAGATTTGATGTCAAAAAGCGAGACTTCGACTTGCCCAATTTTTTGCACTAAACTTTGTTGTGTGTTTTTAATATCTTCCATTTTTACTAAAACAGACTTCATAACATCTAATCTTTTTCTTATTTTATCATCCATAATATGGTTATTTAGACTAAATATCGTAAAATTTAATGAAACAAAGCAGTAAATCTTGTTCTAATCTTTTTTATAAAACATAATTTTACTGATTAAAACTGAAAGCTGGCAAACAGGTTTAGCCCTGATTGAAGCATTTGTTTGAGCTCTTTTTTGCTATTTCAGCAAAAAAAGCGAGTGCTGAAAGCAGGAATTAGCTTCAAAAAATTATATTGAAATAAATTTGATAGCCCCTAAAATAAATTCGGGGTAAAAAAAAAGCGTCCCATTTAAGGGAAGCTTTCCATTGGTTAACAAAACCACGACACTTTTTCTAAAGTGCCAAACAACACAACTAAATGCTACTTCAACAAAAAGTAGCGGGCAAATATACAACGTTTTATGATTTCCACAATAACTTATAGTTATTTTATTGAAATCTGCAATTGCCAACTTCTCTAAAGATTGTATCTTTGCCACCTTTAATATTTACTAGAAAATAGAGACAAAGAATGCAATTATCAGAACAAGAAGTTGTACGTAGAGAAAAACTCGTAAAATTACGTGAATTAGGTATTAATCCGTATCCGGCAGATTTATATCCTGTGAATTCTAATTCGAAGGAAATAAGGGAAAATTACGAAGAAGGGAAACCCGTAATTATTGCGGGTCGTTTAATGGTGATTAATATTCAAGGAAAAGCTTCTTTTGGACAATTACAAGATGGTGAAGGTAGAATACAGTTGTATTTTAATCGTGATGAAATTTGTACTGGTGAAGACAAATCTTTATACAATAACGTCTTTAAGAAATTATTAGACTTAGGTGATTTTGTAGGTATTGAAGGAACACTTTTTACGACACAAGTTGGTGAAAAGACAGTAATGGTGAAAAATTTTAAAATGCTTTCTAAAGCATTGAAACCACTGCCCATTCCAAAAGTGAAAGATGGTGTTACCTATGATGCGTTTACCGATCCTGAAATGCGTTATAGACAACGGTATGCAGATTTGGTGGTGAATCCGCATGTAAAAGAAGTATTTATAAAACGTACAAAGTTGTTTAATGCGATGCGTTCTTTTTTTAATGACGCTGGGTATTTTGAAGTAGAAACACCAGTTTTGCAACCCATTCCTGGTGGCGCTGCCGCAAGACCTTTTATAACGCATCACAATTCTTTAGACATTCCTTTGTACATGAGAATTGCAAACGAATTGTATTTAAAAAGATTGATTGTTGGTGGTTTTGATGGTGTGTATGAATTCTCGAAAAACTTTAGAAATGAAGGAATGGACAGAACGCATAATCCAGAATTTACAGCGATGGAAATCTATGTTTCTTACAAAGATTACAATTGGATGATGGATTTCTGCGAGCAGTTACTAGAACATTGTGCCATTGCTGTAAACGGAACTTCGGAAGCTACTTTTGGTGAACATATAATAGACTTTAAAGCACCGTATGCAAGAGTAACTATGGCAGATGCTATTAAACATTTTACTGGTTTTGACATTACTGGAAAAACAGAAGATGAAATTAGAACAGCCGCAAAATCGATGCACATCGAGGTTGATGAAACCATGGGGAAAGGAAAATTAATTGATGAAATTTTTGGTGAAAAATGTGAAGGAAATTACATTCAACCAACTTTTATTACCGATTACCCGAAAGAAATGAGTCCGCTTTGTAAAGAACACAGAGAGAATCCTGAATTGACAGAGCGTTTTGAATTGATGGTTTGTGGTAAAGAAATTGCGAATGCGTATTCTGAACTAAACGATCCTATAGATCAACGTGAGCGTTTTGAACATCAATTAAAATTAGCTAAAAAAGGTGATGATGAAGCGACGGAGTTTATAGATGAAGATTTCTTACGCGCTTTAGAATACGGAATGCCACCAACCTCTGGAATGGGCATTGGAATGGATCGTTTGATTATGTTTTTAACCAACAATCAATCGATACAAGAAGTGTTATTTTTTCCGCAAATGAGACCAGAGCAGCGAATCGCTGCAGATGTAGCACTCACTGTTGAGGAGAAAGATTTACTTACCATTATTACAAAAGCAGAAAAAATAGATTTAAACGAATTAAAAGCACAGTCTGGTTTGTCGAACAAAAAATGGGACAAAACCATGAAAGGTTTAACAAAGAAAGAAGTAGCTAAAGTTTCTAAAACTGACGATGGTTTATTTGTAGAAGCTTTGTAAAATAGTTATAAAAATAATGATTGTCATTCCGAAATGAGCTTTTTTTTAAGCGATTGAGGAATCTCATAAATATCAAAAAAGGAATTACAACAATGTAGTTCCTTTTTTCTTTATAAAAAGTTAACTTCGCTTATAAAATTGATAAGAAATGGAAAACTACCAAAGAATTATTGAAGAAATATATTCAGATTTAAAATCAATAGAAGATACTGGTAAAGTAGCTAATTATATCCCTGAATTGGGTTCTATTTCTGCTGATAATTTTGGCATAAACATTACAACCATTGATACAAAATCTTTCGGAATTGGGAATTATAAAGATAAATTTTCAATTCAAAGTATTTCTAAAATTTTATGCTTAACACTCGCATATAAATTAGAAGGTGAAAAATTATGGGAAAGAATTGATGTAGAACCTTCTGGAAATCCTTTTAACTCACTTTTACAATTAGAATCAGATTGTGGAAAACCAAGAAACCCCTTTATAAATGCAGGTGCCATTGTAGTTTGTGATATTTTAATTAGTCATCTTAAAAGTCCGAAAGAAAATTTTTTAAGTTTTTGTAGAGATATTTCTAATAATACTACCTTACATTATTCTGAGAAAGTAGCGAAATCAGAGAAAAAAACGGGTTTTAGAAATGTTGCTTTGTGTAATTTTATAAAGTCTTTTGACAATATTAAAAACAATGTAGACGAAGTATTAGATTTTTACTTTCATATTTGTTCCTTAGAAATGAGTTGTAAAGAACTCTCACAAATATTTCTTTTTTTAACAGATGATAACTTTAGAAACCATAAAGGAGATCGTATCTTAACCATGGCGCAAGCAAAAAGAGTGAATGCCATTATGCTTACCTGTGGCTTTTATGACGAATCTGGCGAGTTTGCCTTCCGCGTAGGATTGCCAGGAAAAAGTGGTGTTGGTGGTGGTATTGTTGCCATTCACCCAGATAAATATTGTATTGCCGTTTGGAGTCCGAAATTAAATAAAAAAGGAAATTCTTACAAAGGAATGTTGTTTTTAGAAAAGTTTACCACCAAAACAGCTTCTTCTATTTTTTAAAGATTTCAGTATATTTATAAATAAGAAAATGATGCATAAAAAGGAATTACAACCATGTAATTTCTTTTTTTTATATTGTAGCGTTATTTTAAGTTAAGTCACTCAAAATAAAGCCTTCATCAACATTTATAAAACGCTTATAAAATGAAAAAAATCACGTTTAAATTTTTAGGAATAGTATTTTTTTTAATGTTTATAGAAACCATAGATGCAGCCATTAAACTTCCTGCTATTGTTTCATCGAACATGGTTTTACAGCGCAATACCGAAGTTGTACTTTGGGGTTGGGCAGATCCAGAAGAGAAAATTACCATTAACACTTCATGGTTAAAAAAAACTTTTAAAATTAGAGCAGACAAAAATGGTAATTGGCGTATTGAAGTGAACACAACCAATAGTAAAAATGCGCAATCTATAGAAATTACGAGTAAAACTTCAGGTATTACATTAGAGAATATTTTATTTGGTGAAGTGTGGTTGTGCTCGGGTCAATCAAATATGCAACAATCTATGATGGGGTATGGTGGGCAACCAACCTTTGATACCGCTTTACCCATTGCAAGGTCTAATAATTTTAATCTACGCCTTTTTACAGTAAACCGAGTTGGATCAAAAACACCTCAAAAAGATCTTAAAAAATATACACCTTGGCAACAAGCTTCTCCAAAGAATGTTTCAGAATTTAGTGCTATCGCCTATTTTTTCGGTCAACAACTTCAAGAAATTTTAGATTGCCCTGTAGGTTTAATACACACTTCTTGGGGCGGAAGCTCTGTAGAAGCTTGGATGAGTAAAGAGGCAATTAGCACGTATCAAAAAGTGAATCTAGAAAATAGAGATCTCAAAAAAAGAACAAATAGCATTCCCACGGCATTGTTTAACGGAATGATACATCCCTTAATTCCGTACACCATCAAAGGAATGCTTTGGTATCAAGGGGAATCTAATCGCATGCAACCAGAAAAGTACAAAAAATTCTTTCCTGCCATGGTAAAAGATTGGCGTAAGCGTTGGGAAATTGGTGGTTTTCCTTTTTTTTATGTTCAAATTGCGCCTTATTTATATGGAAATAATGAGGTTTTCCAAAAAGTTGAGAATACTGCTTTTATCCGCGAAGCTCAACTACAATGTCTAGATCTAATTCCAAATTCAGGGATTGCAATTACCATGGATATTGGAGATAAAGAATCTATTCATCCACCAAAAAAGAAAGAAGTTGCAGACAGATTGTTATTGAATGCCTTGCATAAAACCTATGGTTACACTTCTATAAGTTATGCTTCTCCTGTTTATACTTCCTTAGAAATAAAAGACAACAGCATTTTACTAAAGTTTAAAAACAACAAGAAAGGCTTGTATTCTTATGACGGATTGTCTGGATTTGAAATTGCCGGAGATGATAAAGTTTTTTATCCAGCAGTAGCTAAAATTGTAAATCGAAAAAATGTATTGGTTACAAGTACTAAAGTACCAAACCCAATTGCGGTTCGATATGCCTGGAAAAACTGGATCAATGGCACGCTTTATAATGGCGCGCTGTTGCCTGCATCTTCTTTTAGAACAGATACCTGGAATGATGCTACGAGAGCTGAAAAGTAAAAATCGAAAAACAGTTTTTATTGTGGATCAAGTAAAGAGGAAAAATAACTTCTTCTATGTTTTAGTTTGGTTTATTTCTAAAACTAAAAGATATAACTTCGCTTACGCTGAATATAAGTAAATGAAACGATACATATTTGTATATTGGCAATAATAAAAACCCATATGAAAATCTTTAAATTTTTCAGAAGAAACTTAATTGGATATCAAAAAACCGAGAAAATAATTAAAGATAAATCTAATCAATATCAAAATTTTGATTCTCAAGTAATAAGATTAACCGAAAACAGTTTTACAAAACTTTTAGATATTCCTATTCCAGAATCTGATCAATTCAAAATGATCAAAGTCTATATCAAAGCAGGAGAATATTTTAAAGCTAACCAAACTATCTTCAGTTTAGGTTCTGAAATTCACGGAAGCGGAACATTACATATAAACTTTCCGTTTGGAGGGAAAGTGAATTCTTATTTAATCAATAATAATAATTCTATACGTTTAAATCAGGAACTTGTAAAAATCAAAAAAATAAAGGATACAAATTTACTTTATCAAAAAATATTTGAACAAAATCTACTTAGATTAAATAAAACAGAAGTAAGTTATTTAGAAGATGAATTTACTAACTGTAAAACAATTAAGGTTACAAAATTAGCAAATGAAAATACTGAATATTTTAAACTATATCTTGACAAATCAAAATCTATAAATGATTTTTTGGGTTTTACTTTAGTAAATCAAAATGGATATATTTATATTTCTTTTAACTCCAGTAATGAAGATATAACCTTATCAAAAGGAGATAGATTAATTATGTTATTTGATGATGAATCTAAATTGGATATTACTTTTTCGAGAGCAGGTGAAGGAACTAAAGGTTCTAGGTTTAACAATTCAGAAATAGGATTTGAAGAAATCAATACACTTTTCCATAAAAAATTACTTAAAATAAAAATAATTAGTTTTAGAAAAAAAATGTTTTCTGTATATCACATGGATCATTTAATAAATAACAATCAAATATATTCATATTATAAAGAACCTCTTTATCAAACAATATTGGATGGACAGTACTTATTACGAATAATGGTTGAAAAATTTATAATTGCAAATCAAAAATATAAAATTACAACTACAAAAACAGTGTAGACAAAATTGATAGTTATAGTTTCATTATAAAAAAAACTCTGGGGTTTTCTTGACTTATGTTTCATTTACTAATTTTAGTGATTAAAAACCACAACTTCTCCAATACAATAACCTTACCCTTTATACTTCATTCCTAAATGCACCACTTTTTTGGTTTTATAGAAATCCTCCTCAAAGTAGTCCGCTAAATCATAGATGGTAGCAGAAGTATACAATTTTAATTCTTCAGACAAATCGCCACCTTTTAAATAGAGAATACCGTTTTTTAAATCGTGGTTTTGCTTTTTATTGATTCTCCCTTTTGTCCAACGTACAAAAGTTTCCATCTCGGCTACAGCTCTGCTTACAATAAAATCGTAGGTATCTTTTACCTCTTCTACTCTACCATGAGTGGTTTTTATATTTTCTAATCTCAAACCTTCAGCAACTTCATTTACTACTTTTATCTTTTTCCCGATAGAATCTACCAAATGGAATTGTGTTTCAGGAAATAGAATCGCTAACGGAATTCCAGGAAAACCTCCACCCGTGCCAACATCTAGTATTTTAGAACCGGGTTTAAAAGGCATTACTTTGGCAATTCCTAAAGAATGTAATACATGGCGTAGATACAATTCATCAATATCTTTTCTAGAAACAACATTTATTTTTAGATTCCAGTCTTGGTACAGTTCTTGAAGTTTAGCAAACTGTTGGGTTTGAGTGGCTGATAAATCTTTAAAATATTTTTGAATAATATCCATTTATATAAGGTTTGAAATGCAAAAATAGTTATTTGTATTGGAACAATTCTTAACAAAAACTGACGTTTATCATAAAAAGCAATTTCAAAAGCATTATTTTTGCCAAATCAATATGTAAACACTAAATGAAAACAATAAATTTCTCAAGAGTAGACAAAGCAAAGTTCTTTAGAACTCTAAATAAAAGAGTAAATAGTTATTTTAAAGAAAACAATATTAAAAGAACAGGAAACTGGAAATTGTATACAAAAGCAATTGTCATGTTTTCTTTATTTTTAGTTCCTTTTATATTAGTATTAACGGTCTCTATGCCACAATGGCTAATGATTCTTTTAATGGTAGTTACCGGAATTGGAATGGCTGGTGTTGGTATGAATGTAATGCATGACAGTAATCATGAATCTTTTTCTAGTAAGAAATGGGTAAATAAATTAATGGGAAGTAGTATTTATATTCTTGCCGGAAATGTATACAACTGGAAAGTGCAACACAACGTCTTACACCATACTTTTACCAACGTAAAAGATCATGATGAAGATATCGATGCTGGAAGAATTATTCGTTTCTCTGTGCATTCTGAGTGGTTAAAAATTCATAAAATTCAAAAATATTATTCGATTTTTCTATATGGTTTATTAACGATTAATTGGGCAATTACTACAGATATAAAGCAAATGCACAATTATTTAAAACGTAAGTTATCCTACGGTAAATTCCCGAATCCTAAAGTAGAATGGACCAAATTGGTAGTTTCTAAAGTAATCTATTATGCACTTTGGATTGTGTTGCCATTGCTAGTTTTAGACGTTGCTTGGTGGAAAGTATTGCTTGGATTCTTTGTAATGCACTACACGGCAGGTATGATTTTAAGTTTGGTTTTTCAGTTGGCACACATTGTACCAAATACAGAAATGCCAGTTCCAGATAAAGATGGTAATTTAGAACACACTTGGGCAGTCCACCAATTATACACAACCTCTAACTTTGCACCTACCAATTGGTTGGTAAACTTTTATACAGGAGGTTTAAATCATCAAGTTGAACATCATATTTTTCCTCATATTTCTCATGTGCATTATAATAAATTAGCTAAAATTGTAAAAGAAACAGCTATTGAATTCAACTTGCCTTACAACGAATACAAAACTATGAGTAGAGCTGTTGTAGCGCATTTTAGACATTTAGGTGTTTTAGGGAAAAATCCTGAATTGGCATAACAACAACTACAACGAACAGCAAAATGACACACCCATTATCGGACAGAATTAACAGTTTACCTGTATCTCAAACTTTAGCAATGGCTGCTAAAGCAAGAGAATTAAGAGCAGAAGGAAAAGATATTATTGGTTTAAGCTTGGGAGAACCCGATTTTAACACACCAGATTTTATCAAAGATGCTGCTATAGAAGCAATCAATCAAAATTACAATTCATACACACCAGTAGACGGCTATGTAGCATTAAAAGAAGCGATTTGTACCAAGTTTAAACGTGATAATGATTTGGTCTACAAACCCAATCAAATTGTGGTTTCTACGGGTGCAAAACAATCTATTGCGAATGTTGCGCAAGTACTGTTAAATCCTGGTGATGAAGTTTTATTGCCAGCGCCGTATTGGGTAAGTTATGCTGCCATTGCTATTTTAAGTGAAGCAACCTATGTAGAAATTCCATCTGCTATAGAGAATGATTTTAAAATCACGCCAGCACAATTAGAAGCTTCTATTACGCCTAAAACAAAAATGATTTTCTTTAACTCGCCAAACAATCCTAGTGGAACTATTTATAGTGAAGCAGAATACAGAGCATTGGCAGCAGTTTTAGAAAAATATCCAAAGATTTTTATCTTATCAGATGAAATCTATGAACATATCAATTATGATGCAAAACCCTTTAGTTTTGCCGCAATTGAAAGTATGTACGACAGAACCATTACCGTAAACGGTTTGGCAAAAGCATTTGCGATGACAGGTTGGAGAGTTGGTTATCTCGGTGCACCAGAATGGATTGCGAAAGCATGTACAAAAATGCAAGGTCAAGTTACTTCTGGTACAAATTGTATTGCACAAAGAGCAGCAATTACGGCCGTTTTAGCGCCCGTTTCTAAAATACAATACATGGTAGACGAGTTTAAAACTCGTAGAGATATCATCATTAATTTGTTAAGAGAAATAGACGGATTTAAAATAAATGTTCCTGAAGGCGCTTTTTATGTATTTCCAGACATTTCTGCTTTCTTCGGAAAAACAATTAACGGAGTAAAAATTGAAAACGCGAGTGATTTTTCTTTATTCTTACTAGAAAAAGCAAATGTTGCAACGGTTACAGGTGATGCTTTTGGAACACCCAATTGTATTCGTTTATCTTACGCAGCTTCAGAATTACAAATTAGAGAAGCTATTAAGAGAATTAAAAAAGCGTTGAGTTAAAACCTCAAACTACTTATATATAAAATCCATCTTTTTTAAGGTGGATTTTTTTTTTGGCATGTTTTTGAGAAAAATCAAAAACCGCGCTATTCATTATATCTTTTTAAATTCGTCATTGTGAATTTTGCCTTTCCTACTTGATATGGCAACCTTATGATTCAAAACAGATGGCATATGTAATAAAATTTAAAAAGGATGCCATTTCTATCGCTCACGCAACCTTGTTTGTAAGCTAACATCTAATTTAAACGGGCAACTTATGTAATGAAAAACCTCGCCCCAAGGGTACGAGGTATCAAGTAGAAATTTATTTTTTATTTCGACGCACAGCGTCGGGGAATAAAACCCTTAGATCCCGCTAAAAAAAAGCGGGATTAGTTCAGCTAGCAATTTTTAATTCATTGCTTCGCAACTTTTAAAAATTGAGTTTCACTAATTTAATAATGCTATTTTCCAGACCTCACAGGTTTTAAAAACCTGTGAGGTCTTTTTATATCTTTAAAATTAATTCTTAAAACGAAAACATTATAATTGCAATCGCAAAAAGAGAAACTCTTAAAATAACTCCGGTTTGACTTTCTATTCTTCCTTGATGATTTGTAATTAAAGATTTGATTCTAGAAATAGACTTCGTTTTCTCTAATTGTATGTTGTTTCTAATTTCTTGTTTATAAGATGAAGTTAAAATTCCTCTTTCTAATACAGGTACAGTTTGTAAATATTTCATGGTGTTTCGTTTAATTGATTATATAAAGTAGACGACATCTCACAAACTTTGTTACAGACTAAAACTCCCCGAAAATTAAAATAAATCTGTTTTTCTAGCGTTGATGGTTTACGACAATCAGAAAAAAAATTCAAAAAAAGTTGTCTTTTTATCCTAAAAAAAGAAATTATGCTCAAAAAATTCTTTATTACCTGTTCAGGAGTTGATAAAAACATCATCAATAAATGTTCTGATGGCGAACAAAACAAATATGTTGGTATTGGTGCAACCGTTTTTTTTACAGCAATTATGGCAACAATAGCAGGTAGTTATGCACTTTATACCGTTTTCGACAATGTATTTATAGCTATTTTCTTTGGTCTTATTTGGGGATTATTGATTTTTAATTTAGACAGGTTTATCGTCTCAACCATCAAAAAACAAGATTCTAAATGGAAAGAATTTTTACAAGCCTCACCAAGAATTGCACTCGCAGTAATTATTGCCATTGTCATTTCAAAACCTTTAGAATTAAAATTGTTTGAGAAAGAAATCAATCAGGTTTTGTTAACGGAGAAAAATCAAATGACCCTAGATAATAAAACGCAAATCGCACAACAATTTTCACCAGAAATTGCAAAAATAAATTCAGAAATTTCAAATTTAAAAAACGAAGTTCATGTAAAAGAAACCGAAACCAATACTTTATACGAAACTTACATTGCAGAAGCTGAAGGCAGAAAAGGAACAAAATTATTGGGCAAAGGATCTGTTTATAAAGAAAAAAGAGAAAAACATGATGTTGCTTTACTCGCATTAAATCAGCTAAAGAAAGAAAATTCAGAAAAAGTAAAGAACAAAGAATTAGCAATTGCCAATCTTATAGAAAATCAAAAATTAACAGAAACTAAAACACAACCAATTATTGCAAATTTTGATGGCTTAATGGCAAGAATAAATGCTTTAGGCAAATTGCCTTGGCTACCTTCTTTCTTTATTTTCTTATTATTTTTAGCCATTGAAACTTCGCCAATATTTGCAAAATTAATTGCACCAAAAGGTGAATATGATTTTAAATTAGAAGATGAAGAGACCGCTGTTAAAACTTGGGTAAAACAACAAGTGCAGCAAAGAGAAAAAATGCTACAGGCAGATATTGAAATCAGTAAGAAAGTCTACGAAGGTATTGCTACTGAAGAAGAAATGTATGCTTACAAACAAAAAATGGCACGGGATTTAATGAAATTACAAGCCGATTCCTTCTATAAGAAACAACAGAAAATGTTGTAAATAAAATAGTCTTCGACAGGCTAGACTGACATGTATACTATCAATTGTTTTTTATATGTCAAACTGAGCTTGTCGAAGTTTCAATTATTTTTTTTTTGAGAATAATTTTAATATAGAAAGAAAATGCTGTAACGCCTACCTTAATCCCTTCAAAGGAGGGAAACACTCTTGTGACTCAGTTTTCCCCTTTGGGGAAAATGTCTGAAAGACAAAAGGGGCTACTACTCCTTATCAGCCATTTTCTTTACGTAATCTGTAATAATTACTATTTGAGTAGGCCCAACCTTACCTTCTATAAATTTAGCATTTTCATGATCTAAAGAAATTCTTCTTACAGCAGTTCCTTGTTTGGCAACCAAACTAGAACCTTTTACTTTTAAATCTTTGATCAATACAACATTGTCACCCGCTTGTAAAATAGCACCATTTGCATCTCTATGAATAATTTTTTCACTTTCATCTAAATGATCTCCAGATTCTTTTGCGAAGCGCAAATCGTCATCTTCTAAATACATCATGTCTAACAAATCTTTTGGCCAACCTTCATTTCTTAAACGAGATAACATTCTCCAAGACACTACTTTTACGGCTCTGTGCTCACTCCACATAGCATCATTTAAACAACGCCAATGATTTGCTTCCGTTTCCGCTGGATTTTCTATTTGTGTAATACAAGTTTCGCAAGCCAATAAACTTCCATCAACGCCACTTCCACCAACAGTAATGGTAGGTTTTACTTCATAAACAGCTAGATTATTTGTTGCTGTACATAATTCGCATTTATTTCCACTTCTGCCCTCTAAATCTTGTTGTAAACTCATTATTACTTTTTTAAATTATTGATGGCTAAAGTACATCTTTAAATCACTTTGCTTCTTTTTATTCAATAAAATTAGAATAGAACTGCGTCATTGCGAGAAATTATTTGCTAACAGCAAAAAATGACGCTTTCGAATTATTCTTTTACCGCTTTTAAAATTAAAATATTTTCACTTACTTTAATTTCTGCAGGATTCAATTTCATTTTTACAAACGCACCGTCTACATATTTTTGAGCTTGATCTTTATAATAAGGACTAAAAACCCTACCTGATTGTCCTGTTGGTATAATTGCTAGACTGTTTTCTACATCAGAGAAATCGACAATTCTTCTGGTGGAAGGCCCTGCTTTTACTTTGTAAACACCTGTAGAATCAATATCATAAATCTGATTGTTAATCACTTGATCGCCACCAGAATTTACAAAAGGGCCTACATTAAAAAAGCTTCTTAACATTGCTATTTCACCAACTGCATGTTTGTGCTCAACAGAAATTACACGTTCCCATTTCCAGTCTTCGACATTTGCTCCTAATTGATTTTCTAAAAACAAAAAAGCATTTCTAAATGATTTTGTGATAATTTCTTGTTTCGTTTCTACCTTATTTTTTGTTGAAATGTCATCAAACCAAACAGAACGCGCTCTTTGTGCTTGCACTGGCAAAACCTTCTCCATAAATGGTTTGTTTACAAATTGATTAAAACCTTTTCCCATTTCATCTGCAAATGTATTTTTCTGAAATTCATAAACCATTCTGTTGTAAATTACCGGACCAACTTCCTTCAAATCGTAATTTCCTTTCCAATTATCCAAGTGTGTAATTGCAATTTTTTCACTTGCAGATAAATCGTTTTGACTAATAGAGTTTAATAGGTTTTTAGCAATTTCAGGAGCAATTGGCGAAGTCACGTCCATCAACATTTCTGTAACATCTGTTTTTGTCCAATCATTTTTTGGCGCAACCAAATCTACAATTCTCCTAGCTCTGTCCTCTGATAAATAATAACCAGGGTACAACATATTTGCAATAGAATCTGGTTGATTATTCGCCGAATACACATAATTTATTGTTGGGTTTATTGCTTGCGGGTTCTCTTGGAAATCTAAATATATTACTATTTCATCTTTACCTGAAGCGCCATCTAAAAATATTTTTGTGTACAATGAATCTCGGTATTTATATAATTTTCCTGAAGCAAACCACGCAATGTTATTTTTTGCATCACCATACATCATATTCAAACCTGGCGCATGTAATTTACTCGCTCCCTTTTTAAAATCATTTAAATTTTTTGCGTGAGATATTTCATAAGCAACATCTAAAATTTTATTGTCTAATTTTGTATAAATCCATTGCATTGCAATAGGCTTCTCTGTTTCTAAACCTTCTACAACCCCGTTCATTAAAGGTCCATGTTTACTTACTTTAATTGTATACAAAGAGTCTTTAATATCTTTTATTTTTAAACGTTTTTCAATAGAGGTATAATCAAAATATTCATTTTTGAATCTATATTGATTGCTATTTTCAGGGTTATTTTCTTCCACATAAAAATCGATATCATCGTTTTCAAACATTGTCAATCCGTATGCATAATTTTTGTTATGACCTAATAATGGAAAAGGAACCAAAGCCAAATGAAAACCATACATTTCGTAATTTGGAGTTTTTATGTGCGCTTGATACCAAACTGAAGGCTGAGAATATCCAATATGAGGATCATTTGCAAAAATCACTTTTCCGTTTTTGGTTTTATCAGCCCCAATAACCCAAGAATTACTTCCAATAAATGGCGAAATTGGTAGTACATCTATCAAACTATGCATTGCTTGAGAAAAAGCACCTGTAATCTCAGGATTTTTTTCATTTTCAATTAATGTTAAGTTTTCTGTTTCAGCACCTATCAATTCGTTAAAATAAGCAGTACCTAATTTCTCTTTTACTTCATTTAGCATCGGATCTGTCTTATGTGCAATTGCAAAGCTAAAAGCCATATACCCAAAAACATTATACATATCTTTGAGTGTATATGTTTCTTTATCAACACCAACCAAAGTAAATTCTATAGGTGTTTTCCCTTCTTCTATGTATTGATTAACCCCGTCTAAATAAGCCATTGCCATACTATAAGAAGCTGAGTTTTTATCTAAATTCTGAATCGTTTTTGCAGAAGCTTCTTCAATGCCTAAACCAGAAAATAATTTGTCTGTCCGAATTAATTTTTCTCCAAAAATTTCAGACAATCTCCCTGCTGCGATTCTTCGAATCAATTCCATTTGCCACAACCTATCTTGCGCATGCACGTATCCTAAAGCGATATAGGCATCTTTTTGATTTTCCGCATTGATATGAGGAACCCCTATTTCATCAAAGTAAATGGTAACATTTTTAGAAGTATTTTTAATTTCTATTTCACCTTTGTAAGTTGGGTATAACGTTTTTGTGTACAGCCAACCACCAATAAAGATTAAAATTAGAATAAGGACTAAAAATAAGAGGATTTTTTTAATAATTTTCATGGAAATCTATTTGATTCATTCAAAGATAATAGAATTATATTGTATTTTTGATACCTTTATAAAATCACATTTTTCATGAAAAAAATTCAAATGGTAGACCTTCAAGGTCAATATGCAAAAATTAAAGAATCTGTAAACAATTCTATTGAACAAGTTCTAGATACTTCTGCATATATTAACGGACCTTTGGTTCATGAATTTCAAGCAGATTTAGAAAAATATTTAACCGTAAAACACGTAATTCCTTGCGCAAATGGTACAGATGCATTGCAAATTGCAATGATGGGTTTGGGTTTAGAACAAGGCGATGAAGTTATTACAGCAGATTTTACATTTGCCGCAACCGTAGAAGTAATTGCTTTGTTAAAACTAACACCAGTTTTAGTGGATGTAGAACCAGATACTTTTAATATTGATATTGAAGCTTTAAAAAAAGCCATTACTCCAAAAACAAAAGCCATTGTACCTGTTCATTTATTTGGACAAGTAGCAAATATGGATGCTCTCATGGAAATTGCTGTAGCGCATAATTTATTTGTAATTGAAGACAACGCACAAGCTATTGGTGCAACGTATACCTTTAAAGACGGAACAAAAAAGAAAGCAGGAACCATTGGAAATGTAGGAACTACCTCATTTTTTCCTTCTAAAAATTTAGGCTGTTATGGTGATGGTGGTGCTATTTTTACAAATGATGATGCATTAGCGCATACCATTCGAGGAATTGTAAATCACGGAATGTACACACGTTACTACCATGATGTTGTGGGTGTAAATTCTAGATTAGATTCTATACAAGCAGGCGTTTTACAAGCAAAATTACCAAACTTAAATACCTATTGTGATGCTCGGAGAAATGCAGCTCGTTTTTACAACAATGCATTTAAAAATAATCCGAAGATTACTACGCCAACTACAAAATCGAATGCAACCAATAATTGTGGTCAAATTTGTGACATTTGCGATTGCCATGTTTTTCATCAATATACTTTGCAAATAACCAATGGAAAACGAGATGAACTCCATGCCTATTTATTAGAGCAGAAGATACCAAATGCTATTTATTATCCTGTTGCTTTGCACGCACAGAAAGCATATAAAGATACGCGTTACAAAGAAAGTGATTTCCCAGTAACCAATGAATTGATAAAAACAGTAATTTCGTTACCAATGCATACCGAATTAGATAACGATCAATTGGAGTTTATTACAAAAACGATTTTAGATTTTTTAAAATAAAATTTTAGTTATGACGTTATTGCGATGAGGAACAATATTGCAGTTCCATTTGAATAAACAGATTACTTCGTCATACTTCCCTGTCTGCTATCATGCAGGCTCATAATGACACGCTAAAACAAACAATATGAAAAAAATATTAGTCACAGGTGGTTTAGGTTTTATTGGTTCTCATACAGTTGTAGAGCTACAAAACGAAGGTTACGAAGTTATTATTATTGATGACTTGTCTAACACAACTATAGAGGTTTTAGATAGCATTACAGAAATTACTGGTACTAAACCCGTATTTTATAACATCGATTTAAGAGTAAAAAAGGATGTTGCAAACTTTTTTGAAAATAATAAGGTAGATGGTATCATTCATTTTGCCGCCTTTAAAGCTGTGGGTGAAAGCGTACAAAATCCTTTAGATTATTACGAAAATAATATTGGAAGTTTGGTCTACATTTTACAAGCAATGAGAGACCGGAATTTAGATCATTTTATTTTCTCTTCTTCTTGTACGGTCTATGGGCAAGCAGACGAATTGCCAATTACAGAAAATGCCCCTGTTAAAAAAGCAGAATCTACCTATGGAAACACCAAACAAATTGGTGAAGAAATCATACAAGAAACCTGTAAAGCGCACAATTTAAATGCAATTGCATTGCGTTATTTTAATCCAATTGGTGCGCATAAGAGTATTAAAATTGGCGAATTGCCTTTGGGAGTTCCTCAAAATTTAATTCCCTTTGTTACCCAAACTGCTGCTGGGATAAGAAAAGAATTGTCTGTTTTTGGGGATGATTATCCAACTTCTGACGGAACTGCTGTAAGAGATTATATACACGTTGTTGATTTGGCAAAAGCGCATATTGCAGCTTTAAAAAGACTTATACATAAAAATAACAAACAAAATTTTGAATTTTTTAATGTAGGCACAGGAACTGGAACTTCTGTTTTAGAAGTTATAAAAGCATTTGAAAAAGCATCTGGAAAATCATTAAATTATAAAATTGTTGGCAGACGAGAAGGTGATATTACTGCCGCCTATGCAGATACCACAATTGCCAATAAAGAACTAAATTGGAAAACAGAAAAAAGCTTAGATGAAGCTTTAGCTGCTGCTTGGAAATGGCAGTTGCAACAAAAATAGCATCTACAATTCGTAGTGTACAGAAGTCTCAAATTATAAATTTGAGACTTTTTTAGTTTATTTAACAATGCATCAACCTTAGAAACTAGTTCAGTTTAGTAAATTTGAAATTCAAAAATTAACCAATTATGAAAAAATACTTTATTATTTTGTTTGCAATAGCTTCTTTTATAGCTTGCAAAAAATCCTCAGAAGAAAAATCACCAGAGTTAAGTATCAATTATAAAAAAATAGAACTAGACAATGGTTTAGATGTGGTTTTTCATGTTGACAAATCAGATCCTGTAGTTGCTGTAGAATTAATGGTACATGTTGGTTCTGCGAGAGAAATTGAAGGCAGAACAGGTTTTGCACATTTATTCGAACATTTATTATTCTTAGAATCTGAAAACTTAGGAAAAGGTGGTTTAGACAAAATGAGTGCAAGAATTGGTGCATCTGGCGCAAATGGTTCTACTTCTAGAGATAGAACAAATTACCTGCAAACAGTACCAAAAGATGCTTTAGAGAAAATGATTTGGGCAGAAGCTGATAAATTAGGTTGGTTTATTAACACTGTTACAGATCCTGTTTTAGCAAAAGAAAAACAAGTGGTTAAAAATGAAAAAAGACAAAGTGTTGATAACAGACCTTATGGTCATAACCAATATGTTATTGGCAAGAATTTATATCCAAAAGACCATCCATATAATTGGCAAGTAATCGGTTCTTTAGAAGATTTACAAAACGCAACATTAGAAGATGTAAAAACTTTTTTCAAAAAATGGTATGTTCCTAACAATTCAACCTTAGTTTTATCTGGAGATCTAGACATTGAACAAGCTACAAAATGGGTTCATAAATACTTTGATGAAATTCCTAGAGGTGAAGAAATTCCAGAATTAGAGAAAAGACCTGGAATTGTTGAAGAAACAAAGTTTTTATATTACGAAGATAATTTTGCAAGAGTACCCCAGCTAACTATGGTTTGGCCAACAGTGGCAGCTTATCACCCAGATTCGTACGCTTTAGATGTGTTAACTCAATATTTAACAGATGGAAAATCTGCTCCTTTAAATCAAGTTTTAATAGACGATTTAAAACTAACCTCTAGAACAAGTATGTTTAGTAGAAATTCTGAATTGGCAGGAGAAGCACAACTATCTGTAAGAGCATTTAATGATAAAAAATTAGATGCAGTAAAAGAAGGAATTGAAAAAGGATTTGCAAAATTTGAAGCAGAAGGAATTTCTGAAAAAAATTTAAATAGAATCAAAGCAGGTCAAGAAACACAGTTTTACAGAAGTTTGTCTAGTGTTTTAGGAAAAGGAACTGGTTTGGCTTCTTACAATACCTATACAGGAAATCCTGGTTATGTAAAAGAAGATATTAAAAGAACTTTAGCAGTAACCACAGCAGATGTAATGCGTGTTTATAATAAATACATCAAAAACAACAATTATGTTGCCACCAGTTTTGTTCCTAAAAATGCTGCTGAACTGGCTTTAAAAGGTTCTGAATTAGCTGACGTTGTTGAAGAAAAAATTATAGTGGGAGCAGAAGAAAATTTTGATCCAAAAATCGCGGCTAAATATGAAAAAACACCTTCTTCTTTCGACAGAAGTATAGAACCTCCTTATGGCGAAACACCTTCATTAGCAGTTCCTAAAGTATATGAAAATAGTTTAGAAAACGGCCTTAAAATCTTCGGAATAAAAAGTGATGAAGTTCCTTTGGTTCGTTTTAACCTAACCATTGAAGGTGGACAATTATTAGAATCTATGGATAAATTAGGAGTTGCAAATTTAACTGCAGATTTATTAAATAAAGGCACAAAAAATAAAACCGTTAAAGAATTAGAAGAAGCTATCCAAGAACTAGGCGCATCTATTTACGTTTATTCAGATAAAGAAAGTATTACCGTTAGCGGAACAACCTTAACTAAAAACTACGACAAAACCTTAGCTTTAGCACAAGAAATGCTATTAGAACCAAGATTCGATAAAAAAGAATTCGACTTACTAAAAAAGGCAACAATCGCTAATTTACGTCAACAACAAGCAAGCCCAAATTCTGTGGCAAGAAATACGTACAATGAATTAATTTACGGGAAAGATAATATACGTTCTAAAAATACTTTAGGAACAATTTCTTCTGTAGCATCAATTTCGGTTGATGATGTAAAATCTTTTTACAATAATTATATTTCGCCATCAGTTGCTAAATTATTAGTGGTGGGTGATATTTCTGAAGAAAAAGTAGTGGCATCTTTAGCTGATTTAAATACAAATTGGGAAGGTAAAGAAGTCATAATTCCTGAATACAAAACACCCGAAGCACCAACAAAGCCTGTAGTTTATTTTTATGACATACCAAATGCAAAACAATCTGTTTTACAATTTGGTGCACCAGCTTTGGCTGCAACAGATAAAGATTTTTATGCCGCTTCTGTAATGAATTATATTCTTGGTGGTGGTGGATTCGCTTCTCGTCTAACACAAGAATTACGTGAAGGAAAAGGATATACCTATGGAATTCGTTCTGGTTTTTCTGGTACAAAAGCAAAAGGTGCTTTTACCATTTCTAGTGGCGTAAGATCTAATGTTACTTTAGAATCTGCTCAATTGGTAAAAAAAATATTAGAAGAGTACCCAACTACATTTTCTGACAAAGATTTAGAAACCACAAAGAGCTTTTTAATTAAAAGTAACACAAGAGCGTTTGAAACTGCTGGCGCAAAATTAAGAATGCTATCTAATATTAGTAATTATGGTTTTAAACCAAATTATATAAAAGACAGAGAAAGCATCGTGAATAATATGACGAAAGAACAAATTAAGGAGTTGGCAAATACATATGTAAATCCTAATAAAATGATTTGGTTGGTGGTTGGTGATGCAGAAACACAGTTAGAAAGAATGAAAGAACTAGGCTACGGTGAACCTATTTTATTAAATAAAAGACAGAAACAGATAAAGAATTAAAATGGCTTTGCTTCTAGAATTAAGAATCAAGACACGATTGTAAATAGTCTAATAATAGTAATTGAAAATCCCAATTTCACATTTGAAATTGGGATTTTTTTGTCGAAGTTTATTTAAGAAATTACGGCTCCACTAGTAGCAACGCTTCTATCTATTTTACGCATCAAACCTTGTAGTACTTTCCCTGGGCCCACTTCAATAAATTCAGTGCCACCATCAGCAATCATTTGTGTTATAGATTGGCTCCATTTTACTGGTGCAGTTAATTGTGCAATTAAGTTTCCTTTAATTGTTTCTGCATCAGTAATTGCTATCGCTGCCACATTTTGATAAACAGGGCAAATCGGTTCGTTAAAAATGGTAGCTTCTATTGCCGCCGCTAACTCTTCTCTAGCAGGTTCCATTAATGGTGAGTGAAATGCACCACCAACGGGCAACATCACAGCCATTTTAGCTCCTTTTTCTTTTAATATTTCACAAGCTTTTTCAACAGCTTCTATATCTCCAGAAATTACCAATTGTCCTGGACAATTATAATTTGCAGCCACTACTACTCCACTTTCTATTCGAGCGCAAACTTCTTCTACCAAAGCATCTTCCAAACCAATAATTGCGGCCATTGTAGATTTTTGAGCTTCACAAGCTTTTTGCATGGCCAGAGCACGCTTAGAAACCAATTGCAATCCGTCTTCAAAAGATAAAACTCCATTTGCAACCAAAGCCGATAATTCCCCTAAAGAATGTCCTGCAACCATTTCTGGTTGAAAAGAATCACCTAAAACCTTCGCTAAAATTACCGAATGTAAAAAAATTGCAGGTTGCGTTACTTTTGTTTCCTTTAACTGCTCTGCCGTTCCTTCAAACATAATATCTGTGATTGAAAACCCTAAAATATCGTTTGCTTTTTCAAAGTATTCTTGCGCCAAAGGATACTTTTCGTATAAATCCAATCCCATTCCTGTAAATTGTGCTCCTTGACCTGGAAAAATATATGCTTTCATTGTATCTGTATTTGTGTAATTATTTATTTAATTGTCGGCAAAAATAATCAAATTTATTTGAAGCTACCTGCCTGTCGTCAAGCCATGATGTAATATATCTTTTATTAGTTTCGTTCCTTCTATTATATATGATAATCTGTCCAAAGCTCATTTCAAAACTATCACACTAGGCGGTTCTTGTGAATCAAACTCTTTCCACCTATCAATGCGTCCAACAATCCAAGCTTTTCACTTTATTCGGTAAGGGGTATGATGGTTTGGGAGTTTACTACTTTTCCTTGTAATTTACTGTTCATCATTTCTAAAACTTCTATTTGTTCTTTATCAAAAAGCTCTTCTATCAGTTTCCGTCCCTCAGAATCCGCATAGTCTATATTCATTTGTATAATTTTTAATAATGCTGTCATTTGCATAATAACCAACTTGCGGATTGCCCAAACATTTTCCAATTTTGTTTCTTCAATTCCAAAACCTTGCTTTTCAAAATTCTGAGCAGCTATTCGATATGCCATCTTCCACTTTACCATTAGCAAAGCTTCTTCGTAATTTTACGATCTTTAGAGTGTCAATAACTTCCAATTAATAGCTCTTAATGCTTTACTTGTTACCTTGACTAATAGAAAGTTAAAGGAATAGTTGAAGAATATCCATTCTTTCTAAACTGGTGCGACACCTTATCTCGCATGTTTTGAATCGTAATGCTACTTCTGCTTGTCTTTTATTGGTTTTAAAAATCAATCGTATAAATACCTACTATAGGTACAGAATCGATTTCTTTGTATATACTATTTCCATTGTTTAAGTTTCTTATAGTTCTTGAACGTACAGGCAAATGGAATTTTTCATCAGGAACCATAACGAACTGTTCATAAATTCACCCCTACCTATCCCCTATGAACATTACTGTTGCTATCTCTTTTAATATACTTTTACTTGTTTGGCTACTCAATCAATTTGTAGAATTTCTTTTCTTTTAGGGTCTGTTATTTGTAATTTGTTTGAATTCTATCTAGCATATCTTCTGACTTATGAAAGATTTTGAAATGCGAAAACCCTAAAAGGTTTAAGCCCTCAACATTCAATACCAATCCAAGATGTATTTTGAAACAATGACCAGTATTTGACCTATCGGAAGACCCCAATCCATTATTTTCAATGCGCCTTCTCTTATAAGAACTCAAATTTACTCCACAGGTATTCTGTATAGATAAGAAATGACAACCCTCAAACAAATTTCCCATACGCCCTGAAAGTTCATTGATTTTGTTATTGTTCAAAAATGTATAATATGCTTTTTGCTCCGCTTTTTTACTTACTAGTTATCTAATGATTGAATTTGAACCCACGCTAAAGTTTATTTTATAATTTCATTTCACATCGCTCTAAACACAGATCGCCTAATTTCCCTATATAATTAGGAAAAAATGTTGCGAGTTTATTGTTTTTTAATTTAACAAAATTATACTTATTCAATTGTATTTGTAGGTACACCGAAGCTGCGGTAGAAAAATTGTCTCTGAATGTGACAAAAATAAAATTTTACTTTTCTAAAATGGCTGCAATATTTGGTTTAAAATAATTCGGCCCTTTTAAAACCTTACCATCTTCTCTGTAAATTGGCTTGCCGTCTTCACTTAATTTACTCATATTACTTCGTTGAATTTCATTGAAAACTTCTTCTATTTTATCTTGCATACCATGTTCAATAATAGTTCCGCATAAAATGTATAGCATATCTCCTAAGGCATCTGCAACCTCTACCAAATCATTATTTTGAGCTGCTTCAAAGTATTCTTCATTTTCTTCTTTCATCAATTCAAAACGAAGCTTTTTTCTATCATTACCAATATTAGCAATGGGTTTTTGGTTCATATTTAATTTAAAAGCGGTGTGAAATTCAGTTACTGATTTTATTTTGTTTTTCATTTGTATTTTAATTAATAGCCGTTATTTAATTTGTAATTTTGCAGTATAAATTTTATATAATTATTCAAAAAGCAAGATACTGCATCTCTTTAGAAATTAAATAGCTTTTATCATCAATTAATTAAGAACTTATAAAGAATAAGAAACTATGTTTTTAAGCGCATATTTTACAACAGGTAGAATTGTTTTTATGATTTTTTTTATTTTAGCTTTTCTAGCTCTAATGATTTATAGCTATAAAAAAGACATAAAAAACCACGAACGTTATTATAAAAATGCTGGTAAAAAAGTATTGATTTATGGTGGCTTAACAATCATTATTTTTATGACGATTCGCTATTTTACAGGGAATTAATTCATTTTTTCTACTTCACTCAGTTTTTCATGATCTAGAACAGTAAAACCCTCATCATCAAAACTTACCGATGAAACGTATTTAACATCTACTTCTAGCTTATCGAAATCATACGAATAAATTTGATATACTTTTTGAGCGAAAGATTCCTCATGAAAATTTATAAGTATATATAGAAAAGCATCTAACTGTTTTATTTCTTTGTTTGAATATTTAAACAACGGACTTTTATCATTTATTGGATGTACAACCGTCCAAACGGTTGGTAAATACATTATTTTTTTTCGCTCTAAATCTAAGGTATAGAATTCTCTTTTAAATTCTCCTTTTTTATCTTTTTCTGTGATTGATAATGTTACTGTAACTTCTGGCTCAATCATTACCGTTTTTCTTCTATTCATTAAACGAAACATAATGGCTCGTTCTTTTTTAAATGCTCTTAAAATAATATTATCGCTAAATTTAATATTTGCTTTTGGCTTCGAGAAACGTCCATAAAGTAAACCTGTAATAAAAGAAAAGCTTAGCAAACCAATCATCGCTTCAAAAGCTGCAATAAAATTAGCAGCAATTCCTTTTGGTGCAATGCCACCGTAACCAACTGTCGTTAAAGTTTGCGCACTAAAAAAGAAACCATTTAAAAAGTTTTCTAAAAAAGTTCCTTTGGGTTTTGTAATTTGTTCTATTCCTATTGAAACGTATAACAGCCCGAATAATATATTTAAAAATGTGTATACCAATACAATTAAAAAGAAGAATTTTGTCCAAGAAATATCGACGAAAAAAGTGAATAAATCACCAGCACTTCTTTTTCTATTGGTATGTATTACATTGCTCGAACCGTCATCATTAATGATGTCTTGTGCATTTTGCTTAGAACTATAACCAAAACCTGGATCTTTTACTTTTCTAGACATTTTTGTGTTTTTTACATATTTATTTCTGAATTCTTCTGATATTTTTTAAGCGTTTCCAAGCTATTTTGTGATGCAGTGTATACATTAGAAAACAACAAATATCTAACAAAAAATAAAACAAGCTAATACCACTTGGCGGATTGTTACTGGGTAAAAATTCAAAAACCTCAAATGCAAAATTTGGCCATTTCCAAGCACCAAAAGCAGTTCCGCCTATTTCTAAAATAGCAACTAAAATATACATTGATAAAAAGAACAACCTGTCTTTGGGTCTTTTCCACAATAATAGAAAGACGCAAATAGTCATTACAAAACCAAAAACATCTGTAAAAAACACTAAATATACCGTTGCAAATAGCGTTATAATTACTGCAAAAAATTCTTCCACAGCTTTGTGATGTTTTCTAACAATAGGTGCTTTGCTAAACATAAATATGCGTCCATACAAAGCTGCGTGACCAAAAGGCACGTAGAGAGGAACATTTTCTAGTCTGTAGGTGTACATATCTAAACCTCTCGAAAATAAATATTCGCCACCAAAACCTACAATAACGGCATAGATCATTAATTCTTTGGTTCTCTTATTTGCTCTGAAATACATCACAAAAAAACCAATACCCATAATGATGTTTATAGGCACTTGAGAATTTGTAAAATGCGTAGCAAAATAAGTACTATCAAAAAAAAGAATAAAAACAAAGATGACAAAAATGCCGATTCGTCTGCTAAAAATATAAAAAATCCTTTTTAAATCTTGTGCTGGTACTTGGAGTATTTTCATTCCACAGGATATTTAAAACAATCTGTTGTATGATCATTTACCATACCCACAGCTTGCATATACGCATACATTACTGTAGAGCCCACAAACTTAAAACCTCGTTTTTTTAAATCTTTAGATATTGTATCTGACAATAAAGTGGTTGCAGGAACTTCTTCTCTTTTATGAAATCTGTTTACAATTGGTTTTTCATCTACATAAGACCAAATAAACTTCGAAAATGAGCCAAATTCTTTCTGAATTTCTATAAAAAGTTGTGCATTTGAAATGGCACTTCTTATTTTTAATTTATTTCTTATAATCCCAGCATCTTGCAGTAAAGATTCATACTTACTTTCTGGATATTTTGCTATTTTTTTGTAATCGAAATGATCAAAAGCTTTTCTAAAGTTTTCTCTTTTATTTAAAATAGTGATCCAACTTAAACCTGCTTGAAAAGTTTCTAAAACTAAAAACTCAAAAAGTGTTGCATCGTCATAAACAGGTGCTCCCCACTCGTTGTCATGATAATCTATATATAATTGACTCTCTGAAACCCAAAAACATCTATTTTTCATTTATTTTGTTTTAATCGCTTTTATTTCAGTTTGTCTTTCGTTTACATATTTAAAAGTATTATCACCAATAAAACCCGCTTCTTCTAACATAATTCTAATGTCTTTGTTCCACTCTTTAATGGCAACTGTTGTATTTAATTCGATGGCATAGGCGGTATTTTTATGCAGCGGATAATCTCCGTTAAAAGGAACTCCGTTTTGAGAATCCCACATCCCAATGGTGGTTCCTGCACTGTGACCGTATTTTCCTAAAGGATGTGTATAAATTGATGGAATTAGACCTTCTTCTCTTCCTTGATCTAAGGAAGCTTTTAAAATTTCGTTCCCCGTTTTACCAACTTTCATATTGCTGGTAAGAATGTCTTGCACTCTATTTCCTTTCTTGAATGCTTCCTGCAAGAATTCAGGAACGGCATTTTCATCTTCTTTTAAAACATAAGCATGTTGTTGACAATCTGTATTTAAACCAATATACGTAATGCCAAAATCGCAATGTAGTAAATCTCCTTTCTGTATGATTTTTTCTTCTTTCCCTTTCGAAAAAGATGCAATATGAGATTTTAATGCTTCATGATCTCTTTGAACATCTACCGTTGGATGAAACCAGGTTTCCAAACCCAAATCTGTTACTTTTTGGCGCATAAACCAAACTACATCTTCCGTAGTTGTTTTTCCTGGCTCTATTACTTTAGATGAAAAAGCTTCATCAATAATATCATGTGTAGTTTTTACCAATTTACTGAACAGTTTTAGCTCCATTTCAGTTCTAGTTTCTATCCAACCAATTCCTAATTTCTCTGCAGAAACTAATTTGTTTTGGTAGGCTTCTGGAAGATTTTCTACCAACTCATCATAATCTGTCTTTACCAAACCATCTGCCAAAGCAAAATGTTTAGAAGTATTTATGCCTATTTTTTTTGGATTTCTTTCTTTGATAATTTCAGCCAACGCTTTCCATTGGTTGGGTACTTTCTCTTTGTTCCAAGCAGATTGTATGCTTTTTCCAATATCATATCGAGCAACGGCCAATCTTTCTAGAGTGTTTTTATTTTGATTTCTAAAGAAAACGATGATTGTTCTTCTCCTTGCATTTAGCCAAGTTGCGGGCAACATTGTTTTTAAAATTGGGTCTTCATTATATTCTCTTGAAATTAAGAGCCACATATCAATGTCAGAATCGTCCATTAGTTGTGGCAATAAATTTGTAAACCTATCTTCTAAAATTTCATCTTTGAGAGTTGCTCTTTCTTTTTCTTTTACAATGCTGTATTCATTTTTAGTTTCTTGGGTCTTCTGACAAGAAAAATAAAGACATCCTATTAAAATTAATGCTATTTTCTTACGCATACGATCTTGGTTTAACGATTTAAAAATAATGTTAAAAGAATTAAAAACCTATCTATTTTGGAATAATTTTTGCAACTTTACTCATATCAAATTACTTGATTATGAAACATTTAAAAATACTATTTTTTACAGTAACTGTTGGTGTACTTCTTTGGTCTTGTGGTGCTTCACCTATTAAAAATGATCGTACAGAAAAAGAAGCACCTGTAGTTATTGCAAATGACAGTCTAGAATATGAAATTATAATCATTGATATTGGTTTTACGGCATACTTAGCGAGTATTGCACAACCAGAAGGTTTTTATAGCCAAAGTTATATGGAAGCAAGGAATAATGCTTGGGTGATTTCCTGGAATCAAAGAGCACAAAATCCTATGAATTTTAATCCAAATATTTATGAAAATATCATAGACTACCAACCAAATATCGATTATGGTTACGAAGTAAACTACAAGCTTTTCAACTACTTTCTTTTTGCACAAAGAAAATATCGAATGAGTTTAGGGGGTGGTTTTAGAACAGGACGGATTAATTAAATAATTACTTATCTAACTATCCTTAAGTTCAAATTATAAAACTGATTCTATTTTAATGAAAAATGTCAAACCGAAGTTATTTAATTAGATTCCCGTTCCTGCTTGCCGTAGGCAAGTTCACGGGAATGACAATTTCAACGGAAACTTGAGGCCAAACCTCAAGAAACTCTTTTCAATTAAATTTTCTGATAAGAAACGAAGCTATAATCATAATCATTTTTTTCATCAGCTATAAAATCTTCTCTTTTTACTTCTTTCCAAATGCTAGCATTTATTTCTGGAAAATACACATCCGCATCAAATTCTTTATGAACTAAAGTAATATCTAATTGATCTGCAATCCCTTTTTCCATTGTTTCTCTATAGATTTGAGCACCGCCAATAATAAAAATCTGCTGCTGCTCTTTTGCTAGGTCAATGGCATCTTCTAAACTATTTGCTATCAAACAACCGTCTTTAAAATAGTTTTTATTTCTGGTAATAATTATTGTGGTTCTGTTTGGTAAAGCTCTTCCTATAGATTCGAAAGTATTTCTGCCCATTAAGATATAATGACCTGTGGTTACTTGTTTAAATCGTTTTAAATCTGCTGGCAAATGCCAAATCAAATCGTTGTTTTTTCCTAAAGCATTATTTTCTGCAATGGCAGCAATTACTGTAATCATAAATTAGCTCAATTTTCAACAAAAATAAGAGAAATGACGCCCAATTTGGACTTTTTATGTCTTTTTCATTAGAATACATAAAATACGAAACCGATTTCGAAGTAAAAATACTGAAAATCAAGCAAAAGCAAACTTTCTAATTTTAAACAAATTGTAATTTATACGGAGATAATTTCATAATTAACCCTATTAATGTAGTTCAAAATACCAAAGTGATAATTCTTTACCAATACTCTAAAATATTGCTTATTATATATTTCTTCTTTTTATTTTTACCTTGAATTTTGAATGAAAAAATTATGGCAATTAAAAAACAATTTTTAAAAAGCAAACCCATATGTAAAGTAACTTTTACGGTTCTTGCTAAAGAGGCTCATCAGATATCTGTTGTAGGATCTTTTAACGAATGGAATGCTGCGTCTACTCCATTGAAAAAATTAAAAAACGGCACCTTTAAAGGAACTGTTGATTTAGAAACTAATAATTCTTACGAATTTAAATATCTAATTGACGGAGCCTATGTGAACGAAGAGCAAGCAGACGGTTATGTTTGGAGTGATTTTGCTGGCGCAGAGAACAGCGTACTAAAATTATAAAGAAACACTTAAGTATAAACGCTAAGAGCTTCCAAATCATTGAAAGCTCTTGTTATCTATACAGTTTTTATACGGCAACTTTTCCTTTTATATGAGGATGAGGATTGTAATCTAATAATTCAAAGTCTTCAAAAGTAAAATCTTCGATATTTTTAATAGAAGTATTCAATTTCATCTTTGGCAAAGGTCTAATATTTCTAGACAATTGCAGTTCTAATTGGGCTACATGATTGTTATAAATATGCGCATCGCCAAAAGTGTGAATAAATTCTCCTGCTTCATAGCCACAAACTTGTGCAATCATCATTGTAAATAATGCATAACTGGCAATATTAAAAGGAACTCCTAAAAAGATATCTGCACTTCTTTGGTACAATTGACAAGATAATTTTCCATCTGAAACATAAAACTGAAAAAAGGCGTGGCAAGGTGGTAATGCCGCTTTCCCTTTAGAAACATTTTCTGAAAAACTTTTTGAAGTATCTGGTAAAACCGAGGGATTCCAAGCAGAAACCAACATTCTTCTTGAATTAGGATTACTTTTTAAGGTTGAAATTACTTCTTTCAATTGATCTACTTCATCACTGTTCCAATTACGCCATTGATGCCCATAAACGGGTCCTAAATCTCCTTTCTCGTCTGCCCAAGAATTCCAAATTTTTACACCATTTTCTTGTAAGTATGTAATATTTGTATCTCCTTTTATAAACCAAAGCAGTTCATAAATAATAGATTTTAAATGCAACTTCTTTGTGGTTACCATTGGGAACCCTTCACTCAAATCAAAACGCATTTGGTATCCAAAAACACTTTTTGTTCCTGTTCCTGTTCTATCTCCTTTTTCGTTTCCGTTTTCTAAAACGTGTTTTACTAAATCGTGGTATTGTTTCATATAAGCCCATCTTCCGTCTTCCCAAAGGGAAGAAACTATATCTATTAATTAAGTGTAAATTTAAAGAATGAAACTGCGTATTTATAAACCAACTAAAAAATTTATTAATAGTTTATTAACTATCTTAAAATTCTTTTTTTGACAAAAATATGATTCACTAATTTTTCCCTTTGGGGAAATATCTGAAAGACAATGGGGCTCTTTACCCTATTATCATTCCTGCAATAGTTGCAGACATCAAAGAAGCAATGGTTCCTCCAATTAAGGCTTTCATCCCAAATTCTGATAAGGTTTTACGCTGACCTGGAGCCAGAGAACCAATACCACCAATTTGAATTCCTATGGAAGCAAAGTTCGCAAAACCACACAACATATACGTCGCCATAATAACAGATTTATTGTATGTTAAGTGGGTTGCATTTGCTACATTTTTTAATTCCGCTAGTTGTATATAACCTATAAATTCACTGGCTGCTAATTTAATTCCTAACAATTGTCCCATTAAAGTCATATCTGCAGTTGGCACACCAATTAACCACATTAAGGGCGCAAAAATATAGCCTAAAACAAATTCTAAAGAAAGCTTATCATAAGCTGTATTTGCTGCAATTAGATCATTTAAAGAGCTAATATCTCCTATAAAACCCAAACCGCCATTTATCATCGCAATAACGGCAACAAAAACCAGTAACATGGCACCTACATTTACTGCCAAACGCAAACCCTCTGTAGTTCCGTTTGCAATAGCGTCTAAAATATTAGAACCAATTTTTTCTTGAGAAACTGTTACATCTGTATTTACTTCTTCTGTTTGTGGATACAAGATCTTAGAAATTACAATGGCACCAGGAGCTGCCATTACAGAAGCTGCCAATAAATGTTTTGCAAAAACCAATTCTAATTCTTTGTCTCCGCCTCCTAAAAAGCCAATGTAAGCAGCTAAAACGGCACCAGCTACGGTGGCCATTCCACCAATCATAACTAGTAGCATTTCAGATTTATTCATCTTTTCTAAATATGCTTTAATTAATAAAGGTGCTTCTGTTTGCCCTAAGAAAATATTTCCCGCTACAGACAAACTCTCCATCCCTGAAATACCTAAGAACTTAGACAAACCAATTGCCAATATTTTTACAATCCATTGAATTATGCCTAAATAAAACAGTAAGGATGTTAATGCTGAGAAGAAAATAATAGTGGGTAAAACTTGGAAGGCAAAAATGTACCCAAAGGTATCCATATCTGCTATTAAACCATCGAATAAGAATTTACTTCCGGCTTTTGTGTATTCTAAAATTTCAATAAAAAGCTTTCCTACTAATTCAAATGCTTTTTGAATAATTGCTATTTTTAAAACACCCACTGCTATTACTAATTGAAGCCCTAAACCAATTGCTACTTTTTTCCAATCTATTGCTTTTTTGTTTGCACTAAATAAAAAGGCAATAACAATTAGCACAAACATTCCTAAAATTCCTCTCCAAAAACTTGTAAAGGTAAAACTCTGACTAGCAATTATTTCTTCATTTTCTTGTGTAGAAACTATTTCTTCTTTTACTTCAACAATCGCAATATTCTCCTTCGGTGCTGTGTCTGCTAATACTGTTGTCGCATATTCTGGTGAAGAAAACTTATAGGCTATATCTCCTTCAGACAACTC
The DNA here is from genome assembly GCF_947501385.1 of uncultured Polaribacter sp. Classification (GTDB taxonomy): domain Bacteria; phylum Bacteroidota; class Bacteroidia; order Flavobacteriales; family Flavobacteriaceae; genus Polaribacter. The sequence continues at coordinate 84,316 of NZ_CANMVP010000017.1, forward strand.
TAAATTTGTATTGTCAAATGAAATAATGTTGTAATATCTTACAGTATCTTTTGGAGCTGTAAAATTAAAAATTAAAAGATTGTTCTGACGGATATAACGACCAGATGCTTTTGTGTTTTCTGCTGAAATGGTATAATGAAACTTCCCATCTTTTAAAGAAAAAGTATCGCCCTCTGTAATATCAATAGCTGTTTTACTATTCGATTTTTGCACAGCGTTAAATACCCAATCTTGTTCTAAATCTTGCCCAAAAAAAGTTACAGAAATAAAACAAAATGCAATTAAAAATAAATTTTTCATAAATAAGTATATTTTAAGAGCGTTTGCTTATTTCGTCTCTAATTTTTGCAGCTAGTTCATAGTTTTCATTAGAGACTGCTTTTTCTAATTCGTCATTAAGCTCTGAAATAGACAATTTTGAATATGAAGAATCTTCACCAACTTCTAATAAGTTATCTGTATCTAAAGAAATTTCTTGCATTTCTTCAGGATCATTTAACCCCAATTCATCTTCAATTTTAAGAAAAACACCCGCTTTGTCTAGAATGTTTTCATAAGTGTATATGGGTGCTTGAAAACGAACCGCAATGGCAATGGCATCTGAAGTTCTGGTATCTATGGTTTCTTCGACCCCATCTCTTTCGCAAATTAAGCTAGAAAAGAAAACACCATCTACCAATTTATGAATGATCACTTCTTTAATTTCTATTGAAAAACGATCTGAAAGTGTTTTAAACAAATCGTGCGTTAAAGGTCTTGGAGGTCTAATTTCTTTTTCTAAAGCGATGGCGATAGATTGCGCTTCAAAGGCACCTATAATTATTGGCAATGTTCTGCTTCCTTCCATTTCGCTTAAGACTAATGCATAAGCACCACTTTGTGTTTGGCTGTAAGAAATTCCTTTTATAGTTAGTTTTATTAAACTCATATATCTTTCTGCAAAAATAAAAATAGCTTTTATAGATTCGATAAAGCTAAATTTCGAGGGCACAATTTACTAAAAATTATATGGTGAAAACGGTTATTTTTTCTGAATTTACTTTTTTCGGTGAACGAAAGCCCACGTGAAGGATTAAAGTCTTTCAACCACGCTAAAAGACAAGTGAATGTTTGAGCTCTTTTTATTTGCTTTTTCTAAGCAAATAAAAAAGTGAGTGCCTTTCGACTTCGCTCAAGATAAACTCAAAGCCTGATAAAATTATTTATAGATGCTGTCTTTTGCAAATAATAAAACCTATCAAAATATGAATGTTGATAGGTTTCTTAGAATTCTATGTTAAAATAATTTAGGCAAGCCCGAAAAATACTAAGCCGCCTTAAAGGCTTTTAATTTTTCTATTAATTTAGGAACCACCTCAAAAGCATCTCCTACAACTCCGTAATCTGCCGCTTTAAAAAATGGCGCTTCTGGATCTGTGTTGATGACAACTTTTACTTTAGAAGCATTAATTCCTGCTAAATGCTGAATGGCGCCAGAAATTCCGATAGCGATGTATAAATTAGAAGCTACTGGTTTTCCCGTCTGTCCCACATGCTCTGCGTGAGGACGCCAACCTAAATCTGACACGGGTTTAGAACAAGCTGTTGCCGCGTTTAAAACGTCTGCCAATTCTTCTATCATTCCCCAATTTTCTGGTCCTTTTAAACCTCTACCTGCAGAAACTACTGTATCTGCATCTGCAATGGTTACTTTTCCTGTAACTCTTTCTATACTTTCTGACTTTACACCAGAATCTGCAATTTGCGCATCAAAACTTTCTGATGTTCCTGCAACTGGGTTTTCATGAATTCCGAAAGAATTCTTAGCCAAACCTATTACTTTATGCTCTGTAGAAATTACAGTATTTGAAAAAGCTTTGTTAGAAAATGCTTTTCTTTTTACAGTAAATGGAGCTGTATTTGTTGGCGCAGCTATTGTATTTGAAGCATAACCAGCTTCTAAACTTACTGCAACTAAGGGTGCTACATACAAACCATCTATACTTGAATCTACAACAACTACGGTTGCATTTTCCTTTTTTGCAGCTTGTTCTATAACAGATGCGTATTCTTTTGCGTTAAAAGTTGATAAGCTATCGTTTGTAACTGTTAGTACTTTTTCTGCGCCATAAGTATATAGTTCTGAAGCATCTGTTGCATTTATTGTAAGCGCTACCACATTTGTTCCTAACTGTTCCGCTACTTTTTTTCCGTAAGAAACTACTTCAAAAGAAGTTTTCTTAAATTTTCCGTCTGTTGCATCGGCAAAAACTAAAACTGACATAATGTATATTGTTTAATTGTGTAACTGTGAAATTGTTTTATTGAAAAACTCAACTACACTTATTTATAATTATTTATAATTATTTAAATAGGCTTTTGATACTGAAACGAGTTCAACATCATTTAATTTTTATAAAAATTAAATAACTTTTGCTTCGTTGTGTAACAAGTTAATCAACTCGTCTAAATTATCTGCATCTACTAATTTAACAGCTCCTTTTGGTGCTGGTTTTTCAAAAGACTCAATGGATGTTGTTGGGTTCGCACCTAAGGCTTCTATAACTTGTAACGGTTTTTTACGCGCCATCATAATTCCTCTCATATTAGGAATACGTAAATCTTTTTCTTCTACAATTCCTTTCTGACCTCCCACTACCAAAGGTAGACTTGTAGATAATGTTTCATTACCTCCGTCTATTTCTCTTTTGGCAGTTACGTTTGTTCCGTCAACTTCCATCTCAACACAACCATTCACAAAATTAAAACCTACTAGTGAAGCTAGCATTCCTGGTACCATTTGACCATTATAGTCTGCAGATTCTTTTCCTGCTAAAACCAAATCATAACTTCCGTTTTTTACAACTTCTGCCAATTCTTTCGCTACTAAAAAGCCATCTGTTGCAGCTACATTTATTCGAATAGCATCGTCTGCACCAATTGCCAACGCTTTTCTAAGTGTTGGTTCTGTTTCTGCTCCACCTACATTTACAACTGTTACAGAAGCACCTTGCTTTTCTTTAAACCACATTGCTCTGGTTAAGCAAAATTCATCATAAGGATTGATTACAAACTGCACTCCATTTTTATCAAACTCAGCATCATTATTTGTAAAATTAATTTTTGAAGTGGTATCAGGAACATGACTAATACAAACTAATATTTTCATAAATTCTAATTTTATCGTGTTTTCTTGGTTACGAAATTACGTCTTTTTTTTAAATTTACTATGCATGCATAGTAAATTTTTATTTTATTTAACAGTTTTAGAAATCGATTGTGGTTTTGCTTACGCATTTCTTTTATATTTAAATGAGTATTTTTACGATAATAAAACTATCGAAATCAGTAATTAAATTCTGTTGAAAAATAAACCTTTAGATAATAAAAGAATAAGCTGGATAGATCAAGTTAAAGGCTTCGGGATTATCTTAGTGGTTTATGGTCATAACTTTCCTGCAATTGAAAATTATATATATAGCTTCCATATGCCGCTGTTTTTTATGCTTGCGGGTATGTTTCACCCTAAAAAAACTGGATTCAATATTATAAGAAAAAGAGCAAAACAAATTTTAGTTCCGTATTTCTTATGGAGTCTTTTGCTTTTTATCTTTTGGTATTTTATTGGTCGTAAGTTTGGTGAGTCTAGTTTATTAGATTTATCACCAGTAAAGAATTTTATTGGAATATTTTTCTCTCAAGGAGATACAGAATATATGAATTGGGGAATTCCTATGTGGTTTTTACCCTGTTTATTCCTTACATTTTTAATATTTTATTTTTTGCTAAAATTTAGAAACACTTTGATAAAAATCGTAGTATTATTAATTAGTATTTTAATAGGTTTTATGTTGCCAAAGTATTTTAATACATGTTTTTTTTGGAGTTTTGATGTTTCTTTAGTTGCACTTTCTTTTTATGCATTGGGATTTTATGGTAAAAAAAAACTTCTTCAAAAAAATCATCAGAAAGAATATTTGATACTATTTTTAGTATTTATATTTCATCTAATTTTATCATTTTTAGCCTTTCAAAAAGTTGATATGTATCGATCTATATATGGTAATGAATTCTTTTTTTTATTGAATTCTTTTTGTGGTATTTTATTTTGGATTTTACTCTTTAAAAAGTTTAATAGATTTTCTTTTTTATCATTTCTAGGAAGAAATACGATTCCGATTTTAGCATTACAAATAAGGTCTATTACCTTTATTAAAGCGGTGTTATTTTTTTTAATAGGCATTGAAATATTTGACTTTAATGAATTTGAAAAAATAGTTTTAGTCCTATTTCAATTAATAATAATGTATCCTATAATCTTACTTGTTAATAAATATGCTCCTATTTTCAATGGAAAGAATTAAATTTTTTAAGGCAGAAATAAAATTTCATTTGCTTCTAAGTATCTTATTTGCAATTTTTATTAGTTTTGCATCATATGTACACATACCTCTTGATGATTCAAAGTCACTTTTTATATACGCCATACATTTTTTAATTCTGCAATTTTCTGTTTTTGGTTTTTTATATATTTTAAGCATATCAAAAAGAATTTTTCTGGTCATTTTTCCTATTATATTTTTTGTGCTATCAGCAATTTCTTTTTGGGTTTATACACAAGACATCTCCATTAATTCTGGAATGATACAAGCAATTTTAGAGTCTAACATCGATATTGCTATAGATGTTGTCAGTTTACAGTTTGTTATTTTTTTATTTTTTAATTTGTTGTGCATTATTTTTATTATTCAAAAACATAGAAAATTAAAAATAAATACTTTAAAATCTCCACTATTTATTTTATCAATTATTGCCATTGCTGTGTATTTTTTAGCAGATCGTTACCGCTTTGGAATTTTAACTAGAAAACTACCGTATAGTGCATTTATTGGAGTCAAAGACTATTTAGAAAAACCTAATTTGAAACTAAGAGAAGTACCTAAGAATATAAGTACAAAAAAAGACAGTTTACATATTGTTTTTGTGCTTGGAGAATCTGTAAGAGCAGATCATTTATCTATAAATGGATACAGAAGAAATACAACTCCACTTCTTAAGAAACAGAATAATGTTTTAAGTTTTAAGAATATATATACACCTTTAACATACACAGCCATAAGTGTCCCACAAATTTTATCAGATAAATCTATTTTAGATCATAGAAAAAATGAGGTTTATAGTCTATATAGTATTTTAAAAAAAACTGGTTTCTATACTGAATGGATTGGAAACCAATCTTTGGAAAAAAGCTATGAAGGTCTTGTAAAAACAAATGAGAAAATTTTAATAGTAGATAAATTTCATTCTGTTTTGAGTTTTAAAAAAGAAAAAGATTTAGTTTTATTAGATACATTTAAATTACAAAATTTTTCTACTAAAAATAAAATATCGACACTTCATATGATAGGAAGTCATTGGTATTACAACAGTCGTTTTGATGATCGTTTTAAAATATTTAATCCAATGGTGACTAGCAAATATGTAGGTTCAGCATCAAAAGAAGAACTAATAAATTCTTATGACAATACAATACTTTATTTAGACTTCTTTCTTAACAAATTAATTAATAAATTAAAAAAATCACAACAAGAAACAATACTCATATATTTATCTGATCATGGCGAAACTTTAGGAGAGGAAGGGCAATGGTTTCATGCCCAAAGAAATAAAGCGTCAGAAAATCCAGCAATGCTTGTATGGTATTCAGAAAAGTTCAAAAAGAAAAACCCCATTAGTATAAAAAACTTACTTTCTAGACAACATGATACTCTTTCGACAGATTTTTTGTTTCACAGTATTTTGGATGTTTCAAAAATTAAAGATTTTAACTATAAAATTGAAAAAAGTATTTTTTCTCAAAAAAAGAATAATTAAACCGTCTAACATTTAAAAAATATTTAAGCTGAATTATTTTTGAAAAAACAAGAAAAAACACAAATGAAAATCTTTAAAACATACAAACACGAAATTCGATTTCACTTACTTATTAATTTGTGTATCGCTGTTTTTATAAGTATTGCTTCTTATATTCACATTCCGCTTGGCACTGCAAAGGCTTACTTTATTTACGTTGGTCATTTTTTTATATTACAATTCACTTTTTTTGGCTTTATTTATTTTTTGAGTCTTTTCAAAAGAGCTTTTTCGATTTTATTTCCAATCTTCTTTGTGCTATTTTCTGGTTTTTCTTTTTGGGAATATTCGCAAAATATTTCTGTAAACACAGGCTTAATTCAAGCTATTTTAGAAACCAAACCAGACATTGCTGTAGATATTATGAATGTTCCTTTTATAACCTACTTATTAGCATCATTGCTCACTGCTATTTTCTGTATTAAAAAATTTCATACTTTAGAAAACAATACTTTAAAATCTCCTTTAAGTATTTTAGCAGTTATAGCAATAGGATGTTTTTTTGTCATTGAAAACAAACGTTCTGATACTTTAAAAAGAAGAATTCCATACAGTGTGGTTTTTGGTTTTCAAAAATATTTACAAAAACCAAATCTACGGTTAAAAGAGGTAAAGGAAAATGTTATTTCTAATGAAAATGGTTTAGAAATAATTTTAGTATTGGGAGAATCTCTTAGAGCAGATCACTTATATTTAAATGGTTACCATAGAAATACAACTCCATTACTATCTCAGCAGAAAAATTTAATCAGTTTTAAAAACCTCTATACACCTTTGACTTATACGTCAACTAGTGTTCCACAATTATTAACAGACAAATCTATTTCAGATACAAATGAAAAGGCATTAACAAGCTTATATAGTATCTTAAAAAAAGCTAATTTTCATACAAAATGGGTAGGAAATCAATCTTTAGAAAAAAGCTATAAGAGCATTGTGAACACAAACGATTCTGTTATTATTATTGATAAATTTCATTCTGCCTTCAGCTTTAAAAAAGAAAAAGACATCTCATTATTAAAGCATTACCAGCCTAACAAACCATTTATAAAAAATTCAATAACAACCTTTCATATGATTGGGAGTCATTGGTATTACAACAGTAGATATGGTGATGCATTTAAAAAATATACTCCAATAGTAGCAAGTAAACATCTTGGTTCTTCTTCAACAGCACAACTTATAAACTCTTACGATAATACCATTGTTTATTTTGACTTCTTTTTAAATAGTCTTATCAATAACATAAAGAAAGAAAATAAAAATACGCTTTTAATTTATGTTTCAGACCACGGAGAAACTTTAGGTGAAGAAGGTAAATGGTTTCATGGTATAGCTCATAAAACATCACAAAACCCTGCAATGCTCATCTGGTATTCAGATCATTTTGGTATAAAAAATGAGTTAAAGATAAAGCGTTTACAAGCAATAGAGAATGATTCTATCTCAAGTAATTTCTTGTTTCATTCTATTTTAGATATTGCAAAAATTGAAGGTTTTAAATACCAAACCAAAGAAAGTATTTTTAGTAGAAGTGCAGAAATTGAATAAAAAACAACCCCTATTTATTTCTATTTTTAGCATTTTTTTTATTCATAATTTCCTTACTTTTGCTAATCGAAATTAATAACAATCAATAGTAGATGAAAACAGTTCAATTCAGAGAGGCAATTTGCGAAGCAATGAGTGAAGAAATGCGCAGAGATGAAAGCATTTATTTAATGGGAGAAGAAGTTGCCGAGTATAATGGTGCTTACAAAGCCAGTAAGGGAATGTTAGATGAGTTTGGTGAAAGAAGAGTGATTGACACTCCTATTGCTGAACTTGGTTTTGCTGGTATAGCAATTGGTTCTGCCATGAATGGGAACAGACCTATTGTAGAGTACATGACCTTTAACTTCTCTTTGGTAGGAATTGATCAAATTATTAATAACGCAGCAAAAATTAGACAAATGTCTGGTGGCCAATTTAACTGTCCAATTGTTTTTAGAGGCCCCACAGCTTCTGCTGGTCAATTAGGTGCAACACACTCGCAAGCTTTTGAGAATTGGTTTGCAAATACACCTGGTTTAAAAGTAATTGTACCTTCGAATCCTTATGACGCAAAAGGGCTATTAAAGGCAGCAATTAGAGATGATGATCCTGTTATTTTTATGGAATCTGAACAAATGTATGGTGATAAGATGGAAATTCCTGAAGGAGAATATATCATTCCTATTGGCGTTGCAGACATCAAAAGAGAAGGAACAGATGTAACCGTTGTTTCTTTCGGAAAAATAATAAAAGAAGCTTATAAAGCTGCAGATGAGTTGGCTAAAGAAGGAATTTCAATTGAAATTATAGATTTAAGAACAGTACGTCCTATGGATCACGCTGCGATTTTAACTTCCGTAAAGAAAACCAACAGATTGGTAGTTTTAGAAGAAGCTTGGCCTTTTGCAAGTGTTGCTTCAGAAATTACTTACAGAATACAAGAGGAAGCATTTGATTATTTAGATGCGCCAATTAAGAGAATTACAACGGCAGACACTCCTGCACCTTACTCGCCAGTTTTATTTGAAAAATGGATTCCTAATTCTAAGGATGTTGTAAAAGCAGTAAAAGAAGTAATGTATTTATAAAAAATTTTATCAACTTAAAAAAATCCCCTCTTCATTTATTGAAAAGGGGATTTTTAGTATCTTATAGTTTCAAATTTTTTCGAAAAGCATTGCGTAAATACCCTTCCTTTTTTATTGAAAACCTTCATAAAATTCCTATTTTTGCACTAAAATAAATAGAAAAATAAAGAAGACTTATGAGTCCTAAAGAAAAGAAAACTTTCGACGTTTTAATAGAGATCCCAAAAGGGAGTAGAAATAAGTATGAATATGATTTTGATTTGCATAAAATTCGTTTCGATAGAATGTTATTCTCTTCTATGATGTATCCTGCAGATTACGGTTTTGTTCCAGAAACACTTGCTTTAGATGATGATCCATTAGATGTTTTAGTTTTAGGACACGAACCCACTTTTCCTATGTGTGTTATTGAAGTAAAACCCATTGGTGTTTTTCATATGACAGACGAAAAAGGACCCGATGAAAAAATTATTTGTGTCCCTATTTCAGATCCCATATGGAACAATAAAAATGATATTTCTGATTTAAATCCGCATAGACTAAAAGAAATTGAACATTTTTTTCAAGTGTATAAAGATCTAGAAAAGAAAAAAGTAGATGTTGGTGGCTGGGGAGACGCAAAAGAAGCATTAAATATTTATGTTGATTGTGTTGAGAGATACGAAAAAAGCGACTACAAAAAGACTGATAATTTCAAAATATAAAAATTAAACTACCTATAAATTACAAACCTCTTAAAATTAAATTTTTAAGAGGTTTTTTATTTCACATTGATTTTCTTACTTTTACGCCCGTTTTAAACTAATCAAATTAAAAATAATATATGGAGTCAATGATGATTTATATGCCAATTGTAGCAGCCTTAATAGGTTTAGCTTATATGTGGATAAAAAGGTCTTGGGTGTTAAAACAAGACGCAGGCGATGGTAAAATGGCAGAAATTTCTAGCCACATTTATGAAGGAGCTCTAGCATTTTTAAAAGCCGAATATAAATTACTAGCCATATTTGTTGTTGTATCTAGTATTTTATTGGCAATTGTTTCTCAAGTTGTAGCATCTACAAGTATCTTAATTGTGGTTGCTTTTATTTTTGGAGCTATTTTTTCTGCTTTAGCAGGAAATATGGGAATGAAAATTGCAACTAAAACCAATGTAAGAACAACACAAGCTGCTAAAACTAGTTTACCACAAGCCTTAAAAGTATCTTTTGGAGGTGGAACTGTAATGGGATTAGGTGTTGCTGGTTTAGCTGTGCTAGGTTTAACCATCTTTTTTATTATTTTCTTTTCGATTTTTATGCCAGACGGTTGGACAAACACAACGGATATGACTAAAATATTAGAAACGCTTGCAGGTTTTTCTTTAGGAGCAGAGTCCATTGCTTTATTTGCACGTGTTGGTGGTGGTATTTATACCAAAGCGGCAGATGTAGGAGCAGATTTAGTTGGTAAAGTAGAAGCGGGTATCCCAGAAGATGATCCACGTAATCCTGCTACAATTGCAGATAATGTTGGAGATAATGTTGGAGATGTTGCTGGAATGGGCGCCGATTTATTTGGTTCGTATGTGGCAACAGTTTTAGCAGCAATGGTTTTAGGAAACTATATTATAGACGTAAACAATATTGATATATTTAAAGGTTTTGGTAAAATAGGTCCAATCTTATTACCAATGTCTATTGCTGGGGTTGGAATTATTATTTCTATGTTAGGAACAATGCTAGTTAGTATTAAATCTAACGATGCTAAAGAATCTCAAGTAATGGGAGCTTTGAACAAAGGAAACTGGTTTTCTATTGCTTTAGTTGCAATTACTTGTTACTTTTTATGTACTTGGATGTTGCCAGAAACTATGCAAATGAATTTCTTTGAATCTGATGGTAATGTGTTAAAAGAGATCTCTTCATTAAGAGTGTTTTGTGCAGCTTTAGTTGGTTTAGTAGTAGGTGCAGTCATTTCTTCGGTAACAGAATATTATACAGGTTTAGGTAAAAAACCAATTTTAAACATTGTACAAAAATCAGCTACAGGAGCAGGAACTAATATTATTGCTGGTTTAGCTACCGGGATGATTTCTACTTTTCCAACGGTAATTTTATTTGCTGCTGCGATCTGGTCTTCTTATGCGTTCGCAGGATTTTATGGTGTTGCAATGGCAGCATCAGCAATGATGGCAACAACAGCAATGCAATTAGCAATTGACGCTTTTGGACCAATTGCAGATAATGCAGGTGGAATTGCAGAAATGAGTGAACAAGAACCAATCGTAAGAGAACGTACAGATATATTAGATTCTGTTGGTAATACAACTGCGGCAACAGGTAAAGGATTTGCAATTGCTTCTGCAGCATTAACTTCATTAGCACTTTTTGCTGCGTATGTAACCTTTACAGGAATTGACGGAATTAATATTTTTAAAGCTCCCGTTTTAGCCATGTTATTTGTGGGTGGAATGGTACCCGTTGTATTCTCTGCTTTGGCGATGAATGCTGTTGGTAAAGCTGCTATGGAAATGGTGTACGAGGTGAGACGCCAGTTTAAAGAAATTCCTGGAATTATGGAAGGAACAGGAAAACCAGAATACGATAAATGTGTAGCAATTTCTACGGAAGCATCCTTAAAAGAAATGATGTTGCCAGGGGTATTAACTATCGGTTTCCCATTAATAATTGCTTTTGTTCCTATGTTATTTGGAATGGACAATTTAATGATTGCTGAAATGTTAGGTGGTTATATGGCTGGTGTAACAGTAAGTGGTGTTTTATGGGCAATTTTCCAAAATAATGCAGGTGGAGCTTGGGACAACGCTAAAAAATCTTTTGAAGCAGGTGTTATGATTAATGGTGAAATGACGCACAAAGGTTCTGATGCGCATGAAGCTGCAATCACAGGAGATACAGTTGGTGATCCTTTTAAAGATACTTCTGGACCTTCCATGAACATCTTAATTAAGTTAACATGTTTAATTGGATTGGTAATTGCACCTATTTTAGGAGGTCATTCTGCTGAAACGAATCAGGCTGAAAATACAGAAACGGAAGTAAGAATTGACATCAAACAAACTACTGGAGATGTAGCAATGGCTACTATTGTGACTTCTACAATGCTAAACGGAGAAGTAATTTCAACAAATGTTGAAAAATTTGAAGGAACCATTGCTGAAATTGAAAAACAAGCAAATAAATCTGGAAAGGTAGTTTCTGTAAATGTTGGTAAAGATAAAACTACTAATAAAGTAAAAGTGATTGCTGAAAGTAAACAATAATTATTTTTAACTTTTATATCTTATTAAAAAAGCTGCAATATTTTGTAGCTTTTTTTTTGTTTTTTTGTATCTTGAAAATAAAAAAATATGCCTTTTTTCAAGAAAGATTCTTTACAAATTATTGTATTCCAAAGCTATGGAACAAACAATCATTTTTACACCAGAGGAAGAGCTTTAGAAGATGAAAATATCAATTTAGAACGTAAAAATATTTTAGGCTTACTTATAAATTCTTGGAAACGTTTTGAGAGTGATGAAATTAAAAATACGGCATTAACAATTACCCTTCCAAACAACTTCAAAATAGAAACTGTTACTGACAATGATGGATATTTTATTGTTGATGAAAAGATTGAAAACTTACATACCTTAACAAATAGTGAAGGTTGGCTAAATTTTGAAATCTCTTTCTCCAATGCGAATGTATCTAGAAAAATTAACAATGGGAATAGATTCCCAGGAGAGCTCTTAATTCCTTCAGAAAATTCAGATTTTGGAATTATAAGTGATATTGATGACACCATTCTTCATACGGGAGTTATTTCTAAATTAAAATGGAGAGTTTTATTAAATACATTTTTTGTGTCACCTTTTAAAAGGAAAGCTTTAGTAGGTTCTTCAGATTTTTATAGTTTATTGCATTTAGGAAAATCAGGAAAAAATGCAAATCCGCTTTATTATGTTAGCCATAGTCCTTGGAATTTATATAGATACTTAGAATTATTCCTAAAAGAAAATAAGTTTCCTAAAGGAGCTATTTTGTTGAGAAGCTTTAATACTATTTTGAAGAAAAAATCGCTTGATGAAAAACCTCAAAAACAAAAAGAAATTATTAATATCTTAAAAACCTATCAAGACCTATCTTTTATATTAATTGGAGATGCAGGAGAATATGATGCAGATATTTATATGGAAATTACTAAAAAGTATCCAAATAGAATCAAAGCAATCTATTTAAGAAGTGTGCTACATTCTAAAAAGATGGAAAGAATTGAAACGTTGATAAAAGATTATTCTGATACAAAATTTTTAATCGTAAACGCTAGTAAAGAGGCAATCGCGCATGCGAAAGAAAACGGATTTATCGCGTAAAAAAAACTGTTTGCAATGAATTACAAACAGTTTTTTTCTTTTTCAAAGCTATATCAATTTACTTTTTAAATCCTCCTTTAATAAGTGATAATACAAACAATACTAAAAATACAAAAAATATAATTTTAGCAATTCCTGCAGCTGCACCAGCTATCCCACCAAATCCTAAAACGGCAGCTATTAATGCGATAATTACAAATGTGATTGTCCAACGTAACATAATTTCAAAGTTTTATAGTTAATAATTAAATAGATCGATATGCCTATTCTTTCATGACAAATTTACATTCAAAATATAGCATCAATTAACGCTAATAAATTCATTCTTAACTCAAATAATCCAATAAGAAATCATTATTCAGAAAAAAAGATGCTTTTTCCAAGCATCTTTTTTTCAAATATGAGGTCATTAAAGGTATTTCGCTGGTTTTATACCCAGTCAATCCAGGCACAAGCTTTGGCCTGAAATAAGGTCAAAAACCGTCCCTAAAACATTTGGGATTGTATTTAGATTCCCGTTCCTGATTGCCGCAAGCAGGTTCACGGGAACGATTCCAGAACATTCGAGACATCGGAAACCCCGAGGCTAGCCACTCGAGGAATTCTTATAGATTAAAACGACTCTTCTAAAGACTTTGTGTTATAAAGACCGTTTTCAATTCTATTCTTTTGAGATTCCAATATATTTTTTGTGCTTGGAGGTAGATTCGTTTCATTAATTACTGCTTTATATTCCTTTACGGATGCTTTTTCTCCTCTAACTGCTTCCTCTAACATAGATTCTTCATCATCTAAAGAAAACAACGATTTAATATCCATCCAAGCTCTGTGTGCAGTTCCTGAAACACTACCACCTTTATCCACATCTTGATGAAAAGCTCTAATTTCTTTTTTCAATTCTTCTCCAAAAGCATGTCGTTCTTCCGCTTTTTTACTGAAGTAATTTTTTAAGGATTCATTTTCGATATTTTCTGCAGCTTTCTTGAATCCTTTTTCTGCATCGTAGGTTTTTTCTAAAAGAGCGTTTAGCTTTTCTCCTACTTCTTCTCTGTCAGTATTCATATTCTTTAAGTTTTCATGAACATTTGTTTCCTTTTTAGATGTCAAATGTTATACATCTTAAGCTTTATCTTATTAAAATCTAAATATACCTTAGGCAGTATTTTATAATTGATTCAAAAGATTTGCATTTTAACTCAAATCAATATTCAAATGTTAAATGTTAAGATGATAGTTTTTAATCAGCGAAAACATTACAGTTTTAGAAGCACTCATAAATTTTATTTTATCTAATACTCCAGTTTCTAAAAAACTATTTTTTTTATAAATCTACTTTCATAAGAATTTCTTTTTTTTGGATGTACGTAATATTTGCGAGAGATAATTTTACAAGTTTTCTTTCATGTGTTTTCTATAATCTTTGGCTAATTTTTTTTTCTCTTCATCAGAAAACACTTTACCAGACAACTGAAAAAACTGATGTTCTTCATCTTCTAAATGGTGTTCAACCGTTTCTTTCAGCTTTTTTGCTGTTTTTAACCAGGCAGAAGAATCATAAGTTGTTTCTTCTAAACTTTCAATCAATTCATCTATCTCATGATGCTCTGCGATGCCGTGTCTTGCTTTTTCCTGCATCATATCGTTAGAGATCAAAGGCTTGTAAAAATGTCTTTCTTCTGCATCTGCGTGAATTTTTAATTCATCTTTTAAAGCTTTAAAGATAGAATCTCTTTTTTTTGTGTCGCCAGAAGTTTTAATTAATTTCTTTAATAAATCTCTTTGTTTATCGTGGTCTTTTCTAATTTCTTCGTAGATATTCATGGTATACTATTTTTTATTTACCGCAAAGCTAGAATCATATTAAATAAGATTTGACCTCATTTAGTGTAATTTTTAATTTATATGAGAAGTCGTTTACTTAATTTTTATAGTATCTTTATAGACTTCATAATTTTATGAGTACCTAAATTTTAAAAAAAAACTATGATTACAATTGAAATTATTGCTGATAGCCATAAAGATTTATTAGAACAAGTACAGGAAAAGATTGGAGGCAACATTTCTCATAACTGGAACGAAAGCACCCTATATATTGAAAATGAATTCGGTTCTGGAAAATTGCGTTTTATTCCCTTTGATTGGGGTGTAAATTTACTCGACTTTGATATTACATTGCACAAAGATTTTATTTTTAAAATTAAAGCAGTTCCAGAATTTAATCCTATTCGTTTTATATATCCTTCAGAGGGTTCTTTAAAACATCGGTTTGGCATTAATAATGATGAAAGAACTATAGAACAGTTTCAATCTTTGATATTTACCAATAAAACAGGTGGATATGATTACTTCCATTTTCCAAAGAATAAAAAAGTAAGCATTAATATGATTGAAATTATTAGAAAACTTTTTTTACAAAAAAGAACTACGAATGTTTCTAGCTTAAATAAAAAATTATATGAAGTTTTTGTAGATACAGATCATGAAAATAGATTTGCTAATTTTGGTACCTTAAATTTAAAAATGGCAGATTTAATCACAAAATTAAAGAAAATAAAAGGAAATGGCATGTTACGAATCTTAAAAATTGAGGCTACTGTTTATGAAATTCTCTCTTTTCACATACAACAGCACAACAGGCTTTTAGCGGGTGTACCATTGCCAACTTCTCTCGCAAAAACAGAACTAAAAACTGTTAGAAAGTTCGGTAATATTATTCTAAAAAACCCAGAAAAAGATTATTCTTTAGAAGAACTTTCTGTAGATTCTGGCTTAACTCAAGCAAAGCTACAAGATGGTTTTAAGTTTTTGTATAACAGAACCGTTACAGAATATATAAGACATGTTCGATTAGAATCTGCAAGAGATATGATTAGAAATACAGATCTAAATATCTCTCAAATAGTATACAGCATCGGTTTTAGCAGTAGAAGCTACTTTTCTAAAATTTTTAGAGAAAAGTATGGTATTACACCCAATCATTTTAAGAAAAAATTATTGGTGGTTTTAGATGAATAACAAAAAAAGCCTCAATGCTTTCACATTGAGGCTCATTCATCAACCAACCACTTATAAAAATTATTTAGAATAAATCACTTTATAATCTGTTCCTAATTTGTTGTTTAAGTCTCCAATAGTTTTAAAATACTTATATCTTGTATTAAATACTCTATCTGGTCTTTCACCTACAATATAATGCTTCACATTTAAATCTGGAGCATTTAAAGTAATTTGGTCTGAAACTCTTAATTTTTTATCTCCTAAAGACAATGTTCTCTCTTCTAATTCAGAAATTACAATTAAGTTATTATTCATAGCTCTAATTTCTTTAATTTCTAAACCATGTTCTTTACCAGAAACTTCAGCTTCAACCATTAAAGTTTGTTCTTCTTTTTCCATAGTACCATCATCATCTGGCATATCTACATCAATATAAGGCACTTCTACCTCAACTTCTTCCATTACAATTACTACTTTTGGAACTTTTACAGTCTTTGTTGTTGTACCAACGTTTACTTCTGCCCAATCTACATCAAAAGATGGTAACTGTCCTGCAGATGCATCTACATCAATATCTATACCTGGTAATTTGGTTTTTTTTGTTTGATCAATATCACAACTAATTAATAAAGTTGCAGCCATCATTGTAATAACTAATTTTTTCATAATTTGAGTTTAAATTTTAAAGTTTTGGTGATTGTTATTTAAATATTCTTTTTACAAGAACTAATAAGCTATACTTACCTGCAAATTTTGCAAAACTAGCGAGTAGACTTAAAGGTTTGAGTTGGTTTTCAAAATTATTCTTTACAACTTTTAATTCTTCAAAAGCAATTTGTTTTTCTAGACTTAACATTTTTAAGTCATTTTCTATTTCTATAAATGATTTATAAGATTTTACGTTCATTATTTCAATTATTTTAAAAATTTTGAGCCTACTTTAGAAATAATCTGTTCATCAATGCTTTTTCTTACAAGGAAGATAATAAATCCTATAAAAAAGAAAACCACACCAACTAAAAGGTATCCTAATGGTACACTATTTAAATAATCTCCTAATGTTATTGCCAAAGCTATTGAGAAAAATAGCACTCCAATAGTTAGCAAGCCCCCTATAAGTATTAATTTAACTAAAATACTTAATGAAAGTGTAAGTGTATGAAACGTTTTTAATTTATAGTAAACATAAGATTTATTAATAAAATCTTTCCCTTTTTCTACACCATCTTCTGAAGAACTATCTACCGATTCAAAAACACTCATAAATTTTATATTATATGGTTTCTATTGTTGGTTTCACATTTTTAGGTGCTCCAGTCATATCTTTTTGCAACTTTTTATTTTTGTCTTTTAAATCCCTTAGTTTTTGCTCTAAAGTTGAAATTACATCTTCAGCTTTATAACTAACATTAGACATTACATTTTCTAATTGAGCGTCAAAAGTTTCTTTTTTGTCGCTATATGTATTGCTTACTTTATTTTTTAAGTCAGTAGCTGTTGCACTTACTTTTTCAGATAATTCAGATGCAGTTTCAGCAATTTTATCTTTTGCTGATAATGCTTCATTTCTTAATTTTCTTCTAGTTTCTTCTCCTTTGTCTGGTGCAAACAAAACGCCTACTGCTGCACCTACTAACGTTCCTAATAATACTCCTGATAAATTTTTCATTATATATTTTTTTTAAAATTATACTTTTCTATTGTATTGATGAATACATTGCAAAGATACGCACATTATAGAATGAACACTTAACTCTATAAAGTTAATTATTAACTCAAACAGTTTTTAAGAGTAAAATAGATGTTTTGACTCATTTTTTTTTGAGAAAGTCTATTAATTGATTTCTCTGAAAGTTGTAAAATACGAGGATAGCCACCAGTAACCTGGCAGTCTCGCATTAATACAATTAATTTTCCTGATGGTGTTAATTGAACGGTTCCTACTAAAACTGCGGATGTTAAAATTGATGAAAGGGAATTACTGATAATTTCATTCAAACGATATCCCATTCTATTATTATTCGAAATAGTGAAATTTTTTGTCAACAAGATATTTCTTTGCTGATGATTTAGCAGTTCAAACTCAGGTCCTTTATAACATTCTAATTCAGAGTTTTCAAAATATGATTTTATAGGTTTTAATGAAGAGGTAGCGCTTTCCTTTGTAGAAATATTTTTATCCAAAGGAAGTAAATCTCCTTTCTGTATACGTGTATTTTTTGTAATATTCTGATAAAAACTTCTACTATTCAGTATTTTTTCAGTTTGAAAGCCTTTCTGGACAGCCAAATAACATCTTACTCCAAAATGAATTTTTCCAAAGGACAAAATAGCCCCTTCTTCTACTTTTATATTTGCATTCAATTTTATTGGTTTTTTATTAATTGTAGGAGAAAAATCACCACCAGAAATACAGATATTTGTTGCTGTTAAGAATTGTAATTCACAACCTCCAAAAGTAATTTCTAAAACAGCATCTTTTAGAGAATTGTTTAAAATACTGTTGGCAAGATCTGCAGAAAATGCGTCCATAACCCCAGAAACAGGAACTCCATTTGAAGCAAAACCAACTCTACCTCTATCTTGAATGGAGGAATAAAAACCCGCTTTTAAAACCTTAATCATTAAAAAGCGTTTTAGGAATTATGTAATTATCTTTTTCCAGTTGTTTTTCTAGCTGATAAAATTCATCCAAAGAAATGGGTTTAAATGTTATTTTGTCTCCAGCTTTTGCAAAACACGGATTTGCTTTTTTTACATCAAAAAAATGAATGGGTGTTTTTCCAATAATATTCCAACCGCCAGCAGAGTTTGAGGGATAAATACCTGTCTGTTTTCCACCAATTGCAACAGCACCCTTTACCACTTTTAATCTCGGGTTTGGTTTTCTGTCGAAATACAAATTAGAATGCAAACCTCCTAAATATAAAAAGCCTGGTAAAAAACCGATAAAGAAAACCGTATATATTCTTTCTGAATGTAGTTTAATAATTTTATCAGTAGATAAATTTAATACTTTAGAAATTTCTTTTAAATCAATTCCAAATGCTAAATCATAACAAACAGGAATTTCCCAAATGAAATTTTCTTGACTTATAACAAAACTCTCCTTGTTATAAATTGATTTTAGTTCTTCAACTTTATGAGAAAAGTTTGTAATTACTGCTACATATGTTAACGTTAAAGAATTGTACCCTATTATGATATCAGAAAACAACTGAGTTTTTTCAATTTTTATTTTCTCTTTAAATAAAATAATGTCGTTAAGAATTTCTTCATTAATTATAGGTTTCCATTCTATTAAAATAGCTTTATTTCCAAAGGGTTTGTATGTAAGTTTAAATTCCAATTCTAATGCCTTCTTTTTTTAATCTTTCTGACAAACCTTTTGCGATTTCAATTGCATTTTCAGTATCTCCATGTAAACAAAAAGTATCTGCTTTTATAAATTTCTCTGCACCAGAAATAGTTTTCACTTTCTGGTTTTTAATCATTAAAAAAACATGTTTAAAAACTTCCTCTGAGTTTGTAATCAAGGCAATTTCTTTAGCTCTAGAAACCAACATTAAATTTTCATTATAATTTCTATCAGCAAACGCTTCATAATTTATTTTAATATTATTTTGAATGGCAATTTTTTCAACTGCTGAATTATAAGGAACATACAAAAAACAATTTCTTAAATATTTCTTTGTAATTTCAATAAACAAGTTTGCTGTACTTTTATCAACAGCAATTAAGTTATACAAAGCGCCATGTGGTTTTATATGATGCATTTTTTGGTTAAAGTTTGCCAACTGGTCTAAAAACAACTCTAGTTGGTTTTTAATACTTTCTTTCAAATCTTTATCAGAAATATCAATTACTTTTCTTCCAAAGTTTTCTTTGTCTGGAAAAGAAGGGTGTGCGCCAATTAAAACATTGTTTTTAATGGCTATTTCAATGGTTTTAGTAATGGTTTCAGCATTTCCAAAATGACCTCCACAAGCAATATTACAAGAAGAAATATAGGGCATTAATAAATGCTCGTTATTTATTCCTTCGCCAACATCACAATTAATATCAATGATATGCATCACTTTTTAAAGTTATAACCCGTTGTGCATTTTGAGTTAAATGTATTCCAAAATGTCAGTTCGAGTGATTTTTGATAAAAAAAATCGTATCGAGAACTAGTTTAGAAATGAAAATTCTTATTCTCGATACAAATTTCACTTATTTCAATCGTGAAATTCACTCGAATTGACAGAATTTATCAAAATGCACAACAGGTAGTTATAATTAATTATTTATCAATTTAATCATTTAAAGAACCTTGTCTTAATTTTTGAAAAAAACCTTGATAAGGGCTATATAAAATTAAAGACTTTTAAAATACCTTTTATTCCTAAAAATAGGGCAATTGCTAAAATGACAAAACCTAAAATATTCTGAGTTTTAGAGTTTACGAACTTTCCTAAAACAGCCTTTTTATTTACTATCCACAACAATAGTATTGCTATTATTGGCAATAACAGTCCGTTTGCAACTTGTGCAAATTTTATAATTTCAATTGGTTTTATTCCTATGGAAGAAAATACAACTCCTAAAACTAAAATAATCATCCAAACACTTCTAAATTTTCGAGATTTTAAACCTCCACTCCACCCTAAACAACCTTTTGCTACATAAGCAGCCGCTAAAGGTGCTGTAATTGCAGATGTTATTCCTGCAGCAAACAAACCCAAAGCCCTAAAATATTTTGCAAAATCGCCATACAATGGTGCCAAACCAATTGCCAAATCAGCAGCATTTTTAATATCCTTTACATCTATGGCTGCTGCAGAAATAATAATTGCCATAGAGACCAAACCTCCTAAAATTATTGAAATTATAGTATCTTTTCTCGCCGAAGATAAATCTGAAGGTTTTTTCCAACGTTCTCTTACCAAAGAAGCATGTAGAAACAAGTTGTAAGGCACCACAGTAGTTCCTATTAACCCAATGATTGTTAAAATACTTTTTTCTGGAACTTTCGGAATAAAAAGACCTTCTAAGATTTTTAAAATATCTGGTTTTGTTACAATTGCTGTTACCATAAAAGAGGTACTCATTAAAAGAACCAATGACACCAACGCTTTTTCTAGAAACTTGTAATTACCAATATATAATAAGGCAAATGCAATGAGTCCAACTAAAAAACTCATCATATTTATTGAAATAGTTCCAATTGAAAATGTAGATTTTCCAAAAATACTTTCTAAGCCTAAAATACCTCCAGTAATATTTCCTGCCTCGTAAGAAGCGTTTCCAACAACAATTGCTGACAAAATTAAAAGTGTCACAAAATGTTTTAAGAAAGGAATTTTTATTTGTTCTCTGATGACTTCTGAAAGTCCTTTTTGAGAAATTATTCCTAATCTTGCAGCCATTTCTTGTAAAACAATGGTGGCAATAATAGAAAGTAGCATTGCCCACAGCAAGTTAAAACCAAAATTTACTCCAGCCAACGTACATAGTGTTACAGTACCTGGGCCAATAAAAGCTGCTGCAACCAAAGTTCCTGGACCAATATTTTTAAACCAATTTTTAATCATAAAATGATATTGTTAATTAAATATACTTCTAAAAATAAAAAAACACTCTAAAATAGAGTGCTTTCTTGAGATAAAATAGAAAATAAATTCTAAAAGGTATAACGTTGAGGGCCTCCTCTACGGATTTCTTCAGATGCAAATTCTTCGAATTGCTTGAAGTTCATTCTAAATGCATTTGATAATTTAAATGCAGTTTTATAGTAAGCTTCGTCATTGTTCCAAGTTGCTCTCGGACTTAATAATTCTGTTGGCACTCCAGGACAAGATCTAGGCTGCGCAACTCCAAAAACAGAATGAATATGATAGTTTTCATAAGTATAGTCTGCTAAATCTCCGTTTAGTACAGCAGAAATCATTGCTCTTGTATATTTAAGAGGCATTCTTCTACCAACACCATATTGGCCACCAGACCAACCTGTATTTACCAACCACACATTTACACCCGCTTCTTGCATTTTATTACTTAGCATTTCTGCATATCTAGTTGGATGCAAAGGCATAAAAGGTGCACCAAAACAAGCTGAAAAACTAGGTGTTGGCTCTGTAACCCCTGCTTCTGTTCCTGCCACTTTTGCAGTATAGCCAGATATAAAGTGATATGCAGCTTGACTAGGTGTTAGCTTAGAAATTGGAGGCAACACACCAAAAGCATCTGCTGTTAAAAAGAAAATATTTTTTGGGTGCTTACCTATAGAGGGTTCTTGAATATTATCTATGTGATAAATTGGGTAACTAACTCTTGTATTTTGAGTAATAGATGTGTCTGCAAAATTGACCACTCCGTGATCATCTAGTACAACATTTTCTAAAATTGCTCCTTTTTTTATGGCTGCAAAAATTTCTGGTTCTTGTTCTTGAGATAAATTAATTACTTTTGCATAACAACCACCTTCAAAATTAAAAATGGTATTCTCTTCAGTCCAACCATGTTCATCATCTCCAATAAGACTTCGGTCAGGATCTGTAGAAAGTGTGGTTTTCCCAGTTCCAGAAAGCCCGAAGAAAATAGCGGTATCGCCACTTTTACCAACATTTGCAGAACAATGCATTGGCAATGTATTTTTATAAACTGGAAGTATAAAATTTAATGCAGAAAAAATTCCTTTTTTAATTTCACCCGTATAACCAGTTCCACCAATTAAAGCAATTTTTCTTGTAAAGTTTAAAATGGCAAAGTTGTGTTGACGTGTTCCGTCTACTTCAGGATTTGCCATAAAACCTGGTGCATTAATAACCGTCCATTCAGGAGAAAAATCTTTTAATTCTTCTTCTGTAGGACGTAAAAACATGTTATAGGCAAACATATTACTCCAAGAGTATTCATTAACCACTCTAATATTTAACTTGTAATTTTCATCTGCACACGCATAAGAATCTCTCACAAAAATCTCTTTTTCTGAAAGGTAATCTATAACCTTATTATAAAGGGAATCAAATTTATCTGAATCGAATGGTAAGTTGATATCACTCCACCAAACTTCATCTTTAGTGATTTCATCTTTTACAATAAACCTGTCTTTGGGAGAACGCCCTGTAAACTCTCCTGTATTTACAGCAATTGCTCCTAAAGAAGACTCTACGCCTTGCTTTTTCGCTAAAGTTTCAGCATGTAATTCACTAGAAGATAATTGATAGCGAATTGTAGCATTTTTGATTCCTAAATTTTTTAACGAAATCGATTTCGTATTTAGTTGTATCATTTCTATAATTTTAGTTGTGTTTCTATTATTACACCACAAAATTAAACAATATTTTTTTACACAGAAGTTAAATCCTATTTTTTTATGATTATCTTATTTATTTCCCTTTTTCTTTAGTAAATATGCAATCATAAAAATCCAACCTGCTACAAATAACAAACCTCCGAGCGGTGTAATAAACCAAATAGATTTTGCCGTTATTTTGGTTAATTGAATTGCATAAATAGAACCAGAGAAGAAGAAGATTCCTGTAAAAAACAACCAACTAATTGTATGTTGCTGTTTGGAACTAAAACCACTATACGTATTCACAAATAACAACACAATAACATGGTACATTTGATAACGAATGGCAGTTTCGAAACTCAATAACTGAGTTGTTGTTAAGGTTTCTTTCAAAGCATGAGCACCAAAAGCCCCTAAAATAATGGCTAACATTCCTAAAAAACAGGTTATTATTAAATTTTTAAACATTTTTAATGGTTTTTGTTAAATTTTAAACAAATAGAGTATCTTAGTTCTCTACAAAAATACATCATTTATCCTATGAAAAACATACTAATTATTGGTGCTGGAAAATCAAGTTCTGCTTTAATAAAATATTTATTAGACCAGTCAGACAAAGAGAATCTCTTTATAACTGTTGGTGATATTTCTACAAAAAATGCTGATAAAATAATTGGGAATCATAAAAATGCTTTGGCAATTGTTATCGATGTTTTTGATAAAAACCAACGAGAAATAGCAATTAAAAAAGCCGACATTGTTATTTCTATGTTGCCTGCACGATTCCATATAGAAGTTGCAAAAGATTGTATTTCCTTTGGAAAGCACATGGTAACTGCCTCTTATATTTCTAAAGAAATGAAAGATTTAAATAAAGCTGCTGTAAAAAAAGGGTTGGTTTTTATGAATGAGATTGGTGTAGATCCAGGTTTAGACCATATGAGCGCCATGAAAGTCATTGACCGAATTAAGGACGACGGCGCGAAACTTTTGCTTTTTGAATCTTTTACTGGTGGTTTGGTAGCTCCTGAGAGTGATACCAATTTATGGAACTATAAATTTACTTGGAACCCTAGAAATGTTGTCTTAGCGGGTCAAGGTGGTGCTGCAAAGTTTATTCAAGAAGGTACTTACAAATACATTCCCTATCATAAATTATTTAGGAGAACAGAGTTTTTAAAAATAAATGGAAGTGGAAACTTTGAGGCCTATGCCAATAGAGATTCTCTAAAATATAGAAATGTTTATGGTTTAGAAAACATACCAACCATGTATAGAGGAACCATTAGAAAAGTAGGTTTTTCTAGAGCTTGGAATATTTTTGTTCAGTTAGGAATGACAGATGATTCTTACAAGATAGAAGATTCAGAAAACATGACGTATCGAAATTTTGTCAATCTTTTTTTGGCCTATTCTCCTTCAGATTCTGTAGAATTGAAGCTGCGTTCTTACTTAAAAATAGATCAAGATGATGTAATGTGGGAAAAATTATTAGAACTAGATCTTTTTAGTTCTAAGAAAAAAATTCATTTAAAAAACGCAACTCCTGCTCAAATGCTACAACAAATTTTAGAAGATTCTTGGACTTTAAAAGAAGATGATAAAGATATGATTGTCATGCAACACCTCTTCGGATATGAAATAAATGGCAAAAAACAACAAATTGAAAGTAGTTTAGTTGTTATTGGTGAAAACCAAACCTACACGGCGATGGCGAAAACAGTTGGTTTGCCCGTTGCAATTGCAGCCCTAAAAATTCTAAAAGGTGAAATTAAAACTCCTGGAGTTCAATTGCCAATTACAAAAGAGGTCTACGAACCCATTTTAAAAGAGTTAGAAGCTTATGGAATTAAATTTACAGAAAAGAAAACACCATATTTAGGGTATAATCCTAATAATGTGATTGGGTAATTGTTATTTCGCAGAGAAACACTTTTACACAGAAATTCGCAGAGAAAGTTGCAAAAAATTTGTGCCCACTGTCATAATTTTTTTTGCAAATCTTTGTAGTTCATTATTTACAGAGTTGCTCAAAGCAATATAAAATACCTTTGCGCTATTGGCGAAAATTCTTTGCAAACTTTGTGGTAAAATTTTATACACCTCACATCTTCAAATAAAAATCTTTTGTCAAATTGATATAGTCTTTAGTATATTGATGACGTGTGGTTTCTATGATTAAATCTTCTTCTAAAATTTTAGTTTTGTGGAAAGAGAACTCTAGTAAAATTCTCTTTATTTCTGATGTAGGATTGCCCTGAACTTTACAAAACCTATTTAAATACAGCTTGTTATTTTTCGCTAAAGCAATAAAATCGACTTTCTCTTTAAAGGGAATAATTACCGAAAATACTCCGTTTTCTGATAAGACTTTAGAAACACCAATAAATAATTCATCAAATGATAAAGAAGAGGTAAACCGTGCCTGATTTCTTGCGGTATTTTCAGTCTCAAAATTGTCTGAATAAAACGGCGGATTTGATATTATTAAATCATATGTTTCTTCTTCTTCTGCCATTTCATCAGCAAATTCTTGAAAAGTTGAATGGTAACCATACAATCTGTCTGCCCAATCTGATTGCTCAAAGTTTTCTACTGTTTGTTCGTATGCACTTTCATCAACTTCAACAGCGTCTATGGTCATAGCATCAGAACGTTGAGCCAACATTAGAGAAATAACACCCGTACCAGCACCAATATCTAAAATTGCATCGGGATAGTTTGCTGTATTGCACCAAGCGCCTAACAGAACTCCGTCTGTACCAACCTTCATGGCGGTTTTGTCTTGATGGATTGTAAATTCTTTAAATTGGAATGGTAGCGTACTAATAACTTTAATTCTTTAGGTATGTATTTTATTTAAACATCATTGCGAAGGCCCAATAGCTTTTTTAAGTCTTCTTTATCAGATTTCAAATCTACAATTTGTTCTTGTAAAACCATTATTAGCTTATCTTTTTCTTTACATGCTATAGATTGTCTTTCATATTCATAATTTGGCTCACTTACTAGATTTTTAGCTTCCGTAGGCATATTATCAGTAGAACCATTTAGCAACCAATACAAATCAACGGTTGGGTATTTCGTAATTATATTTACAATTGCATTTGAATTTAAAGGAGATTCTTTCGCTTTCCCTCTAAAACTAGCAGAAGTCATTCCTATACTTTTAAAGAAGTCCTCCTTGCTTATATCTTGCTTTTCTGCAATCTCCACAACTCGGTCCTTTATGTTTGTAAATTTATTTTCCATTTTGTTTTGATTTGTAAATTTATTTACATAAATTGTAATTCACAAAACAGTAACAAGATAGCAACAATTATCATACTAGCAAAGTCAATTACTATGATTACAGAATTAGAGCAAAAGGAGTTGAAAATGATTTTTCAGGGTCGTTACTCAGAAGATGTTTTAAGAATTTTAAAGAACAAATCTATTCTAAATAGAAACGGAGAACATCATAACGCACAATATGTTCGAATGATTTTTCAAGGAATAAGACAAAATTTAGATATAGAAGCAGCTATTTGGCAAGCTGCCAAAAATAGAAAACAAAAATTAGCATTGCATAAATTACATAAACAAAAAATATTAAATGAAAAATCTTAAGATGAATTTTGGGGGAAGATTCACTTAAGAGAACCTAAGAGCTTACACACAGCTGATTGGGGCTTGAATAGTACGTACAAAATAGATAAGTAATTTTCTATGTACGTGCTATTCTCATTTAAAAATTTGCAGAAAGGAAGGAACTAACACGTTCGCAAAAGAGCCTCTATTTACTTACGTTTCCAGACATAAAAATAATACTGACACCTAATTCACCCCTTTTTATTTAATCTATTATATACTTATTTACGATATCTATCTGAATTCCAGAATACTCCGAAAACTCATCAATAGTAACAAACTGGTAGGATTCCTTTCCCTAAGAACTCACGAATATCCTGTAATAACTTACGACCATAGCGTTCACTCCGCCCTGTAATGAGTTGAATATCTTTTGGGTAAATACAAGCTCTTTTGGTGATCATGATACTCTATCTATGCTTTATCCGTACTTAAAAGTGCCATCATCTTACACTTTTATGCCTCATAAAATGCTATTTTAGGTAATCTCGGAATAGATGACTACAACTGGTACGCTCTTTTTTTAAATACTCCATAAAGTTACGTGAAAAGCAACTAAGATGCCTCAGCACTTCCAAAATCAGGATTTAACTGCTGGTGTTGTGGGTGGCACGGTATTTTCTTCTGTGGTTCACATTGGTGCAGAAGATGTGATCACAACGATTGTACCAGCGGTGCTTGGCGCTGTAGTCAGTTTTCTTGTTTCAGTACTGATGAAACTCCTTTTCAACTCTTTTAAAAAACAGCGCAAAAAATAATGGCGCTGTTTTTTTTATCTGAGATCCCGCATTAAAATGCTTTTTAATTCTTGAATGGCGTTGAGCCTACTTTGTAAATTAACCTCCAAGAACTCTACTTTTTTAAGTGCTGTTCGTTTGGTTTTAAAATCATCTGCTCCAAAATATCTGCTGTACTTTTCTAATACATATTTTACATCTGCGATATAGATAAATGATTCTACCATACCGCTTAAATAGAAACGATAGCATTTTGTTTCTAACAGCATAAAAGATAAATAGAAGAGCGCTTCTTTTTGTTTGTGAGTCTCTGTAGACACTACAAAAGAATTTCTGACTGGAGCTGTAAATGGTTTTCCACTATTGCCTTGCGCTAGCTGGCTCTTTCACTAAAATAGTCCACTGGACTATTTCTTAACGTTCAGCCCTGTTCAAAATAAAAAAATGTGGTTTGTGATAGCTACGCCCAGGTTTGTGGGGCTAAATTTCAAAAGTTTTCATAGGTATTCAATTAAAGTTCAACTTCTTTTGCCTTCTTTTTTTGTTTTCCTTTTCATTATCTTTAAATTTCTTTTTCGAGAAGTCTTTTTTTAAGACTTTTTCATAGCATTTTT
>NZ_CANMVP010000018.1 GCF_947501385.1 uncultured Polaribacter sp.
TTGTTGTGTGCTCCTGAAAGGGCGATATGTCTATCTAAATGGGATGAAAAAGTAAGACAAGCTGGTTTTAAAAGTTTTAATACAATCGCCAGAACAATGTCAATTCATTATCAAAACATCTTAAACTACTTTGATAACCGAAGTACAAATGCGTCAGCAGAATCTTTCAACGCAAAGATTATTGCAAATTATAATGAAATGATTGTTAACAAATCCCTCATCTCATCTATCAACTAACTGAACTAAATAGGTAATTCCCTAAATTCCTCCAGACGTTTCGGACATTTTTCTAATTATACTTTCAGAATTGATTTGGATCATGAATTTCTTAAACACAATCGTTGATAAAGTCATTACTCTCAATTTCATCGCTACTTTAAAACTACTGATTTCAAATCATAGTGGTTTATTAACCTTTAAAAATTGTCTCTTTTCTAATACCGAGCTTTTTCATCTTGGCAAACAAGGTTTTTGCATTCATATCAAGAATGCCGGCGGCTCCATTTAGGCCGCTTACTTTCCCGTTGCTGCGTTTCAAAACATCAATGATATGCTGCCTTTGAACCTCCTTAAATGTAAGAACATCGGCCGTTTTGATAGTTTTTGGTTCGGTAGGCAACCAACTTCCGGGAAATAGGGTGGTGCCATTTTCTATGATAACCGCCCGCTCAATAAGATTCTCCAGTTCCCGTATATTGCCAGGGAAGTCGTAAGCCATTAATAGTGTAATGGTTTTCTTTGAAAGACGCTTAAATGATTTACCTGCCTTGGTCGAATATTTTTCTAGAAAGTATTGTGCTAAAAACGGTATGTCCTCTTTTCTATCTCTCAGTGGCAGACTATTGATCGGGAAGACATTAAGGCGGTAATATAAATCTTCCCTAAAAGTCCCCTCCTTTACCATTTCATCCAAATTTCTATTGGTTGCAGCAACAATACGCACATCTACTTTCTTTGTTTTTGTACCGCCTACTTCATCAAATTCACCCTCTTGAAGCACGCGCAATAATTTAGGTTGCAGGTTTAACGGCATTTCACCTATTTCATCCAAAAAGATAGTACCCCCGTCTGCTAATGAAAATTTCCCGACTTTATCGGAGACCGCACCCGTAAAAGCTCCTTTCTTATGGCCAAACAACTCACTCTCAATTAATTCCTTGGGTAAAGTAGCACTGTTTATTTTTATGAGCGGTCTATCTTTTCTTAAGCTATTATTGTGTACCGCGCGCGCCAATAATTCTTTTCCCGTGCCGGATTCACCAGTTATTAAGACAGTTGTTGTGGTTAAAGCCACTTGCTGTACCTGTTCTAAAACCTTCAAATAATCAGTACTGTTAGTTATTATATTATCCGCATTTAATTTGATGCTTATTTCTTCCTGTAGATATTCATTTTCAATTTCATACCTGTCTTTTAAGCATTTAATTTCCTCAAGTGCTTCAAGTAGTTTTAGATCATGCTCTTTTCTGTTGGTTATATCCCGTACCACCGCACAATTGATGTCCTCACCCTCATACTTAATATGGTTGGCCACAATATCCGCGGGGAACTTAGTGCCGTCTTTTCTGGTAACCAGCCATTCCATCCGTAATGAACCCTTCTCCTTCATTTCTTTGAAATGCGATTGCCACCAATCTTGTGTGATACCGGCATCTAGATCAAAAATGGAAAAATGGTCCAACTCTTTTTTGGAAAAACCCAATGTTTTGGAGACGGAGTTACTGTATTCCAGTAATGCTCCTTCTTCATTATACACGTAAATTAAATCTTGTGCATTATCAATCACATCCTTGAAGAAGTTAAGCCTGCTTTTCTTCTTCACTTGTTCTGTGACATCCTGGTATACACCTATAACCTTAAAAATTTTGTCGCCCTTAAGTACTGGCTTTACAATGGCACGTATATATCTACTCGGAATTTCTTTCGTTTCAAAAATACCATCAAAAGGTGTCGCTTCTCGGATCGTAGCACTAATGCTCTTCTTGAATTTTTCGGTATCCTTAAAAAAATGAACAACTTTTCCTGGATGAAAATCCTCTTTCTCATCAGTATCAAAAATCTTAAACGCTTCCTTGGTTACGATGATAGAGCCATCTTGAAGATTGAGTTTCCACCCACCCACTTTGGCAATCGACTCTACATTATCGACCAAGTTTTTATAGAAACTAGACGAAGAGATATCGTTCATGATAGAACAGACCATTTCTTTTCCATTATTTGAGAAAAACTGGGCAAAAACCTCAACCTCATAAAACTTTCCCGATTTGTCCCGATGCACCGCTTTGAAATTTTCGGTCTTGTTCTCTTTGAGTGTGTCCCAGTGTTGTTGCCAGCTTTCAGGTGTTACCGTGCTGTTGATATCAAAGATGGTGAGTTGGGTAAGCTCTGATTTTCTGTATTGGAGACGCTCACATAATTTTTTGTTGCCATAGAAAATACTACCCTCTTCATTTGCCCACAAAACCTCATACGGTAGGGCATCTACAAGCCATTCCTTCACCAAACCAACTTCTTTTACATCTGTCATTTTGATTAAAATTTATGGACTAAAAATAATCAATTTTTCTGAAATAATAGAAAATTCTAAAAAGCGAGAAGAAAAATAATGTTATGAATAAGTTTATATTATTGTCTATCAGTTGATTATTAGTTCGGTATAAGATTAGTTTAAGAGTTAATGCAATAAAAAACAATAAAATGAAACGCAAAGACTTTTTAAAAAATGCAGTTGCAGCAAGTGCATTTACGGTCTTAGGAGTTTCAGCTTTAGCAAATGCTTCTGGGACACTAAAAAGTTACACAAACAAAAATAAAGGATATAATCACTTGTCTAATAAAGAAAGAAAAACCATGAATACAGTACTTCACAAAGCAGACACAAGAGGACATGCAAACCACGGTTGGTTACGATCAAGGCACACCTTCAGTTTTGCAAACTACCACCATCCAGAGCGTATGAACTTTGGGGCATTAAGAGTATTGAACGACGATATCGTTTCAGAAAGCCAAGGTTTCGGAACGCATCCGCATAAGGATATGGAAATTGTTTCCATTCCCTTGGAAGGCGACCTCAAGCACAAGGACAATATGGGAAACGAGACCATCATCAAAGCTGGCGACATTCAGGTAATGAGCGCTGGGACAGGTGTAATGCATTCTGAATACAATAACAATCCGGACCAGCCCGTAAAGTTTTTGCAGATTTGGGTTTTTCCAAACAAGCAAAACGTTGAGCCACGTTACGACCAGATGACGCTTAACAGCGCAGACCGCAGAAATAAATTGCAACAGGTACTATCGCCCAATACAGATGATGCCGGTGTTTGGGTACATCAAAATGCCTGGTTCCATATGACCCGTTTAGATAAAGATAAAACCCTAACATATCAATTGAAGAATCCTAAAAACAATGGTGTGTATGTTTTTGTTTTAAAAGGAGATGTTTCCATAAATGAACAAAAACTTAATGAAAGAGATGGCTTAGGAATCTGGGATATAGCAACTTTGGATTTTAAAGCAGACAGCGATACGGAACTCCTTTTAATGGAAGTCCCAATGCAATTGAATAAATAAATAAAACCACTCAAATTATAACCGTCTAAAAGACATAAATAACAATTAAAATGAAAAAAACAACAGTAACACTCGTAATACTATTAGTAAGCACATTAGCTTTTGCACAATGGGATATGTACAACCCGAACCCCAACAACGATCCTGCAAACGCATCCAAGGAACTGCTCAATCCTACAAATCACACATTACTTTTAATCGATCACGAGAGCCAAATGGCATTTGCGGTAGAATCCCAACCTATTGAGGAACTGCGTAATAATACCGGCTTAATATCAAACCTTGCCATTATTTACAACGTTCCTACCGTAGTTACAACAGTTGCAGAAAGATCCTTTTCCGGCCCCGTTTTTCCTGAAATCCGAGAGTTCTTTCCCGACGAAAAATCTTATATAGACAGAACCACGATGAACTCTTGGGAAGATAAGAGAGTGGTTGCGGCTGTTAATAAAATCGGTAAAAAGAAGCTCGTGATTGCTGGATTGTGGACAGAGGTATGTACCCTATCAGCAGCTTTATCCGCCTTGGAAGATGGTTTTGATGTGTATGTGATAACCGATGCCTCTGGCGGAATCTCGCAGGAGGCACACGATATGGCTATTGCAAGAATGATGCAGGCCGGTGTAAAGATGGTTACAGCACTTCAATACGCATTGGAGGTCCATAGGGACTGGGCGCGCTCTGACAAATATGTTGCTATGAACGATTTAGCAAAACGATGGGGCGGTGCATATGGTTTAGGGATTGATTACAAAAAGACCCTGGACAAGTGGGAAGCGGAACACAATGTCAAAAACTAACAACAGCACGGTATTTTTCGGGTACTGTAAATAATTTAAGCAATATGAAAAATATACTCAAAGTCCTTATGGTTTCGATAGCCTTCCTGTCCTGTGAAGAAAAAGCAGCCCAAAAGGATGTCGCAGATATGATTGTTATCAATGCGAACATCGCAGTAATGGATGACGATAACGCTTTTGCCAAAGCGATGGCCGTCAAAGACGGGAAAGTCTTAAAAACAGGAACTATTGAAGAAATCGATATCCTACAAGGCGATTCCACCCAAGTCATCGATGCCAAAGGCAAAACAGTGATTCCCGGTCTTAACGACTCGCACTTACATTTGACACGTGGTGGAAGGTTCTTTAATGCAGAATTACGTTGGGACGGTGTAAAGACTTTGAAGCGGGCTTTGGAAATGCTAAAGGAACAGGCCGAACGTACACCAGACGGCCAGTGGGTTAGGGTCATCGGTGGCTGGAGCCCTTTTCAGTTTGAAGAAAAACGTTTCCCGACACCCGAAGAAATCAACGAAGCTACTGGCAATGTGCCAACCTACGTATTATTTCTATACAGCAGAGCGTGGTTGAATGATGCCGGATTGAAAGCCTTAAATATTGATGAGAATACAAAAGCACCGGAAGGTAGCACGTTTGAAAAAGGGGGCGACGGGAAATTAACTGGTGTGCTTCTCGCAGAACCCAACCCAACAATTCTATATGCCCGTATCGGGGCATTACCACCATTATCCGAAGAAGAGATGGTCAACGGGACCAAGCAATTCTATAGGGAGTTGAACAGCTTTGGCATTACAAGTGGTATCGATGCTGGGGGCGGTGGTCATAAATTCCCAAAAGATTATACGGGCACCAAAGTATTGGCAGATGATGGAGAAATGCCTATACGATTATCCTACTATTTATTCCCTCAAAATAAAGGGGCTGAATATGCCGAATTCCAAGAATGGATGTCGAACAACGAAGTGGGTAAAAATCACGCAATTCATTTAGACCACGGTTATGAACTGGAGGGCGGTGGCGAGTTTTTGGCTTGGAGCGCAGGCGATTTTGAAAACTTTCTGGCACCACAACCACTATTGGAAGATAGGCCCACCTGGCGAGAAGATTTAAAAAGGATTTTACGATTGCACGTAGATAATGGATGGCCATTTAGAATCCACGCCACCTATGGCGAAACCATAGCCAATATGCTGGATGTCATCGAAGAAGTAAATACGGAAACCAATGGGGAACTGGCTTCACGACGTTGGTTGTTCGACCACGCTGAAACGGTAAAAGATACCGAATTGGAACGTATCAAAGCTTTGAACGGTGGCATCGCCATACAAGCCAGAATGGCCTATGCAGGAGAATTTTTTGTAGAACGCTATGGAGCGGACAAAGCAAAACACGCCCCACCGGTAAAGAAAATAATGGATATGGGAATTCCAATAGGTGCCGGAACAGATGGTACCCGTGTAGCAAGCTATAATCCTTGGCCAGCACTGTATTGGTTGGTCAGTGGAAAAACGGTTGGCGATTTCCAATTGGCAGCACCCGAAAATCAATTGACCAGGGAAGAAGCCTTGCGCCTATACACCCAGGGAAGTGCTTGGATGTCTAAAGAAGAAGATGTAAAAGGAACTTTGGAAAACGGCATGTATGCAGATTTCGCCATCCTTTCCGATGATTATTTTACCATCCCGGAAACAGAAATCACTACTCTGGAATCGGTACTCACTGTAGTAGGCGGGAACGTCGTCTATGGAAACAAAGAGTATGCAGCAATGAATCCGCCGTTACCGGCAGTAATCCCAGATTGGTCGCCCGTAAAATACTACGGAGGCTATCAAAAAAACTGAAATTTAATAATGTAAACCTATATCAAAATGGAATCAGTAGTAAAAACAAAATGGAACGTAGATGCAGCGCACTCGGAAATAGGCTTTAAAGCAAAGCATATGATGATTTCCACTGTAAAAGGAGCCTTTGAAGAATTTGATGCTTCTTTAGAAACTGAGAGCGAAGATTTTAAAAACGCAAATTTCAGCTTCACAGCGCAGGTAGCATCCATCAATACAAAGAATAAAGACCGGGATACGCATTTAAAATCGGAAGATTTCTTTAATGCAGCAACATACCCTCAAATGTCCTTTGAATCTACATCGTATGATGGAGAGGAATTAGTCGGGAATTTAACCATAAAAGATGTGACCAAAGAGGTACGCCTTTCAATGGACTTTAATGGCGTAGCGGTTGACCCTTACGGACAGACCAAAGCTGGATTCGAGATTACAGGAAAAATTAACCGTAAAGATTTTGGCCTTACCTGGAATGCGGTTACCGAAGCTGGTAGCATCGTCGTAAGCGATACTGTTCAGATGGCGATTGACCTACAGTTTATTAAGGAATAGCAGTTTTTAATCCAAACAAAGTTGCTTTTACATAAGCAAAAGCAACTTTGTTAAACCACCGACCAATGCAGAAAAAGACGTCAAGAAGAGCTTTTCTTCAAACAGCAGGTATGACCACCTTGGGATTATCAAGCCTGCCTATACTGTCATCAGCACTTTTAGGATGTGAGGATACAAAATCAACAAAAAAAACAGCATTAAGTACGGCATCATCTTCGTTGGTCACAAGAAAGAATATTGCGGATATTCCTGTAGACGACCCAGAAATCAAACTGTTCAAAGACGCCATCCGTATCTTAAAGGAGCGTTCGGAAATTTCGCCATTAGACCCAATGGGCTGGCTGGCACAAGGCATGCTGCACGCCACATTTTGTGCTACGAGCATCTATTCCAATCAAGTACATTACAATTGGTACGTATGGCCCTGGCACAGGTTGTATTTGTGGTCTATGGAACAAAAAATCCAAAACGCCGTAAACGAACCACAATTGGCCTTGCATTATTGGGATTGGACAAAGTCTACTGTTATCCCGGAACATTATTGGGGCGATGAAACTAATCCCTTGTTCAACGTAACGCGATTGGTCGGTCCTCAAGATGAAATCCCAAAAGATTTTATCAACGTAGGTGCTGGATTTAGGGCTTCACGGTATAGAACCTTTGGGGGTTATCCTGCTATTAAAAAGCGTGGCGATGCGCAATTGGATGGTTTGGCGGAGCAGTCGTTTCACAATAACATCCACAACTGGATTGGCGGACAAATGGCAACCTTTACCGAATCTGGTTTTGATCCTATTTTTTATGGACATCACGGCAATTGCGACCGTATTTGGGACGCTTGGTGGACTTATAGCCCAAATAATAAACTACCTGATGAAGAAGAATGGCTGGAAAAGAAATTGTACGCCACAGATGGCAATGGCCGACCTGTGGAATTTAAAATTAAGGAACTGTTGAATTCGGAAGATTTAGGCTATCGCTTTGCAGATTTGGACTTGAATCCTAATTACTGCAATCCATTTCTGGAAGAAGACAAACCCAAACGAAATGAAACCAAACAAGACTGCATTGCACCGCTCAACCTCAAAACTTCAGATACCGATGCGATTTATAAGGACTTTATAGATAAGGAACGGACGCACGTCATCCTACATTTTGAAAGAGCACAACTGCCCTACCAGCCCTATTGCGCGCGCGTATTTTTTGAATATGACAAGGAGGGCACTAAGCAGAGCAAATACACAGGCACCTTTACCATTTTACCGATTCTCGATTTAGATTCGGTATTGTTGCAGAATGGCGTGCATCTTCAGATTGAAATCGAAAAGGAAATAGCAGATGCCATTGATGCCAAAAAGGACATTCAGGTCATCTTTCAGCCCGTGCCTTTACCGAATAGAAACATCCCAGACGAGCTATTAAAGTTGGAAAATATTTCATTGGTAACACATTATGAAAATGAATAAACTTGTTATTCTTTTCGCATTAGCGGTATTCCTTTGTTCCTGCAAACGAGAAAAACTGCCTATTCTTGGGGAAACTTCTGTAAATGCCATAACGGGAGACATTGTCTATTACAAAGCGCCTGATTTTGAATTGACCAATCAGCTGAACAGCATTTCAACAGCTATCGATTTTCAGCATAAAATTAAGGTGGTAGATTTCTTTTTTACCAGTTGCCCCACGATTTGTCCTCAAATGACGAAGCACCTAAAATTGGTGGAAGAAGCCTATAAAGATGAGGATAGGGTGGCTATCATTTCATACAGTATAGACCCAAAAAATGATACACCAAAACGTCTGCAAGCATATGCTGAAAATCACAATATCGACACTAACAAATGGACATTTCTTACGGGAAATAGCGAGGCCATTTTTGAGTTATCAAAAGATTATAAAGTAAGGGCTTTTGACGATAGTAGCAATGAAGAACGCAACCTGATACACGATGGCACTTTTGTGTTGGTGGACGGACAGCAAAGACTACGCGGCTATTACAATGGGCTTCAAGTAGAAGATACCCAACGATTAATCAAAGATATATCCATCTTACTAAAAGAATAAGTATGAAAGCAGTTTTAAGGAAATTTTGGAGTCCATATACGGCGTTTGTATCTCGTGATCTGTGCATGTTGTTCTTTAGGGTTTTGGTCTCTCTAGCAATGATTAATACGCACGGTCTTAAAAAAATACTGAACTTTTCAGATACGGTAGCACATATTCCAGACCCCTTCGGGATGGGTGATCAAGTGAGTGCCATCATCGCCATTCTTGCGAATATCGTCGGGCCCATATTTGTCATTTTAGGATTAGGGACACGATTGGCCATTTTACCTATTTTGAGCGTTACGCTCATCGGCTTTTTTGTAGTGCACGCAGGAGACTCTTGGGCAGTTAGAGATGTGCCGTTAATGTACTCGTTAGCCTATTTGTTTATCTTTTTCTTAGGTGCAGGAAAATATTCCATCGATTATAAAGTGTATAAAAATAACTGAAATGAAATCGCAAATACTTCTACTCATAATGGCTATTCTCGCTGGTGCAGTATTACCGGTACAAGCTGGTTTAAATGTACAACTGGGTAAAGCGGTACACCAACCCATATTTGCGGCATTCGCTTCATTTTTAGTGGGCACCGTGGCACTTTTTATCTATTTACTATTCCTAAAATTTGACTTTTCGAGTATGTCCGAAGTCAAATCGGTGTCGCCTGTGGTTTGGGTCGCGGGTATTCTTGGGGCTTTTTATGTAGCTGCCGTTATTTTGCTCGCCCCTAAATTGGGGACGGCAATGACTTTTGTCTTGATTGTAGCAGGGCAAATGGTGGTGTCCTTGGTGTTGGACAATTACGGTTTGCTGGGGCTACCCGTAAAGCAAATCAACTGGCAGCGCATCTTGGGAATCACATTTTTGGTTGCAGGGGTATTACTCATTCGTAAATTTTAAAAAAATGAAGAACACCATCGTATCACATCAGGTAATCGTAAAGGCAACCCAAGAAGAAATCTGGGCTTTATTACTGGATAAAATAAGACATCCTGAAAAGTATATTGCCGAAGTACTTGAGGTTGAAATTATTTCTGATAAAGACAACGTTGTACATCGCAAAATGCGCCTTCAACAAGGCGATAAAGAAAAAAATATGGAAGAATTAATCATTTGGAACGAAGTCACAGGCACGGTAATCTTCAAGATGATAAATGACCCTTTTATCAATGGTTATGTAGTGAACCAAATTTTAGGAATCGAAGATGCTATGTACCTTGATTTTACAATGAACTGCAGTACTACGAATGGTACCCCATTACCAAAAGAACAGATGCAAAAAACGATAACCAATGCCTGCGAGCATACAAAACAGATATTGGAAGGATGATAAAAAAGCATCTATGGATATGGCTTGTTTTTAGTTATGCTTTCGCACCTCGACTATGCTCGGCACAGGCTACAGCACAATCACAGCCCAACACCTTAGATTTTAAATTACTGCGCCAAAACGATAACATCAACATTCCCCAACCCCAAAATACGTATCAAAAACTCAAATCGATTCCATTGGGCAACAACAATTCCATAAGCCTGGGCGGAAGCTACCGTTTTCAAACAGAAGCTTTTATCAATGAACAATTTGATAAGGACCAAGACCAGACCGATTATTGGTTTTTGCAACGTGCGATGCTGCATGCACACTTAAAGTTGGGTGCCAAGTTTGACCTATTTACAGAACTGAATTCAAGTCTTATTACCAGCAAGCAAAACATAGTTCCAGTAGATAAAGATGAGCTGAGTATCAATCAATTTTTTGCACGATACCACTTTAATGACCGTTGGAATATCCTTTTGGGTCGTCAAAACGTGCGTTTCGGAAGCGGTAGATTGGTCGATATCCGTGAAGGCCCAAATGTGCGCCTGTCCTTTGATATGGCACAATTGCAATACAAAGACCAAAATACAGAGCTAACAGGATTTTATGCCATCCCTGTGCAACAGCAAGAAGGTGTTTTTGACAATGACGCCTTTGAGACCAGCGAAACACTATCTGCACTGTATTGGACGCAAAACTGGACGGAAAAAACCAATACGGATATCTACGTCCTGTACAAAGAAGAAGCCGACAAAACATGGAATGCCGGCACTGCAGATGACAAAAGGGTATCCATTGGATTAAGACATTTCGGAACTTGGAAAGGCTTGAATTACAATAACGAATTCGTCTATCAATTGGGAACATTCGGTAATCAGGACATTACAGCGTGGACCGTATCCTTCAATATCGAAAAGCAGTTTGCGACTTCGTATCCGTTTACGTTTGGTATCAAAACGGAAGCCATAAGTGGCGATACCGATGCCAATGACAACACCTTAAATACCTTTGATGCCTTATATCCAAGAGGTGCTTACTTTGGTCGTGTGGCGCGTTTTGGGCCATCCAATTTAATTGATGTACATCCATATTTTAAAAGTACAGTAGGAAAGATTCATCTCGAATTGGATTATGTTGCCTTCTGGCGTTTTTCGACCAATGACGGTATTTACAATCCCGCCTTGATTCTCGATTATCCATCGGTAAACAATGGGCGATTTATAGGCCATCAAATCGGGGCCATCTTAAGTTACGCCGTCAACAATTTTATCAATGTAGAGTTAGAATCAAATGTCATTTTTCCTGCCGCTTTTTTGCAAGAAAGTAATCTGGGTGATACCTTATACCATTTTGTATTCACGACAGAAATAAAATTTTAATTAAATTAGAGATGAAAAGATATTATGACACCTTATCACAGGCAGTAAAAGGCCTTCAAGAACGAGGCTATGAACAAGACAAGACCTAAATCTACAGGGCGATTGCATAGCATTAAAATTTATGCAGACCCCCTAACTTCAGAAATGATTCAAAAACTAAAATTTAAACCCAATAACTCATGGAAATATCGCTAAAGGAAAGAGACAACAAAGGCTTTGCAATGGCAAGGGAAGGTACTAAAAGAGCCTGGATGATGACCTATTCCATCGCGGGAGAAAACCATATCATTATAGACCACACAGAGGTTGATCCTGAGTTTAAAGGCAAAAATATCGGGAAACAACTACTCTACAAAATCGTGGAAATGGCACGGGAAAAAAATATCAAGATCACACCTTTATGTCCATTTGCCAATGCACTATTTAAAAAATTAGATGATATCAAAGACGTGTTAAAATCATAACAGCAAACGATTATAGCCACTGTAAAATAGTAGTGGGCTATTATAAGTTCTAGTTTATTTTCAAAGCGTCTAGAAATATGAAAACACCAAAAATAGCTTCAATCGAGAATCGACCTGGCACCTTCTTAGGGGGATTAAGAAATGTAATCCTTAATTCTAAAGAAACGGATGGCGATGTATATCTTGTGCAAGGCATTATGCCGAAAGGAAGTGCCGTACCGCTTCACGTTCACGAATTGGAGGATGAAATATTTCACGTCATGGAAGGAAAAGTTGAGCTGATGTTAGGGGATGAAATCATTCAAGGAAAAAAAGGCGATATTATATATCTACCACGTGGCATCAAACATGCCATTAAAACGTATGGTGAGGAAACTGCTAAAGTCTTGAATTACGTAATTCCCGGTAAAAATTTTGAGGAGTTTTTTAATAAAATGAACAAGATTGGTTTAGATGCATCAACAGCAGAAAAAGCTAAAATCGCAATTGAACACAAAATTAAGTTTCTATAATAAGTAAAGGCAAATTGATAGCATTCATCAAATCTAAAATCTTCCCGATATTATTAGTCAATTTTATAGGAATTCTGGGCTATAGCTTGGTCATTCCTATCTTGATATTCATCGTAACAGATTTTGGAGGAAACGGTTTTATCTATGGAATCCTTGGTGCGACCTATCCTTTCTTTCAATTTACAGGTGCACCAATCTTAGGCAAACTTTCAGATAAGATTGGAAGAAGAAAAGTTTTGATTATCTCACAGGCCGGTACTTTTCTTGCTTGGTTATTATTCTTGTTGGCATTCATACTTCCCGAAACGAAATTATGGGAACAAAATGCTGAATTCACGGGCAGCTATATGATGACGCTTCCACTGCTCGTCATCTTTATAGCCCGTATGTTCGATGGCTTTACAGGTGGCAATGTTTCTGTGGCCAATGCTTATATGTCCGATATTTCTACTGATGCCGATAGAAACAAGAATTTCGGAAAAATGGGTGCATCCACAAGTTTAGGGTTTGTAATTGGTCCCGCATTCGCTGGATTACTCGCGAGTACAATTTTGAGAGAAGTCTTACCGCTTATATTGGCGGCTCTTATATCATTGATTGCCATTTTTGTAATCAAATTCAGGCTAAAGGAAAGTATTCCCTGTGTGGTCGATACCGGAAAGTTATCCATTAAAAACATACGTCGTTTTTTTCAAGTTGAGCATAAAGATTGTTTTACCGAAGGCAGCGAAACCCACGAAACCGAAACTAAAAAGGGATGGAAACAAATATTACAAATCAAGGGCGTATTGCTCTTGTACAGTATTTATTTCCTCACGTTTCTAGGCTTTAGCCTTTTCTATGCAGGGCTGCCAATTTATGCCAATACGATTTTAGATTGGTCTGCGATAGATTTAGGTATTTTCTTGGCATATTCAAGTCTTATAATGGTAATCGTTCAAGGCCCAATACTTAATAAGCTCTCAAATCTATTGTCAAGTCACACACTGGTCTTGATAGGCTCTCTTCTTTTAGCGTGCAGTTTCTTTTTATTGTCGAAGGAATCTATTATTTTATTGTACGTTGCCAACACACTTTTATCCGTCGGCAATGGTCTGATGTGGCCCAGTTTTTTAGCGTTATTATCCAGTACAGGCTCAAAACAATCGCAAGGTGCTATTCAAGGCTACGGAACATCTATGGGTAGCTCGCCAGTATGTTCGGACTTGTATTGGGCGGAATACTTTTTGAGAATATTACGACATTTGTATTCATAATAGGTGGCTTCCTTTTTTGTATCATAACGGTCTTAATGCTAATTCATCGTTATAGAAACCAGAAAAAAAGTCAATTAGATAAGGCTAAGGCTTCATTTGCCACGAATTAACTGATTCGTAATCCGCTCAGCCCATCCCCTTGTATTTCGCAAAAAGGCCTGTCCTGAGCGCAGTCGAAGGGCTACATTTTGGGAAAGGCGCTTCACTACAAAAATCTTGGACACAACTTTAAAGCTTCTGTTTCCCAATATATTTGCCCGCTCATTCCCGAGAAATATCAGGAAGCGTCAAACTGCATTTTAAGCACAGCTTCAAAGTCAAGTCCGCCTTATATT
Organism: uncultured Polaribacter sp.; assembly: GCF_947501385.1. Lineage (GTDB taxonomy): Bacteria > Bacteroidota > Bacteroidia > Flavobacteriales > Flavobacteriaceae > Polaribacter. The sequence continues at coordinate 14,077 of NZ_CANMVP010000018.1, forward strand.
CTGCTAAGCAAGAATCATTCTATCTCATTACCCGATGCCAATACCAAATTCTAAACAGCATCGGGCTAATTGCTTAAATAGCTATTTTTATAGTTTTTCTGAATTTTAATAACGTTGATTACCAGTCAATTTCCTTTCTATCTCTGAAGAATTTTCCTGTCATGGATTTATCTTCCAACAAAGCTGTCCAGACAATGGTTTCCGCGCCTTTTTCGGGACTTCTGTCGGCATTGCTGCCACCCATATCGGTGCGCACCCAACCAGGGCAGACCGAATTTACTAGAATTCCTTCACCTTTTAATTGATTGGAAAAGGCCAAAGTGACGCCGTTCAATCCAAGTTTCGAAAGACTGTATCCTGGCGTCGTACCATCTTGACTGGCCAATGCGCCCGAACCACTGGATACATTGACTATTCTTGCCTTGTCACTATTTCTCAGTAAGGGAAGAAAAGTTTGTATTATCTTAAGGGGTGCGAGTGTATTTGTCTTGAACGTGGTCAGTACTTCATCAAGGTCTGCATTTTCAATGTTTTGGTGGGTATCATAGTTGATACCTGCATTGTTGATGAGGATATCAAGTTTGCCGAATTCCGCTTTCGCGAAAGCGTAACAAGCAGCAATACTCTTTTCATCGGTAACATCCAGTTGATAATAGACCGCTTTTCCAAATTGTGATAATTTTTCTGTTGCTTGTTGACCATCTTTTTCAGAACGACTTGTGACGATGACCGTGATATCCTTTTTAAGTAATTTCTTTGCCACGGCAAACCCGATGCCTCGGTTGGCACCTGTGACCAATGCTATTTTCTTTGTTTCCATAATTCTAAAAATAAGAAAACCGATGGAATATCCAACGGCTTTCAATTTAAACACTAAAATTATTTCAAATAATTCACGACTTCGCTCATCGCGGCATTCACGGCATTTTCCTCAAAATAAAGTTGCTGCTGATTGTACTCGTTCAAGTAAAGATTGAGAATACGGGAATCCTTATCTGTACCACTTGCTCTTTGTAGTTTTTCATCCCAAGTAGAAATATTGATTTTCTTCTTGAGACTAATGTTGACACGTTTACCGTTTAAGGTAACCCGAATGTAGATGTTTGCTTTGTTGTTTACAGCACGTTTTCCATACACCCAAAACAAAATTGAAAATGTTGATGAAGTTCGCATAATTGTCGTCTTTAATGATTAAACATTTAGTGAGACGAAAGTCAAATCAACTATACTAACACCAGTAAGTTACATCAATCTGTCAACATAATCGCAGATAAAAAAATATGTTGACGATTTGTGACCTTTTAGATGCAAATGATATGAAATTATATGATTGGCCTAAAATTATAAAACCTTGTAAATCATAAGATTTACAAGGTTTTGAGGGTTTTTGATAACCCCTTTAGCGGTCTGGACGGGACTCGAACCCGCGACCCCCTGCGTGACAGGCAGGTATTCTAACCAACTGAACTACCAAACCGTTGCTATTAGCGGATGCAAATATATAACAGATTTTAATATCTGCAAACAAAAAAACGTCTTTTTATTTAAATTTTTTTCTGCTTATTAAATATTTTGTGAGTACATCATTAAATCCAGAATGAATATCTACAGGAACATAATCTATTTGATACTGTAAACATTTATTTTTCAATTCTTTAAAATAATCTTCTACAATTTCCATGTACTTTTCTCTTACATTTTCTGCATAAATATTGATCTCTTCTCCCGTCTCTACATCTACAAATTTTTTGGGTGCATTGTCAAAATTGAAGTTTATTTCGGTTTTTCCATCACATGTATGAAATAAAACTACCTCATGTTTGTTAAATTTTAGATGTCTTAGCGCTTCAAAAAGAGATTCGTTGTCTTTAGTTGTTTGAAACATGTCTGTAAAAACGAAAATTAAAGACCGTCTATGAATTTTCTCTGCAATTTCATGCAAATATTGATAAGTTTCTGTGGTTGCATTTGAGTCTGAAACCATTAATTGCTCTAATTGATGCAACAACATTTTTCGGTGACGCTCACTGCCTTTTTCTGGGGCATAATATTCATAAGAGTCAGCATAAATACTCAAACCTACAGCATCTCTTTGTCTCTTTAAAATCTCCATTAGAGAAGCTGCTGCAACTGCAGAAAAACCAACTTTATTTAAATTCTCTACCGTTTGTTTTTTTACGATTGGGTAATGCATAGAAGCAGAATTGTCTATAATGATATGACACCGTAAATTGGTTTCTTCTTCATACTTCTTCGTATATAGTTTCTCTGTTTTTGCAAACAATTTCCAATCGATATGACGTGTGCTTTCACCAGTATTGTATAATTTGTGTTCAGAGAACTCTACCGAAAAACCATGAAACGGACTTTTATGCATTCCTGTTATAAAACCCTCTACTACTTGTTTTGCAAGTATGTCTAAGTTTTTAATTTCAGATGATTGTATTTGAGATAGGTTTATCATACTCCCGAAAATAAAAAAAGGTTTGACGTTAGCCAAACCTTTTCTATAATATAAATTGTAAAATGTTCCTACAAAGCAGCATCAATTTTACCTGTATATACATTTTTAGGAGCAACACCTACCTGTTTATCTACTACTTCTCCGTTTTTAAAGATTAAAACAGTGGGTATATTACGTACACCATATTTAGCTGCAAATTCTTGGTTTGCATCCACATCAACTTTTCCAACAATAGCTTTCCCGTCGTATTCTGTATGAATTTCATCAACAATTGGCCCTACCATTCTACAGGGTCCACACCAAGCAGCCCAAAAGTCTACCAATACTGGTTTGTCTGATTTTAATACTACTTCCTCAAAATTTGCGTCTGTTATTTCTAAAGCCATTTTATTTTTGTTTTTTGATTGTTATTTTGGTTTTAATAATCAAAAGTAATCAATTTATTTAGGTTCAATATTTCTAAAAAATTGCTTTTTACTATTTGTCTATCAATAGTTCTTATGCTTAGAAGAAAATAAGAGGTGTTACTTCTAAAGAATTTATGCTTAATTTATTTGAAGAATAAATAAGTACATCAATCTAAAAAATAGATTCTTATTGGTATGGAAATCGCTAATGAATTCCATTTATGCATTATAATAAAGTTCACAAAAACCTATAATTTTAAAACAATTGTGATGCAATCGCATGCACATTATCACTTTTACCCATAGAATAATAGTGTAAAACTGGTACATTTGCTGCTAATAATTCTCTCGATTGCTGAATTGCCCATTCAACACCAACCTGACGAACCTCTTTATTTGTCTTGCAATTTTGTATTTCATTAATTAATTGTTCTGGCAAATCTATTTTAAAAACCTGTGGCAATAACTGCATGTGTTTTTTAATCGCAATAGGTTTTATTCCTGGTATAATTGGTACATGAATCCCTATTTCTTTTGCTGCTTCCACAAACTCGAAATATTTGTTATTATCGAAAAACATTTGTGTTACTATATAATCTGCACCAGCATCTACTTTTTCTTTCAGTCGTTTTAAATCGGTTTGTAAAGAAGGAGCTTCTAAATGTTTTTCTGGATATCCTGCAACACCAATACAAAAACTTGTACAATCATTCGATTCAATTACATCATGCAAATACTTTCCGCAATTCAAGTTCTTAATTTGATCCACCAATTGAGTCGCATATTCATGTCCGCCTTCAGATGCAGAAAAATATTTTTGATGACTCATTGCATCTCCTCTCAATGCCATCACATTGTCAATTCCTAAGTAATGACAATCTACTAACAAATATTCTGTTTCTTCTTTAGAAAAACCTCCACAAAGTACATGTGGAACCGTATCTACGTCATATTTATGCTTAATTGCCGCACAAATACCTACTGTTCCAGGTCTCATTCTTGTTACTTTTCGGTCTAACAAACCTTCTTTCTCTATGTACACGTATTCTTCTCTAGACGTTGTAACGTCTATAAAAGGCGGATTAAATTCCATCAACGGATCTATATTATTGTACAATTCCTGAATGCTATTTCCTTTTTTTGGTGGAATAATTTCAAAAGAAAATAATGTTTTTCCGTCTGCTTTTTTAATGTGTTCTGTAATTTTCATAAAACCAGCCCCCTAATCCCCAAAAGGGGAATTCTTACTTGGGCGAAATAAGAATTATAATTATTTATTTTAATGTTTTTTCCAATCTTTCACAAGAGTGTTTCTTCCATTCGGGAAGATTAAGATGGACTTTCTGCTAAATTAGGATGCAACCATTTTCTAGCTTTCTCTTTTGTAATTCCTTTTCTTTCTGCAAAATCAGTTACTTGGTCCTCTGTAATTTTACCCAATCCAAAATATTTGGCTTCTTTGTTGGCAAAATAATAACCCGATACCGCTGCTGCTGGCCACATGGCTAAACTTTCTGTCAATGTAACACCAATTTTTTCTTCCACGTTTAGCAACTCCCAAATGGTTTCTTTTTCTAAATGATCTGGACAGGCAGGATAACCTGGCGCGGGCCTGATTCCTTTATAACTTTCTTTTATTAAATCGTCATTCGTCAATCCTTCATCAGCATCATACCCCCAATGTTTTGTACGTACTTGTTTGTGTAGATATTCTGCCAAAGCTTCTGCAAATCTATCTGCAATGGCTTGCGCCATAATTGCATTGTAATCGTCTTCTTTGGCTTTGTAACGATCTGCTAGTTCTTGCGCACCATAAATAGCCACACAAAAAGCACCCATATAATCCGTTCTACTTGTTTCTTTTGGTGCAATAAAATCTGCTAAGGCTAAATTAGGAATGCCTTCACGCTTTTTTAATTGCTGACGTAAAGTTCTAAAAACTACTGTTTTTCTTTTTTGCGATATGTCTGGTCGAGCGCAGTCGAGACCTTCTTTAACCTCTCGACTGCGCTCGAAGTGACGTGGTTTTGTCTGCACTTCAATATCATCATCATTCATTGTATTTGCTTCAAACAAACCAAAAATAGCTTTCGGTTTTAACAATTGCTTTGCAATAATTTCTTTAATCATTATCTGTGCTTCGTCATACATTATGGTAGCTTGTTCACCCACAACTTCATCTGTTAAAATAGCTGGATATTTCCCATGTAAATCCCAACTTCTAAAAAACGGACTCCAATCTATAAATGGTATTAATTCTTTTAAACTTAATTGTTCTAAAACTTGGATTCCTAGTTCTTTTGGTTTTACAATTTCAGACGTTTCCCAATCAATTTTATATTTTCTTTTTCGTGCTTCTTTTATTGAAATGTATGCTTTTTCTTTTCCTCGTTTTAAAAACTTGGTTCTGAATTCATCATACTCTTTTTTTAGTTTTGCTGTATACAGATGAGACGTTTTCTTATTTAATAAATCTCCCACAACGGTTACTGCTCTAGAGGCGTCATTTACATGTACAACTGCATTTTTATATTGTGTATCAATTTTTACTGCCGTATGCGCTTTTGAGGTTGTTGCGCCACCAATTAACAACGGAACTTTAAAATCTTGACGTTCCATTTCTTTCGCTAAATACACCATTTCATCTAAAGAAGGTGTAATTAATCCACTTAAACCAATGACATCTACATTCTCTTTTTTAGCAGTTTCGATAATTTTTTCTGGTGGAACCATCACACCTAAATCGACAATTTCATAATTATTACAACCTAAAACAACACTCACTATATTTTTACCAATATCATGTACATCGCCTTTTACAGTTGCCATTAAAATCTTGCCAGCCCCCTCCGCCTCCGAAGAGGGAACTTGAGCTACTTTTCTGATAACTTCTATGACTTTGTCTAAATTAAATAAAACATCTTCATTTGTAAAACGAACAACTGAAAGTCCTTTACTTTCTAACCATTCCGTTCGATTTTTATCACTTTCTCTATTTTCTGGTAACTGATGGATTAATCCATCTATTTCAATTACTAATTTCAGTTTTAAACAAATAAAATCTGTAATATATTGACCTATTATATGTTGCTGTCTAAACTTATGATTATCTAGTTGCTTATTACTTAAAACACTCCATAGCATTTTTTCAGCTTCTGTTGGTTTGTTTCTCATTTCTTTAGCAAACTCTTTTAAACGACCATACAACACTGGGTCTGCTAGTTTTCTATAATCTATTTGTTCGGTCTGCTGAGTAGTTCCCCCATTGGGGGCGGAGGGAGCTTTTTTCTTTGCCTCCTCAATATAAGGGTTCAGATATGCAACCGCTTTTTTCATCACACGTGCCGATTTTACTACTTGCGGCAAAAACATTTTTCCTGCGCCAAATAGATCTCCAACTACGTTCATGCCAATCATTAAATGGCCTTCAATAACTTCGATTGGTTTTGCTGCTTCTTGTCTTGCCGTTTCTACATCTTCAATAATAAAAGCATCAATTCCTTTTACCAAAGCATGTGTAATTCTATCTTGTAATGGTTTTTCTCTCCAAGATACATCAACGGTTTTCCCTACTTTAGATCCTTTTACTGTTTCAGCAAAATCTAACAAACGCTCGGTAGCATCTTCTCTCCTATTTAAAATAACATCTTCTACGCGCTCTAATAAATCTTTAGGAATATCATCATATATTTCTAACATTGCAGGATTTACAATCCCAATATTCATACCTGCTTGAATGGCATGGTATAAAAACACCGAATGCATGGCTTCACGAACGCCGTTATTTCCTCTAAAAGAAAATGATACATTACTTACACCGCCACTTACAGAAACATTTGGTAAATTTTGCCGTACCCAACGGGTTGCTTCAATAAAATCGATGGCATTTCTTTTGTGTTCATCCATTCCTGTTGCTACAGGAAAAATATTTAAATCGAAAATGATATCTTCAGATGGAAAGTTGACGATATTTACTAAAACGTCATAAGAACGTTTGGCAATTTCTATTCTTCTTTGGTAATTATCTGCTTGTCCAACTTCATCAAACGCCATAATAATTACAGCGGCTCCGTAGCGCTTTATCTGTTTCGCTTCCCAAATAAATTTCTCTTCACCTTCTTTTAAGGAAATTGAATTGACCACACATTTGCCTTGTACTACCTGTAAACCCGCCTCGATAATTTCCCATTTGGAACTATCAATCATAATTGGAACTCTACAAATATCTGGTTCGGCTGCAATTAAATTTAGGAAACGAACCATGGCTTCTTTTCCGTCAATTAAGCCATCATCGAAATTAATATCTATAATTTGTGCGCCACCATCTACTTGATGCCTTGCAACCTCTAAAGCTTCATCGTATTTTTCTTCTTTAATTAAACGTAAGAATTTTTTAGAGCCCGCTACATTTGTACGTTCTCCAACATTGATGAAATTGCTGTTTTCGTTTAAAACCAAAGGCTCTAAACCAGACAATTTCATATATTTGCGCGCCTCTCCAACCTCTACCCAAACAGAAGAGGCTTTTTGGAACTGTTTATCTTCATTTTTCTTGTTCATTTTCGGGCTAATTCTTTTCTATTAAATAAGAACTCTAGATAATTTTTTTCTAAACCAGCTTCCCTTCCCTTTGGGAAGGGATTGAGGCATGGGCTCTTGGTTTATATTTCTTTGCAATATTTGCAATTTCTCTAATATGTTCAGGTGCTGTTCCACAGCAACCTCCAATAATATTTATTAAGCCTTTCTTTAAATATTCTTCAATTTGCTCGCCCATTTCTTCAGGCGTTTCATCATATTCACCGAAAGCATTTGGCAATCCTGCGTTTGGATGCGCAGAAATGGCAAAATCTGTTTTATTAGCAATGGCTTCTAAATGTGGTTGTAGTAAATTGGCTCCCAAAGCACAATTAAAACCGATAGATAATAATGGAATATGAGAAACAGAAATTAAAAAAGCCTCTGCGGTTTGCCCAGACAATGTTCTTCCTGAAGCATCTGTTATGGTACCGCTTAACATGATAGGAATATCGATTTGACGTTCTTCTTTCACCTCTTCAATAGCAAACAAAGCCGCTTTTGCATTTAAGGTGTCAAAGACAGTCTCCACCAATAACATATCAACTCCGCCATCTAATAAAGCTTCTGTTTGTTGTTTGTAGGCAATTCTCAAATCATTAAAAGTTACCGCTCTATAACCAGGGTCGTTTACGTCTGGAGACATACTCGCTGTTCTATTGGTTGGGCCAATTGAACCCGCTACAAAACGTGGTTTGTGTGGTTCTTTTGCTGTAAATTCTTCAGCAACTTCTTTCGCAATTTTTGCAGATTGATAATTGAGTTCGTAGACCAAATCTTCCATTTGGTAATCTGCCATGGCAATGGTAGTTCCCGAAAAAGTATTGGTTTCTATAATGTCTGCACCTGCTTCAAAATATTTTCCGTGTATGGTTTTGATGGCTTCTGGCTGGGTAATCGACAACAAGTCGTTATTTCCTTGAAGCGGTGTTGGATAGTCTTTAAAGCGTTCGCCTCTAAAGTCTTCTTCGGTGAATTTATAGGCTTGTAACATGGTGCCCATAGCGCCATCTAAGATTAAAATTCGTTTTTGTAATGCTTTGTAAATGTTTGACATTTTTTGATATTATTATCAATATATGTCATCAGGAAAGGTAATTTTTTCGCTGTTATCTGTCAAGTTAGCTACTGAAATAATTCAGATAAACTTGTAGAATGTAGCACCTTCTTTGTCTTTATATAAATTATAAATATTTTAAATTTATTTCTAAAATTTAATTATAAAGACCCTGAAATACTTCAGGGCAAGGGTTGCCAAGGCTTCAATGGGTCTAATCCCTCTGCCTTTCGTGATAACGTAAATCAATAAGTTTATGAACTGAACTACAAATAAACGGATTATTTTTTTATTTGTAGAATTAATGGGATTAAATTTAAATAGGGAAGTATAGATTTTGCTAATCCTTTTCGAAAAGCGTAGATGATAAATATCGGTCTCCTCTATCGCAAACAATTGCCACCACAACGCCTTTTTCTAATTTCTCTGCAACTTTTATGGCGGTTGCTATAGAACCTCCACTACTCATTCCTGCAAAAATGCCTTCTTCTTCCGCTAACCTTTGTGTCATTTCTTTTGCTTCTTCTTCACTAACTTCTATCACTTGATCTACTTTTGATCGGGTAAAAATTGCTGGCAAATATTCTTCTGGCCATTTTCTAATTCCGGGAATTTTAGCATCATCTTTAGGTTGCGCACCTATGATTCTAATGTCTTTATTTTTTTCTTTTAAAAAATCTGAAACTCCCATAATAGTTCCTGTGGTTCCCATGGCAGCTACAAAATGGGTTACTTCTCCTTCTGTATCTCTCCAAATTTCTGGACCTGTTGTTTTATAGTGTGCTTTTGAATTGTCTGGATTGTCAAATTGATTCAGTCTAAAATATCCTTTTTTATATTTCAATTTTAAGGCATGATCTCTAGAACCTTCAATTCCTAATTCTTGTGGAGTTAAAATTACTTCAGCACCATAAGCACGCATTGTTTTTACCCTTTCTATTGTTGAATTTTCTGGTAAAACCAACACCATATGTACGCCTAGAACCTTCGCCATTAATGCCAAAGCAATACCCGTGTTTCCACTGGTAGCTTCTACCAAAGTATCTCCTTTTTTAATATTTTTTCTTCTTAGTGCTTCAGAAATCATATTATAAGCGGCTCTATCTTTTACACTTCCACCGGGGTTGTTTCCTTCTAATTTCAGTAATAAAGTAACGCCTTCTTTTTTAAAAATTTGTTGCGCCTCCACCAATGGTGTATTTCCAACAAAATCTATGATACTTTTGGTTTTCATATGATTAACTTCTTTGAAAAATTTTATTTTCTGAGTGTACCGTAACTACAGAATTTTCTGATATAGATGCTGTAATACAAACATTTGCGCCAATTACAGAATTTTCTCCAATAACAACATCACCTCCTAAAATAGTTGCATTTGCATAAATAATTACATTACTTTCTATGGTTGGATGTCTTTTTGTGGAGGCCATACTTTTTTTGACCTGAATTCCGCCTAAAGTAACCCCTTGAAAAATGGTTACGTTATCTCTTATAATGGTGGTTTCACCAATTACAATTCCAGTTGCGTGATCAATAAAAAATGAATCCCCAATTTCTGCTCCTGGATGAATATCTGTACCTGTGGTACTGTGTGCAAATTCGCTCATCATTCTTGGTAAGACAGGAATTTCTTGTTTTAATAACTGATTGCTCAATCGATACACCGCAATTGCATAAAATCCAGGATATGCCAAATAAACTTCGCGTAGACTTTTTGCAGCAGGATCACTTTTTAAAGCTGCCAATGCATCTAGATCTAGCTTTCTTCTAATTTCTAGAAAAGAATTTTCAAAATTTGTCCAATAACATTCTTCATTTTTTATCGTTAACCTTTCTAATATTTTAAAAAATTTATTTTTAGTATGCACGCCTTTTTCTTGTTGATAATTTTCATCAAACAAACAATTAATCAGTTCTTTTGTAAAAATCTCTACAGCATCTCTTAGACACATACTGTAATTTTTAACTTGAACTTTTTGTGCTACTTCTTTCATTTTTGATTTTAAGATTCAGGTGCTAATTCTACTTCTAAACCGTTAATTTCTGGTGTCATTTGAATTTGACAACCTAATCTGCTATTGTCTTCTACATGAAATGCTTCTGCTAACATGGCATCTTCATCATCTGATATTTCTGGTAATTCGTGATTTGACTTTACATAACATTGGCAGGAAGCACACATAGCCATACCTCCGCAAATACCAATAGTTCCTTCTTCTGCTAGCTCGTAAGAACGTACAACCTCCATCAAATTCATTGCCATATCTGTTGGCGCAACAACATTATGGGTTACACCATTTCTGTCTGTTATTTTTATATTGATGTCTTGCATCTAATCTTTCTTTTATTGTATTGTCTGCAAAGTTACACAAACCTAACAACAATTTATTATTGAATTGCTTTTACAACAGCTTTTGGTGCTTCTTTTCTTGTTCCATCAAAACCATCTACACCACCTACGGTTGTATATTTCATCACATATTTTTTATTGGGAAAGATTCTTTTATAAGCACTTTGACACATTAAAGTGGCTTCGTGAAAACCACATAAAATCAATTTTAATTTTCCTGGATAGGTGTTTACGTCTCCTATTGCATAAATTCCAGGTATGTTTGTTTGATAATCTAAAGAATTGTTGACTTTAATAGCATTTTTCTCGATTTCTAAACCCCAGTTTCCAATGGGTCCTAACTTTGGTGACAAGCCGAAAAGCGGAATAAAATGATCTGCATCTATGATAAAAGCGTCTTCTCCTTTTTTCTGTACTGCAACTCCTGTTACTTTATCTGTGCCTAAAATACCTTTCACTTCAGCAGGAGTAATTAAATTTATTTTTCCTAAATTTTTTAATTCTTGAACTTTTTCAACAGAATCTAAAGCACCTCTAAATTCGTTTCTTCGATGTATTAACGTTACTTCTGAAGCCACATTAGATAAGAAAATTGCCCAATCTAAAGCAGAGTCTCCACCTCCTGAAATCACCACTTTTTTATTTCTGTACAATTCTGGTTCTTTAATAATGTATTCCACACCTTTATCCTCAAAATCTAAAATAGTAGGAATCAGTGGTTTTCTTGGTTCAAAAGATCCCAAACCGCCAGCAATTGCCACAATTTTTGCATGGTGTTTTGTTCCCTTATTGGTCATGACAATAAAAGTACCATCCCCTAGTTTTTCAATAGTTTCAGCTCTTTCTCCCAAGGTAAAACCAGGTTCAAACTGTTTGCTTTGTTCTAATAAATTCTTTGTTAAATCTCCCGCTAAAATTTCTGGAAATCCAGGAATATCATAAATTGGTTTCTTCGGGTAAATCTCTGAACATTGCCCTCCGGGTTGTGGTAAAGCATCAATTAAATGACATTTTAGTTTTAATAAACCTGCTTCAAAAACTGTAAATAAACCTGTGGGTCCTGCTCCTATAATTAGGATATCTGTTGTAATCATATTCTTTTTTCTGATAATGTTTGTCCGTTTGAACGTTCCGAAGCCTCGGAAGAGCACTCTTTAGTGCTGTTTCAATCATATCTCAACTTCGCTCGATAAGACAATCCTCTTTATTCTATTCTTATTTATGAACCAAACTTTTTGTAAACTCGTTTAGTTTTTCTACTTTTTCTTCGAAATTTCCTTTGATGGTTTTTCTATATTCATTTAAATTTTTCACCAAGTCATCTATATTTTCTGGAATTACGTCTTCAAAAAACTGACGTAATCTTTTGGCTGTTGTTGGTGATTTTCCATTCGTTGAAATCGCAACTTTTACATTTCCTTTGGTGACAATTCCGCCCATATAAAAATCACAATATGGCGGGTTATCAGCCACATTTACCAATTTTGATGCTGCTCTACAGTCTTTCCAAACTTGAACATTTACATCGGGTATATCTGTAGTGGCAACTACCATGTGTTTTCCTTTTAAATAGCTTTTTTTATAGCTATCTTTTACTAAAGTAACACAGCCTTTTTTTGCCAAAGCGATGGTACCTTCTCTAAACATGGGCGATACCATAGTAACATGCGCATCTGGACTTGACTTTAATAAAAAGGTCAATTTCTCTTCGGCTACATGACCACCTCCAACAATAAGAATGTTTAAGCTTTTTGTTTTTAAAAAGATAGGGTATAAGTTGTTTCTTTCCATTCTCCTTTTATCGCCCAAAGGGGGAAATAAATTTACTGGAATTTTATGATCTCCTGTTTCTTCCTTCATTATTTATAATAAACATTTTTTAATAATGATTGTTAAATTAGACGTTTAGTTCTTTTGAATATTTATATTGAATAGTTCCAATAATATTTCTGTGATTTACTACTTCACCTAAAACTATGATGGCAGGATTGCTTAATTCTTTCTCTCTAACAATTTCTAATATGGTATCTACCGTACCAATTCCTACTTTTTCGTTTGTTCTTGTTCCGTTTTGTATGATGGCAACTGGTAAGTTGTTTTTATTTTCTTGCTGAAATAATTGTATGATTTCGGAGAGTTTCCCCATTCCCATTAACACTACAACTGTTGCATTTGACTTTGCAGCCAGTGCAATATCATTTGAGAGTTTGTGTTCTTTTGTAGTTCCTGTAATTACCCAAAAACTTTCTGCATACCCACGTTTTGTAACTGGAATATTTTGAGATGCAGGAACTGCCAATGAAGATGAAATGCCTGGAACCATTGCCGTTTCGATTCCAAAATTAGCTGCAAATTCCATTTCTTCTGCACCTCTGCCAAAAATAAATGGATCCCCCCCTTTTAAGCGAACTACATGTTGGTGCATGTTGGCTCTTTCAACAATTAATTCATTAATTTGTTCTTGTTGATACCTGTAGCAACCTCTTCTTTTTCCTACAAAAATTAATTCAGCATTTGGATTTACAAATGCTAATAATGCTTCATTTACCAAAGCATCGTATAAAACCACATCTGCAACTTTTAAAACTTTTATTGCTTTCAACGTGATTAAATCTACATCTCCTGGCCCTGCACCAACAACTGTTAAGAGCCCCCTAGCCGAAGGGGGAAAACCATTCTCTTTATAAGTATTAGCATTTTTCATTCTTTAATTTTAAATAGCCGTTTCTACAAAAGTATTAGATAATTCTCTAAATGTTTTCACTTTTTGTAAGAAATATTCAGAATCATTGATATATTGTGAACAGAACTCTTTATTAGGTGAATATTTATTAATTTGATAAATTAACTCACTAAAAGATGTGTTTAACTCAATTGTATTTGTTTCTACAAAATGGGCATCAAATTGAGAAATGATACCAGCATGAGTATTTGTCTTTTTGTTTTCTGCCAATAACATCGCTTTTGCAGTATTTACTAAAGATTGGTATGCATAATAGATAGCTCCTGAATAGACTCCGTTTTCAAAAGCTTCTTTGGCATTCTCAATTTTTTCTTTGCTTTCAAGAAATAAAGTTGCAATTAAATCGATAACAACTCCTGCACACTCTCCAATTCCTATTGCTTTAAGATATTTGTCTTTTTCTCCCCAATCAATAAAATCTTCTTGTGTTAAATTGGTAACATCTTGTAAATCGTTGAGGAGGTTATAAAAATATTTTTCTCCTGTTTCTCTATAATATGTTTCAAATTGCTTTCCATTCGCATTGGCTTCAAAATCGTTTAAGATTCTACGCAATGCTTCAGGCCCTCTTTTACTGGGTACTTTTACTACTTTATCTGCAAAAACGCCGTTCCCATCTCCTAAATTTCCACCACCTAGCAATACTTGTAATGCTGGTGCTACTAATTTATTTGGTGTGCGTACAGACATTCCTTGAAAACCAATATGTGCCATATTGTGCTGCCCACAGGCATTCATACAACCACTAATTTTAATCACAAGATCTTTGTTCTGTAAATATTGTGGATATTCTGCAGTAATAACACGTTCTAATTCTACCGCAATTCCTGTACTGCTAGCAATGCCTAAATTACAAGTGTCTGTTCCTGGACAAGCAGTAATATCTACGGCTTTATTATAACCCTCTTCAGCAAACCCTAATTTTTCTAATTCTGAATAAAACAAAGGAACTAACTCTTGTTTTACAAAAGGAATTACAATGTTCTGACGCAGGGTTAAACGGATTTCTCCAGCAGCATAGGTATCAATCAAGTTAGCTAACAAACGTGCTTTGTCTGTGTAAAAGTCACCTAACAAAACTTTAATCCCTATGGCAACATAACCAACCTGCTTTTGGGGGATAATGTTGGTGCTTTTCCAACGATTAAAAGCAAGTTGATCTTTTATTGTTGCTTTTGGAATGTCTGAAATTTTAACCGGTTTTGATGGTACATATGCATCTGCGTCAATAGCAACCGTTTGAAAGGCAATGGCTTTTTGTTCTTCTGTAATTAATTCTTTAAAAGCCTCTAAGCCAATGTCTTTTAGAAGGAATTTCATTCTTGCTTTGGCCCTACTTTTACGTTCGCCATAACGATCAAAAATTCTTAAAACACCTTCCATAACTGGAATCATTTTATCTGACGGTAAAAAATCATATAGTACTTCTGCATGACGTGGCTGAGATCCTAATCCGCCGCCAACCATCACTTTAAACCCGCGAATGCCATTTTCTATTTTAGCGATATACCCCAAATCATGTAAGTAAGACAGTCCAGTATCTTCATCTGTAGATGAAAAAGATACTTTAAACTTACGTCCCATTTCTTGACAGATTGGGTTTCTTAAAAAGAATTTATACAATGCATCTGCATAAGGAGACACATCAAAAGGTTCGTTAACATCTATTCCTGCTGTTTCAGAAGCGGTTACATTTCTTACAACATTTCCACAAGCTTCACGTAAGGTAATGGCATCTTTTTCTAATTGCGCCCACAATTCTGGAGTTCTATCTAAACTCACATGATGAATTTGAATATCCTGACGTGTAGTAATGTGCAATCTTCCTCTAGAATATTCATCAGAAACTTCAGCAATTCTTCGTAGTTGATTGCTCTTTAATTTTCCATAAGGAATTTTTATACGAATCATTTGAACGCCTTGCTGACGTTGACCATAAACTCCTCTTGCCAAACGTAAACTTCTAAATTTTTCTTCGTCTATTTGTAGATTTTTAAATTGCTGAATCTTATCAGCCAATTCAATAATATCTTTTTCTACAACTGGATTTTCTATTTCTGTCTCAAAACTTTTCATTCCTCTCCCCAACCCTCTCCAAAGGAGAGGGAGTTATTTACGGTTGTCTTTTTAATTAATACTTTTATTCATACCTAAAAGGTTATTTATACTAAAAAAATCTAGTATAAGAATCTTGCAGGAATTAACTTATAAATTAGCAAACACAATTCTTTCAAATTTGCTAATTCCCCCTTCGGGGGATTAAAGGGGGATTTATAAAACCAACCCCTACTGTATTGTTTGTTTTTGGGTTGATTAAAATAAACGCGCCATTTGATTTATTTTGATTGTAAGCATCTACCAACATTGGTTTGCTTAATTTTAATTGAATGTCTCCTATTTGATTCAATGCTAATTCTGATGGATTTTCCGTTTTTCCAGAAAAATCTGTCTTTATAATACTATTTAGTTGTGTAATTTTTGCTTGTGCATCATTTACACCATGCTTTATATAATATTTTTGAGAGACTTGTAAAGGGGCGGAATCCATCCAACAAATAGTGGCATCTAACTGTTTTGTAATTGTAGGTTCTTCATCTACTTTTACCAACATATCTCCTCTACTTACGTTTACATTGTCATTTAAAGTGATGGTTACAGAACTGCCGCTTTTTGCTCTTGCGTATTCTTTATCAAAAAAATGAATGCTTTTTATAGTTGATTTTGTTAAAGATGGTAATACGGTTACTTTGTCTCCAACTTCAAAATCACCACCATAAATTTTACCTGCATATCCTCTAAAATCGTGATATGTAGCTATTTTTGGTCTGATTACTGTTTGCACAGGAAAACGTACTTGAGAATCATCACTAATATCTTCTGTATCTAATTTTTCTAAATGCTGTAATAAGGTTTCCCCTTGGTACCAAGGCATATTTTCTGATACTGAAACCACATTATCTCCTTGTAAAGCAGACAAAGGAATAAAGGTTAATTGCTGGTCTTTGTACTCACTTTTACTTGCTAAATATTCAATTTCACCTTTAATGATCTTGTATTTTTCTTCTGAAAAATCAACCAAATCCATCTTATTAACAGCAATGACAACATTTTTGATTCGCAGTAAATTATTGATAAAAAAGTGACGGTATGTTTGTTCTACCACACCATTTCTAGCATCAATTAAAACAATGGAAGCTTGCGCTGTAGAAGCCCCTGTTACCATGTTTCTGGTATATTCTATATGACCTGGAGTATCTGCAATAATAAAACTCTTTTTTCTTGTTGAAAAATAAATATGAGCCACATCAATGGTAATTCCTTGTTCTCTTTCTGCAACCAAACCATCTGTAGCCAAAGAAAAATCTAAATAGTCAAAACCACGTTGTCTACTTTTTTCTTCTATCGCTTCTAATTTATCATCTGTTAATGATTTTGTATCATACAACAAACGTCCAATTAAGGTACTTTTACCGTCATCTACACTTCCTGCTGTTGCTATTTTTAGATGCCCGAGATTATTTTTCTTTAAAGGAGAAAAATTTGATTTGATATGTGTTTTTGTTTTTATCATAATCCTATCCTAACCTTCCCAAAGGGAAGGAACTCATGCCGAGTATTGCTTAATTTTTAAATTTTTTGATGCTGAAACAAGTTCAACACATGAAACTTAGGTACTTTTTTACTTTTTATTTTAGAATCGATTCCAGTGTTCCCCCCTTCGGGGGAAAGGGTGCTTTCTAAAAATATCCCTGCTGCTTTCTCTTTTCCATCGCGGCTTCAGAACGTTTGTCATCAATTCTTGCGCCTCTCTCTGAAATGGAGGAATCTCTGATTTCTTCTACTACTTTGGTAATATCTATTGCATCAGATAAAACTGCTGCGGTACAACTCATATCGCCAACGGTTCTAAAACGCACCATTCTTTCTACCACTTTTTCTTCTTTATCTCTAAAAACCACAGCATCGTCTGCAGACCAAATAAGGCCATCTCTTAAAAAAGTATTTCTTTTGTGTGCGAAATAAATAGAAGGAATTTCGATATCCTCTTTTTTAATATATGACCAAACGTCTAGTTCTGTCCAGTTTGAAATCGGAAAAACACGCACATTTTGACCTAAATCAATTCTGCCATTTAGCATATCAAAAACTTCAGGGCGTTGGTTTTTCTCATCCCATTGTCCAAAATCATCTCTTACAGAAAAAATTCTTTCTTTTGCTCTTGCTTTTTCTTCATCTCTTCTTGCGCCGCCAATACAGGCATCAAAACCAAACTCTTCAATAGCATCTAAAAGTGTTTCTGTTTGCAAAATATTTCTACTAGAATACCTTCCGGTTTCTTCTTTTACGCGTCCACTATCTATATTGTCTTGTACGTTTCTAATAATTAAATTGACTCCTAATTCTTTGACCAATTGATCTCTAAATTTGATCGTTTCAGGAAAATTATGACCTGTATCTATATGCATTAAAGGAAAGGGAATTTTTGCAGGAAAAAAAGCTTTTTGTGCTAAACGCACTAACGTAATACTGTCTTTTCCACCAGAAAAAAGTAATACAGGTTTTTCAAACTGCGCCACTACTTCTCTAAATATATAAATTGCTTCACTCTCTAAAGCATCTACTTGTATTGTTCTTTGATTCATAATCATGTCTTTTAGATATGCAAACCACATTCTCTATGAGCCCCTAACCTTCCCATTTCGACTGCACTCAATGCAGGCTTTAGGAAGGAACTCTTACTGGGGCGTTTTTTCTAGAGTTTATCTTAATAATATTTTTATTAAATGTGTAATCCACACTCTCTATTGCTCTCTACTTTTGTTGGGTCAAAATATGCAAATTCATTTGGTAAATTTTTCTCAACTAAATACGCGTCTAAATCTTGATCTGTCCAATGGTAAAAAGGACTCACTTTTAGAACTCCATCTTTACTTTTTGAAACCACATCAATACCATTTCTAAAAGCAGTTTGCCCTTTTCTTAAATTTGTAAACCAAACATCTGGTTGATGATCTCTCATGGCTCTTTGAAAAGGTTCTAATTTTACTTGTTTGGTAAATACAGCATGATTTGGGTCTTCTATATTAGGAATCCCCAACACTATATTTCTATGTGCCACTGTTTGTTTTGGTACATAAGCGTAGATGTTTAAATCTAACATTTTCTTTAATTCTTCTGCATGTTTATAGGTTTGAACAGTATTGTAACCTGTATCGCACCAAATTACTTTACAATATTTATCTACTTGCGTTACAGCATGTAAAATAACTACTTCATAAGGCCTAAAGTTTGTGGTAACCACCACATTATTTGAAATTGATATTGCCCACTCTATAATTTCTGACGGACTTTTCTTAGCCATTTCTCTGTTGACTTGTGCTAAGTCTATGTTTTCTATTTTCCCCATTTGATGTTGTTCCAAATTCTTTCGTGAAAGAAGTATAATAGTAATTTTGTTATAAAGTCGATTGATGCAATTGAGGTTGCCAATGCTATTTCATCTGTTAAAAGATAGGAAACAACTAATGTGTCTAGCGTTCCTACAAGTCTCCAACTAAAAGCTTTTACAATACTGCGAAACGGTTTTTCAGAATTTTTGTCTTCTGAAAAACGGCTATTTGCTGCTTTTTTGGTAAAAATGATTTGGTCTAAAATCATAAAAAATAATTCAATTTATTACCCTACTTATTTAATAGGATAAACAAACGTACATTAATTTTTGATATTAGAATAAAGAAAGTGAAGTTAAATTACAATTATCCTATAGATTTAATAGATTAATAAAAAAACAATGATAATGTTACGAATTTGTTAATTTGAAAATAAAGGTGGTATTGAAGAGAAAACTAGTTTTTACAAAGATCTGCTAAAGAAGTATTTCTAAAAATTTTAAGAGTATTGTCTCTTACTTGAATCATTAATTTATGAACAGCACAGGCGGTTTCATCTGGACAATCATCACATTTTTCATAAAAATTTAAACTTACACAAGGCACCATAGAAATAGGACCTTCTAGAATTCTCATGATAGAAGTCATGGGTATTTCGGAGGGTTCTTTCAATAAATAATAACCACCTCCTTTTCCTTTTTTGGAAGCTAAAATTCCGTTTTTACGGAGTGTTAAAAGTATACTTTCTAAAAATTTTAAGGAAATATTTTCACTTTTAGAAATCGTAGCAATTTGCACAGGAATTTTATTTCCCTGTCTACCCAAATAAGTAAGCGCCTTAATACCGTATTTTGTTTTCTTAGAAAGCATAAAACAAAATTACGGATTTTTAAGTTAGTGAAATCCAATTTTTACTTCCGAAGCGAAGTAACGTATTAAAAATTGCTTGTAAACATACCTTTTCGACAGGAAAGCGAATCCCGTTTTTTGGTGGAATCTTTTAATTATTTTATTAATACTTTGTATAAAAATAAACCTTATAGTTTAAGCGTTTAAAGCTTGTTCTAAATCTGCAATAATATCTACAATATTCTCTAAACCAACAGAAACTCTTACCAAACCTTTTGTAATGCCCACTTCTAACCTGTCTTCTTCAGAAAGTCTTCCGTGAGTTGTAGAGGATGGATGTGTCACAATTGTTCTTGTATCTCCTAAATTTGCTGAGAGAGAACACATGTTAATATTGTCTAAAAATTTTCTTCCAGCTTCAATACCACCTTTCATTTCAAAGGCAACAATATTTCCACCCAACTTCATTTGCTTTTTTGCAATATTGTATTGTGGATGCGACTTTAAAAAAGGGTATTTAACGAATTCTACATGTTCATTCTTTTCTAGATATTCCGCTAATTGTAGTGCATTTTCGGCATGTTTTTCTACCCTGATTGCCAGAGTTTCTAAACTTTTAGACAACACCCAAGCATTAAATGGCGACATTGCTGGCCCTGTATTTCTAGCAAATAAGTAGATTTCGCGCATTAATTCCTTATTTCCAACGGTAACTCCACCCAAAACCCTTCCTTGTCCATCAATTAATTTTGTTGCTGAATGAATCACCAAATCTGCACCAAATTTTATAGGCTGTTGCACATAAGGTGTTGCAAAACAATTGTCTACAATATAAATCAGCTTGTGTTTTTTTGCAATTTTACCAATTGCCTCTAAATCTAAAATATCTACTGCAGGATTTGTAGGTGTTTCAATATATAAAATCTTTGTGTTGGGTTGAATTAAACTTTCTACCAAATCAACTTCATTCACTTTAAAATAAGAAGTTTCAATATTCCATTTTGGTAAGAATTTGGTAAACATGCTATGTGTTGACCCAAAAACAGATCTACAAGAAACCACATGATCGCCAGCATTTAGCAATGCCGCAAATGTTGAAAAAATTGCAGACATGCCCGTGGCAAAAGCGTACCCTGCTTCTGCACCTTCCATCGCTACAATTTTATCTGTAAATTCTGTCGTATTCGGATTTGTAAATCTGCTGTATAAATTGCGTTGTCTTTCTTCTGCGAAGGAAGCCCGCATTTCTTCAGCATCTTCAAAAACAAAACTAGATGTTAAATATAACGGTGTAGAATGTTCAGAAAACTGTGTTCTTTCTGTCTGATTTCTAATTGCTACTGTTTCGAAATGTTTCTTCATTTATAATAGATTATGAGACCGCTTTCGCTTTTAGAAACAAGAACCAAGACTAAAGAACTAGATCTTTTTTGTCTATTTTCTAGCTTCTAATTTCTTGTCTCTTTTCTTAATTTTCTTCCTTAATATAGATTCTGAAATACATTCAGAATGACACTGCGTGTCAATTATTATGTTTTGCCAATCTTAAAATATCTCCAAAAACACCTCTTGCGGTTACCTTAGAACCTGCTCCTGCTCCTTGAATAACAATCGGTTGCTCACCATACGACTCTGTATAAATTTCAAAAATAGCATCGGAGCCTTTTAAAGAACCCAAAGGCGAATTTTTAGAAACAGATACTAACTTTACGGCTAAATTTCCTTTTTCTTGCGATAAATCTCCGCCCAATTCTCCAATATACCGCAAAACGTGGTTTTCTTTTTGGTTCTGCTTTAATTGCTGATATTCAGCGTTCATCAATGCTAAATTCGATAAGAAATCTTTAACAGTTCCTTCTCTTAATTTTTCAGGAATTAAATTTTGAATATTTACATCTACAAACTCGTTTTCTAAATCTAATTCTCTAGCTAAAATTAGTAATTTTCTAGCAACATCATTTCCGCCCAAATCTTCTCTTGGATCTGGTTCTGTAAAACCTGCATCAATTGCATTTTGTAATACTTTTGAAAAGGGCACTTCTTCCGCAGAAAAGGTATTGAATAAATAGCTTAAACTTCCTGAAAAAACACCTCTAATCTTCGTGATGTTTTCTCCAGATTCATGCAATAATCTAATGGTATCTATTAAAGGCAAACCTGCACCCACATTGGTTTCATATAAATATTGTTTTTTATATGCTTTTAATTTTCTTCTTAATTGTTTATAGAAATTAAAAGACAAGGTGTTTGCTATTTTATTACTAGAAACCAAATCGAAACCCGCTTCAATTAAAGGAATGTAATTCTCCACAAAAGAGACGCTTGCGGTATTGTCTACAGCAATTAAATTTTCTAAGTGGTGCTTTTTCGCAAACGCTATAATAGCTAATATTGATGTATTTTCTTGTGTACTAATTTCCAAATCTTGTGCCCAATTTTTAGAAACTCCGTTTTTAGCTAGTAAAACTTTTTTAGAGTTTGCCACGGCAAAAATATGCAATTGAATTTTTCTTCTTTCTAATACAGATGCAGCATTCTCTAAAATTTGATTGATCAAAGTACCTCCCACCAAACCTTTCCCAAAAACAACAATATTTACTTTTTTAGCCACCCCAAAAACCTGACCGTGAATTACGTTTACCGCTTTATAAAGGTCTTGCTTTTTAACTACTAAACTTACATTTTTTCCTGAAATTGTATTGTTAAATAAAAGTGGTACAATTTGATTTTTAATCAGCGCATTATACGGATGGTGAAATGCACTTAGATCTTGACCAATAATAGAAA
Organism: uncultured Polaribacter sp.; assembly: GCF_947501385.1. Lineage (GTDB taxonomy): Bacteria > Bacteroidota > Bacteroidia > Flavobacteriales > Flavobacteriaceae > Polaribacter. Next base: position 36,702 of record NZ_CANMVP010000018.1, read on the forward strand.
TGACAGCCACATGATCTACAATAGAAATCTGATGCACGTCTTGGGAATAAAAATCACTTTCAAACTCCTTTTCTAATGCTAAAACAGCTTTTTGTGCCTTTTTTGAATCGATTATTAAACCAATACCCCTTTCTGAAGAACCTTGAGAAATGATACTTACACTGATATTTTGATCACTTAAAGCTTTAAAAATCCGTGCATCTACACCCACTTTACCCAACAAACCTCTGCCTTCGAAATTTACCAGAGAAACATTATCAATCGTAGAAATAGATTTGATTCCTTTTTCTGAAGATTCAGATGTGATTAACGTTCCTTTATCTTCTTTTTGGAATGTATTTAAAATTCGTAAATTGATATTCTTTTCTAATAACGGAATAATGGTTTTTGCATGTAAAATGGTGGCGCCAAAATTGGCCAGTTCGTTTGCCTCAGAGAAAGACAATTTTTCGATTTTTTTTGCATCTGCAACCAAATCAGGATTTGCCGTAAAAATTCCACTAACATGTGTATAATTTTGCAACTCTTCTGCATCTAAATAATTGGCTAATAAAGCGGCTGTATAATTACTTCCGTTTCTTCCTAAAGTAGTGGTTTCTCCTTTTTTATTGGAAGCAATAAAACCACTTACAATATTTATTTTATTAGAATTTTCCTTAAAATAGGATATGACATTTTCTGAAGAAATTGTAGAGATTGGCTGTGCATTTCCAAAGTTGTCATCTGTAATAATCAATTTTCTTGCATCTGTTGACTTTGCAGGAATTTCTTCTTTTTGTAATACACTTGCCAACAGTTTTACAGATACTAATTCACCTTGTGCTAAAACTTCATCTTTGATTTTATCGCTATAATCTCCTAACAAAGAAACGCCCTCAAAAATAGTTTCTAATTTTAAAAATTCTTCCGATAAATCAACCGTTTGATTCGGTGCTAATTGATATTCCTTAAACTTTTTGAATTTCGTTTGATATTCTTTTTTTTGAGCTGCTTTTTGTAAAATTGCTTCTAAATCGTCCGTTGTATTTCCTCGTGCAGAAGCCACCACAGTAATTCTTTCTCCATTTTTATAGGTATTGCAAATAATTTCAACCGCATTCTCAATTCCTTTTCCGTTGGCCAAAGATTTTCCGCCAAATTTTATTACTTTCATTTTCTTTGCTCTGTATGCTTTGTTGAAAATAGGTGCTATAATTTTTTCAAGCTGGTCATATTCCATTAAAAAGGCATCGTGACCATGCACCGAATTTATTTCATTATAAGTCACATTTTCTTTTGTTAAAGCCAACTTCTTATGCGTTTCTCTATTTTCTTCCGCAGTAAAAAATAAATCAGAATCCACACCAATAATGTGAATATTTGCCTGAATCTTGTCTAAAATTTCTATACTTTTCTCACCATTTTTAGTAACATCAATACTTTTTAGCAATTGATTCATCAATTTATACGAAGATAATTGATAGCGTTCTTGTAACTTTTCTCCATGGTGTAACAACCAACTTTCTACATTAAAAATATCTGAGTTTTCGTTTTTAGAACGTTGAAAACGCGCTTTAAAAGAGGCGGGTGTTCTGTAGCACAACATGGCATGCATTCTTGCATCATGCACAGGATTGCTAGAATTTACCAAAAATTGTTCTTGAATTTGACAATTGGCAATCAACCAGTCTGTAGACTTCCAATCGGTAGCAATGGGTAAAAAATGTTGGGTAATTTTGGTGTTTAAAACTACCATTTCCCACGCAATTCCGCCACCCAAAGAACCTCCAATCAAAGCAAATAATTGATCAATTTTTAACTGATCTAATCCTTCTAGAAAAATTCTAGCAATGTCTCTCGCAATAAAATCTTTATAATTTTCGATTAAAAAACCATCAAAACCGTTTCCTGGAATGTTAAAAGACAAAATGGTGTAGGTATTGGTATCAATCGCTTTTTCAACTCCAACAATATCTTGCCACCAACCATTTTCCCCAGCAACATCACTATTTCCTGTAAGTGCGTGATTCACCAAAACAACAGGTGCCGTTCCTAAATCTTGACCAAAAACTTGATAGCTTAAATTCAATTCAGGAATATTTGCACCCAATTCTGTGGTGAAATCATAGATTTTGATATGTTGTAGGTTGTTTTTCATTTTTTTATTTCAACGGACTGAAGTCCGTTGCTATTCAGCAAGGGGTTTAAAACCCTTGCCATGTTAAATTCCTGAAAAAGCGGCTTTTAAATCTGCTTTTAAATCCTCTAAATCTTCAATACCCACAGACAATCTAATTAAATCTTGACTTACTCCTGCTCCTGCTTGAGCATCTTCATCTAATTGTTGATGTGTTGTACTTGCTGGATGAATTATTAAAGATTTTGTATCTCCAATATTTGCCAATAAAGAGAATATTTTTGTTTTATCTGCAATTGCTTTTGCTGCTTCAAAACCTTTTTTAGGACCGAAAGTTACAATGCCACTTTGCCCTTTTGGCAAGTATTTATCTGCTAAAGTTTTGTATTTGTTACTTTCTAAACCAGGGTAATTTACCCAAGCAACTTCCTCTTGCTTTTCTAACCATTTTGCCAATGCCAATGCATTTTCAGAATGTTTTTGAATTCTTACGGGCAATGTTTCTAAACCTTGAATGATATTAAAAGCATTTGTAGGACTTAATGCGCCACCAAAATCACGCAATCCTTCTAAAATTAATTTAAAAGTGTAGGATGCAGCACCTAAAGCTTCATGATATTTTAACCCGTGATACCCTGCAGAAGGTTCTGTAAATTCTGGAAATTTTCCATTTGCCCAATTGAAAGTTCCAGCATCAACAATGGCACCTCCTAAAGAAGTTCCTTGTCCGCCAATATATTTTGTCAATGAATGAATTACAATGTTTGCACCGTATTTAATTGGATTTAACAATGCTGGTGTTGCGACGGTATTATCTACAATAAAAGGTACTTCTGCCTGCTTAGCATGTGTAGAAATTGCTTCTAAATCTAATACATCTAATTTCGGATTCCCTAAAGACTCTACAAAAAAGGCTCTTGTATTTTCTTGAACAGCTTCTCCAAAATTGTCAGGTTCAGATGCATCTACAAATGTTGTTGTAATTCCGAATCTTGGTAAGGTTACGCTTAATAAATTGTAGGTCCCTCCGTACAAACTACTAGACGCTACAATGTGGTCTCCAGCCTTTAAAAGCGTTAACAGCCCTGTGGCAATTGCTGCCGTTCCTGAAGCAAAAACTACCGCTCCAATACCGCCTTCTACAGCCGCCAAACGATCTTGTAAAATTTGATTGGTTGGATTGTTTAAACGTGTGTAAATAAACCCTAATTCTTTTAGAGAAAAGAGGTTTGCTGCATGTTCTGAGTTTTTAAAAACATACGATGTTGTTTGGTAAATTGGTACGGCTCTTGTGCCTCCGTTTTGTGAAACATCGTGTCCTGCGTGCAACGCGTTGGTTGCTAATTGGTGTGTACTCATTTTTCTATTTTTTTTGAGTTAATATAGATTCCTGTTTTCACAGGATTGACATTTTTAAATGAAACACAATAGTGCATATTGCGAATCTTTTTGCGATTAAGTCAAATGCATCAATTTTTATTGATGTACTTACTAGAAAAATGTTATGAAGAAAAATAGACGTTTCCAGAAAAGGAAATTTCTTTTTGGTTATCTATCCTTTCTCATTTGAGATGCTGAAACTGGTTCAGCACAGGGTAGAATTTAGCACCTTCTTTATTTCTAAAGGGTTGCTAAGGCTTCACAGGGTCTAATCCCTCCACCTTTCTTGATAACATTTCAATAAGTTATTGAACTTTGTGAGTGCAAATATTGCAATAGAAAAACTTAGTATCCAAATAAAACAGCATTTATTTTCTATTTAATATAGATTTCGCATTTTAATCAACGTTGTTTTCATCATTCTTTAAAAACTGTAGTTTTTATGTCTTAAAATTGATTTATTGATGATGCCATCACAAATAATTATGGTAAAAAAAGGAAGTCTTTTAATTTTATAGTGTACTTTTGCACTCTAATTTAGAGGAAAAATTTGAACTGATTGCAACCTCTCGCGCCGAACTAGTTTCTGTGCCTAACTTGAAAAATTTCTATTTCGAAATGATAAAACAAGTTTAGAATAAAATGCTAAAGCAGTAAGTATCTACTTCTTTTAGCGACTACGCAATCAATTTTTATTTTTTATCCATGTCCTTTTAAGAGGATTAAATTTTTAACGAAACCTCATTTTTTAGATCGAGGAATCATTTTTTAATATATAAAGAAGAATTTATGTCATATTTATTTACTTCAGAAAGTGTCTCTGAAGGCCATCCAGACAAGGTTGCAGATCAAATTTCTGATGCTTTAATTGATAATTTTTTAGCCTTTGACAAAAGCAGTAAAGTTGCTTGTGAAACCTTGGTTACCACAGGCCAAGTATTTTTAGCGGGTGAAGTAAAATCGAATACATATTTAGACGTTCAAAAAATTGCTAGAGATGTCATTAACAAAATTGGTTATACCAAAGGAGCATATATGTTCGATGGAAATTCTTGTGGCGTTCTGTCTGCAATCCATGAACAATCTCCTGATATAAATCAAGGTGTTGACAGAGCAAACCCTGAAGACCAAGGTGCTGGAGATCAAGGAATGATGTTTGGTTATGCTACTGATGAAACAGAAAACTACATGCCTTTGGCATTAGAATTATCTCATCGATTATTAATTGAATTGGCTCTTTTAAGAAGAGAAAATAGTGCTATTGATTATTTAAGACCCGATGCAAAATCTCAAGTGACCATAGAGTATTCTGATGATAATGTACCACAAAGAATAGATGCTATTGTAATTTCTACACAACATGATGATTTTGATACTTCTGAAAACGTAATGTTGACGAAAATTAAAAAAGACATCGTTGAAATTTTAATCCCTAGAGTGGTTGCAAAATTGCCAACTCATATACAGAAATTATTTACAGATGATATTACCTATCACATCAATCCCACAGGAATTTTTGTTATTGGTGGACCTCATGGAGATACCGGTTTAACAGGAAGAAAAATTATTGTAGATACCTATGGTGGAAAAGGTGCTCATGGTGGTGGTGCTTTTTCTGGAAAAGATCCTTCTAAAGTAGATAGATCTGGCGCGTACGCAACAAGACATATTGCTAAAAACTTAGTTGCTGCAGGCGTTTGTAAAGAAGTTCTAGTACAAGTTTCTTACGCTATTGGTGTTGCAAAACCAACAAGTATCAACGTAGAAACCTACGGAACCGCAACTGTAGATTTGAAAGACGGAGAAATCAGCAAAATAGTAGAATCTATCTTTGATATGCGTCCGTATTTTATAGAAAAACGTTTAAAATTAAGAACACCCATATATTCAGAAACTGCTGCTTATGGTCATATGGGAAGAACTCCTGAGATGAAGACAGTTACTTTTACAAACCCAATGGGAGAAACGGTTTCTGAAGAAGTAGAAACCTTTACTTGGGAAAAGTTAGATTATGTGGATACTATAAAAGAAGCTTTTCGCATATAAAGAATCACAACAAATTGATATTTTAAGCCTTTAGAAATTAATCTAAAGGCTTTTTTAGGTTTAAAATTTAACAGAATCTAGTTGATGCCTTAACAAATATTTAAGAGGCAATAAATAAGGGTTTGCTTAACTTCGGTGATTAAAATTTTAATCAAATTTATTATGACGAAAAAAATACTCACTAGACTACTGCTAGTTGCTTTTGTTTTTGGATTTTCCGCTGAAACAGATGCTCAATTTTGGAAGAAAAAGAAAAAAGAAACTGCCAAGGTAGCGCCAAAGCCAAAACCTAAAAAAGGAGGAATTCAGCCTTATGGTAAAGTCGTCACGAAAGAACATACAACAGATGAAGGTTTGTTTAAAGTTCATAGAAAAGAAGATACTTATTTATTCGAAATACCAGATTCTCTTTTAAGAAGAGAAATGTTAATGGTTACTAGAATCGCTAAAACTGCTAGCGGAATTGGTTTCGGTGGTGGAAAAGCAAACACGCAAGTGTTGCGTTGGGAGAAAAAAAACAAACAAATTCTATTAAGAATTGTTTCTCATAATGTGGTTGCTGATACACTTTTACCTGTGCATGAAGCCGTAATGAATTCGAATTTAGAACCCATCTTATTTTCTTTTCCTATAAAAGCATTTAGCAAAGATTCTACTGCCACTGTAATTGATGCCACTGAGTTATTTTCTACAGATGTAAAACCTTTAGGATTTCCTGATTTTTATAGAAAAAGATACCAAGCTACAAGGATGGACAAAAGTCGCTCTTATATAGATAGAGTAAGTAGCTATCCTAGAAATATAGAAATAAGACATGTAAAAACCTATTTTGCGAATAAAGCTCCGTCTAATAGTGCTGTTGGCTCTATTACTTTAGAAATGAGTAATTCGATGGTTTTATTACCTAAAGTACCTATGAAACGTCGTTATTTTGATGAGCGTGTGGGTTGGTTTGCAAGAGGACAAACAGATTATGGTTTGGGAGATCAAAAAAGTAAAACGGTAACTTATTTAGATCGCTGGAGACTAGAAGTTAAAGAGGAAGATGTAGCAAAATTTAAAAGAGGCGAATTGGTAGAGCCAAAAAAGCAAATTGTCTATTATGTAGACAGAGCAACGCCAAAAGAATGGGTTCCTTATATCAAACAAGGAATTAATGATTGGCAAGTGGCTTTTGAAGCAGCTGGTTTTAAAAATGCCATTATTGCAAAAGATCCTCCATCAAAAGAAGAAGATCCAGATTGGTCTCCAGAAGATGTTCGGTATTCTGTAGTACGTTATTTGGCATCTCCAATTCCAAATGCCAACGGACCTCATGTAAGTGATCCCAGATCTGGAGAAATTTTAGAATCTGATATTAACTGGTATCATAACGTAATGTCTTTGTTACACAACTGGTATTTTATTCAAACTGCAGCCATCAATCCAGATGCTCGTGGAAAGAATTTTAAAACAGAAACCATGGGAGAACTCATTAAGTTTGTCTCTTCTCATGAAGTTGGTCATACCTTAGGTTTACCACATAATATGGGAAGTTCTGTTGCTTTTCCAGTAGATTCTTTACGTTCTGCAACTTTTACTAAGAAGTTTGGAACCGCACCTTCCATTATGGATTATGCGCGTTTTAATTATGTGGCGCAACCAGAAGATGCAGGCGTTGCGCTAATGCCAAATATTGGTGTTTATGACAAGTATGCAATTTCTTGGGGATATAGACCTATTTTAGATACAGATGCAAAAGCTGAAAAACCAATTTTAGATGCTTGGATTTTAAAACATGCTGGAGACCCAATGTATCGATTCGGACATCAACAAGCTGGTGGTGTTGTAGACCCAAGTTCTCAAACAGAAGATTTAGGAGATGACGCCATGAAAGCTTCTATGTACGGAATTAAAAATTTAAAAAGAATTTTACCGAGATTAGAAGAATGGACTTCTGAAAAAGGTGAAAATTATGATGAGTTATCTACCATGTACGGACAATTATTAAGTCAGTTTAATAGATATATGGGGCATGTATCTGCAAATATTGGTGGGGTTTATGAATACTATAAAACATCAGACCAAAAGGGTGCTGTTTACTCTTATGTAACTAAAGAAAAGCAAGAAGAAGCTTTACAGTTTGTTATTGATGAATTGTTTAAAACTCCTGAATGGATGTTAGATGAAAACATTTTTAGCAAAACTGAATTTTCTGGCTCAGTAGAAAGAGTTAGAGGTTTACAAGCAAGAACATTAAACACTATTTTAGATGCTGGTAGAATGGCTAGAATGATTGAAAACGAAACTTTAAACGGATCTTCTAAAGCCTATACTTTAATAGACATGATGAGCGATTTACGCAAAGGTGTTTGGAGTGAAATTTATTCAGGTCGTTCTATAGATACCTATAGAAGAAACTTGCAAAGAGCCCATTTAGAAAGATTAAATTACTTATTAAATGAAGCAAAAGACCAAAGAGGGTTTAATGACGGCTATTTAAAAAGAAGTGGAATCAATATCAACCAATCTGATGTAAAGTCTGTTGTTAGAGGAGAGCTAAAGCGTCTACAAAGAGATGCAAGAGCTGCTTCGAATAGAGGCGACACACTTACACGCTATCATTTACAAGATGTTGTTGATAGAATTGACATGATTTTAGACCCTCAATAAATTCTAAATAGTAGTATCATAATTATAAAACCACGTCTATCTGGCGTGGTTTTTGATTATCATAGATTTATAAAATTTTGCATCTTGACAAAGTTATCCTTTCTTTTTTTTATTTTCACTTTTGTTTGTCCAACCTTATGCTCACAAGAAAAAATTTCTTGTAAAGTGTTAGACATTTCAACAAAAAAACCTGTGGTTTATGCAACGGTAATGTTGAAAAATATCAACAGAGGAACGCATGCGGATTCTAGTGGGAATTTTGAAATCCCTTTGGCTTTTAGAAAAACAGGAATCATTAGAATCTCTTCTATTGGTTATAAAACAAAAGAAATCAAGCTTTCTAATTTAAAACAAAATAGTACAAATACCATTTACTTAGCAATTGCAAAAAGTTCTTTAGATGAAATTGTTATAAAGACTTCCAAAAGAAGAAAAAAGCGACTTTTAGCAAAACAAATTGTTAGAAAAGCAATTGAAAATATCTTAGAAAACTATCCAACGGAAGCGCATTCTTATATTGGTTATTATAGAGATTACCAACAACCTGTGGGAGATTCTTATCAAAAAGCAGTCAATTCTCAAGAACCTATCAAATACTTAAACGTACATGAAGCTATTTTAGAATCTTTTGACGACGGCTTTGATAGCGATAAATTAAAAAGCACCAAAAACCAAACATTATTATATAATTATAGAACAAATAAAGATTTTATTCAAGACTCCACACTTACAGTTCCGTATGATAATAAAAGTAAAAAATATTCAGAAAGTGTTTATATTACTCCTTTAGGCGGTAATGAATTAAATATTTTAGATCTTACAAATGCCATTAGAAATTATGATAAGATGTCGTTTTCTTTTACTAATATTTTTCAAAGAGACTTTTTACGCAATCATAAATTTAAAGTGAAAAGAGTTGTTTTTTCTGATGAAACGCCGCTATATAAAATCAGTTTTACATCTATAAATGAAAAAACGAGCTTCGATTATTCAGCTTTTGGAAGTATTTATATTGCCAAACAAGATTTTGCCATTCATAAATTGAATTACAATCTTTATTACAAACGGAAGAAAAACCCTCAATATACTGTTACCATAGCATATCAACCAAAAAAGGATAAAATGTATTTAAACTACATTACCTTTAATAATTTCTTTGAAGCTTCTAATGGTAATTATTTTCAACTTAAAAAAACTTCATTTCATACAAAACAGCATACTTTTAAACTCTCTTTCAATAGAAAAATAGCCTTAAATAGCTTAGAATCAATTAATAGAAATTTTAAAATTTATTATAAAAACGAGAAACTAAAAGTAGTAGCAGTGCGTCCTTTTGATACTAGTAACAACACACTTATTGTTTTTATTGATGAAAAATCAATCAATAGAATAAACCTTGAAAAAGAACAGAAAGGTGAAAATTATGCTACAAATTTCACTTTTGATATCAGTCATATAAAAGATAGTAATGGTTTTACAATTGATGAAAGAGCAAGTATTAAAATGAATCAATATAGAGAATTCTTTGTACAAGAAATTTTTGAAAACAAAAAACTACTCATACATAAAAGCTTTATAGACAAAAGTTTACCGTTATCAAAATCTCTAATTACTCCTTTGAAATTAGAAAATAGTTACTGGATGAATACACCTTTAAAAGTAAAAAAAGGAAAATAAAAAATTTCTTAAAACCGACTACCTCTGCAGAAAAGGTAGGGCAGACTCGAGGCAAAGTCATAATGGAACCTACCAACTGGTCTGATTTCGCTAACTTCATTTTGACACTTAAAACAAAAAACCAAAATTTTATATTTTGCCCCACCCAGAATTGCGAAAATGCAATTCCGACCTCCCCAAAAGGGAGGTGAATTCGAAAACCCTCAAGGTATTGACATCGAGTAATTATACAGATGAAACAAGATACTTTCTCCTACTGTAAAATGCTCTAAAAAGTATGCTATATTTGCATGATTATCATTTTTATGACTCAGACATTACTCTCTTCTCCTTTACAAGGCTTTACCGATTATAAATTTAGAAATGCTTTCAATACTTTCTTTGGCGGCATTGATACATTTTATTCGCCATACATCAGACTAAATGGAAAACTGATCATTAAAAATTCTTATCAAAAAGATATTCTTCCAGAAAACAATACAACATTAGAAGTAATTCCGCAGATTATTACCAATGATGTAGATGAGTTTTTATTCGTTTCTAAATATGTACAAGAATTAGGTTACAAAGAATTAAATTGGAATTTAGGCTGTCCTTATCCGATGGTTACCAAACGAGGAATGGGTTCTGGATTGATTAGCGATGCAGAAAAAATAAACAGCATTCTTCATAAAATTCATAATGAATCTGACATTATTGTTTCTATGAAAATGAGGATGGGTTATGAAACTCCTGAAGAAATATTAGATGTTTTGCCTATTTTAGATACCTATCCTTTAAAAAACATAGCAATTCACGCAAGAATAGGAAAACAATTGTATAAAGGCAGTACCAATTTAGAAGCCTTTCAAAAATGTCTAGACAATAGCAAACATACAATGTATTATAATGGTGATATTACCTCTGTTGCAGCATTTAAAAAATTACAAGCACGTTTTCCATCTTTAGATCATTGGATGATTGGTAGAGGCTTAATCGCAGATCCTTTTTTACCAAGTATGATTAAAAATGATACGCTTGAATACCCTGAAAACAGGTTTGAAATCTTTAAAGGATTTCATGATCGTATTTTTCATGAATATGACGCTGCCCTTTCTGGTCCAACGCCTATTAAAATGAAAATGCTTGGTTTTTGGGAATACTTTTCTCAAAGTTTTTCAAATCCTCAGAAAACCTATAAAAAAATTAAAAAAGCATCTAACGTAAAAAACTATTTAATTGCTGTAGAGGAAATTTTGAAGGAAGCGAAAAAGTAATTTACCTAATAAATTACTCTATACTTCTATTTTTATCTAATTTATCATTTTTAAAATCTAACAAAGTTTTCGCAATGGCAGCATCAATGCGTTCTTTATTTGTATCGTATTTAGGATTTAGACCCTTTTTCTCTGGAAAATTCTCAATCGTAACTGTTGTGGATGGAAATGCAAAATCTACACCCAATTCTTTAGCTAGTTTTACAATGGCAATATGCAATCTGTGTTTCGAAGATTGCTCAATTCCCCAAGCCAAACTTTTAAAATACACATTTACCATGACCAATAAAGCTGAGTCTCCAAAACCTGTAAACTCTACATTGTAAGACTCTGAACGTGTTTCTGGGTGCGCAATAATAATTTCTCTAACACCTTGTACAAAAGCTTCAATTAATTCTGGTGGTGTATCATAACGCAAACCTAAACTTGTATTGTAACGTCTAAATAAACGCAAACCTTTGTTATTGATAACAATTTCAGACAGCTTACTGTTTGGTATTTGATATACAGAAGTATCTGCAGCTCTAACACTTGTAGATCTAAAACCCACTTTTTCTACAGTACCTACAACTTCACCAGCTTCAATCCAATCTTCTATATGAAAAGGTTTGTCTAGAAAAATCATAATGGTTCCTATCAAATTCTTTACCGTGTCTTGAGATGCCAAAGCAACCGCCAAACCACCAATGGTTGCACCTGCTAAAATGGTGGTTGTATCTACACCAAAAAGTGAGATTAGTCTTAGAAAACCAATAACAATTACCAAACCAATAAAGAAATTGTGCAAAATAGGCATTAATTGATCGTCTAATCTGTTGTGCGTTCTCTGTGTAAATACACCATACAGTTTCATTGCTACATGTACCAAGCTTAGAAAAACATAGGTCCAAAAAACAATTTCTGCAATATCAATAAACAAGAAAACCCAGGTATTGGCCTCTAAACTAAATTGAAGTGAAGGAAAAAATTTGGCGATAAAACTAAAAGCAATCAATAAACTTATGGGTCTTGCTAATTTTTTTAAATATTCATCAATCCCTATGTTGGTTGTTTTTGTTAGCCTTAATTGAACTCTGTGTAAAATATAAAAAGTAATTTTTCTAAATAGGTAGAACAGTACAACAGCCAATAAAACAAATATAAATAAGGTAAATAACTGCCAATATTCTATTTCGAAGATTTTTTTATGTCCAAATTCAGGGACAATATTTTGTATTTTTTGAATATACCAAGGAAAAACTTCGTCATAAAGACCATCAATTCTCTGTACCGTTTCTTTTGAATAAAACCACTTTTCACCTATCTTCTCAACATAAATTTGTGGCATTCTATCAGGAAATGGCGTAAATCTTTCAAAAGAGGCAAATTTGATGGTATCTTTAAAATTAGGATTTGTAGGCACTTTATCTAAATCTACATACAGTCCTTTACCATCTAAAATTTTCTTAATTTTTATTGCTTTTTTTATCGCTTCCTTTTCTGACAACCCAAAAATGGTCTTTGCAGATTTTTTGGGTTGGTACGAATCTGGTTGCAAAAAATATAAGTGTGTAAAAAAAGTTGCATGTGGGTTGCTTAAATTTACAATCGTAGAATCTTTTTGTGCACTTACTGCGAAAGGAATAAAAAATAAAAGTAAGAATATTTTACGCATCACTAATTTGTTAAATTGCTGTTAATTGAAATGCAAATTTAAACCTTTTCACTTTTTAACAGTCAAAGAAGTATAAATAATAAAACCAATGAAAAAAATAATATACGTATTTGTATTCCTTTTAGCTGTTTCATTTTCTGCAGAAGCTCAAAGAAAAGGAAAAAAAGTTTCGATAGAAAAACAAGTTGAAAGAACTTTAAAAAAGATGTCTGCAGATTTAGAATTATCTACAGCGCAACAAAATGAGATAAGACCTCTTTTAGCAATACAAATTGCAGATAGAAATGAGATGGTTAAAAATAGAAAAGATTTAAAAGATTCTGGAGAAAAACCTTCTAGAGAGCAGATGCAAAAAATGCGAACAGAGAGACAACATAAAATTGCTGAAATGAATAAAAAAATGAAAAGCATTTTAAGTAAAAGTCAATATGTAGCATTCGAGAAAATGCAAAAAGAGCGCAAAGAAAAAAACAAAAAAAGAAACAATAACTAGTTTTTTGGGTTGATTTATTAGTTTATTGGTCATGCTCAGGTTCTATATTGAATCTGAGTTTTTTTAATTCATACCAAACCTTAAAATATTGTTAATTAGAAATTTAAGATTAAACCTTTGTGCTATTTTAATGTCTTAGTAGTATAAAAAAATAACACTTAAAATTATACAAAATGAAAAATTTAGCATCTATTTTAGTATTTGTATTTGCTTTTACAATTACTACACAAGCACAAAAAAACAGAAAACAAGAAAGACCGCAACTTACTGTGGAGCAACATACAGATTTAGCTATTAAAAAAATGACTTTGGCTTTAGATTTGTCTGAGAAGCAACAAAACAAAATCAAACCTCTTATCGCTTCAAAAATGGCAGAAAGAAAGGCTTTTATGGAGAAAAGAAAAGCCAATAAAAAAGAAGAGAAAAAACCTACTTCTGATGAAATTTATGCTGCAAAAAGTAAAATGTTAGACCAACAAATTGCTATGAAAAATAGTATGAGAGAAATCTTAAACAAAGAACAATTTGAGAAGTTTGAAAAAATGCAAAAGAAAAGAAAAATGAAGGGAAAGAAAAAAATGATGCATGATAAGAAGGATGAAAGAAGAACGAAAAAATAGTTTGGTTAGTTAGTTTTTAAAACCTGATTTCTTAATTGAAATCGGGTTTTTTATTTTAATAAAAAATCTAAATTGCTTTTAAAAGTTTTTCCAATTGGAATACTGTAAGATGTAATTTTTATTTGATTCCCCTCAATTGTGTTCATTTGTTTTTTTGCAACAATAAAAGATTTATGCACTTGAAGAAAATCGTTTTCTGAGAGCTTTAGTGAAAATTCAGAAATCTTTTCTCTTACCGTTATTGTTTCATATTCTGTAACAACTTTACAATAGTTTCCGTAAGCTTCAATAAATAAAATATCTGATAGTTTAACCTGAAAATGTTTCTTTGCTGATTTTAAGAAGATAGTGGTTTTTTTATTTTCTTTTACTGAATTTAATAGAGTATTCGTTGTCGTTTTAGTTTGAATTTTATTGATTGCTTTTAAAAACCTTTCAAAGCTAAAAGGTTTTAATAAATAATCTACTACGTTAAGCTCAAAACCCTCTATAGCATGCTCTTTATAAGCAGTTGTAACAATTACTTTTGGCGGATTTTGAAGTGATTTTAAAAAATCAAACCCTTTTAATTTTGGCATATTTATATCTAAAAAAATGACATCTACAGCATTGCTATTTAAATATTCTAATGCTTCAATTGCATCGTAACAATTTCTCATTAATTGAAAATTGTTTAGTAAATCACAATATTTTTTTACAATATCGTGAGCAATAGGCTCATCATCTACAATGATATATTTAATCATAATTCTAGCACTAATTTTACTTTATAATTCAAATTTTCTTTCTTAAAGGTTAGCATATGTTTTTTAGGGTATGCCAATTCTAAACGTCTTTTTAAGTTTTTTAAACCAATTCCTTTTTCTTTAGAAACTTCTTCAATGTCAAAATTATTTTCAATTTCAAAATAAATTACATTTCTTTTAGCAGTTAATTTTAAATAAACAAAAGCATTTTCTCTTAAGTTTTCTACGCCGTGTTTAAAGGCATTTTCTAATAAAATAATAAACAACAAAGGCGTTATTTGGTATTCTTTCTTATCTACATCTACATCGAATTGAATATTTATAATTTTATGATATCTCATTTTATGAAGATCAATGTAGTTTTTTAAGTACTCAATTTCTTCTTCTAAAGAAACTCTTTTTTTCTCGCCTTCATAAATACTATATCGCATTAAATCAGAAAGTTTTAAAATTAATTCTTTTGCTTTTTCTGAATCTTTATCAACCAAACCATATAAATTATTTAGCATATTAAAGAAAAAATGAGGATTTACCTGACTTTGTAAATGTAGTAATTCATTTTTTCGTTTAGCATTCGTTAAACGTAAGACAGATTTTAATTGCAGTAGTAGCAAACCTATAAAGAATAAAATAAGCAATACATAATATAGAATTATAAAAATGTTTAAATAAGTTGGATAATCTGCTAGAAGAACAATAGAATCTTGACCTGTAGAAATGAATTCATAAACGATAAAACCTATAGGGATTACTATTGTTAGTGTAATAAGTACTTTTACTAAAAACCAATTATTATTTTTTATTTTTTCCATCATTTTACAAAACTACTTTAAAATCTGAAAGATAAAAGATAATGTGACAAACTACTATTATATAGGTTTAGAAGGTGTTTTTATAGTGATAAATATACCGTTTTACCCTTTTTGGTTTTGTAACACGCTAATTGCATCCTTTATCACAAAAATTTATTTCCTCTATTCTCTTCAAATACTTTTGATGAAATAAATCTAAAATTTAAAATTATGAAGAGAAGAATTTTACGGTACTTAAAACACATTTTTGCAACGTTAATTGTATTATTAACCATAGGAATTTCTATTTTACTTTATGAAAATGGAAGCATGCATTATGGTGATAATATTGAAAGAATGAACTGGAATAATGAAGGTCCGTATGTTTTTTATAAAAATGATTCTATTTTAAATCTTAACTATATTAAAGGCAATAAAATTGATGGTTTTTCTATTGATAGCCAAGAGTTTAATTCTAAGATAAGCGCAAAGAGTTACTTTAACTTAGATAAAACAGAGTTCGATTTTACAATAGACAACAATATTAAAATTCCTAAAACGAACTATAATGATGGAGAAAAAATAATAGCAATTTCTGATATTGAGAGTGGTTATAGAACTTTTAGAGATTTTCTTATACATCATATGGTTATCGATAAAAACCTGCACTGGATTTTTGGCAAAGGTCATTTGGTTTTAGTAGGCGATTTTGTAGATAGAGGTTTTTCTACCACTCAAGTTTTATGGTTTATTTATAAATTAGAACAAGATGCTAAAAAAGTTGGCGGTAATGTCCACTTTATTTTAGGGAATCATGAAATAAAAAACTTGCAAGGAAACTATAAATCTGCTTCTGAAAAATATTTTCATGTAGGTTCTATTTTAAAAAAACAGCAATATGAGTTTTATAATAAAAACTCTTTTATGGGTAGATGGATGACAAGTAAGAACACTTTAGAAATTATAAACGGTCATCTTTTTGTTCATGGTGGCATTCATCCTGAATTGACAAACTTCAAAACCAACATATTAGAAATTAATACAATTGTAAGGGCGAATTATCATTCGGCATCCTATCCTAAAAAAGAAAAAAATTTAGAACAATTTTTAATTTCTACACAAACAGGACCTTCTTGGTATAGAGGTTATTTTAAAGATGATTTAACGCAAGAAAAAATTGAAAAAGGCTTAGATTTTTTTAATGTAAAAGCTGTAGTTGTTGGTCATACAGTTCAAGGGAAAATCAAAAAATTATATAGAGGAAAAGTATTTGGAATTGATGTTATGCATCCTAAAGATTACCATAAGAATTTTCCAAATAAAGAATCTGAAGGTTTGCTAATTGAAAATGAAAAATATTATAGAATTCTTAGTAACGGAAAACGAAAAGAATTATAATATTTATTTGAAAAATTAATTACCTGTGTTTGGTAATTATACTTGATTTACTTTAACCCTATTTCTTTATTGAAATCGGGTTTTTTATTTGAGCTAGATTAATTGCGTTAGGGATTGAAGAGACATCCTTTTATGAGGAACGAATAAAAGATATAACGTAAAGCCCGACTTTATATTGAAGAATGAAATATAAAGTAACGCCCAAATGACTAAAATTTTATTCCTTAAACCAACCTGAATATTTTACATAATTGTTGGCAATTCTATCTATTTCTCCAGAAATTAATTCTTGTGAAACGTCTTTTACTTTTTTTGCAGGAACACCCGCATAAATACTACCACTTTCTACATGTGTGTTTTTAGTCACCACCGCGCCCGCTGCAATAATTGAGTTGGATGCTATGATACAATCGTCCATAATAATGCTTCCCATACCCACCAAAACATTGTCTTTAATTGTGCAACCGTGTACAATTGCATTGTGCCCAATGGAAACATTATTACCAATAGTTGTGGGCGATTTTTGATAGGTTGCATGAATTACAGCACCGTCTTGAATGTTGACTTTATTGCCCATTTTTATATAATGAACATCGCCACGAATTACGGCATTAAACCAAACGGAACACTCTTTTCCGAAAGAAACTTCGCCAACAATGGTGGCATTTTCGGCAACATAACAATCTTCTGGTATTTGTGGGTATTTTCCGTTTACAGATTTTATAACTGGCATAGATGATGATTTTTGATATTTTTAAATATATAAGTTTTAAAAAACATCTCTTCCGAAGTTTCGGAAACAAATTTGATAAAAAATCAAATTCACTCGATGTGACATTCTGTAAATTTAAACTTTTAAAGAATATGAGTTTTCTTCCCTTTGGGAAGAATTAAAGATGGGCTTTTTTATTTAAAATAAGACAATAAATTGGCTTTTTGTGAGGCAGAAACCAAAATTTCTTTTCCATTAGAAACCAGTACGCTTCCGCCCTTTCCTTTTTTGTATTTGGTAATTGCATTTACATTCACCAAATACGATTTATGAATTCTAGCAAATGTATAATCGCTTAGCGCTTGTTCAAAATATTTTAATGTTTTACTAACTAATTTTTTTGAGTTTGCTAAATGAATTTCGGTATAATTATCGTCTGCTTTGCAAAAAACAATATCATTGATATCTAATACCTCAAAACCATCTTGTTGCGGAATCGTGATTTTACCTTTCGCAGAATTCGATTTTGGTTTTAAAACTTGATGCTGTAATTGGTGCTCTTTTTCTTTTATTTCTGAGACTATATTTACCGCTTTTATCAACTCATCTATAGAAATTGGTTTTAGTAAATAATAACTTGCGTGGTTGTTTAGGGCTTCCATTGCATACTGATCATAAGCGGTTACAAAAACAGTTTCAAAGGTTCTGTTTTCTACTTTTTCTAACAAATCAAAAGCATTTCCAAAAGGCATTTCTACATCTAGAAATACCAAATCTAATTCGTGTTTTTGAATTAGGCTATAACCGTCATCAATGTTACTTGCTTCACCTAATAAAGTTACATTTGGGCAATATTTATTGATATAATTGCGGAGAATTTCTCTGCTTATTTGTTCGTCTTCTACAATAATTGCTTTTAGTTTCATGGTTTTTGGTTATTTCGCAGAGTTACTCAGAGTTTTTTCACAGAGATTCACGAAGGTTGTATTTTTTAAGACACAAATTTCACAGATATGTATGTCACTTACCCTTTGTTTGTTTCACAGAGGCTCACAAAGATTTTTCTTAGTGAACCTCTGCGTTTTCTCTGTGAATCTCCGTGAAATAATGCTACTTTTTCTTTAATAATAGTTCAACTTTTGTTCCTTCACCGGTTTCTAAAACATCAGAAACTTCTACAGAAATTCGGTCTTTGTACATATCATTTAAAATAGCAATTCTATTTTTTATGGTACTCATTCCTTTCGATTTTTGTTTTAATTGATGCTTCGTTTTTATTTCTTGTGAATGTTTTCTTCCAATTCCGTTATCTATGATAGCAATTGAAATTGTTTCTGAATCTTTTTTAGTTACAGCAATTTCTAAATTTCCTTTCTCCTTTTTATATCTTAATCCGTGCCAAATTGCATTTTCTATATAAGGTTGCAATAACATTGGCGGAATTGAAAATTGTTCTAAATTGATATTTTCATCAACATGTATTTGATAATCGAACTTGTCTTTAAATCTGTTGTGCTCTAACTTTACATACAATTCTAGCAACTCTACTTCTTTATTTAGTGGAATGAAATCTTCATCAGAATTTTCTAAAACAGCACGCATTAATACAGAGAATTCAGACAAATATCGATTTGCATTTCGTTCATCATTTACCGCAATAAAACTGTTTACCGAATTTAAAGCATTGAAAATAAAATGCGGATTCATCTGAGAACGCATCGATTTCAACGCCAATAAATTATTCGCTAGCTTTTGCTGTTTATTAGTTCTATACATAAAATATGCTAACAAACACATCAACAAAAAACCGCCTGTTAAAGAATAAATAATTAAACGTTGTCTTTTATTACTTTCTTTAGACAATTGTTGATCTACATAAGCTAAACTAATTTTACTTTGCGTAAGTTCTTTGTCTTTTTCTAAGCTTAAAATTCGGTTTTGATTGTCTGCAATTTTTTTTGAAAAACGTTTTGCCTGCTGAATTTCTTGCTCTTTTCTTAAATACAAAGAATCTACTAAAGAAACATATTTTTCATAATTTTTTAGTGCTTTATCATATTCCCCAAGATTTGCAAAAACTTCAGATATTTTTCTAGTTGCATCTTTTTCAACAATAATATCATTCTTCTTTTTTGCACTTTCTCTACTTTTTTCTAAAAATGGAATTGCCTCTTCATAAGCTTCTTTTAAGATATATGCATTCCCAATTTTGTAATTTATTTTTTGTGAAGTAATCGCATCTTCTATATTGTCATTTATTTTTGATGTACTGTCTTTTTCTGTTTTTTGTAAACTTTTTTTCCGAAGCACAATTTCCTCATCGTATTTTTTATTAGCGTTTAAGAAATTCGCTACTTTTTCTTCTTCCTCTAAAACACGAGTTACATTTTCTTTTTCAGCAAAATTTAAAGAGTTCATAAAACCAAGATTCGCTTGTTTTGTGTTTCCTTCTGCTGAAAAAACAGTCGCTAATTTTGAGCTTACATCTGTAATTTTAGCTTTTACAGCATTCGCTTTTGCAATGGCAAATGCTTGTTGGTAATTTTTTTTTGCTTCCACATAATTTTTAGTTGAAAAATAGACATCTCCTAAACCTTCAAAAACGGTTATTTTTTGATAAATACTTAGTTTTTTGTTTAATAATTCTTGATATGTTTTGCTACTCTCATCAAAATTTTTTAAAAAAAATTGTGCTTTGGCTAAACCCATTTTAGCTGCGATTGTTTCTTTAATCTGTAGGGAAAGCTTGTAATTATTTGCTGCCAAATCATATTGTTTCCAATACAAATAAATAGCTGCTAATGTCTTGTAAGAAGCGGAGTTTCTATCGCTAGTTTTTCCGCTTTTAATAGCACTTTCTATAAAAGACAAACTCTTGTCTATATCTTTTGTCTTGTAAAAATTCGCTGAATCTAAATACCTATGATAGGTATCTAATTCTTTCTCTTTTACTTTTGAAAACCTTGAAGTATTCTCTAAAACATCTTCTATAAGAATCTTTATTTCTTCGCTAGATTTTATGGTGTAATACACATCTTCAAAATCTGGATGTGATACCACTAATTGATCATTTACTTTCGCGCTCACTTTGTAATATCCATAAATTTCTGAGTAGCGAAAATATTTTCCATTTACAGAAACTACTGCATTTTTTACAGGAACATTTGTGTCTTTCAATTCAACCTTTACTTCAACAAAAAACTCTTTATTTTGAGTATTTATCTCATTTTCTTGACCAAATACCATGATTTGGGAAAATGCAAATAATATATATATGTACTTCTTAAATTTCATTTATAACATAATTACTGTAAACATACACACAAAAAATCATCTAAAAAAATAGGCTTTCGACATAAAACGGACTTTCATTTACTCATTTGCATCGTTCGCTAAATACTTGTTGCTGTTCACTCAAAATAAAGAGGACTTTACTCATTTTGGTTTTTTTCTTTACATACTTGCTTCTAGTTTTATACCCTCAAAAAATAAAATTATGAACTATTGTAAACTCTTCGTATTCCTTTTCCTAACAACTGTTTCTTACAGTCAAAATAATTCACAAGAAAAACCATTTATAGAAGTTGTAGGAACTTCAGAAAAAGAGATCATTCCAGATGAAATTTATTTAGATCTCTTTCTAAAGGAACGAATGGAAAATGGAAAAAAATTAAATTTAGAATCCTTAGAAAATCAGCTAAAACAAAAATTAAGAAGTATTGGCATTCCTGAAAACAACTTATTTATTTCTGATGTAAATTCAGTTTTAGCTAAAACAGGATGGTTTACAAAAGAAATACTCTCTACGGCAAAATACAATTTAAAAGTAACCAATTCTGAAAAACTAAAACAGCTTTTTAAATGTTTAGAAGAATTAAAAATAACCAATGTAAAGATTACAAAAGCTACGCATTCTAAAATAACAGCATTGCGAAAAGAGAATAGAATTGCGGCTATAAAAGCAGCAAAATCGAAAGCAATGTATTTATTATCTGCAATTGATGAAAAGGTTGGGAAACCTATTAAGATTAATGAAATTGATACAAATCATCAAAATTTTGCTTTTGCGAACACTATAAATGTTGAAGGATATGCTGCTGGACTTTCTAAATTTAGAAGTGAGCAATCTGTTGTTGAATTTGAAAAAATAGTCTTGAAAACATCTATCTATATAAAATTTGAAATTGAGTAAAAAAGAAGTTTGAAATTAAAATGTCCGTTCTAGCATTACTATGCTAAAATAGTTTTTAATTGAAGGTAAGAATGAAACTTTCGAAAACTAATACAAGTTCAAAAAACATCTCGATAGCTTCGCTAGCTACTTTCAATGAAAATGTATTTTCATTTCAGTAATGCTCGATGAGACATTTGCTAAGACACTTTTATTTTTATTTTTTAACCAATAATTTCTGACCAATAGTAATGGTATTGTCTTTTAAATTATTAATAGTTTTTAAATTAGCCACAGAAATTTTAAACTTTCTAGAAATAGAATACAAGGTATCTCCTTTTTTTACATCATAAATGTTTTCTTCTACCCTATTGATTACAATCGGTTTTTTAAAACTTTTACCATCATTTAATTTTTTAATTTCTTTGGTGTATTTTCCTTTTTTAACTTTATCGAACTCGTGTAATTTGTAATCTTTAATAATCTTTAATAATTTTGCTGGGTATTTTTTATCTGTAGCGTAACCCGCTTTTCGCAAACCATAAGCCCATTTTTTATAGTCAGTCATTTTATAATTAAATAAAAAAGCATAGCGACTTCTTTCGGTTAAAAACAAAGAATGATCATTATAAGACGTTTCTGGATACAAGTATTTTCTAAAACATTCTCCCTCTTCATCATCGTCATGATAAACACGCTCACCTTGCCATTGTGTATGGCATTTTATTCCAAAATGATTGTTAGATTTTAGTGCTAATTCACTTCTTCCTTTACCAGATTCTAAAATACCTTGTGCCAGAGTAATACTTGCAGGAATTTTATATTCGTGCATTTCTTTTACTGCAATTGGTGCGTATTTTCGAATGTATGCTAGTGTATATGTATTAAGATTGGGGTTTTTCTTTTCAAGCTTCTTCGTTAGTTTCACCTCATTTACAGAAGGTAAATCTACAGGTTCTGGTTCTATAATGACTACCCCAGGATTTTTCTTGTTCACTACTTTTTTCTTAGCACCACAGCTAGACAAAAGCAACAAAAACAGACAACCAAATAGGATTTTTAACTTCATTTTAAATGTATTACTTGTTGATTTTTCTTTTTTAATTTTTGATTAAATCCTGCAATTCCCTGTATTCCGCCTGTATGAATTGCTAAAATTTTACTGTTTTTTGGGAAATGATCTTTTCTAATTAAATCTAAAATTCCGAACATCATTTTTCCTGTATAAATAGGATCTAGCAAAACAGTTGTTTCTTCTAAAAAACTGTTGATAAAACGGATGAGTTCTTCATTATATTTTGCATATCCACCAAAATGATACTGTTCTAAATGCCAATTTTCTCTTTTAGTGGTGAATTTCTTAATTTCATCTTTTAAAAAATCGCCTTTTAAAGCAGGAAAACCCACTACTTTTTGATGTTCTTTTGCTGAATTTATCAATCCAGAAATGGTACCTCCAGTTCCTATGGCACAACAAATATAATCGAATTTTGAATCTTCTGATGTTAAAATTTCTTCACAGCCTTTTATGGCAAAATCATTTGTACCGCCTTCAGGAATTAAATAAAAATCGCCAAATTTTTCTTTCAGTTGATTGCTGAATTCTTCACTAGATTTATTTTTATATGCTACTCTTGAAACAAACTCAAAAGTCATTCCGTTTCTATGTGCTTCTTTTAAAGTTGCGTTATTTTCTAAGGTCTTTTCTAGGTCAATCCCTAATTCTTCTCCACGTATAATTCCAACAGTTTTAAAATTGTTTAGGTTTCCAGCAACGGCAGTCGCCACAATATGATTTGAAAATGCGCCACCGAAAGTTAATAAGTTTTTTTTTTGTTGACGTTTGGCTTCTTGAAGATTGTATTTTAGTTTTCGAAACTTATTCCCAGAAACAAAAGGGTGTATTACATCTTCTCTTTTTAAAAAGAGGGCTACTTTTTTTTCTTCCAAAATTGGAAGTTGTATTTGTTGGTTTTTACTAACTAAAGTTTCTTGAAAACTAAAAATGTCTGGTCGAGCGATCCCGAAATTTTGGGAGAGACCTAATTCTTTTTCTGAATTTTGATTAATTTTTTGACTTCTCGACTCCGCTCGAAGAGACAATCTCGAAACTATTTGATTTTTAGAATAGCTTTTATTTTTACATTCTGATAAAATTTGTAGTTTATCAAAACCACTATTGGCTAGAGCTAATTTTTTACCTCTACTCCATTTTTTAATTTTCTTTTCAAAAAAAATCGCTTGTTCTACATCATTAAATTCTTGATAAAAAATTAATTCTAAGGGTCTTCTCTTGTAAGTAAAACAGCTCTCATTTAATCCTTGTTGATGCTCATTAAATCTTCTTGCAACATTATTAGTAATTCCTGTGTAAAGGAATTTATCGTTACATTCTAATATATAAACATAATATAGTTTCATTAATTCGTTTTATCTCTCGACTAAGATAGATAAGAAATTTTAATTTTGTGATTTTACCTCTCGATAGCTTTACTAGCTACTTTCAATGAAAATATATTTTCATTTCAGTAATGCTCGAGGGAAAATCGTTAAGAAAACTTAAATTACTAATAGTTAGAAACTTCAGCTTCTACCTTTTCCCACTGTTCCATTAAAGTATCTAATTTTGATTTCTTCGCTTTGTATGTTGAGAAAAAGTTAGGTCTTGCAGCAACTTCGTCATAATTATTAGCTAATTCTAAATCTATTTTTTCGATTTCTTTTTCTAAATCGGCAATTTCAGATTCAATTTTAGACAGCTTATTATTTAGCTTTTTTAGCTCCTTTTCTTGCTCTCTAGACATTTGGTGTGCCTCTTTTTTATTGGAAGTTTTATCAACTTTTACAACGGTTCTTTTTTCTGCTTCTCGTAGATTTTCAATTTTATGTTGCTCTAAGAAATAATCAATATCACCCAAATATTCTTTAATTTCTCTGTCTTTAAAACCATACACGGTAGAGGTTAATCCTTGTAAGAAATCACGATCATGAGAAACTAAAATTAAGGTTCCATTAAAATTATGTAAGGCTTCTTTTAAAACATTTTTAGAAGCAATATCTAAGTGGTTTGTTGGCTCATCCATTATCAACACGTTAAAAGGTGATAATAATAATTTACACAATGCCAATCGGTTTCTTTCTCCTCCAGAAAGTACTTTTGCTTTTTTATCTGCTGCATCTCCACCAAACAAAAAAGAACCTAACATGTCTCGAACTCTTGCTCTGTTAGAATCTGAGGCAGCATCTTCCATGATTTGTAAAACGGTTTTTTCTGGCGGTAAATGTTCCGATTGATTTTGAGCAAAATACCCAACTTCTACATTATGACCTAGTTTTAGATGTCCTTCAAAAGGAATTTCACCCACCATCATTTTTGCCAAAGTAGATTTACCTTGTCCGTTTTGACCTACAAAAGCAATCTTACTATTTCTTTCAATGAGTAAATCAACATTTTCTAGCACTGTTTTGTCACCATAGCTTTTACAAAGATTCTCTGCTTCCACAATAATTTTACCAGGTTCTTTAGAAATGTTAAAACGCACGTTCATGGCTTGATTATCATCTTGATCAACTTCAATCAACTCAACCTTATCTAGTTGTTTCATTAAAGATTGCGCCATAGAAGCTTTACTTGCTTTTGCCTTAAACTTGTTTATTAAGTGTTGTTTTTGCTTTATTTCTTTTTCTTGATTTTTCTGAGCTTGTAGTTGCTTTTCTTTAATTTCTCCTCTTAATAATAAAAATTCTGAATAGGGTTTTTTATAATCGTAAATCTGACCTAAAGAAATTTCTATGGTTCTATTGGTTACATTGTCTAAAAACATTTTATCATGCGACACCAATACAATTGCCCCAGAATATGCTTTTAAAAAGTTTTCTAACCAAATAATAGATTCTATATCTAAGTGGTTTGTTGGCTCATCTAATAATAGAATATCATTGTTTTGAAGTAATAATTTTGCCAATTCAATACGCATTCTCCAACCTCCAGAAAAGGTATCTGTAAGTTTGTCAAAATCTTCTCTTTGAAACCCAAGACCTTGTAAAATCTTTTCTGTATCTCCTTGATAGTTATACCCTCCCAAAAGTTCATAACGTTCTGTTTTATCTGTTAAATCTATAATTAACTGACTGTAAGCTTCGCTTTCATAGTCGGTTCTAGTTGCTAATTGTTCATTAATCTCATCTAACTGAAGCTCAATTTCTTTAATTTCTTCAAAAGCTTGGTAGGCTTCTTCTAAAATGGTTCTT
The DNA here is from genome assembly GCF_947501385.1 of uncultured Polaribacter sp. GTDB lineage: Bacteria > Bacteroidota > Bacteroidia > Flavobacteriales > Flavobacteriaceae > Polaribacter. Next base: position 62,665 of record NZ_CANMVP010000018.1, read on the forward strand.
CCTTCTACAAAATCGATATCTTGTCTTAAAAAACCCATTTGTACATCCTTATCAAAAGCCATGGTACCGCCACTGCTTTCGATGTCTTTAGAAAGCACTTTTAATAAAGTAGATTTTCCTGCTCCGTTTTTTCCAATCAGTCCAATTCTATCTCCTTTATTCAATTTAAAAGTGATGCCAGAAAACAATTCAGTTCCCATAAAGGAAACCGTTAAATTATGTACGTTTAACATGTAATTTTTGTAAATTTGTAAGGCGCAAAGCTACTTAAAAAAATAGAGTTATGTTGTTTAAAAAAGGGACAAAAATATACAGTGTTGTAAATGGAAAATGTCCAAGATGTCACGAAGGTGATTTTTTTAAATATCAATTTACTTTTCATCCATCAAAAATTACACAATTACACAAAAATTGCCCGAATTGCAATTTAAAATACATGATAGAACCTTCCTTTTTTTATGGCGCCATGTATGTAAATTATGGCATTACTGTAGCGCTTTCTGTCATTACTTTTTTAATTTCTTCTTTAGTATTCAACTTTACTTTGTTACAGTCTTTTGCTGCAATACTTCTTGCTTTGATTGTTTTAGCTCCTCTAAATTTAAGATTGTCTAGAATGGTATGGATAAATATGTTTGTAAGCTATAAGAAATCGTAACATTTGACAACCAATTAGTTATTTTTTTATATAAATAGCAAGAAAAAATATAATTACCAATATATTTGCGAATAACTAGCCCTATTCTATAATATTCCCCATTAATGAAAATTTTATGTAAAATTATATTTTTGTTATTTTTCTGTAGTGAGCTATACGCTCAAAAAAATGAAGATTATTATCAAAAAATAATCGATACAACTAAAAATAGTGAATTAAAACTGGCTGCTTTAGACAGTTTAATTCATAATGTTGGCAATCAAAAAAACCTTACTAAATTTGCCGATAGAACAGAACAATATGTAGATTTAGCGATACAGTTAGAAAGATATGATGATGCCATAAAGTTTGCAATTAGAGGATTTCACAATATAAATGCTGGTTTAAACCAGAGAAAACGCGCACTTACTTTAATTGAAAAAGTTGAGCAATACAAAGATAAAGTTACCAATTCTTATTTGATTGGTGGAATTTATCAAAAGAAAGCAGGTGCTTATTCTGCCACTAAAGACTATTTAAAATCTATTGAAAACTTCACCTTAGCAATCAACAGTTATCAAGATAATAGTAAAGATTCTATACATAAAGCAGATGCGCTTCAATTTAGAGCACATGAGTATTTTGACAATGGACAATTTTTAAAGGCTATTGAAGATTATCGGTTATCGGCAAAATATTATGACCTTTTAGGCGATAAAGAATATATGAATTATTCTTTAGGAGGTATTATAAATGTCTATGGCGCAAATGGTTTTAACCAAAAAACAATTGAAGAAAGAGAAAAGTTAATTAAAAAAAGAATTGCAGAAAACTTTTCCTCTGGTCTTTATGTAGAATACTATAATCAATCTTTAAACTATAAAAAATTAGATAGTTTACAAAAGCAAGAAGCGTTTCTTTTAAAAGCAAATGAAGCTATAGCTCTAATTAAAGATAAAGATTTACCCACATATCATGCTTTGGTAATTAAAAGCAGTTTGATTAGTTTTTATGCCAAAAGTAAAGACATTGGTAAAGCAAAAAAATACTTAGAAGAAGCAACCCCTTATTATAATAAAATTGATAAAAACGCCTCTTTTGCTGCAGAGTTTTACAAGGCAAAAGCACGGTATTTATTTGCCTTATCAAAATATGAAGAAGCTTTGGTTTTTGCAAAAAAATCTTACAAACTATTTCGAAAAAATGCAAATGTTAACGGAATTATGAATAGCAGTGAACTCCTTTCTGATATTTATACTGAAATAGGAAACCAAAAACTTGCGCTAAGTTCTTTTAAAACCTATTCTAAAATTAAAGATTCTATTTTTAGCGTTACCAAAACAAATGCACTAAGTTATTATCAGACACTTTACGAGACAGAACGTCAAGAAAAAGAAATATCAGAACAAAAGGCCTCTATCAATTCATTAGCAAAAGAGAATGAAGCAAAACGCCGTTTGCTATTATTTGGCAGTGTTTCCGTTGCGCTTCTATTTTTTATTTTTTACTTGTATCGAAATAAACAACAAGCCTTAAAGAAAAAGAAAATGCAAGAAGAATATTCTCAAAACTTGTTGATTTCTCAAGAAGAGGAAAGAAAACGTATTTCTAAAGATTTACACGATAGTTTAGGACAGAGTTTATTGTTAATTAAAAATAAAGTTGCTTTAAAAAGCGATGCTAAAACGAAAGAGTTGGTGAATAATGCAATTGAGGAAATGAGAAGTATTGCCCGCGTTTTACATCCTTTTCAATTAGAAGATATTGGGATTTCTAGAGCTTTAGAAAACTTAATTCTTCAACTAGATGAAAGCTATGAAAACACCTATATTTTTGGCAATATCGATGATATTAAAAATATCTTACCTAAAGAGAAAGAAGTAAATGTATTTCGAATTGTACAAGAATGTTTGTCTAATATTATAAAACATGCCAATGCAGATTCTGCCAAAGTGAATGTAATAAATAATAAAAATAACATTGTAATTTCTATAAAAGACAATGGTATTGGTTTCGATTTTTCTGAAAAGTATAATGATTTTAAAAGTCTTGGGTTAAAAACCATCAAAGAAAGGGTCAAATTCTTAAACGGTACCTTAAAAATTGATTCTGTAAAAAGTCAAGGCACAACATTTACGATTCAATTTTCTAAGTAATGAGAAATTTAGAAATTTTTATAGCAGATGATCATCCTTTATTATTAAAAGGCTTAGAAGAACTTTTGATCGCAAAGCGCTTTAATGTCATTGGAAAGGCTACTAATGGACAAGATGCTTTAAACTTTATTTTAAAAAACACACCAGATATTGCTATCTTAGATATAGAAATGCCTTTAAAGACTGGTATTGAGATTGCCAAACATTGTGCAAAGCATAAAGTAGCTACAAAGATTGTTTTAATTACACTTCATAAGGAAATAGATCTATATTTATTGGCAAAAAAGGTGGGTGTTTTCGGATACATTTTAAAAGAATTTGCTTTAGATGAAATAGAAACCTGTATAGAATCTGTTTCAAATAACATTCCTTACTTTAGTAAAGAGCTTAAAAAACACATTGGTTTTACAGAAGAATCTAATTCAGTTTTAAATTCACTTACCACATCAGAAAAGCGAATCATAAAATTAATTGCACAACATAAAACAAATAAAGAAATTGGTCATTTACTATTTATTTCGCCAAGAACTGTAGAAAAACACAGAAGTAGAATCATCCTAAAATTAGATATTGCTCATGAAACCGGTGCGCTTTTAACTTGGGTCTTAAAAAATAAGCATCTTTTTAGCTAACCGTATTTTGAAACCTTTTGATATCTATTTCTGTATCTAATAATTCGTTATTTTCAATATGGTTGAATAGATTTTTAGCCACGGTGGGTGCAATCATCACCCCACGCGTTCCTAGACCATTTAAAACACATAATTGAAGGTATTGTTCATGAATTCCAACCATTGGTCTCCTGTCTTTTACGGCAGGTCTTATTCCTGCTGTTTGGGCTACAATTTTATAAGGAACCGAAATTACTTTTTTGAGTTTTTCTACCAATTCTTCTTTTCCTTCTTTTGAAGGTTGAGAAGTTTTATCTGCATGATTAAAAGTAGCGCCCACTTTGTAAAGATGATCTCCTAGCGGCAATACAAATAAAGTCGATTTTAAAAGAAAGTCAATTTCTAATTCTGGCGCATGAATTGTAATGATTTCACCTTTTACCTCTTCTAATGGCAAATGATTGAAATACGGATTTTCTTTTAATCCAAAACCTTCTGCAAATACTATTTTAGTTGCCTCTAAATCTTGGTATTCAACTGAATTAGTTTTAAAGACAATGTTCTTATGATTGAATTTCTCAAATCGAATCCAATTATTTTCTTGTAAATACTTTCTATAGGTTGCTACCAATTTATGCGTATCTATTCTACCTGCCTCATTTACATTTCCGAAATGATAATCTGCTATAACACCCGAATAGTTTTCTTTGTCTAACTTTGCATCTAAAAAAGGAGCTACTGTTGGTTTGTCAAAGGCAGCAAACCAATTGTTTTGGTCTGCTATGGATTTAAACACTTTTTTGATAAGAAATTTTTCATCAAACTTTAAGTTGAATTTTTTTTCTAAGCTTTCATAAAAAGGAAGCGCTACTGCCAATTGTTCTTTCGCATTCCAAACTGGCGAAAATCTTTTGAGAATAACAGGATTGTAAACGCCACCAGCAACCAAAGAAGATGTTTGAGAATCGTCCTCAAATACAATAAATGTTTTATTTGCTGCGATCAACGCTTCAACAAATGCCAAACCTGCCAATCCTAAACCGACAATGATATAGTCTACTTTCATCTGGTAAAAATAATTAAGTTTGTGTATAAATTCTAGCTTTTCTTAAAGTTTACCAAATAGATTCGGCTAGTTTGAAGAATAAAAAAAACGTTTGCTTTCACAAACGTTTCTATTTTCTTTTTAGAAATTAGAGTTTAATAATTCCACATATCTATTTCTCTATTTCTAATATCTTCTTTAATCTTATTCGCTTCTAATAATTGAAATAAAGAATTACCTCTAACATAGTCTTCTATGGCTCTGTTTCCGTAAATATTTTCTTCTCTAACAATGGTAGAACTAAATCTTCTTGCGTTTAATAAATGATCAAAAGAAATTGGCTGTGCTGCATTTTTTGGATTAAAAACCTTTGCATCATGTAAAACACCTCTGGCGGATGGAAAGAAAATCCAAAATAGTTCATACAATTCTTCGTCTTCAATTTCCTGAACACCTAAGGTTTGCACATCTTTTCCCATGGGCGCTATTGCCAGCATTCTGTATTTTAATTCACCTTGACGCTTGTCAAAATACCACATTCCTTTTAACATATAACCGGCAACATCTTCCGTTTGAATTCTAAAGGTATCTGAATACCCATTTTCTTCACGTACATTCACCAAACGTTGGTCAATCTCATCTTGCGTAATTTTAGAGGTAAAAAAAGAATCTGAATACGCTTCTGTTATTTTACCTTGTTTAATTCCTTTGATTAAAGTATCAAACAAAGATCTTCTGTCTGAAGAAATATTTGCGGTATCTATTGGGAAATAGTAAGGCAGGTTTATTTTTTGATTTAAATCTACAAATTCCCAGACCACTTTAGACCATAAGATATCTCTATCATCTACGTAACCATAAGGAAGTGGTGCGTCATTATCTGCAGCTAATTGCTGGTCGCTTTTTACACCGATTTCATTTACAGATTTTGCATTCAGTAAATTTGCTTGTGCATTTACCAAACCTGTAGTTATTATAGCGAAAAATAGTACTACACAATTTCTAATCATAACTATGTTTATTTTCTAGTTTGTTAACTCTATACTTACTGGTAAAACTTTTTTCAATTTATAAGATGAATTACCAATAATTGTTGCAATTACATCATAGATAGTAATTACATCTCCTCTTCTAGCTTTTGATAACGCCTTTTTAGCTTGTGCATTAAACGTTTTACCTGTTACTAAGACTGTTACTTGTCCAGGCACTTTAACTTTAAAACTATTTACTTTTAACTGTAAATCGAATACAAAGTCTGGTAAACCCGCTCCTATTGGAGTATTCCCTAAACTTGATTTCGGCATTCTAACAACACCATATTGACCACGCGCAGAAGCCATTGCTGCAGGAATATCTTTAACTCTAAATGTTTTGCTTGAATTGACAGTATTACCGCTACTCAATTTAGCACTAACATTTATTTTTATAGTATTTGCAGCTCCAGGTCTTAAACTATACTTACTTCCTTTACCAGAAAGTCTACCTCCAGCAGCAGAAACTTTTAAATTACTATCACTAACACCAGGTAATGAAACAGAAATAGGATTGTCTAAACCTCTATACACAACATTCATTTTATCAGCGGAAACAACAGCACTACTTGGTTCTGCAATTACTGAATATTTACTTTCAAAAGGAATAGGTTCTTCTTTTCCATCTTGCATAAAAGTAATAACTCCCTTAATCGTTTTCTCGCCAACATTACCAGCAGGCATGTTTAACATTACTTGTCCGTTTTGAACGCTATTAGTAATGTCTCTACCATTTAAAGTAACTTTTGTTGGTACTAAATTCGAATCATACCTACCTAAAACAACTTGCCCTGTAACCTTTTCACCAGCAAAATAAGCTGTTTTATTTAAAGATACAATTCCCTTATAGTTATTAGTTGTTAACTTACTATCTGCTTCTAATTGTCCTCCTAAAAGAGCATTTAACACATCACTTTCTGTGTTTTTAATATTAGCTTGCAACTGAGTAACATTTGTTAGAGAAGCCACTAAAGGAAAACCTTTATAACGTCTGTCTAACCAATCTTGTTTATTATCTGATGTTGTATTAAATCTAAACCTTGTTCTTTCGTTGATACTCTCAAAATCAGGGCCTAAAGTTGTAATTACTTTTTCTCTATAGTTTTCTATATTATCTACAAATTCTTGACCTTCTTTTGTATAATTATCACCTTTAAAGAAATAATTGTCTAGAAAATCTGTCTTATCCATTGCCTCATAGTCCGTTTTATCTTCAATATCAGCAGTCATTTTACTTTTCAGTGCTGCTAAGTATGAATAAAAACTAGAGGAAGCATTTTTTATTTCCTTTGCCTTTTCGTGTAAAGGTCTAAATTTTTCTGGTTGATCGTCTGCTTTTAAAGCTAAGCCTTCGTAATTTAATTTGTTTTTCTTTGTCGTTGCATTATTGCTAATAACAATTTCTGCATTCATAAAGCCAAAAGCTGAAAGTACCTCTTTACTCATATTCATTGCTAACATTGCAATAAATACAAGATACATCAAGTTAATCATCTTTTGCCTTGCGGACATTTTTCCTCCTGCCATTCTAATTAGTTTTTTAAGTTTTTATATTTTATGTAACTAATTATTATTTACTAGACATTGCTGAAAGCATGTTCCCGTAAACACCGTTTAAAGAAGACATATTATTTGCCAATGCCGCCATTTGCTCTTTTAAATTCTCTGTATTTTCTACTACAGCGCTATTTAATTCTGCTTGCTTACTGGTGTTTTCTACTTGAACCCTGTATAAATTATTTAAAGATTCCATTTGAAGTGCTGCCTTAGACATTTCTTCATTGTACTTATTTGTGGATGTTACAGATTCTGATGCTGCAGACAAACCTTCTGCTGCATGTTGAAAGTTTTTCATACTAGAACCTAAACTTTCCATTAAACTAGAGTCTATTTTAGCTTCTTGCAATAGATTATCTAATTTCTGAGATAACATACCATCTGCACCTAATTTCTTTTGCTCTTTTTCTGATGAAAAACCATCACCTGCTAATTCAGGATACACTTTAGACCAATCTAAATCGTCTTCTGGAGTGTCAAACGCTGAAATTGCAAATACGGCCGCTTCTACTAACAATCCAATTGTTAACATAACGCCTCCCGTTAATGGTCCTATAGAAAAATGTTGAATTTTAAATAGGGCTCCAATAATTACTACTGCCGCTCCCATTCCGTAAACGAAATTCATTGATCTTTTGTATGCTCTTGATTGTGCCATAATATTAATGTCTTTTTTTAGGGGGTTTTAAATTTATTTATTTGTTAGTTGTTCCAATGTAATTTTGTACGGTTCTAAAACCAATATAACTTCTTGCGGTATCTGCATATTCGAAATCTCTAGATCCTACTTCTAAAAAATACGCGACATCTTTCCAAGATCCACCACGTATAATTTTACGTTTGTTTTTTCTGTCTTCTACATTCGGATTCATTGTAGAAGCCATATAGTAGGAAGATAGGTTGTACGCCGTGTTTGTCCACTCAGAAACATTACCTGCCATATTGTACAAACCATAATCGTTTGCATTAAAAGATTTTGCTTCCATAGTATACAAAGCGCCATCCACAGCATAATTACCTCTTACGGGTTTAAAGTTTGCTAAGAAACAACCCCTATCACTCGTAGTGCTTCCAGTTCCCCAAGGGTAGGTTGCAAATTCTAAACCACCTCTTGCCGCATATTCCCATTCTGCTTCTGTTGGCAATCTAAAATCTGGAACTTGCGTACCATTTTTTCTTCCTCTTAAATAATCATTTTTCTTTTTTGTTCTCCAATTACAGAAAGCATTTGCTTGTCCCCAAGTAACACCAACCACAGGATAATCTCCATAAGATTGATGGTCAAAATAATCTTGATGCATTGGATCGTTATAAGAATAATTAAAATCTTTTACCCATACAGTAGTATCTGGATAGATCTTGATAACTTCTGTTTCAACAAAATCCTTTCTATCGCCACCTTTTCTTGCAGCATTGTCTCTATCGAATCTAGAATATCTATATTTTAAAAATTTTGTGTTGAATGTTCTAATACCGTCTACAGCGTTTTCTCTACTAATAAAAAGAGAATCCATCACCTCTACATAATCTACATCCGGGAATTCTTGTTTTTTCCAAACCAAATCAGTACTCCAATCTAATGGCAATATAGAATCTATTCCGTCTCCTAGACTCCAATAATTCTCATACATGTATTTTTGATAGGGTGTTGCATCTGTTGTATCTACGGTTGCAAAAGCGTAGTCATGAATGCCACCAGAAAGCGGCGTTCCATCTGCATTTGGAGTAGAACCTAAGGCTGCAAATTCTGCTTGATAGCCCAATCGTGTTCTTACAATAGAGTCTCTAACCCAATGTACAAATTCTTTGTACTCATTGTTGGTTATTTCTGTTTCGTCCATAAAATATGGTCTAACAGTAACCGTTTTTGTGGGTGCGTTCATAGTACCAATAATATCCTGATCTTGTTTACCCATGGTAAAGGAACCACCTGGTATTAAAGCCATGCCGTACGGTTTTTCTGAAAACCACTTCTTTTTAACTTTTACACCCACCAGTTCTCCTCTGTCATTAGAGCCACAACTGTAAAATACCGTTATTAAAAGTGCAAATATTGCTGCTTTCTTCATATGCTAAATATATCTTAACTAAAAGTTCGTAAACCTATTCTTTTTTTTATTAAAAAACAATGTTGAAATCGCATTTTAACGTATTGATTTTTCAATTGTACGCAATTACATCATTTTTTTCATCGCCTTATACCACTTCTCTGGTATAATCTGTTTTGTTGCCTCTGTATAGTCTTTATATGTACATGGTATTAACGCATGTCTTTTGTATTTATTATTTGATAAAATGTTTATTTCTAACCACCATCTTCCAGATTTATTACTTTTAAAAAAGGTTAAAGGTTCATCATCTTCTAACAAAACAGTAAACTTCTGATAGTTCTCTTTACCAGAAAATGGATAATCTTTTACTCTAAAATTAACGCCTTCAATAAAATACCAAATTATTTGCGCTATTAAATGTGCGGTTTGATGGTTGTTATCATGTTTAGAATTGTACTCATAAATACCAAATGATGATACTTTATCACTAATTCCCGCATATCTTGAAATTGCACAAATTTCTTCGCCATAAAAACCATTAGGAGAAGCATTATTATTTGCGGGTGCTTCACTTTGTCTAATTGCACCAATATCTATAGATACAATATCTGCATCTCTAAAAGCGGGCTCTATATGTTCTAATTCTTTTGATTTACCTAATCTGTACCCATCAAAAAACAACGTATCTAAAAGTTGAATTTCTTCTTGAGAGTTAAAATATGTTTGATACCCCACATTGCAATAATTAAATAAGTTGTTGGGTTCTTGCATGATTATTTTACTCAAATAAGATTGTGACGTTAAATCTTCTTCTAAATTACCAAGGTCGAACCTACTATCTACTGCGGTAACATTTACGGTTTGTTCTAAAGCATCATAGGCTCTATAATTTACATAAGTAATGTCTTGACCACCACCAATAATTACTGGAATAATATTCTTTTTCAACAAAGAAGTAATAATTTCTTTGACTGCAAAATAGGTATCTGAAACTGAATTTCCTTTTTTAACATTGCCTAAATCAACAATATTGGTATGCCAATCTCCAGGGAATAATTGATATAATTTTTCTCTGATAAAATGCAAATGCTCTCCACAACCAAAATTGTCTTGAGAATTTCTATCTTCTTGAACACCGAAAATTGCAATTTGAACGTTTTCTAGCTCGGGAAAGCCGTTTTGAGAGGAATGAATTTGGATATTTTGACCCAAACACATAGATGATTGCAGCACCAATTGTGCAACAACCGAATCTTTTACAGGGGTTAAAAAATCTAGGTTCATTAATTTCTTGTCAATAAAGTATGCAATATACTAACAAATTATTTCTTTTTAGCAGTTTTTTTTGCCGTCGTTTTCTTTTTTGTTGTTTTTTTCTTTGGTGTTTTGGCTTCTATCATTTTAACAGCTTCTGCTTTCGAAATTTTTTCTACTTCTGTTGTTTTAGGCAATTCTATTTTAATTTTACCTTTCAGTACATTAAAACGTCCCCATCTTGCTTTTTCTATACGAATCCCAACATCTTCCCAATTATGAATCACTTTATCTATTTCTTTCTGCTTTTTGATCTCTATTAAATCAGAAATTTCTTCTTCAGATAAATTATCAAAATCATACTTTTTACTAACATTAATAAACATTGAGTTCCATTTGATAAAAGGACCAAAACGTCCCACACCTTTTTGCACAGGCAAATCTTCATAATGACAAATTGGAGCATCTGCTTCTTGCTTAGCAACAATTAATTCTTTTGCCCTTGGCAAATCTACTTCCATTGGGTTTTCGCCTTTATCTAAAGAAACAAATAGAGTTCCAAATCGAATATAAGGTCCAAAACGTCCATTAGAAACAATTACTTCTTCACCGTCATAAGTTCCTAAAGTTTTTGGCAACAAGAATAGCTCTAAAGCTTCTTCCATAGTGATGGTTCCTAAATTCTGATCTTTGTTTAAGCTTGCAAATGATTTTTCTTCATCTTCTGGAGCACCAATTTGTGCAATGGGCCCGAACTTTCCTAGACGAACTAAAACTGTTTTACCAGATTCTGGGTGTTTTCCTAAAATACGTTCTCCACTTTCTCTTTCCGCATTTTCTTTGACATCTTCTACATTGTCATGAAATTTGGTATAGAAACCTTTGATCATTTCTATCCAATCTTCTTCTCCTTCAGAAATATCATCAAAAGAATTTTCCACTTTTGCCGTAAAACCAAAATCTAAAATATTAGAGAAATTTGCTACTAAAAAGTCGTTTACAATATTCCCGATATCTGTAGGCACTAATTTATTTTTATCTGAACCTGTCTTTTCAGACAAAGTTTCACTTCTTACATTTCCGTTAGAGAGAATTAATTGTTGATATGCTCTTTCGACTCCTTCATTTTGTCCTTTTTCTACATACCCCCTTTTTTGAACCGTAGAAATTGTTGGTGCATAGGTAGATGGTCTTCCAATACCTAATTCTTCTAATTGTTTTACTAAAGATGCTTCTGTAAATCTGTATGGTGGACTCGTAAAACGTTGTGTTGCGTTGATAAAAGTATAGTCTAAATTTTCACCTACTTTTAAATTTGGCAACATACCATCTTGTTCTTCATCTTCATTATCTGTTCCTTCTAAATATACTTTTAAGAAACCTTCAAACTTGATCATTTCTCCGTTTGCAGTAAATATTTTTGAATTTTCTGAGTTTTCAATTTTTACGTTGGTACGTTCTAATTGTGCATCACTCATTTGAGAAGCCAAGGTTCTTTTCCAAATTAAATCGTACAGTCTATTTTGGTCGTATTCTGTATCTACCGTATGCATTTTCATATTTGTAGGTCTAATGGCTTCATGGGCTTCTTGTGCACCTTTTGCTTTCGACTTAAAAACACGCTGTTTGCTGTATTCTTTTCCGTAATAATTACTAATTTCTTCTTCGGCAGCATTTCTTGCATCTACAGATAAGTTTACACTATCTGTTCTCATATAGGTTATTAAACCTGCTTCATACAGCCTTTGTGCAACTTGCATGGTCTTCCCTACAGGAAACCCTAATTTTCTAGAAGCTTCTTGTTGTAAGGTAGAGGTTGTAAAAGGTGCTGCTGGTGATTTTTTTGCTGGCTTTTTTGTTAAATCTGCAATTGAAAAATCTGCTTTCCCACATGATTTTAAAAAATCTTCGGCGGCTTTTTTTGTATCGAAATTCTTTGGGATGGTTGCTTTAAACGTTTTTCCTTCGTTATTAGAAAATTGTGCAACTACTTTATAATGTGTTTCTGATTTAAAATCTAAAATACTTCGTTCTCTTTCTACAATTAAACGAACTGCAACAGATTGTACTCTTCCTGCAGACAAGCCTCCTTTTACTTTTCGCCATAAAACAGGCGATAATTCATACCCAACCAATCTGTCTAAAACTCTTCTTGCTTGTTGCGCATTTACCATATTATAGTCTATATCTCTAGGATTTTCGACCGCTTTTAAAATGGCATTTTTTGTAATTTCATGAAAAACAATACGTTTTGTATTTTCATCTTTTAATTCTAATTGTTCTTTTAAATGCCACGCAATTGCTTCTCCTTCTCTATCTTCATCACTTGCTAACCAAACCATATCCGCTTTTTTTGCTAAGGTTCTTAATTTCTTAACAATTGGTTTTTTATCATCTGAAACGATATATTTTGGGCTAAAATCTCCATCTACATCAATTCCTAGTTCTTTAGAAGGTAAGTCTGCAATGTGTCCATAACTAGATGCTACTTGAAAATCTTTCCCAAGAAACTTTTCTATGGTTTTTGCTTTTGCTGGTGACTCTACAATTACTAAGTTCTTTGCCATGTATCTTTCTTTTGTCGTAATTAACGCAGTTTAAATTGCGTGATTTTGACTGCAAAAGTATGTAGTTTTTTTTTATTAAAAATTGTTTGGACGAATTTTAAACGATTTTAACAGGTTTATTGAAGTGAAAACTCACTTAAAAGTTGAATTCCGTTATTCGAATAGGTGTATTGATAAAGAACGCTATCTCCTATCATTAAAAGCTGATTAGCAGTAGGAATAACATCAAAAGCGTTTATATTTTTAAACGTATGTAAGAGCTCTAAATTTTCTATATTATTTTTATTGTAAACTTTTAAACCAGAAGTTCCATCGCAAATAAATAGAAAATCGTCTTTTACACCTAAACCGTAAGGATTATCCATCAAATACCGTTCTTTTAAGGTTGGATTTTTTAAATCAGAAATATCTATGATTTCTAAAGAACTCTCTGTGGCGCCACAATTATTTCCGCCTCGCAAAGTTACATACGCATAATCACCATCTACAACAACTGGATCACAAGAAGTTACATGTTGTAATTCTGACACATAATCGGGAGATGCTGGAGAAGAAATATCATAGATATACATGCCATTTGTACTTCCTAAAAAGAGCGTATTGCCTCTGTTAAAAATGGTTTCTATCCCAAAATTTACATAGACATCTTCTAACTCTTGAGGCGTGTTTAAATTGCTAATATCAAAAACGTTTATTGATGATTGATCTACTGCATACAAATAATCATTTACAATTTTAAATCTTGCCAAAGAACCTCCTTGACCTGTGCCACCTTCTGAATTAAAATTAAGGGCATCATTTGTTAAATAATAATCATAATCACTCGTTTTTCTCCACTCTTTGGTTACTTTATATCCTGTAATAATACCATTTTCATTGTATCCATATCCTAAACCAAAATTACGAGGAAATACATTTTTAAGTCTTGCTTCTATTTTAATATTTTCTATAGAAGAAATATCAAAAACAATCAAATCCATATAACTGTCTGCATATAAATAGTTGTTTTTAACTTCTATATCTGCATTTCCTAAAACTTTAATAAAACCTATTTTAACGGGATTTTCTGGATTAGAGTTTTCTATAATATGTATTCCTTTTTGAAAATCATTTACAAAAACATAATTCTTATAAACGTATATTTTACCAGATTTTTCAATATTTTTTGGCGTTGAGATTTCTACAGAAGTAGCTCTAAAGATATCTAAAGAGAGATATTCTGGAGTATAAACGTCTACTAATTCGTAAGTATCATGATCACAAGAGGTAAAAAGAAGTGTTGCCAACAGGAATCCTAGGTAAAGTTTGATCTTCATATCTTCATAGCTTTGTGAGTTTACAATATAGATGCAAAAAGTATGAAAAGGTTGCGTACTTTTTTTGATTTTACTACTCAACCGTAATTTTTTGCTTCAATTTTGTTGAAGAATTTCCACCAACAAAAAGATAAAAATCACCTGATTCTACTTCCCACTTTCTATTGATTGTGTAAAACTGAAGTGTCTCTTTATGTATTTGAAAAGAAACTGTTTTTGTTTCACCTGCTTTCAGCATAATTTTTTTAAAACCTTTCAATTCTTTTACAGGTCTTACAATACTTGCTACTAGATCTCTTATATAGAGTTGTACAACTTCTTTACCAGCTACGTTTCCATTATTTGTGACTTCTACAGAAAGTGAAATTTCGCCATCAGCAGTCATTATATTTTTATCAACCTTTAAATGATCATAAGAAAAATTAGCATAACTCAAGCCAAAACCAAAAGGATATAAAGCAGATTTTTTTGAATCTGTAAATCCTGAATACGTTACATGTCTAGAATTAAAAGGCCTTCCCGTGTTTTTTTGATTGTAATACAAAGGTTCTTGACCTACATTTCTGGGAAATGAAACTGGTAATTTTCCTGACGGATTGTAATCACCAAACAACACATCTGCAATTGCGTTGCCCGATTCTGAACCCAAATGCCAAGTAACTAAAATTGCTGGTAAAATGTCATTTGCTCTAGAAATATCCATGGGTCTTCCGTTAGACAATACCAAAACAATATTTTTATTTACTTTGTAAACAGCTTTTAAAAGTTCATTTTGCAAACCTGCAAAACCTATTTTTGTTTGACTTCTTCCTTCGCCAGATTGGTAAGCATCTTCACCAATTGCTAAAAAAACAATCGACGCTTTTTTTGCTACAGCAACCGCTTTTGCAATTCCAGAGGTATCTTCTGTATTAAATTTTAAAGGATATAAAAATTGATTTTTACCAGGTTTTACTGTTGGAATGGTTAATGCTACCCCTTTTTCATAATATACTTTTGTGTTTTCACCCACTTTTGCTTTGACACCTTCTAATAAGGAAACTGCAGAATTGTACCTTCCTTTTGCTCTCCAATTTCCCAAAGGTTGATTTTTATTGTCTGCAAAAGGACCAATAACTGCAATACTTTTTACATTTTTAGATACAGGCAAAATATCATTTTCATTTTTTAACAGCACAATAGATTTTTTTGCAGCTTCTCTTGCAATTTCTAGATGTTCTTTGGTATAGATTTCTTTTTTTTCTCTTTCTTCATCACAATATTTATAAGGATCATCGAATAAACCTAACTGAAATTTTAATCTTAAAATACGTTTTACAGCATCATCTATATGATTTAAAGAAATTTTATTTTCTTCTAATAACTGCCCTAAATAAGCTTCATACGCATACGACTCCATATCCATATCACTCCCCGCATTCAACGCAATTTCTGCTGCTTGTTTTTTGTCCTTTGCAAAACCATGAGCCCTCATTTCTCCTATAGAACCCCAATCTGAAACTACAAGACCATTCCAACCCCAATCTCCTTTTAAAATTTTCCTTTGAAGATGTTTATGTCCTGTTGCAGGAATGCCATCAATATCATTAAAAGAGTTCATAAAAGTAGCTACACCAGCTTTTGCGACGGCTTTAAACGGCGGCAAAATCATATTGTGCAACTCAAATTCACCGACAGTTACGGTATTGTAATCTCTACCAGCTTCACCAAAACCATAGCCTGCAAAATGTTTTGCACAAGCTGCAATTGTATACTTGTTAGATAAATCATCTCCTTGAAAACCTTTTACACGTGCAACAGCTATTAAAGAACCTAAGTACGGGTCTTCTCCAGCGCCTTCCATAATTCTTCCCCACCTTGCATCTCTAGAAACATCTACCATCGGTGCAAACGTCCAATTTAAACCAGAAGCTGCAGATTCTTTTGCTGCAATTGAAGCCGATTTTTTTATAATCTCTAAATCCCAACTTGCACTTTCTGCTAAAGGAACAGGAAAAATAGTTTTTAGGCCGTGAATCACATCGTAGGCAAAAATCATTGGTATTTTAAGACGGGAGTTTTCCATAACCAATCTTTGTGCTTCACGTACTTCTTTTACAGAAACCACATTCAAAACAGAACCCACCAATCCTTTCTTCATCTTATCTAATTTACTCTGTGCACTTTTAGACGATGCTGGCCCTGTTAAATCCCAACCTGCGGAATATTGCACCATTTGACCAATTTTCTCGTCTAAATTCATCAGATTTAAAACAGAATCTACTTGCTGTTCTATATGTTGGTCTAAACTTGATTTTATCATTGGTTTCTTTGAATCTTCGCAATTAAAAAAAGTAACTGTAATGATTATGATTGCTATAAAAAATGATGTTATTCTACTCATTCTAATTTATTATCTAATTAAAGGTTAAAAACCCTGCAATTTTATTGCAGTTGTTTTAGTTTCTATAAATTTTGTAGCCATGAATTCACAAATTAATCAACACAGTGTGACTAAATTTAGCTAATTTCAGGGGGCAAACTTTTTAGTCTGCAAACTAAAACTATGGGCTTTTGACTTATAGTGGTTCATTTTAATTGTATTTCTGCAAATACAGGAAAATGGTCTGACGGATATTTTAAATCTTTAGAATCGGTAAGTACTGCATATTTTTTAACTGCTACACTTGTATTTTTAGAAAGCATTATATAATCGATTCTTCTTGTGACGGGCTCATGAAATTTGAAACCATTGAAAGTGCCGTTTACACCAAATGCATTTTTACCCGCCAATTCTTTGGCATCAGAAAAATTATTTTTTAATATTGAAATTAGTTTACTTTCTGGCTCCACATTAAAGTCACCAGTAATAATTACAGGATAATTTTTGGTATTTACTTTTTTAATTTTTGCTTCAATTAATTTCATACCATTTAACTGTGCTTGTTGCCCAACATGATCTAAATGTGTATTAAAAATCCATACTTTTTTATCAGAATTTAAAACGGTCATTAAACCGTATGTGCAAATTCTTGGATAGGCAGCGTCCCAACCTTTGGAAAGTTTTTCTGGAGTTTCTGACAACCAAAATGTATTTACTTTGCTGAATTTCACTTTTCTTTTATCATAAAAAATAGCCGAGTATTCGCCATCATTACCACCATCTCTACCATGACCAATGAAGCTGTAATTGGGCAAACCATTGGTGGTATCTTCGATCTGATTTGGTCTACCTTCCTGAATACCAAATACTGTTGGCTCGTAAAATTTAATTTGCGACAGTAAAAAATTGCTTCTATTTGCCCAAGAATTTTCACCATCTGAAGCAACATCCAAACGAATATTATAGGTCATTACTTTTAGATTTTCTGATTTGTTCCCTTTTTTTGTTTTTTTTAAAGCGCAACTTGCAAAAATTACTAAAATTATCATTAAAATATTTTTCATAACGTTTATCTATTTTAAGACCTCAAAGATTTTAAAAACCTTTGAGGTCTTTTAATATTTTTCTTTTTGAAATACTCTTACATAGTCTACGACCATTTGTTGTGGAAAAATGGAATCGTCAATTCCTTTTCTGCCGCCTAACATGCCACCAACAGCAACATTTAAAATCAAATAAAATTTTTGATCAAAAGGCCATTCTGCGGTTGAGAGATGTTCGTTTCTAAACGTATTATAAACAGTATCATTTAAAATAAAATCCATTTTTTCTGGAGTCCATTCTAGTGCAAATATGTGAAAAGTATCGTAAGGTTTGTCTATAAAAATACTCTTTCCTTGTTCTGTATTTTTAGTATGATTGTAGGCTTTTGTATGTACGGTTCCAAAAATTGAATCGCTGTTAAAACCAACATGTTCCATAATATCTATTTCACCAGATGCTGGCCAGCCCACTGCCGTTTTGTTTTCTCCCAACATCCAAATTGCAGGCCACAAACCAACGCCTTTTGGTAATTTTGCGCTGACTTCAATACGTCCATATTTCCACGATGCTAAACTTTTAGTGGTTAATCTTGCGGAAGTATAGGTTCCTACCTTGCGTTCGGCAGCATATTTTTTCCAACTTTTCTTTAAAAAAACGGGATTGTTATAATCTTTATTGGCAATGCTTTCTTTATGCGCTTCAAGAATTAATTTTCCGCTTTCTACTCTGGCATTTTTTAAACGATCTGTATAATATTGCTCTTCTCTATTGGCAATAAAGCCATAATCATAATTCCATTTTTTGGGGTCTGGTTTTCCTTTGTAATTGAATTCATCACTCCAAACTAGTTTACATCCATCTTTTACAGGCGATTTTTTAATTCTTTCAAACACCAATTCGGGTTCGTTGGTGGTGATATAATCGAATTCGTTTGCTAACAACCAATCAATATCTTGCACAGCATTTGCGGTCCACGCATTTAACGTAATTCCAATATTTTTTGCCTCTTGTATAAACTGTGGTTTTATTTTTAGCTTATAAATTAAATAATCTAACCCTGTAATTCCGTTTTCTTTTAAAGTTTCTGGAGATTTAGAACCATCTAAATACTGTGTTTTAGCGGTAGGATTTTTTTCAATAATTCTTTTTAAGATATTAAAATTGAAACTAATATAAGAAACAATAAAACGGTTTGCTTTTAGTTCTTTTACCAAATTTAAAACTTTGTCTGTTATTAGAATATTCTTTTCTTTAGAAGATGTTGGTTTTATTTCTATAACAAAGCCTGTTGTAGCATTGTTTTCCATTCCAGCTAGTAAATACTCTTTTAAAGTTGGTAATTTTTCTTCGTTAAAAAGGTTCGTTTTTGCCAATTCTTTATAATCCGTTTCTTCAATTAGTAAACCCTTAAAATCTTTATCATGTGCAACTATTAAAACTTCGTCTTTGGTCATTCTTACATCAAACTCACTTGCATGACAATTCAATTTTATAGCTTCTTTTAAGGATGCGATAGAATTTTGAGGTAGCTTATTCGTTTTCCAAGCACCTCTATGAGCTATTACAGGATTTTTAGCAAATGCTATTTTTTTACGATCAGAAAAATTATCGCAAGAAAAAAACATAATAGTGGTTACAATAAATATTAAAAAACGCATGAAAAGAGGGTTTTTGTAAGTATAAAAATAGCACAATAAAAGAAAAGTATCGAAAAAAATAATTCACTAGTTTCGATACTGTTCTTAAAAATTAATTTTAATATTCTTTAGAATTTAGTATCCTAGGTTTTGTGGATAATTAGACCCTAATAAATCTAAATCTTCTTGAAAAATTGGCCAATTGATAAAATGGTCTTGCCAGTTTGCTCTTGGATCTTTTACGCCATTATTTGCTGGGAAGAAATCACCATCACCTGCATAGTTTCTTATTTGACGGTTGATAACATCTTGTCCCATTCTTTTTAAAGTAAACCAACGCTGACCTTCAAAAGACAATTCTCTAGCGCGTTCGTCTAAAATAACTTGTTCGTTTACAACAGCCACAGGAGCAGCTTTGGCTCTTACTCGAATTGCATTGATATATGGCAAAGGATCTCCAGTAGACCTCATCATTGCTTCTGCAGCTATTAAATACGTCTCTGCCAACCTGTAGACCATTATATTACTTCTTTGTAGGTAAGATTCTGGATTGTCATCTTCTTCTGCGAACTTTATGCAAGAAGGATGCAGTCTTTGATAATATCTCTGATATTGAATTCCATTAGGATTTGCTGGAGAAATGGGTTTATAAATTTCTATTTCTTGTCCTACATTGGGTCCAGATGTGTAGTAATATTTTAATCTAAAATACGTATCATCATCTCTAGTATCGTTTGGATCTTCAGCTAATAAACCAAGTAAATAATTATTGGGCAAAACTCTAGAAAAACCTCTACCTCCTTGTTCTATATTAGCTTCTATACCAGATATTTGAAAATACTGTGTCACAAAATTTGCATTCATCATCGTAGTATTTCCTCCTCCTAAAACATCGTCTTGAGATTGTACTACAAATAGTTGCTCCGAATTATTTTTATTCCCTTTAAAAACGTCAGCAGTTGTTGCCACTAAACTATGAGGACTCATAGGATCTTCTATGACATCTAAAGCTTGTTTCTTTGCTTCTGCCCAATTGCCTTCCCACATGGCAACTTTTGCTTTTACGTGTTTTGCAGTTCCTTTAGAAACTTTTCCGTAAGTAACATTCCAATCTAGATTTTCTATAGCATACTCTAAATCGCTATTTAACAACGAAAAAATTTCTTCTTCAGTTGAGCTTGTTTCTACAACATCAAAAGCATTATCTACAGTAATAGTTTCTGCATTTACGTAAATATTATTGTACATTCTGTAAAGAAAGAAATAAGAATTTGCTCTAAAAAATTTTGCTTCTGCAATAATTTGTTTTTTAGCATCTTCATCTAATCCTTCTAAATTTTCTGCTGCATTGATAATACTTGTTGCTTTATTGGTAATATTATAAAAATGTTTCCAGAATAATCTTGATGTAAAATTTGTACCTAAATCTATAGGAGAAATTCCTCTTTGATATCTTCCCATAAGACCTGTATAACCTGTTCTGCTAAAAGTCAAATCGCTTCTAGATTGCATTAACACAGCTCCCATAAAATCTTGAATATTTGTATCATATCTATCTCTATTGAACTTATACAAACTAACTACTCCAGATTTTAACCCTTCTTCTGTGCTGTAAATATAATCTGAATCTATAAGTGTGCCTGGATCTTCATCTAAAAAACCTTCACAAGAAATTATTAAAAGTAATGTTGATAAGAATAACATTGCTTTATATACGTTTTTATATAAAATGATTGTTTTCATAATTTTTTTATTATAATTTAAGTTTTAAACCTACTGTAAATGCTGTTGCATCTGGGTAACCAGTATCTGCGTTAGAAAATGTACTTCTAATATTTACTTCTGGACTATAACCTATATAGTCTGTATTTGTAAATATGTTTGTTCCTGTTAGATATATTCTCAAATTGTCTATATTTAATTTTGTGGTAATCGTTTTTGGTAATGTATATCCTAAACTAACCGTTCTTAACCTAAGGTAAGAAGCATCTTTTACTGCCAATGCATTTAAATATCTTGGTGCATTATCAAAATTTGGTCTTGGAAAAGTATTGGATGGATCTTCTGGTGTATAATAGGGTACTTTTACACCATTGAGTTTACCTGACAATGTACCTCCGTTATTAAATTCTGATAAAAAAGGATTTACTTTCGTAGCGCCTTCAACTGCATAGAAATCTAAAAACAAATCAAAACCTTTGTATGCGAATGTTGTGGAAAATGAAGCAAACCAATCTGGGTTTGGATCTACAAAAACTCTATCTTCTTGCGTAATTTTACCATCAGCACCACTTACAATATTTCCATCTACGTCTACACCATTGATATCTCTAATTTTAATATCTCCAGGCCTTAAATCTGGCTGAGGAAATTCTGAATCTGGGCTCGCTTGCGCTGAATTTTCAAAATCTTCTCCTTCTTGCCAAATACCATCAAACTGATAGGTTCGTATCACATTTGTGGGTTGCCCAACAAAATAATTGAAAACATCATCTTCCTTTATATGATCACCATTTCCATTTGTGTACAAGTCTAATATCTGATTTCTGTTTGTTGACCAAATTGTTGATACAGACCATTTAAAACTTTCTGTATTAAAAATATTAGCATTTAAACTTACTTCTACACCTGTATTTTGAACTTCTCCTGCATTAAAATATGTTGAAGTAAAACCTGTTGTAGGTGGTACAGGCCTTCTTAATAATAAGCTTTCTGTTCTAGCATCATAATATTCTATAGCACCCGATATTTTATTATCAAATAAAATAAAATCTAAACCTGTATTTAACGTTTTTATTCTCTCGTGTCTTAAATCTGTACTTGGTAAGATTTGCGATGGAGAATACCCAGAGGCTGTTTGCCCATCAAAGATATAATTTTGACCAGAGGCTGTAAATAGAGATCGATAAGGGTTTGTAGATTCGTTCACTAACGAACCGTAACTAATTCTCGCTTTTAATTGTTGTATAGCAGAGACATCTTTTAAAAATGATTCATTATGAAGTTTCCAAGCGAATGCAACTGCAGGATTTGTAGAATATTTAAAATTATTTGCATTTACAGACGAACCATCATGTCTAACAGTTCCAGTAAACAAATATTTATCTAACAAGTTATAACGGACTCTTCCCATAAATCCCAATCTTCTATAGGATGATTCTAATCGTTCTACAAAAACACCATTGATAGCATTGGTAATATTATTATAGCCTAAATCTTCATTTGGAAACCCTCTCCCTTCAGTAAAGGTTTGTGTAAATTTATCTTCACTAACTGTTTGTGCCAGTGTGATATCAAATTTGTTATTCTCATTTATTACTTTATCATAATTTATGATGTTTTCAACAAAATATGCTTCTTTTAATTGGTTTTGAATACTTGCAATACCTCTATCTGTATCTCCCGCAGCACTTAAAGAAGATTGGTAACGTCCTCTTTCTGATGTTCTTCTAGTAAAAGAAGTTGTTAATTGATATTTTAAATTATCTGTTATTTGATAGGTAGGAATAAAGTTGATTACAAAATCGTTTCCTTTTTCATCGTCATCTTGCTCTCTCAAATTCCATAGAGGATTAAAAGCTGTTCCATCTTCTCCGCTTGGAAATTGTGTAATAGTACCATCATCATTATAAGCTCTGCCTAAAGGAGATCTTGTAATTACATTTACATTTGCAGCTCTTTCTGTAAAATCGTTTAGAATATTAATATCGAATCTTGCAGAAATTTTATCTGTTATTTTTTGATCTACATTTAAACGTAGATTTTTTCTAGTGTATGTAGATGTCGGAATAATACCTTCTTCTCTAAAATAATTTAAACTACCATATATTTTTGTTAATTCTGTACCGCCTAAAATACCTACAGCATGGCTATTTACAATTCCTGGGGCAATCAATTCTTCTTCCCAATCTACAAAATCGTTATTTTCAATGGAGTTTAATTCTACATCACTAAAGATTGTTGCATCATCTGGATATTCATTATTTGCATCTGTTGCTCTTACAGCTTCTCTTCTAAGTTGTGCGAATTCTTGTCCATTATACACATCAAAATTCCTCTCTAAAGATTTTGTTGTTAAAAACCCGTGATAGGAAACAGATACCTTATCTGTTTTACCTCTTTTGGTAGTAATTAACACAACTCCATTAGCGCCTAAACCACCATAAATTGCTTGCGCAGACGCATCTTTTAAAACTTCTATAGATTCTATATCATCAGGATTTATGTCTTCTATACCTCCATCTCTTATAATACCATCTACTACAAATATTCCACTATTATTTCCTTCAATAGAATTTCTACCTCTTAGCAAAATTTCGGATGCTCCACCAGGCCTTAAAGAACCTCCACCAACATCAACTCTTAGACCCGCTACTCTACCTCTTAGCATCTCTGTTACATCAGAAGTGGGTATTAAAGTACCTTTCGCTAAATCAACTTTAGCAAC
This sequence comes from uncultured Polaribacter sp., assembly GCF_947501385.1. Classification (GTDB taxonomy): domain Bacteria; phylum Bacteroidota; class Bacteroidia; order Flavobacteriales; family Flavobacteriaceae; genus Polaribacter. Next base: position 86,380 of record NZ_CANMVP010000018.1, read on the forward strand.
TGCACCTACTAAATCGCTTTTTTTACGCGTACCATAACCTACTACAATAATTTCATCTAATGCATTTGTTGCTACTTCAAGAGCAATCGTAATGGTGTTGCTTGTTATTGAAACTTCTTTTGTTTTGTAACCTAGGTAAGAGACTACTAAAAGTTTAGCATCAATTGTTGCATTTAATGAAAATTGTCCATCAAAATCTGTTGATGTTCCATTTGTGGTTCCTTTTACTGCTACAGATGCTCCTGGCAAAGGCATTCCGCTTTCGTCTAATACGGTACCTTTAATTGTTCTTTGTGCTAATGAAGTAAAGCTAAAAGCAAAAAAGAATAAAAAAGATACCATTAAAAATTTTCTTTTTTTGATTAATTTAAACATTATCATATAGTTTTAGATTTGAATGTGTGTTACAATATTACATGAAAGAGAAAGTTTCAAGTTTAACGCAACATTAACTTAAAACCAAATTTATGTATATTAATAGTTGTGTTCACTAAAATGAACCTTTACAAAAAAACTACAGAAAAAATTCAACAGCAAAGCAAGTATTAAACCACCTATTTTAAAGGTTTCAAGAAGTGAAAAGTAAAAATTAAGAAGACGAAAAATATTAGTAATGTAGAGGTAATGTAGAGTTTTTTAAAGGTATTTAAACAATTTAAATGTTTAAGATATAATCCGTTAAGTTCGTTTCGTGCGGTAAATTGAGTTTTTTTCTTAGTCGATACCTTCTAATTTCTACACTTTTCACAGAAATATTTAATAACGGAGCGATTTCTTTTGAAGATAAGTTCAGTCTTAAATAGGCACAAAATTTTAAATTGTTATGGGTTAAATCTGGATGCAATTTTTTTGCTCTTTTTAAAAAATCTTTGTCTGCATTGTTAAATGCCTCTCTAAAAAAATCCCAATCTTTAGTACTATTTAAATTTTTCTCTATCAGCTTAAATACTTCATTATCTTCTTCGATACTAACATTCTTTTTCAATTCTTTTTTAATGCTATGTAAAAACTCATTTCTTTTAATAATACTCATGGTAGAAATGGCTAATTCTCTATTTTTCCCTTCAATATCTTGACTTAATTTATCATTTTTTAATCGAATGACTTCTTTATCTGCTTGAATTTTCTGAATTTCAAATTGTCTCAAATTTTCTTTCATTAATTCCTCGTTTTGTTTTCTGTAATATTTTCTGTTTAACTTATGAATAAAATAGCCTATTAAAAGAAATAGTAAAATATATAAAACAATGGCTGTATTTGTAAAATATATTGGCGGTTTTATAACAAATCTATATAAGATGGTATTATCAGAATCTTGATTCCCTATGTTTGATTTTATACGCAATTCATATTCACCAAAAGATAAATTATCGAAGGCTAATTCAGATTGATTTCCAAGGTCGACCCAACGAGAATTATTGAGATTGTACTGATAATTTACAAACTCATATTTGCTATATACAGGACTACTGTATTCAAACACTAAAGAATTTTCACTGAATTGAAACTCATGTTCCTCTAAAACTGAAATTCTCACACTATCATTATTTTTTATGCGTATTTCATTTAAAAAAATAGTATGTGATACATCTTGTTTTTTATTTAAATCTAATAATAAGTAACCATTTGTTTTACCTATTAAATAGGTGTTTTCATAAATATTTGAAAGATTTTCAAAACTTACTGTTGTTTTTCTGAGATAGTTTTTTATCGGAATAAATTTTACGGAGAGTTTATTTTTTACGGGGCCTTTTTCTAAGTAACTAATTGTACTTTTATTAAAAGACCATAATCTATTTTTTTTATCAGCAATTAATTTCCCAGAGATATATTCGTCTTCAGAAAAGAGCATACTCAATTTGTTATTTTTTTTAAACGTAGGTTTAGCATTACTCAAACTAAACACCCCTTTCTTTTGACTATATAATATTTTATCTTCATACATTGTTAAGCCAGAACCTTTCCCTTTTTCTACTGAAGACAGTAATTCATTCTCTTTAAAATTCCTATAATCTTCCGATAAAACAAGCTTATAAACTCCTTTGTATTCATGATTTACAAAAACAATATTTTCTTGAAATATTTCAAAGAAACGAGCAGAGTTTTGAAAACCTTCTATCTTATTTTTCAATGTCCAACTACCGTTTTCTTTCTTTAAAATACTCATACCAGCATAATGACCTTGTAATATCAAATTAGGTTGATTTGGAATCTTTCTAAAATTCCAAGTGCCAGAAAAATCTGTAATTTGTTTAGCTATATAATCTTTAATATTGAAAGTACCAGATGTATGCCCACATAATAAATCTCCATTCGAAACAAACAAAGACCAAACCTGACCTTTCAATCCTTTCACTTTTTTTAAAGGTTCATTTGCATGTAAAGATTTGTAAAACAGTCCTTGATTGGTTCCAACATAAATTTTATTATTGAATTCAATGGAGCAATAGGTTGTTCCAAATTGTCCATCGTCGTCATTAAATTCTCTAATATTAGATTGAACGTTGAGGCAATTAATTCCGTTGTCTAAGGCAGACCAAACATTGCCATCGATGTCTTCAAATAAGTTTAAAACCGTATTATTTGCCAAACCTCTTGTCTGGTCTATCCTGTTTATAATCTTACCATTCTCAGATAAATGAATAATTCCGTTAGAAATAGTCCCTAACATATACGTGTTATCTCTTAATTTAATTCCACAGAAAATTTGGTAAGCATTTATTTCTTTATAAGATGGGAGCTGCCATTTTACAACTGTATTATTTTTTATTTTAAAGAAGCCCTGATTTCTTGTTAATGCTATAAAACCAGTATTCGTTTTAAATAAGTTTAAAACTAGTTTTACATTATAATTGGCAGGAAATCTTGCAATTAATTCTTCATTATCATTTTGAAGTCGAACTAGATCTCCATTTTTTTTGATGATATAAATAATTGCATCAATTTCAAATATTCGGTAATAATTATTGAATTCCCCACGGTAACTTACTTCTTCGGTCTCTGTATTGTAAAAATAAATCCGATGAAAAGACTGAAATAAAACCCACGTATCAAACTTTTTTATATTCCAGATATTTTCATCTTCTAGAAGATTATTTTTTATTTTTTTTGATAATGAGGTATATTTTAAGTGACCTGTTTCATCTCTTTTCCAATACCCAAAATCCATATAAGCGCCACTATAAATCCTCTCTTTGTCAGACAATAGCGATCTTATAACTGTGTTGTTTGGAGAATTATATAGTTTCCACTTTCCGCCATTAAATTCTAATAAACCCTCATTATTTGCAACAAAAATAAATTTATCTTTATGCTGTGTTATTGCCCAATTCTGATTTTCTGCATTGTAATTTTCTGGTTGAAATTTTAAAATCGGAGGAATTTCTTGCCCAATTACTATTGAAGAAATTAGAAAAAATAATAAAAATATAATTATTTTTAGCCTATACAACATCTCGATACAAAATTCTTGAAAAAAGAATTTCACTCGATGTGACAATGTGGGCAACAATAGAAACAGCTTGTCACTTCGAGACCCGAGAAAAATTTTTATCAAGCGGTTGGAATGACGTAATGTCTCCTCGAGCGCAGTCGAGAGGTTAAAGAAGGTCTCGACTGCGCTCGACCAGACATATATTAATAATTTGTAAAACAGCAACTTACAAGCTACGTCAATGGTAGTGATTTTTTGAGGTACGAAAAAAATTGTATCGAGAAGTTTATCTTTTAGTAGTGTAGAAAGTTTCAAGTTTTTTAAATTCATATTTTTATCAAAAAAAATCAATTTGATAAGAGTAAAAAGAATACCCCTGCTAACACTGCACCAATTATTGGTCCCACAACAGGAATCCAAGAATAACTCCAATCATTTGAAACTTTATTTTTAAATGGTAAAATTGCATGTATAATTCTTGGTCCTAAATCTCTGGCAGGATTTATTGCATAACCCGTTGTACCTCCCAGAGACAAACCAATTACCCAAACTAAAATAGCAACGGGCATTGCCCCTAAAGAACCCAAACCAATAGGAATCGCACCATTATCAGCATCGTTTACAGAAGCATCTGTAAAATATAAGACCACAAAAACCAACACAAAACAACCCACAATTTCACTAATTAAATTACTAGAAAAATTTCTAATGGCTGGTGAAGTACAAAAAACAGCTTTCTTTAATTCGCCACTTTCTGTAGCTTTAAAATGATCTCGATAAACCAACCACACAAAAAAAGCACCTAACATGGCACCCATAAATTGTGCAAGTATGTATTCTAAAACGAAAGTCCATTCGAATTTTCCTGCAACAGCCAAACCAATACTAACTGCGGGATTTAAATGCGCACCACTATATGGACCAGCAACAGACACACCTACAAAAACAGCAAAGCCCCAAGCGGTGGTGATCACCATCCAACCTAAATCGTTTGATTTTGTTTTTTCTAAAACTACATTTGCTACTACGCCTCCTCCTAAAAGGATCAGAAAAAAAGTACCTAAAATTTCTGCGATAAATGGTGTCATCCTCTATTCTTTTTTGAATTGAATTATTTTGCCCAATATTCTAAAGCATCAATAGCTTTATACCAACCTTTAATATTTTTATCAATCTTTGCTCTTTCTGTTGTGGGGTCGAAATTTTTATCTACTTGCCATATTTCTTGAATTTCTTGTTCATTTTCCCAAAAACCAACGGCTAAACCTGCTAAAAAAGCAGCACCCATTGCTGTGGTTTCCACCACTTTTGGTCTAATTGTTTTTGTGTTTAAAACATCTGCCTGAAACTGCATTAATGTATCGTTTACGGTTGCGCCTCCATCGACTCTTAATTCTTTTATGTTTGTTTCTGCATCTGCTTCCATAGCTTTTAAGATATCCATAGATTGATACGCAATCGCATCTAAAGTTGCTCTGGCAATGTGCGCATCTGTAGTACCTCTTGTGATTCCAAAAATAGTTCCTTGTGCTTTTTGATTCCAATAGGGTGCTCCTAAACCTGCAAACGCTGGAACAAAATAAACACCATCTGAATCTTCTACTGAATTTGCCAACGCTTCAACTTCTGATGAATTTCTTATAATTTTTAATCCGTCTCTTAACCATTGTACGGCTGCTCCTGCAATAAAAACACTACCCTCAAATGCATAGGTAGTTTTGCCATTAATCCTCCAAGCTACTGTTGTTAATAGATTGTTTTTAGAAAGAATTGGTTGGTCACCAATATTCATCAACATAAAACAACCCGTTCCGTAGGTGTTTTTTACCATGCCTTTTTTGGTACACATTTGCCCAAAAAGTGCTGCTTGTTGATCTCCTGCAATGCCAGCAATAGGAATATTACAATCAAAAAAAGTAGATTTTGTATGTCCGTATATTTCGCTAGATTGTTTTACTTCTGGTAACATCGATTTCGGAATTGTGAATAATGCTAACAAATCCTCATCCCAAGTCATCGTATTGATATTGAAAAGCAAGGTTCTAGATGCGTTTGTAACATCTGTAATGTGTTTTTGTTTTTTTGAGAAATTCCAAACCAACCAAGAATCAATGGTTCCTAATAATAATTCTCCTTTTTCTGCGCTATCTCTTGCACCTTCCACATTGTCTAAAATCCATTTTACTTTGGTTCCAGAAAAATAGGAATCTATGACTAAACCTGTTTTTTCTTTAATCATTTCAGATTTTCCAGCAGCTTTTAATGCATCACAATACTCTGATGTTCTTTTATCTTGCCAAACAATAGCATTATAAACTGGTTTGCCTGTAGTTTTATTCCAAACAACCACTGTTTCACGTTGATTGGTAATACCAATTGCAGCAATATCTTCCATATCTAAACCTTTCATTGCAATAGATTCTGCAGCAACACCTGCCTGTGTAGACCATATTTCTACAGCATCATGTTCTACCCAGCCTGGTTTTGGAAAAATTTGTGTAAATTCTTTTTGAGCAACCGATTTAATAGTTCCTTTTTTATCAAAAACAATGGCTCTAGAACTCGTAGTTCCTTGGTCTAACGCTAAAATATATTTGCTCATAATCTATAGGTTCAAAGTTGTGAATTTAAAATTTACCATAATTATTTTTATACCAAGAATTGTAAGCCATTTCTAATTCTTTTACAATTTCTGGATGTTCTAAAGCCAAATCAATTCTTTCTCCAGCGTCTTCATTTACATTAAATAACTTCAGTTCTTTATTATCTACAATTGGCGCAATATAAAATTGAGTGGGTTCACTTTTCCAGTGATTCTCTTTTGCGTTTGTTAATTTCCAATCACCTTTTCTAACTGCCCAATTTTTACGCCATTTCCAAACTAGCAAACGCTCTGAATCTGTTTGAGAAAGCAAATTTCTACCATCTAATGTTGTGTCCATTAACTCAATGCCTGCAGCAGCAACCAAAGTTGGTAAAATATCGGTTGCAGAAACATACGTATCTTCAATAGTGTTTGGTTTTACCTTTCCATCCCAGACCAATGCCATTGGCACCCGAATGCCTCCTTCCCAAAGAGCATATTTTCCACCTGTTAAGGGTGCATTACTTGATCCTGTTAAGGGCGAACCTCCATTATCTGAAATAAAAACAATGATGGTTTCTTCTTCTAGCTTTTCTTCGGATAAAACGTCTAAAACACGACCAATATTATCATCTAAAGAATTCAAATTCGCCAAATAATACTTTCTTAATTGGTCTGATTGTAAATCTCCAACTCTAGAATATGTATCATAATACGCAGCATAGGTTCCTGCTTTTTTCTTTCCATAAGCAATTAAACTGTCTGGGTGATAGTTCGGAATTTCTTCAACCCCAAATTTATCTAAATACTTCTTTGGAACTTCATGTATTAAATGATGTACAGCATTGTAAGAAAGCATTAAAAAAAATGGTTTTTCTTTGTCTACTTTTTTGATGTAATGAATTGCTTCATCAGAAAAAATATCCGTTAAATAGCCTTCGTCATAGCTTTTTTCACCCATATTGTGCATTAAAGGTCCTAAAAGTGCACTTGTTCCAAAAGGATCTGGAGTAATGTCTTTTATTTTTTGAGAATTCAACCAATAATCGTGCGCGTGCGCGCTAAACCCTAGAAATTCATCAAAACCATGATTTAGAGGATATTCTCGAACATTATTTTTATGGAAATTTCTTCCCAAATCATTTTTTCCGATTTTTGCCGTAGCATAACCCGCTTCCTTTAAATATTCTGCAACTGTTTTTACATTGCCTGGCAAGCCTGGCCCCCAACTTGCGGGTTTGTCCCACCTAAATTGATTTTTACCTGTTAAAATTCCTGCTCTTGAAGGGCTGCATACGGGCGCGGTTACATAGGCTTGTGTATAAACGGTTCCTCTATTTCCTAATCTAGAAATATTTGGTGTCGCAACTTCAGTAGTATTTATGTTGAAAGGAGTAAAATCTGCATACCCTTGGTCATCTACAATTATTAAGAGAATATTTGGTTTTTTAGCTTTTTCTATCTTTTCTTTTTTACAGGAAATGAAGGCGATTAACACGACTAAAAGTAAGATTTTTTTCATCTTTAAAATTTTATCAGATACTCAAATCTATAAATAATAATATGAAAAACAAGAAATACACATAGTTTATCTACATTTTTTCAATAAATCTCCACTAAAATTGCTTGTGTTTTCTGCCAAATTGTCATTAAATTTCATTTTTGGTTGTATATTTGCATTTCATTTTTTGAATATGGAACAGATCGAAAAAGTTATTGATGAGAAAATACAAGGAAAGGCGCTTGTAACCGAAAATAAACCAGAAAACTCTAAGAAATTATTCATTGAAAGCTACGGCTGTCAAATGAATATGAATGATAGTGAAATTGTTGCTTCAATTTTAGATAAAGAAGGGTATAATACGACTCAAATTTTAGAAGAAGCAGATTTAGTATTGGTAAATACTTGCTCTATTCGTGAAAAAGCAGAAACTACAGTTCGTAGACGCTTACAAAAATACAATGCTGTAAAAAAAGTAAATCCGAAGATGAAAGTTGGTGTTTTAGGTTGTATGGCAGAACGCTTAAAAGAGAAATTTTTAGAGGAAGAAAAAATTGTCGATTTAGTTGTTGGTCCAGATGCGTATAGAGATTTGCCAAATTTACTAGCGGAAGTTAGTGAAGGTAGAGATGCTGTAAATGTGTTATTATCTAAAGATGAAACCTATGGAGACGTTTCTCCTGTTCGTTTAAATACAAATGGTGTTACTGCATTTGTTTCAATTACAAGAGGTTGTGACAATATGTGTACTTTTTGTGTGGTTCCTTTTACGCGCGGACGAGAAAGAAGTAGAGATCCTAAAAGTATTTTAGCCGAAATTCAATCTATGGTTGATAAAAACTTTAAAGAAATTACATTGCTTGGACAAAATGTAGATAGTTTTTTATGGTTTGGTGGTGGTTTAAAGAAAGACTTTAAAAAAGCTACTGAAATGGCACAAGCAACGGCAGTAGGTTTTGCAGAATTGTTAGACATGTGTGCTACGAAATTTCCAAAAACACGTTTTCGTTTTTCAACTTCTAATCCTCAAGATATGAGTTTAGACGTGATTCATGTGATGGCAAAACATAGAAATATCTGTAAATACTTGCACTTGCCAGTTCAAAGCGGAAGCAACGCCATGCTAAAAGCAATGAACAGGCAGCATACGCGTGAAGAATACATGGAATTGGTTGATAATATTTTTAGAATTATCCCAGAAATGTCTTTATCACAAGACATGATTGTTGGTTTTTGTGGGGAAACAGAAGAAGACCACCAAGATACATTGGCATTGATGGAATATGTAAAATACGACTTCGGTTTTATGTTTGCCTATTCTGAAAGACCAGGAACTTTGGCAGGAAAAAAGATGGAAGATGATGTGCCTTTCGAAGTAAAAAAACGAAGATTACAAGAAGTCATAGACTTGCAGCAAGAACACGCATTATTTAGAACACAGCAACATTTAGGAAAAACAGAAGAAGTATTAATTGAAGGAACCTCTAAAAAAAACCCGAATGAATGGAAAGGAAGAAATACACAAAATACTGTAATTGTTTTTCCAAAAGAACATTATAAATTAGGTGATTTTGTGATGGTAAAAGTAGAAGATTGTACGTCAGCAACCTTAAAAGGGAAAGCTGTTGGGTATTCCCATCCCTAACCCTTCCCAAAGGGAAAGAAACTGTTGCGAAAGATCCTATCCTTAATCCTTTCCGAAGGAAAGGAAACTGTTCTGAAAAAATGGCGCTTACTGAATGATTTATGACGTTTGACAAAATAAAATTTATTAAAAAAAATAGTTAAAAACACAGTTGAGAACACAACAGTGTTTTCCCCTTCGGGGAAATTAAAAGGGGCTTATGGAAAACTTACAAACAATAAAACAACGTTTTGGTATCATAGGTAATGATGTGCATTTGCATCATGCTTTAGAGAAAGCCATTAGAGTTGCACCAACAGATATTTCTGTTTTAGTTACAGGAGAAAGTGGTGTTGGTAAAGAGAATATACCCAAAATTATACATTCTTTATCACATAGAAAACATGCAAAATATATTGCTGTAAACTGTGGTGCGATTCCTGAAGGAACCATAGATAGTGAACTTTTTGGTCACGAAAAAGGATCTTTTACAGGAGCTACTCAAGACAGAAAAGGTTATTTTGAAGTTGCCGATGGCGGTACTATTTTTTTAGATGAAGTTGGCGAACTACCCTTAACAACACAAGTACGTTTGTTACGTGTTTTAGAAAATGGTGAATTTATAAAAGTAGGTTCTTCTAAAACACAAAAAACAGATGTTAGAATTGTAGCTGCTACAAACATCAACATGCACCAAGCAATTGAAAAAGAACGTTTTAGAGAAGATTTATATTATCGATTAAGTACGGTAGAAATTCATTTACCCGCATTAAGAGAACGTAATGAGGATATTCATTTGCTGTTTCGAAAATTTGCTTCAGATTTTGCACAAAAATACAGAATGCCTTCTATTCGTTTAGACGAAAATGCCGTAGCTGCATTGTTAAATTATCGTTTTCCAGGAAACATCCGCCAGTTAAAAAATTTAGCAGAACAAATTTCTGTTATTGAAGAAAGCAGAACTATTACAGGTGCGAAGTTATTACAATATTTACCCAATAATAAAGGAAATTTCCCAGCAGTTATTGGTAGTAAAAAAGAAAGTGATTTTTCTTCAGAAAGAGATATCATGTATAAAATTCTTTTTGACATGCGTAATGATATCAACGATTTAAAGAAGCTGACCTTAGATTTGATAAAAAATGGAAATATAGAAGAAGTTCAAGAAGAAAATCATCAATTATTAGAAAAAATCTATAGCGATAAAGAATTGAGAGAGCATGATATTGAAGTTTTAAATATTCCTCAAAACTCATCATCAGAAAAAGATTATGATTATATTGAGACAATAGAAGAAGACGAATCTTTATCTTTACAAGACAAAGAAATTGAAATGATTAAAAAATCGCTCGAGAAAAATAACAACAAACGTAAAATGGCGGCAAAAGAACTAGGCATTTCTGAAAGAACGCTGTATAGAAAAATTAAACAGTACGATTTGTAAGTTAATGTTTAAATAATATAAATTTGTTCCCTCGAGCATTACTGAAATGAAAATACATTTTCATTGAAAGTAGCTAGCGAAGCTATCGAGAGGTTTTAATAATAACCGCTTTTAGGTCTCGCCTTTAGTTTATCTTGAGCGTAACCAAAAGGCTCGACCAGACACAATCGATGAAAAAAATAATTTATATCCTTTTATTTTCAGTTAGCAGCATTCTTTTTGTTGCTTGTGGATTTTACTCTTTTACGGGTGGAGATGTTGGACAAGCAAAAACCATTCAAGTAGATTTCTTTCAAAACCAGGCACAATTAATCGAGCCAACCTTAAGTCAGCAGTTTACAGAAGAATTAAGAGATTTATTTATACGCCAAACCAATTTAACCTTGGTAAATACTAATGGAGATTTGTATTTTAGTGGAGAAATAACTAGCTATAGAGTTGCTCCTATGAGTGCGACATCAGATCAAACCTCTGCTCAAAACAGATTGACAATTACAGTAAATGTTCGGTATATAAACACCTTAGATGAAAAGAAAGATTTTGAACAATCTTTTTCTTTTTATTCAGATTACGCCGCTACATCGCAACTTACTGGAGGTGTTTTAGAAGCTGCTTTTGAGGAAATTATAGATAGAATTACACAAGATATTTTTAATGCTTCTGTAGGAAAATGGTAAGAGAAGTTTGAAGAAAATTAAATAATTTGAAAACAAATACATTTATAAATATTCTAAAAAAAAATATTGAAATTCAACAAATAGAAACTGCTGAGCTAAAGTCTGTTGTTGAAGAATTTCCTTATTTTCAATCTGCAAGAGCTTTGTATTTAAAAGGTTTGAAAAATCAAGATAGTTTTAAATACAATAACGAATTAAAAGTTACGGCTGCCTACACCACAGATAGAACTGTTTTATTCAATTTTATTACATCGTTCAATCCCGAAAATAAAGATGAAGAAAATATTCATCAACAAATAACAGCAAAAATTGCTGATGAAATACCAGCAAAAAAAGAGATTGCTACACTTTCTAATAATACTAATGAAACTGCTGAAAAAATTGTAAATGTTAAAGAAAATTTAGAATTAGGAAAACCATTATCGTTTTCGGTTCATGAAAATTATTCTTTTAATCAATGGTTGCAGTTATCAACAAAAAAGCCAATTGTTAGAGTTGAAGAAAAAACAGTTCAAAAAGTTGTAAAAGCAGCAGATTTAATTGATAAATTTATTCAGAACAATCCCAAAATAGAACCCATCGAAAAAGGAAAAACAGTTTCGGTTCCTGTACGTAAAAACAAACAAGATGTTGCTTTAATGACAGAAACTTTAGCAAAAGTGTATTTAGAGCAAAAAAAATATGAAAATGCCATACAAGCATATCGAATTTTAATTTTGAAATATCCAGAAAAAAGTGGTTTCTTTGCAGACCAAATTAAAAGAATACAAATTTTACAAAAAAATAGATCATGAGTTATACAGCTTTTTTAATTGTAATTTTGATCGTAGCAGTAGCTTTGATACTAATTGTTATGGTTCAAAATCCTAAAGGAGGAGGGTTATCTTCTTCATTTGGTGGTGGTGGAGCACAATCTTTAGGAGGTGTGCAAAACACAAACAACTTTTTAGACAGAACAACTTGGACCTTAGCAATTGCTATGTTTGCCTTAATTTTATTAGCAAACTTTGCAATTCCTAGAGGCGGAGATAATAATTTTGAGTTGAACAACACTTTAGAAGGTGTAGAAACTTCAACTCCTGCAGCGCCAGAAACAAATACTAACGATAGTTTAAAATAATTATTTGTTAGAAACAATTTAAAATGCCAACGTAAATGACACGTTGGCATTTTTTTTTGCATTGAATTGAAGTCATAAATTTTAATTTTTGAAAAATTGTCAGTTTTAATGTATTGGCATAATTTCTGACTACATAGTATCCATAGAAATAATTAATTAACCTGCCTGTCTTAGATAGGTCAAAAATTCATATAAAATGGGATTAAACATTAAACCTTTAGCAGATAGAGTTCTTGTAGAACCTGCACCTGCAGAAACTAAAACAGCATCTGGAATTATCATACCAGACAACGCAAAAGAAAAGCCACAACAAGGAACTGTTGTTGCCATTGGAAATGGTAAAGTTGACGAGCCTTTAACAGTAAAAGTTGGGGATACTGTTTTGTATAGTAAATATGGTGGAACAGATTTAAAATTAGAAGGTAAAGATTATTTAATGATGCGTGAAAGCGACATTTTAGCAATTATATAATCCAGCTGTCATTCCTGCGCAGGCAGGAATCTCTTTAAAAAAACTGAAATTCAATTAACAAGATTCCTGCCTTCGCAGGAAACAAAAAAAAAAAAAACAAAAAATGGCAAAAGATATAAAATTTGATATAGAAGCTAGAGATGGTTTAAAACGTGGAGTTGACGCTTTAGCAAACGCAGTAAAAGTAACCTTAGGACCTAAAGGTAGAAATGTAATTATTTCTAAATCTTTCGGCGCACCAACAGTAACCAAAGATGGTGTTTCTGTAGCAAAAGAAATTGAGCTAGAGCATGAGCTAGAAAATATGGGAGCTCAAATGGTAAAAGAAGTTGCTTCTAAAACCAATGATTTAGCAGGTGATGGAACTACAACTGCAACCGTTTTGGCACAAGCAATTGTAAAAGAAGGACTCAAAAATGTTGCTGCGGGTGCAAATCCTATGGATTTAAAACGTGGTATTGATAAAGCAGTAACTGCAATTGTTGCTGATTTAGAAAAACAAGCCAAGCAAGTTGGGAACTCTTCAGAAAAAATAAAACAAGTTGCTGCAATTTCTGCAAATAATGACAATACTATTGGAGATTTAATTGCCACTGCTTTTACCAAAGTGGGTAAAGAAGGAGTAATTACAGTTGAAGAAGCAAAAGGGATGGAAACTTATGTAGATGTTGTGGAAGGTATGCAGTTTGATAGAGGATATTTATCGCCTTACTTTGTAACGGATGCAGATAAAATGATTGCCGATTTAGAAAATCCGTATATTTTATTGTTCGATAAAAAGATTTCTAACTTAAATGAAATCCTTCCAATTTTAGAGCCTGTTGCGCAATCTAGCAGACCTTTATTAATTATTGCTGAAGATGTAGACGGACAAGCATTGGCTACTCTAGTCGTAAACAAATTACGTGGCGGTTTAAAAATTGCTGCTGTAAAAGCGCCAGGTTTTGGAGACAGAAGAAAAGCAATGTTAGAAGACATCGCTATTTTAACTGGTGGAACTGTAATTTCTGAAGAAAGAGGATTTTCTCTTGAAAATGCAACCTTAGATTTATTAGGAACTGCAGAAACAGTAACTATCGATAAAGACAATACAACCATTGTAAATGGTTCTGGTAATGCAGATGCTATTAAAGCAAGAGTAAATCAAATTAAAACACAAATAGACACCACAACTTCAGATTACGATAGAGAGAAACTACAAGAGCGTTTGGCGAAATTGGCTGGTGGTGTTGCCGTTTTATATGTTGGTGCTGCTTCTGAAGTAGAAATGAAAGAAAAGAAAGACAGAGTTGATGATGCTTTACATGCTACAAGAGCTGCCGTTGAAGAAGGTATTGTTGCTGGTGGTGGTGTTGCTTTTGTTCGTGCTAAAAAAGTTTTAGAAAAAATTACTACAGAAAATTTAGACGAAACTACAGGTGTACAAATTATTAACAAAGCTATTGAAGCTCCTTTAAGAATTATCGTTGAAAATGCTGGTGGCGAAGGTTCTGTTGTATTAAATAAAGTTTTAGAAGGTAAAAAAGACTTTGGTTATAACGCAAAAACTGATGAGTATGTAGACATGCTAAAAGCAGGTATTATAGATCCTAAAAAAGTAACACGTGTTGCGTTAGAAAATGCAGCTTCTGTTGCGGGTATGATCTTAACTACAGAATGTGCTTTGGTGGATATTAAAGAAGATGCTCCTGCTGGTGGAATGCCTCCAATGGGTGGTGGAATGCCAGGAATGATGTAGTGGCAAATCGCCACAGATAAGTAGCTCACTCTTGAGTGAAATATATTGTAAATAAAAAATCCGTTAGAAATTAATTTCTAACGGATTTTTCTATAATTAAGGTTTGTCTCCTTGAGCAGAGTCGAAAAGTTTTTGGTTTTTAGACAGTTTTTTCTATTTTTTGCAACCAAGTCTTTACATCAACTGCTGCTTTGATGATGTCTTTCAAATCAGAAATTAAAACTCTCTTTTGTTCCATTGTATCTCTATGACGTATGGTAACAGAATCATCATTTAAAGAATCGTGATCTACCGTAATACAAAATGGTGTTCCTGCGGCATCTTGTCTTCTATAGCGTTTACCAACGGCATCTTTTTCGTCATAAAAAACATTGAAATCCCATTTTAAATCGTCCATAATTTTACGAGCAACTTCTGGCAAACCATCTTTTTTAACTAACGGAAAAATGGCGGCTTTAAAAGGTGCTAAAACTGCTGGTAATTTTAAAACAGTTCTTGTAGTTCCGTTTTCTAAGGCTTCTTCTTGTAAGGAGTTCGAAAAAACGGCTAAAAACATTCTATCTAAACCAATAGAAGTTTCCACTACATAAGGTGTATAACTTTTATTTTCTTCATGATCAAAATACTGTAATTTTTTACCAGAATGTTTTTCATGTGCTTTTAAATCAAAATCGGTTCTTGAATGAATTCCTTCTAATTCTTTAAAACCAAAAGGGAATTTAAACTCAATATCTGCAGCTGCATCTGCATAATGTGCTAATTTATCGTGGTCATGAAAACGATAGTTCTCTGCACCCATTCCTAAAGATAAATGCCATTTTAAACGGGTTTCTTTCCATTCTTTGTACCATTCTTTCTGCGTACCTGGTTTTACAAAGAATTGCATTTCCATTTGTTCAAACTCACGCATTCTAAAAATAAATTGTCTTGCAACAATCTCATTCCTAAAAGCTTTTCCTGTTTGTGCAATTCCAAAAGGAATTTTCATTCTTCCCGTTTTTTGCACGTTTAAGAAATTCACAAAAATACCTTGTGCCGTTTCTGGTCTTAAATACACCTGCGTAGCACTTTCTGCAGAAGCACCAATTTGGGTTCCGAACATTAAATTGAATTGCTTTACCTCTGTCCAGTTTCTAGAACCCGTTAAAGGATCTGCAATTTCTAAATCTTCAATGAGTAATTTTACATCCGCTAAATCTTCATTTTCTAAAGATTTACCCATTCTAGCAAGAATTGTTTTTATTTTTTCTTGATATCCTAAAACTCTTCCATTAGTAGAAAGAAACTCTTCTTTATTAAAAGAAGCTCCAAAACGTTTTGCAGCTTTGGCAACTTCTTTGTCTATTTTACCTTCAATTTTGGCACAATAATCTTCAATTAAAACATCTGCTCTGTAACGTTTTTTAGAGTCTTTATTATCAATTAATGGATCATTAAAGGCATCTACGTGACCAGAAGCTTTCCAAGTGGTTGGATGCATTAAAATAGAAGCATCTATACCTACAATATTTTCGTGCATTTGCACCATTGCTTTCCACCAATAATCTCTAATATTTTTCTTTAACTCAACGCCGTTTTGAGCGTAATCATACACCGCGCTTAAACCATCATAAATTTCTGATGATTGAAATACATAACCGTATTCTTTCGCATGCGATAATACCTTTTTAAATTGATCTTCTTGTTTTGCCATAATGGCGACAAAGATAAACGTTTAGCGAACTTTTTCAAGAAAAAAATAGCTTCATTTTTTAATCAAAAAACGGTTGTTTTTTTAGGAATAATTCTTCCATTTTCCTTAAAATTTTAAAGTTTTTCAATTTTAAGTATCTTTAAAAGGAATTCTGCTAGAAAAAAATGAAACTATTAAAAGATTTCTTTTACCTCTTTTATCCTAAAATTTGTGCGAATTGTAACGAGCAATTACTACAAAATGAACATGTAATTTGTACTTTTTGCAGACATGATTTACCATTGACTAATTTTAAAAGTTATAAAGAGAATACTGTTTCTAAAATATTTTACGGAAGAGTTACTATAAAAAAAGCATATGCACTTTTAGTGTTTCGAAAAGAAAGCATTACAAAAAATCTAATTCACGAATTGAAATATAGAGGAAATGAAGACGTTGGTATTTTCTTTGGAAATTGGCTTGGAGAAATACTTGCTGAAAATAACGAATTCTCTGATGTAGATTTTATAATTCCTGTTCCTATTCACCCTAAAAAAAGAAAAATAAGAGGCTACAATCAGGTAACTAAATTTGGAGAATCCTTAAGCAGTCATTTAAAAATTCCGTTTGTTGAAAATATTTTAATAAGAAAATCATCTACAAAAACACAAACCCTAAAAGCTCGTTTTGAAAGATTTAATGAGCTAGAAACAAAGTTTTTTCTAGAAGATACTGCTTATTTTAAAAACAAACACGTTTTAATTATTGATGACGTAATTACAACCGGTGCAACTTTAGAAGCTTGCAGTCTAGAACTTTTAAAAACTTCTGGAATAAAAATAAGTATTTTAACAATGGCTTTTACTGAGTAAATTTTGTGATTTTAATATGAAAATTAATTGTTAATTTGTACAAAATTTTATTTTTCGTGAAACTTATTTATAAAACGCTATTTTTTATACTTTCTATTCTTTTAATTTCCAATTGTGCTAAAACGGGAAGACCAGAAGGTGGTCCAAAAGATGAAGATGCACCACTATTTGTAACTTCAGAACCACCCTATGAAACTATAAATTTTAAAGAAAACGAAGTAAAACTTTATTTTAATGAGTTTATAAAATTAAAAGACTTAAACAAACAATTAATTGCTTCTCCACCCTTAAAAAGTCCTTTATTAGTAACGCCTCAAGGAACTGCGAGTAAATTTTTAAAAATAGAAATATTAGATACTCTAAAACAAAATACTACTTATATTTTCAATTTTGGAAATGCTATTGAAGATAATAATGAGAGTAACAAATTAGAAGGTTTTAAATACGTTTTCTCAACAGGTACATACATCGATTCTTTAGAAACCTCTGGTGCTGTTGTTGATGCTTTCTCTAAGAAAGACCCTAAAAAAACCAACATTGTTTTATATAGAATAGATAGCGTTTTTACAGACTCTATCATCTATAAGAAAAAACCAAATTATGTAACTACAGCTTTAGATACCACAATATTTAACTTTACAAATTTAAGAAAAGGAAAATATCTTTTAGTGGCATTAGAAGAGAGTTCTAACGATTATATTTTTGACCCGAAGGTTGATAAAATTGGGGTGTATACAGATACTATTTCTTTACCACAAGATAGTATTCTTGCAAAACCTATTAAGTTATATAAAGAAACTCAACCGTATCGTTTTAGAAGAGCAAAAGAAGTTTCTAAGGGAAAAATTCAGTTTGGTTTTGAAGGTCAAGTAAAAGATTTAAATGTAGCATTGTTATCTAAAGTCTCAGACACTTTTAAAAGTATTTCAAAATTTGAAGTAGACAAAGACACTCTAAATTATTGGCACACTCCAATAGCTGTAGATTCTTTAATTTTTTTAGTTTCAAATGACGTTTTTTTAGATACTGTAACTGTTAATTTTAGAAAGAAAAAAATAGATACGTTAACTTTAAAACCTTCTACTAGTGGAACACTACACTTAAGAGATACCTTTTTTATAGAAAGTAACAATCCGATCATCAATATAGATACCAGTAAGATCTCTTTTGTAGATAAAGATACTTTAAAAGTAAATTACACAAATTATATTTCAAAAAAGGAAAATAAAATAGGCTTTTTATTTAAAAAAAATCAGAAAGAAAAATACGTAATAAAAGCATTTCCTGGCACTTTTGAAGATATTTACGGTTATAAAAATGATACTTTAAACTACAACCTGAAGACCATAGAATTAGAAGATTATGGTAGAATTACTTTAAATATTGTAAATACTGAATCTAAGAACCTTATCATAGATTTGTTATCAGGAAAAGACAACGAAGAAATCATAGAAAGAAGGTATTTGAGTGCTTCAGAAACGGTGGTTTTTGATTTATTAGAACCAAAAACATATACAGTTAGAGCAATTATTGATGAAAACAACAATAAAAAATGGGATACGGGAAATTATCTTCTTAAAAAACAACCAGAAAATATTATTTATTATAAAGAAGAGCTAGAGGTTAGAGCCAATTATTTCTTAGAAGGTAATACTTTTACCATTAATAATTTAGAATAAACATTGTACTCTAAAAAAATTTGATATATTTGGTTCTTTACTTTAAGACCCTAACTCTTGAAAACCCCTATAACAATTATTTTTATAATTGTTTTTATTCTAGAATTTAAGGCTCAACACTACACCCATGATATTGGTGGTTTCGTTGGCTCTACTAGTTTACAAAGCGATTATGGAGAGAGAAATCATTTCGGAAGCGACTTAAACAACAAAGACTTGTCTTTTTCAGTTGCGCACTATCTACATTTTTTTAATAGAACATTACGTTGGGATCCAAATAATGTACTGCATAATCACATAATGGTTAAAACTGAATTGCAGTATATAAGTACTACAGAATTAAGACATCATGGTACTTGGGCTAGCAAACAATCTGTTGGAGGTGAAAAGCTAAGGGCCATGAAAGGAAGTTTAAGAATGTTAAATGTAGGAGCTTATCTAGAATATTTTTTAAGACCTTTAGAAGAATTTGTATACCCGCATTCAGATATGTCTTTTAATCCCTTTTTTACCTTCGGAGTTCAATATTCATTTTACAATAATGGTTTAAAATCTGATTTAGGAGACTGGCAACAAGATATTACTCTATTACCTAAAAAATATCAGGAATCCAATAGTTTAGCAATTGGTAAAGGAGAAAGCTTTGCCTTTAGCATGGGCTTAGGAACAAGATATAAATTAACTGAAAAGCTAGATTTAGTAGCACAGTTTAATTATCTATACTTTTTTTCTGATAAACTAGATGGTCTAAAAGCAGAAGCTTTTGAGAATAAAAATAATGAATGGGCTTCGAACATACAGTTTGGCTTAATATATCATCTTAACTTTAGTTCACCACTATTTTATTAGTTTTCTAAGTTGATAAAATAATTGGTACGTGTTTTTGGGTTTTTACGCATATACATTTCTGCAATGTCTAATGTCTGTTTAATCATTTGAATGTCTACAAGTACTTTTTGTTTTACAATTGGTGAGACCTTGTGTTTTGGAAGCTTCTTTTTAAAAGGATTACTCATTATTTTTTACAAATCTTCATATAGGTTGATTGCTTTTGCTTTTGCTCTTTTAATCTGCATTTTTACGGCACTTTCACCAATATTCAAAATACCTTTAATCTCTTTGATACTCATTTCTTCTTGGTATTTCATCAATAAAATCATTTTTTCTGAAGGATCTATTAAAGTTAAAACCTTTGCTAATTTCGCAGATTTTAACTCAAGTAAGTTCGTATCTTCAAACGCTTCAACAGCATCATTTTCTTTAATTTGATCTGTAACAACTGTTACTTTCTCTTTCTTTTTATGACTATTTCTCTGTACATAATTTACACAAAAATTGTACGTAAAAGAATACAACCAGGTAGAAAATTTAGAATGCCCTTTAAATGTTTTTAATTTTACAAATAATCTTACAAAAACATCATGCATTAAATCTTCTGCTTCTTGTTTATTTTTAGAAAAACTGTAGCATTTATTATAAACTACAGTAGAAAATCTGTCATATAAGGTGGCAAATAATGCTGTGTTGTTGGTTCTAACAATTTCAAAAACTAAATCTTCATCGGTAATTTTTACTGCTATTGTATTCACTTTGGTTGTATTTATGACACTAAATAAATGAATAAGTCACACCTAAAAAGTTTAAAAAGTTCAACACGCAAATTTTATCGATGAATGGTAGCAAAGATTCTTTTTCAAAAAAATACAACTCTTTTTGTAACATAAACATCCTTTCTTGCGTATAAGTAATTGTAAGCCTCTCAATAATCCTAAAAAGCTTACAGGTTAGAATACATGAGACAACTTAAAATTACCAAGCAGGTTACCAATAGAGAAACTGCATCGTTAGACAAATATTTACAAGAAATTGGAAAAGTAGATTTAATTACTGCTGATGAAGAAGTAGAATTGGCACAGCTTATTAAAGCTGGAGATCAAAGAGCATTAGAAAAATTAACAAAGGCCAATTTAAGATTCGTGGTTTCCGTTGCAAAACAATACCAAAATCAAGGATTAACATTACCAGATTTAATTAACGAAGGAAACTTAGGGTTAATTAAAGCTGCAAAACGTTTTGACGAAACAAGAGGTTTTAAATTTATATCCTATGCCGTATGGTGGATTCGTCAATCTATCTTACAAGCTTTAGCAGAACAATCTAGAATTGTACGTTTGCCGTTAAATAAAATTGGTTCTATCAATAAAATTAACAAAATGTATGCTTTCTTAGAGCAAGAAAATGAGCGCCCACCAAGTGCTGAGGAAATTGCAAAGAAATTAGACATGACGGTAAATGATGTAAAAGAATCTATGAAGAATTCTGGACGTCACGTATCTATGGATGCACCTTTAATTGAAGGTGAAGATTCTAATTTATACGATGTTTTGAATTCTGGAGAATCTCCAAATCCTGATAGAAAATTATTACATGAATCTTTACGTATTGAGATTAACAGAGCCTTAGAAACTTTGACTCCGCGTGAAGCAGATGTTGTAAAACTATACTTTGGTTTAGGAGAACACCAACCAATGACTTTAGAAGAAATTGGTGAAACCTTCGATTTAACTCGTGAGCGTGTTCGTCAAATTAAAGAAAAAGCAATTAGAAGATTAAAACATACTTCTAGAAGTAAAATTTTAATGACCTATTTAGGCTAATGATCGCAGACCATTTTAAGCATCTCACTCATACTTAAAAATCTTAATTTTTATAAAAATTATAAAACTCTCAAATTAATTTTTGGGAGTTTTTTTTGAAGCTATTTCCCGCTTTCCGCACTCGCTTTTTTATTCTGAAAAAGAATAAAAAGAGCTCAGACAAATGCTTCAATCGGGGCTAAAACTTGTTTTATCAACTTTTCGATTTAATTTAGATAGTATTTGTATTGTCCACAAACGTATCATTCCGTAGGAATCTCTCACTATTTTCCTCACTCTTATGTGAGACGCTTCCAGCGTGACAAATTGCACGCTATTTCATTTTTCAACCATTCTTCTTTTTTTAAAAACTAATTCATTAATAATTCTACTCAATAAAAACTGACGTAGAATCTATACTTACTATGTGGTCGTTTTTTTTAAATTAATTACCTTTGTGAAAACATAATAAAAAATGAGTAATTTAATTGCACCTTCAATTTTAGCCGCCGATTTCGCCAACCTGCAAAGAGACATAGAAATGATAAATAACAGCGAAGCAGATTGGTTTCATATTGATATTATGGACGGTGTTTTTGTGCCCAACATTTCTTTTGGAATGCCCGTTTTAAAAGCAATTGCTAAACATGCTACAAAAATAATTGATGTGCATTTAATGATTGTAAATCCAGATCAGTACATTCAAACATTTGCAGATTTAGGCGCAAATATTTTAACGGTTCATTACGAAGCCTGTCCACATTTACACAGAACAGTACAGGCCATCAAAGCAGCTGGAATGAAAGCTGGTGTTGCTTTAAACCCGCATACACCCATTGCTGTTTTAGAAGATATTATTGCAGATCTAGATTTGGTATGTATTATGAGTGTAAATCCTGGTTTTGGCGGCCAATCTTTTATTGAGAACACCTACAAGAAAACAGCACAATTAAAACATTTAATTGAATTTGCAGAATCAAATTGTCAAATAGAAATTGATGGTGGTGTTACCAACGAAAATGCCAATGAACTCATTGAAGCTGGTGCCAATGTTTTGGTCGCAGGAAGTTATATTTTTAAAAGTAAAAATCCAACAGAAACAATTGCAGATTTAAAAAATAGTATTGGATAAATTGTACGCAGTAGTAGACATAGAAACTACAGGAAACGGGCATAAGGGTCAAAAAATAACCGAAATAGCTATTTTAATTTTTGATGGAAAAGTTGTGATAAATGAGTTTACTTCTTTGGTAAATCCTGAGCAAAACATTCCACCATTTATTACCAATCTTACAGGCATAACAAATGCAATGGTAAGAAACGCACCGAAGTTTTATGAGATTGCAAAAAAAGTGCAAGACATTACTAAAGATACTATTTTTGTAGCGCACAACGTAAACTTCGATTACAATATTATTAGAGACGAATTTAAAAGTTTAGGACATATTTTCAATCGGAAAAAACTCTGTACGGTTCGTTTAACTAGAAAAATAGTTCCAGGTTTACCATCTTACAGTTTGGGTAATATTTGTACGGGTGAAAATATTCCTATTAACGGAAGACACAGAGCAAAAGGAGATGCAGAAGCTACTGTAGAGCTGTTTAGAAGATTAATTAAAAGAGACAATCAATTTATAATTAATGCTTTCTTAAACCCGCGTTCTAGACAAGCTACTTTACCACCATTGTTAGACAAAAAAGCAGTAGACAATTTACCAGAAAAATTCGGAGTTTACTATTTTAAAAATGTTGCGAAAGAAATTATTTATGTTGGCAAAGCGAATAATATAAAGCAACGTGTGATTAGTCATTTTTACGACAGAAAGAAAAAAGAAAGAGAAATGTGTTTAGAAACAGCTCATATTTCTTTTACAGAGACAGGTAGCGAATTATTAGCACTTTTGTTAGAATCATCAGAAATAAAGCATCGATATCCTACCTACAATCGCGCTCAAAAACACCATCGAGAAGCTATTGGTTTGTTTTCTTACGAAGACCAAAAAGGCGTAATTCATCTAGCTTTTAACAAACTAAAATTAACTCCAAACCCAATAACAACCTTTTATTCTTTGCAAGAATGCAGAAATTATTTAGAAATTTTATGTAAAGATTTTACTTTGTGCCCTAAATATTGTCATTTACAAACCAATGTAACTAGCTGTTTTCATCACCAATTGAAAGATTGCAAAGGAGTTTGTTGTAATGAAGAAACTCCAGAAAATTATAATATTAGAGTTTTAGACGCTATAAGTTCTATAGGAACTGGAGCTAAAAATTTAGTACTAAAAGAATCTGGAAGAACTAAAAACGAAATAGGTTTTGCGCTAATTTTAGAAGGAGATTACAAAGGTTTTGGTTATGTAGATCTTTCACAAGATGCAAGTTTAAATAACCCAGAAGATTATCAGTTTTTTGTAGAACCTAAAAAAGACAATAGCGATATTCAGAAAATATTAGCTTCTTATTTAAAGAAAAAAGAAGCCTTAAAAAATTTAGAAAATGAAGAAATTAGCATATAAAATTAACATAGTTGGCGCTGGAATTAGCGGTTTAATTGCTGCTCAAATTCTAGAAAATCACGGATATCATCCAACAATTATTGAAGCTTCTAATACTGTGGGCGGACGTGTAAAATCTGATATTGTTGAAGGCTATACTTTAGACCATGGTTTTCAAGTTTTATTGACTTCCTATCCTGCAGCACAAAAATATTTAAATTATAATGATTTAGAACTTCAAAATTTTTTACCAGGAGCAACCGTTTTTAAAAACGGAAAAGCACAAACAATTGGAGATCCTTTGCGTAATTTCTCTTTATTGTTTCCTACGCTACTTTCTTCGATTGGAACTTTTTCTGATAAAGTGAAAATTTTAAAGTTGAATACACTTTTAAAGAAAAAAAAGATAACCGCAATTTTTAATACTGAAGAAAAAACAACGCTTCAGTATTTAAAAGATTTCGGATTTTCAACTTCTATGATTTTCGATTTCTTTACGCCTTTCTTTAGTGGAATTTTCTTAGAACCAGATTTAGAAACCTCAAGCAGAATGTTTGAGTTTGTTTACAAAATGTTTGGAGATGGTTTGGCAGTAATTCCTAAAAACGGTATGCAAGCAATACCAAATCAATTAAAAAATAATTTAAAGAATACAAAGTTCAAACTCAATTCGCCAGTAAAAGAAATTAAAGATAAAAGTATTCTTTTAGAAGATGGTAGTATTTTAGAAAGCCATATTACAATTATTGCAACTGATGTAAGTTCATTAATTTCAAATTTAAAAAATCAAGAAACAGCCTGGAAAAGTTGTGATACTCTGTATTTCACTTCAACTAAAAGAGAAATAAGCAAGCCCCTAATTGGTTTAATTGCTGATGAAAGTTCTTTGGTAAATAATATTTTTTATCATAGCAGTCTGGAAACCTCTGTAAAAACAACAAAAGAATTATTGTCTGTAACTGTAGTAAAAACGCATCAATTAGAAGAAAAAGAATTGATTGCAAAAGTTATTGAAAATCTTAATACTCAGTGTGGTATTGTTGATATTACTTTCTTAAAGAGATATCAAATTAAAAAAGCATTGCCAGAACTAACCAATCTTCAATATGAGATTTCTAGTACAGAAACAAAACTAAAATCGACCATATTCTTAGCAGGAGATCAATTGTTGAATGGCTCTTTAAACGCAGCTATGATTTCTGGAGAAAGAGCTGCCATGGGCGTAATACAAACCTTAGAAGATGGCTTAATTGTAGATGAATTAACTTCTGAATATAAAGCCTAAAATACTTTTAAAAAACCAAGCAATACTAATTTATAATTGCTCTATTAAGTACTTTAATAAGTCTCTTGTAGTAACAATGCCTACCAATTCTCTATCTTCTACTACTGGTAAAGCATGAAAGTCTTTTTTTGTTAATAATTCTGCTGTTTCTTTAATTGTAGCATAAGGTGGCACCATAATTATATTTTTCACCATCACTTGTTCAATTGTAAACGTGTTATATACAAATGTGTCTACTCCTTTTTCATCATCTGTGCTATCTGCATAACTTATTCTCAGAATATCTGAATAGCTCAACATCCCTATAATTTCTTTATTATTTACAACAGGAATGTGTTTTATTTTTTTTTCTAGAAATAATTTTTCTGCAGTTACTAAGTCGTCTTTTATATTAAGAGTTACTAAATTTGTTGACATTATTGTTGATATTGGTGTTCTTTTTCTCATGATGAATCGTTTTACTTTCTATATCAAATTTCTTAAAAAATCTGAGAAGAAAAGATGACTTTTATCATCTAAAGAAAAAAATATAAAGCAATTTTATAGTTTTTTTAATATTCATAAGAAGAGGTCGTCTAAAAAGTAATTTTTAGGCGATTTTCTTTTTACTCATTTTTCAGTTTATTTTTTTGATTTTCAATA
>NZ_CANMVP010000019.1 GCF_947501385.1 uncultured Polaribacter sp.
ATTAAGATACAAAAAACTTGAAAAATGACATTGGGATTATTACGAAAAATATCAAGAAGTTATTAGACAGTCTGACGTATTTGCATAAATATTCGCATACATAAACAAATACAGATATAAACACTTATACATTTGAATATGTACATATATATTTATCTGTTTATGTACTTGTTTGTTTATATATTATAACGTCTTATCAATCGTTTTATCAATTGTTTTCTTTAATTCATACACCTTGTTTTCAAAACCAAACTCAATTTCTTTTAATTTTTTTATATGTGAATGTTCAGCATAATTGTTTTTAAATAAAAAATTAGTGTAGTTGGCTACTTGGTTTAAATTTGAGCCTATTTTGTTTAATTCAGCTCTTAAAAGGTATAATTCATCTATTAATTTGTTAGGGTTAACAGTTGGCATATGTTTACGTAAAATTTTACCTCTTAAATATTGGCTTATATTATTTTGATAACCTAAAACCTGAGCTTCTTTTTTTATTTTTTCATCTTCTGATTTAGTTATTCGAACTCTCACGTATTTTGTTTTGTTTTCCTTTTTCATTTGTTGAATATTTTAAATATATGTTGTTATTTTCTTTTTTTTAAAATCGAGTTCCGAAGATTTTTCACTTCCTAAATTCCTTTTCAGAATTCGGACAAGTAGTTATTGGGGTACAATAACACAACTTGCAAAAAAGACAAAACGGGGTAAATAGGTTTTTTAGCGTTTTCTAACAAGAGCATAAACATCTCAAAAAAATGAATTTATGATGTATTTTAAAACCGTCTAGAATTTCCAGTTAATTCAATAAAATTAAATAATTCATATAATCTATCGGCAACTCTTACTCCGTAATATTTTTTTATTTCCTTAATCGATAAGTTTGTTGTTACAAAAGTTTTAATGCCATGTTTTTTGAAATTATTATACCTAATTTCTAAAATTCTTCCCATTAGTTTTTCACGAACTCCCCAAGAATTTGCTAATTTTTCTGTACCTAAATCATCAAAATGAATATTTCCCCTAGTAAGTCGTTTAACTATCTCTTCTCCATCTATATTGTAATCTGTAATTACATCGTGAACAGACACATTTTTAAACCACAAGTGTTTTAAATTGTATTTTAAGCTGATGTTTTGAATAATATCGAAAATTGAAGACTTTCCCGAACCACAATCTCCATAAACCAACAAGCCTTTTCTTAATTCCCCATTAGTTTCTGTTTCAAAATCCAGATTATTTGTAAAATATAAAGAAATCCATTTTAAAAATGTTTTATTACTTTCATCCACAATAAACTGCCTATTCACTTCTAAAAAATATGCAGTAGCTTCTTTAAAGAAAATTGATTTGAATTCTGTTGTAGTAATCTGCTTATCTAGTTTTGTTTTAGGATTTCTTACTTTTTCATTATAAACTCTATGCTTGTCTCTATCTTTTTTTTCGAGCGCAATTCTTTTTTTTCTTTCTTTTTCAGATTCCATTCCCATTTTTATTTTTAATCGCTGTCCTAAACTGCTCATAATTTTCTTGGATTTACTGAAATTTTATGATTTTCACTTTTATAAAATTTATTATTATTTATTTTTCCTTTTTGTTTAATGTTAGTATTAGTATGTTTAGGAAAAAAACCGTGTCGGTTTTTTTCGGTGACGGTTTTTACCGTGTCGGTTTTTTTCCTATACGGTAAATAATTAGCATTTGGTTTTTCGTGAATGATATAAATATTAGATACAAATTTTCCTAACTCTCTTCTTTTTGTTAATCTTGTTAACCATCCTTTATCTACCAATTCACTCATATATTTTCTCAAAGTATCTTCACTACAAACCAATGCACGACACAATTGTTTATTATAAAAAGTCCAATCATTAGGTCTTGAAGCTAAATACACAAATAGAAACCTTCCTCTATCACTAATACAATTATCTTCAATTAGTTCATTTGGTATAATTGTAAAGCTCTTTTGAATTTTATTTTTTATCTGATTCATACTTCAAAGACCTTAGATTAAAATGACTTTTGTCTAGCATACTCAAGAAGCTTCTTTTTTGAATAAAAAATAGGTCTTCCAATACGCATATAAGCATCTCTTGGAATTTTACCAGATTTACGCCAATCAATAATTGTGGTAACACTAATACCTAAAAGTAACGAAGCAGCTTTTTGAGAAAGCTTTTCATCGTCAGTTGGAATTGAAGAATCAACTAATTCTGTTTGTCTTATTTCATTTATTACCAGACGAACTGCTCTTACTAAATCGTCTTTACTGTGTGTGTAGAATAATACATTTGCCATATACAACTGTTTTTAAGTTAATTACAGTTGCAAATATTTAAACTAAACAGGTTGAATGTTGCACTAAATTCATTTAGTGCAATTAACCATCTTTAAAAGTGCTGCATAGCTACAAGAGAAAAGTAAATAATATTTTTATAGTGCAATAAAACGAATGAGGTTAAATCAAATACACAATAGTTAATCAATTTTTGTTCCTATAATTCGTCTTAAGTTATAGTTTTCAAACTTAACAAGAGCTTCTTTACTATTTATTTTAAATAATGTCCTTCTACTAAAACCATCAGTTTTTATTACTCCGCAAAGTGTTTCTATTAAAAGTGTTTTCTTTGTTATAATTTTTCCTTTTTCTAAAAGATATAAAAATATTCTTACAAAATCTTTTCTAAAATTTTTAGGTATAAAACTAACATCAATCTGCTTATTAACTTCTAAATCATTAACAATTCCAAAAGAAATTTGAATCAACTCCTTTATTTTTTTCTTTTCAAATTCATTATAAACTAATTCATTTAATTTAAAAAAATCATTAAATATATCTTCAAGAGTTTTAATGACCAACGTAGTTTGTATCCTCTCTATATCCTTATCAACTAAACTAGTATTATTACTGTCTTGATTGATTTCCTTTATTTCTTCTAACAAACTATCAGAACGTGAATTCAATCTTACTATTAAACTCTCTAATTTTTTAATTGAAGAATCTAAAAAATAAAAAAGATGTTTTTCTTTTAATATTTCAAGCCTAATAACTTCACGATGTAGGTCTTCAACTTTAAGAATGTCAAATTTTTGTTTTAATTGAAGCATCACTTTATCAAAGTATTCCTCCAAAAGATAAAATTCATTTTCAGTAGAAAAACTTCCATCGTAAGGATTAAAATCTATGTTTTCAAGTATTTTCGAGATAATGAAAAAATGAAACTCTTTTTCTGATTTGAAAGGGTTATTTTTCTGGTAAAAATTTACCTTATTAAAAGAGCAATTGTAATTTGAACCCATAAACATATCAACCTCAATTTGTATTTGATAAATCAAATTTTTCTCTAAGGTATTTATGCTAGTTAATCCAAAATACTCGTTTTCAAGAAAAGTAAAAAAAGCCTCTTTTTTAAAAGTCTTTTTTTTGAAGTTGTAATTAATTAAAGTTGACAAGATTTCATTAAATTTCTCTCTATTTGGATAGTAATAACAGGAGTTTTTATAAAATTTTTCACTTGGAATATAAAAATTATCTAAAACATTTTTACTCGGAATTTCTTCTAAAAACGATTGATACTTGGAATAAAACTTATCCTTTAGCTCTTGGTCTAACATAGTAATTTATATTTTATTCCAAGTATTATCCATTTCCTTTCTTTTAAAATCATCGGCAATTTTCACGTAACGTCTAAAGCTTTCCTCTTTCTTATGACCTGTAATATTTCTTACAACCATTTCTTTCATTCCAAGAATTAAAGAATTTGTTACAAAAGTTTTACGTGCTGTATGAGAGGTAATTAATTTGTATTTAGGGACTGTTTTATCAATTCTTTTTTGACCCACATATCTGGTTTTCGTAATCATAATGTCAATCTCAACTATTTTACAACACTCTTTAATGTACTTATTGAATTTTTGGTCAGAAATAACAGGTAAAGGTTCGTGAATTGTATCTTTATATCTTTCTAAAATTTCTCTAGAAAACTTATTTAAAGGTATTTTAGTGTTGATTGCTTTTGTTTTTTGCACAGTAATTAACAAATAGTCGTTTTTTACACTTGATGGCTTTAGAGCTTTGTAATCAGATATTCTCAATCCTGTTACTGAATTGAAAACATACATATCTCTTACTTGATTTAATCTGTCAGATTCAAAATCGTGATTATAAAGCTTCATTAACTCTTCCATCGTCAAGTAGATAATTTCGGTTTCATCTTCTCTAGCTTTGAATTTTTTATACTTCAAATTACTGTGATATTCTTTATCTAAAGACCAATTCATAAAGGTCTTTAAAACCTTTATAATAAATGCGAAGTAACTGTTTTTGTTTTTTCTTTCTGTAAAAGTATAATCTTGTAGCTTCTCAAAAAAAGTACTATCAATTGAATCAAACAATAATTTTATTCCAGAGTAAGATTCAAAATCTTTGAGAAAATTTATAGTTGTAACGTAAGACTTAATAGTTCTCGGTGTCTTTGTGGATTTACTCGAATCTTTAAATTCTTCAAATGTTGGAAAAAACTCGTGGGTAAGGTTTACTTTATCTAATCCGTTCTCAAGCTTCTCTAAAATATAATCTTTAGTAGGATTTATATCGTTTAGCAACATGTATCTAAATAATTTCTTAATCTCATCCTCTCTTTCGTCAATTATCTTATTATATTCAATGTAATAATTATAAGGATTATTTTTCCTTGAAGGATTTAAACGCTCACTTCTTTTATCCCAAAGAAATTCTTTACAGTTAACACCTTTTATTACCTTGAATATTTTACAGTCTTTCGCTGTAATTAACATTCTAACAGGCATTAACCCTTCTTTATTAACCTTATCTTTTCTTAAATGAAATGAAACTTTCATAAATATAAAATTTGATACAAATATATAAAATAGGGCAATCAAAAGGGCTACCTATTTAAATAAATTTTGATTAAAATTGATTTCAGATAAATTAATTGATTTATACTAAATAAGGTTTAAAGGGTTTAAGTGAATATTAATTAATTTAAAAATCAAGGTACTCCCACCTTGAGTACAAAGAGAAAACCTTAACTTTAAAAGTTGAGGTTTTTTATGTTTTGCAAGAAAATAATTCCTAATCTAATTTCCACCAATACAATACTGATTTATTTTTTCTTTCTTTTTAAATAAATATTATAGATCAAGCCTATAAAAATTAAAAAGATTCCTAGCAAAGTCCACCAATTGTAGATTTCTCCAAACCAAGAAGCACCAATCATAATGGTAAAAATAACTTCTAAATATTTAAGTGGAGCAATTACAGATGTTTCATCAGATTGAAAGGCTTTGGTCATATACAATTGCCCTACATAACCAAAAATACCTAAACTTAATAGTAACATCCATTCTCTTAAGTCTGGATGTCTCCAATGGCTGATAGACATAAAACCTCCAAAAACAAAAGCCATGACCATAAAATAATTGATGATGACTAAAGGGTGTTCTTTATCTCCTAATTTTCTTATTACCACAAAAATTAATCCTAAAAATAACGCCGATACAATAACTAATACAAGACCAATAGTATTTACATCGACATCAAATCCTTTAATAATTAGAACCCCAACAAAGGCAATCAAAAATAAAAGCCACTGCATTGTTTTTATTTTTTCTTTCAAAAAAATTAAAGCAAAAATTGCGGCAAAAATGGGTGAGGTATACCGTAAAGAAACAGCTGTACCAACTGCCAAATAATTTAAGGATTGAAAAAAGCAAGTCAGTGAAATTACGCCTATAATTCCTCTTAGGAATAGCAATTTCTTATTGTTACCAAGAATGGAAATTCTATATTTTAAAATTAAAGGAATTGTAAATACTAAGGTGCCTATAGATCTAAAAAATACGATTTGATATACGTTAAAAGCCGTTAAGTATTTTACAACAGCATTCATTATTGCAAATGCAATAACACTGAATATCATATAGAAAATTGCTGAATTATGCTTCATAAAAAAGAACCCTTCAATTTTAAATATTGAAGGGTTTTAAATACTTAATTGCTAAAAATACTATTATTTTCTAAGCGCTTTGATAATATCTAAGGCTCCTTTTGTATTGCTTTCAATTTTTGCATAATCAAAGTTACCATCGGCATTTTTTGCCATTAATTTAGAACCCATACCAACACAGGTTACCCCTGCGCTAAACCAGCCTTCTAAATTTTCTTTTGTTGGTGAAACACCACCTGTTGGCATAATACTTGTCCAAGGTTGAGGTCCTTTGATTCCTTTTACAAACTGAGGACCATAAATATCACCAGGAAATAGTTTTACGATTTCGCAACCCAATTCTTCTGCTCTTGCAATTTCTGTTAATGTGCCACATCCTGGAGACCATAAAACCTTTCTTCTGTTACAAACAATGGCAATGTCTTCACGTAAAACCGGAGTTACAATAAAATTTGCACCTAAAGCCATAAACCTTGAAGCTGCTGCGGCATCTGTTACAGAACCAACACCCATTACCATTCCAGGTAATTCTTTGATTACATACTTTACCAATTCTCCAAAAACTTCATGCGCAAAATCTCCACGCGCTGTGAATTCTAATAATCTTGCACCGCCCTTGTAACAAGCAGTAATTACTTTTTTACTTATTTCTAAATCGCTATGATAAAACAAAGGAACCATTCCAGTGTCTTTCATTACTTGTGCTACTTCTAATCTTGTATATTGAGCCATTTTCCTATCCTAAATCCTTTCCAGAGGAAAGGACTTTTGTTTTTAGTTAATATTATATATTTAGTCCTTTATAAGAGTTCCTATTTTTCTCCCCTTTGGGGAGAATTAAAGAGGGGATTTTATCTTGCTACTCTACCAGAAGCATCACCACCCATTAATTTTTCTACTTCTGCAACGGTTGCTAAATTTGCATCGCCTTTAATTGTGTGTTTTAAACAAGACGCTGCTACTGCAAAATCTAATGCATTCTGATCATCTTCTGGGTATTTTAACAATCCGTAAATCAAACCTCCCATAAAAGAATCTCCACCACCAACTCTATCTACAATGTCTGTAATTTGGTATTGCCGTGTTTGTAACAATGTTTTACCATCATATAAAACACCAGCCCACGTATTGTGAGAAGCAGAAATTGAGCCTCTTAACGTTGTAATTACTTTTTTAGCTCTTGGAAATTTCGTCATCATTTGCTCACATACTGATAAAAATGCTTCAGCTTTTACGTTATGACCTTCTGTTTGTACAGAAATTCCTTCTGGTTTAATGCCAAAATGCATTTCTGCATCTTCTTCATTTCCTAAAACAATATCACAATAAGAAGTTAACTCTGTCATTATTTTTTCTCTGTGTGCATTGTTACAAAATGTCCATAATTTTGCTCTATAATTTAAATCTGTAGAAATGGTAATTCCTTTTGAACTTGCCGCTTTTACAGCTTCTAAACAAACATCTGCAGCACCTTGTGAGATGGCTGGTGTAATGCCTGTCCAATGAAACCATTCAACACCATCAAAAACAGCATCCCAATCGATCATTCCAGATGCTATTTCTGCAATTGCAGAATGTGCTCTATCATATACCACTTTCGAACCCCGAGAAACCGCACCTGTTTCTAAGAAATAAATTCCTAATCGGTCTCCACCCCAAACTATTTTATCAACTCCAACGCCACGTTTTCTCATTTCCATCATGGCACACTCACCAATATCATTTTTTGGTAAACGTGTTACAAAATCTACATCTACACCATAATTTGCTAATGAAACTGCTACGTTCGATTCTCCACCACCATAAACAACATCAAAATTATTTGCTTGTGAAAATCTTAAAAATCCTTGTGGAGCCAACCTTAACATGATTTCTCCGAATGTTACTACTTTACCCATTTTTTATCTAATTAGTGATGATTTATAATAGTTCAATCGATTGAACAGGTGTTTTAAAAAAAAAATCAAAAGCAAATAGGTGTGAATTACAAACTCTGATTCTCATTAAAATATCGAATCATACAAAATGCCATAAGTTGTTTTTAAAGACAACTTAAATAAAAAAACATATCTTTGTTCAATCGTTGGAACAAATATATACAAATATTGACTATCAAAAAAAAAATTACCATAAAAGATATTGCCAATGAGTTAGGTATTACTCCTTCAGCGGTTTCTAAGGCGTTAAATAACCATCCTAGAATTAGTGACAAAACGAAAGAGGCAGTTAAAGGAATTGCACAAAAATTAAATTACCAACCAAATCATCTTGCAAGTGCACTTCGAAAAGGTAAAAGTAATTTGGTAGGTGTTATTGTACCGAGAACAAATAGTAATTTCTTTTCATCCGTAATTCAAAATATTGAAGAAGTCCTGAATAAAAAAGGCTACAATATTATCATTACGCAGTCTAATGAATCTTACCAAAAAGAATGCGATAGTATAGATACTTTGCTCTATACGCAAGTTGATGGAATTATTGCTTCTATGGCAAATGAAACCGTTGATTTAGAATATTATGAGAAAATAAAATCGAAAGGAATTCCGTTGATTTTATTTGATCGAGGAGAAAACGATTTGAACGTAGATTATATTGGTATTGATGATTACAACAGCAGTCATATCATTGTAGAGCATCTATTAGAACAAGGTTGTAAGAGAATTGCTCATATTGGTGGTTTTAAACGAACAAGAATTTATAACAATAGAATTAGAGGCTATGTGGATGCTCTAAAAAAATACGATTTGCCGTTAGATGACGAACTTCTTATGGAAAGTAATTTAACAACAGAAGAGGGCCGAAAAAAGATGCAACAATTATTGAATTTAAAAAACAGACCAGACGCTGTGTATGTTGCTGGAGATTATGCGGCACTTGGAGCCTTACAGGTGTTGAATGAAAATAACATAAAAATACCCGATGAAATTGCTTTGGTTGGTTTTGGAAATGAACCTTTTACAGATATGGTAACACCCAATATTACAAGTATAGCGCAACACAGTGCAAAAATAGGGAAGTTGGCTGCTGAAACTTTTCTGAATTATACAAAAAAGGAAACAGTTTCTCAAGAATTGAATAAGCAAATTTTAGATGCCGAATTAATCATACGAGATTCTTCTAATAAAAACAAAACCTCCCTAAAATAGATTTAGAGAGGCTCAATCAATTCAAAAAAAAATCTTTAGATACCTAAAGCTTGTCCACCACCAATTTGGATGGTTTCTGCCGTAATAAAAGCAGCATCATCACTTGCTAAGAAAGATACCACAGAAGCAACTTCTTGCGGCTGACCCAATCTTCCTAACATGATATTATTTTTCCAAGAAGCAAACACTTCTGGTTTTGTAGATTTAATTTGAGCGTGAAATGGCGTATCAATTGTACCTGGAGAAACTGCATTTACACGAATGCCATATTCTGCTAAATCTTTTGCCAATGCTCTGGTTATTGCATGTACACCTGCCTTAGAAGTGCCGTAAATTCCTGCTCCAGGACCACCTGCATTCCAACCTGCATTTGATGTATAATTTATAATCGAAGCGTTGGTTCCTTTTTTAAGAAAAGGAATTGCTGCTCTTGAGGCAAAAAATGTTGAGTCTAAGTTTAGAGCCATCACAGATCTGTAAAATTCAGTTGTCATTTCTTCAAAACGAGATCTGCCACCCAAACCACCAGCATTGTTTACTAGTAAATCAATTTTTCCGAATTTTTCTCCAATTTGATTGATGTTTGAAGTTACAGCATTTTCATCAGTAACATCAAAACCATGGTATTCTGCTGTAATTCCAATTGCCTTTAGTTCTTCTAATCTTTCTGCTCCTACTTTGTTATCAATACCATTTAAGATAACGGTATACCCGTCTTTTCCTAATCTTTTTGCTACTTCAAAACCAATTCCACCTGTAGCTCCTGTAATTACTGCTATTTTCCCGTTTGATTTACTCATTGTATCGTTCTTTTATTTTTATTCTAAATTATTTAATTTATTGATTTTAGAGGTTCAATTTTTGGACATAAAAACCAAATAGCTAATAACGCTATCAATGCTAATAATCCTCCAATTAAAAATGCAGGTGTATAATTGCCTCCTGTAGTTATAAATGTTACCAAAATTGTAAGTCCAGCTGCGCCAAGTTTAGCGGCCATTCCAGCAAATCCTGAAAGCGTACCCACAATTTTTCCACTAAACAAATCGCTCGGAATTGTCTGAATATTTCCAATTGCTACTTGAAATCCAAAAAGTAAAACCGCCATAATAATTACAGCATTTATTGCAGTTCCAGGTGCTTTTAATAGAAAAAAGCAAGGAATCATAATGAAACACCCTAAAGTAATTGTCATCTTTCTTGTCTTATCTACTGACCAACCAGATGTAAGTCTATTTTGAGCAATAAGGCCTCCAGCCCAAGCGCCTATCATAGCTCCTACATATGGTAACCAAGCAGAAAATGCAATTTCTTTCACATTTAAACCAAAGACTTCTGAAAGGTAGATGGGAATCCAAACAATAAAGAGCCACCAGATAGGATCTATAGCAGCAGAAGCAATTATTACGCCCCAACTTTCTTTATGTTTTAATAATTCGCCAGTATTTGGTGTATATCCCTCATCGTAATTTCCATCTTTATCTGCGTCTTGATTTTTTTGTCCAGATAAAATATATTTTTTTTCAGTCTCTGTTAACCAAGGATGAGATTTTGGGTTCGCTTTTACTATAAACAACCAAGGTATTAACCACAATAATCCAAGGATCCCTACCACAATAAAAATTGCTTTCCAATCTAAATAAACAGATAACAATCCAATTATGGGATAGGCAACTATGCCACCTATTGCTGCGCCTGAATTAAAAATTCCTTGCGCTAAGGCTCTTTCTTTCGTAGGAAACCATTCTGCATTGGCTTTTGCAGCACCTGGCCAATTTCCTGCTTCCGCAATTCCTAAAAGAGATCTAAAGATTGAAAAACTTAACAATCCTTGCGCAAATGCATGCAACATCGTTGCAATAGACCAGACACCAATCGAGAGCGCAAATCCCATTCTAGTTCCTATCCAATCAAAAATCTTCCCAAACAGGGCTTGCCCTCCTGCGTATGATAAGATAAACACTGTTGATATCGTTCCATATATGGCTTTATGACCATCTTCATCCATTTCAGGAAATAAATCTTTAGCAATATCTGGCCATAAAGCGCCAAAAGCTTGTCTGTCTATGTAATTAACTACTGCTGCTAAAGCAACCAAACCAACAACCCACCATCTTAAACCTTTTAATTTCATTTTGAATGATTAAAATTAATTGAAACCAAAAAAAATTGGTTTACCAAATTGGTAAACCAAATATAGGTGATTAATTTTAATTAACCATTTTATTCTCACAAAAATTGTAGATATGTATTTAATACGGTAAAATCATTTTTAAATTATTCTAAATTATAGCAATAATTATAGAGTTCTTTAAAATGCTCTTTCATTTTTTGTTTTGCTAATTGCGGGTTTTTATCTTGTATAGCGTCAAAAATTGCTTGGTGGTCTCTAATACCTCTTTGAGCTAAACCAGCATCACACACATGATGTTTTTGAAAATTGGTAATAATTCCTGGTATGATAATTAACATGAATGTATTCATGGTACTATTACCACTTGCTTTTGCAATTGCTAAATGAAATAGTAAATCTTCTTGCACTGCATCTTCTCCATTCATTACCTTTTTATTGTAAGCCTGCAAGGCTTCTTCCATACTTTTTAAATCTTCCTCTGTTCTTCTTAGTGCTGCTAATCTTGCCGTTTTTAATTCTAACAAAATTCTTGTCTCTACAAGCGATTTAAAATCGGGTTCATCTAAACGTAAAATATCTTCAATCATGCCATTCATGGCAGTAACACCAATATTTGCAACAAAGGTTCCACTTTGTGGTTTCGATTTTAACAATCCATAAAACTCTAATTTCTGAATTGCTTCTCTTACATTACTTCTACTTACATTAAATTTTTCTGAAAGCATTCTTTCTGAAGGTAACTTGTCTCCAGGTTCTAAATTTTTATAATTAATTAAATCTCTAATACCCCTAATTATTAATTTTTGAACTTTTTGATTTTCATGTATGGTGAGCACTTGTAATTTCATCTATTCTAATTTTAGGATTGGTAAACCAAATTTTAAGTATAAATATATAAAACTTATCAATGTAAACCTCAACTTAATGTGAAACTTCTAATTCATAAAATCTAACTTTAGAAAATGCCCCTTTATCTCTAGATTGAAAGTAATTACCTGCTTTAAAATAGTTTTCAAAAATTCCCCATTTTCTCATATGAATGCTCTCGTAAACTTTGTATTCACTATTATTCAAAACAATGACCATTTTTCCTTGTGTAACTTTTACTTCTAAGGTAAATTTTCTAAATCCTACTTCTTGTTCAAAATTAAAACCCTCATCATTGTCCCAAGCATTTTCATGCAGCATTTCTTCATAAGATGCACTCAAGTTTTTTAAAACTTTTGTTTTTACTCTAATTTTTCCATTATCCCAGTAAATTTTTAATATTGGTGGTGCATTATTATCATCTTCACCAATGAAATCTCTTTGTTTATCAGTTAATCTACCATGAATTTGCATAATGATAGTTCTATGGTATTTACCATCACTATCTTTTGAACTTTTATACATAGCAATTTTACCTTTCATTGTACCACCTTGTTTAAATGTCCAGTTTACATTATTTTTACCAGGAAC
This sequence comes from uncultured Polaribacter sp., assembly GCF_947501385.1. Classification (GTDB taxonomy): domain Bacteria; phylum Bacteroidota; class Bacteroidia; order Flavobacteriales; family Flavobacteriaceae; genus Polaribacter. The sequence goes on from NZ_CANMVP010000019.1 coordinate 12,705, forward strand.
CATTTGCTCTCTTAATTCTGATCTGGTATACTTTGTGTTTTTCGTTTTAGATTTTGTAGGCATTGCATGAAATATAATAGCTCCTTTCTTTGTATCTAAATACATATAAGGCTTTGCTACTTCGCTTGTTGCGTAATCCAAAATCTCAGGTGGAGAAATTTCATACGGCTTCCCATTTTCATTAAGCACCGGTAATGTAACTTTCCAATGACTTAAATCTATTTTGGGTAATTTTTTCTTTTTCTTTCTTTTTTTCTTCTTTGAAATAACTGCTACTTTCGATTTAGTATCGCTGCTGCTATCTTGAGCATAGCAAGCAACGTTACCAAATAAAAATATTGATAGCATTAATTTTAAGTAAAAGGGTTTAATAATTGTATTCATTAAAGATTATTTGTAAACTTTTACGTTATCAATCCATCCATCTACTGGAGTAACTGCATAAAACATTACAGCTATTTCACCACTATCATTTGTTGTAAATGGCATTTTCACTAACGTTCCTACTTCACTACCTATCTTATTAGAGAATTTCCCTTCAGCTATAGTTCCAACATGACTTCCTAAATTAGAACTTATATTACTTACAGCATCTGCTCCATCAGTATAATGTTTATCTAATATTAGTCCTACAATTCTTCTACCTCCTATAGGTTCATTATTTGAAGAATCACTTTTTAGAGTATATTCATATTCTAAAATATAATCTGTATTTGGAGTTAGTACAAGTGGTTGGTATGCATATCTAGAGCTAGAGCTTTTAAGCGGCCCACCAGATTGACTTGAGGACCATTTTGCACCTGCCGTTTTAGATCCGTTATCTGTACCATCATAATTGGTCCAGGAACCATCACTACTTGATCCAAAAGGATTTTTTTCTCCATCTGTAAAAACGCCCCATTTCCAGAAATCCTGTTTGCTATTAAAATCACCATTTATAATAGTCGATCCAGTCTCTTTAGACATATAAACATTATCTACATTTATAGTTGCATGATCATTTGCTGTACCTCCAGTGCCTACTTCAAATTTTATTTCATCAAATTGTACAACCGGTGCTGAAAAATCAGTGGTTAAATCATAATTAAAACTTGCCCAATCACCATCGGTTAAATCTATTGCATCCATAACATAGTTTACAGAATTAGAATTATCAACTAATGTTATTTTTAATTTATCTATACCTGTTTCAAAATTAGAATGAACATCAAAATGAATATTTTTAACAGCAACACCATCATACATCGCATTTGCTATTACAACTTCATCTTTCAAGGCTAAAACTCCAGCAGCTGCACCTAATCTAGAAAACTCAAGTATAGAATTCCCTGATTCTAATACTACTGCTTTACCTCCAGTAGCAGCGTCTGCAATTGCATAAGGCACAAAACTGCCATCTACTTTAGCACCATCAGTAAAAATGGAAAATACATTATAGAAACTTCTATTTGGTGAAGAAGGCGCAGTGTCAATAGATTCAAATGTATGAGTTACTGTAACATTTTCTGTTTTAACAACATCAGCAAACCCCTTATTTGATTTCGCAGTTACAGTTATTGTGTATGTAACTTCTTCAAATTCATTAGGATAATCGTAAGAAGCACTACCTGCTAATTCTGTAATTTTTATTACGTCTGATGTAGTATCTAGATCTCCAAAATCAACTACATAATAATCAACTCCTAGACCTTGTGGTGTTACCGTAACTACCGTTCCATCTCCTTCTTCGTCTATAGCAAGGTTCGGAAATGTAATTTCCGTAAGACCTGTACCTGTAAAGTTCTCATTAAGAACATTTGTATTATCATCTTCACATGAGACTATAAAACCTGTTATAAGTAAGGTAAATATTACTTTTTTTAATAAATTCATAATTTTTCTTTATTTATTACTATTGTTCTATGGTTTTGGATATACTTTAACATTGTCGATATAGGCATCTTGGTCTGTATCGCCAAAAATCCAGATAGAAATTAAACCACTAGCATTAGAAGTAAACTCTTTTTTTACAGTTGTAAAAACTCCTTTACCTAAGAGTTCACTGGCTACAGAGGTTGTTAAAACACTAGCTGCTAAAGCATCTTTCCCATCATTAAAATGACCATCTAAAATTTGTACTGTTATGTTGCTTCCAGCAGACGCCGCAACTTTTATAGCATATTGATATTCTACAATATATTTAACAGTACGATCAACTGTTGTAGGAGATACTGTTAATGCCTGGTATGCATATCTTCTACTACCCGCATTTGCAGGGTTAGAAGTACTTGCCGCAAACTTCATACCTTTTGTTTTTGAACCAGTATCTACTTCATCATAATCTATAGGAGAACCATCACTAGAAGTATTAGGAGGCGTTTTTGTTCCGTCTGTAAATGCTTCTATATTCCAACTAGGCGTAAAACCCACTTCCATATTTCCGTTGATAACAATTGGATTTATAGGTACAAACACATCTCTCACTTCTACTGTTTGTGTTTGAACTCCTGATGCATTGTTCGCATCAAGCGCTGTTAAAGTTACTTGGTAATCACCTTCACCAGCATTAAATTTTACAAAAGAAACATCTATTTCTGTTGAAGTAGATTCATCACCACAAACAATCACTCCGTGAACTCCATTTACAGTGGTTGTATCGCATACCACTCCATTTTCGCCAAAATCCCAAACATAATTGGTAGCTTCACTTGATGCATTTGTAAATTTAATTATTTTAAAATTTTCTGGATTTGGTGCTGTACTAAAGTTGGCACTTGGCAAAGTAGCATCGGCTATAGACCCCGTTTCTGGTAAATCAAACTCGAAAGCTTCTTCACAACTTACTACGAAAATTAAGGCGAATACACTTAACACTATCGTTGTAATGTTTTTAAAAGTATTTAATTTTTGTTTCATCTTTTCTAATTTTATCTTATTAATAACCAGGGTTTTGATTTAAAAGACCCTTACTTAAGTTAATTTCTCTTGATGGAATTGGTAACAATAATTTTCTAGCGTTATAACTAGGATAAACCGATATATCCTCATCGTTATCTTCTGCTGAATGATTTTGCAATACAGTATCAGCAACTCCAAATCTTAACAAATCGAAGAAACGCTGATTTTCAAAAGCCAATTCTACTCTTCTTTCTAATAACAATTCCTCTTGGGTTATTGACCCATCTGCATCATTGGCTAAACCTGCACGATTTCTAACAGCGTTAAATGAACTTAACGCATTAGAATCACTAGTGCTAGTTGCACCAGAAACTCCCAAAGTTGCTTCTACATGCATTAATAAAACATCTGCATAACGTAATACGATCCAATCATTACCAGCATCTCTAGGAAGAGTTCCATAGGTTGGAAGAGACGAATCTGTAGTAACATCAGACCCATCAGGTAAAAACTTTGCTACTTCAGCGGCTTGTGGTACCGGCAAATCTGCATCATCACCAAAAGCAGTATATGAAACTGCTGTTCTATTCCCTCCATTTGCAACAAAAGCTGCTATTAAATTAGGATTCACAATATTTAAACCATCCTGTCTTCCTTGGCGATTAAATGATGTGAATTCAGACGAGAAGCCTTGACTTTCATTTTCGTTTCCAAAATCATATCGAATAACAAACATAACTTCGTTATTTAATTCATTGTAAAATACGTCGCTAAAATTACCTTCTAAACTAAAAGTTGCTTCTGCTATAATGGCTTCACACAAAGATTTTGCTCCACTGGCGTTCGGCGATGGTTGAGATAAATACACTTTTGCCAAAAGTCCTTGGGCTGCTCCTCTAGAGGCTCTAGCTTTATAACTATTATCTAAAGTACTAACCGCTTCTTGCAGGTCTTCAACAATTTGTTCATAAACTTTTGACTTAGGTGCTCTGGTAAAAAGTAGTTCGACCTCATTAGATGCTACAACAGAGGTTACTAATGGCACAGAACCGATTGTATCATCATCACTACCATAGAGCCTAACTAAATTAAAGTATGCATACGCCCTTAAAAATTTAGCTTCAGCTGTATATTTAGCAATATTTGAAGCATCTGCAGCAGCTACATAATTAATAACACTATTTGCTCTAAAAATAATTTCATACATAGATTGATAATAATCTTCTGATTGTATGCTGTTTGCATCTGTTACATATCTATGAAAATCGGCTCTTGACCCTTCTAGGGTAGCACTTCTTGTATTGTCTGAACGATGTTCAGTTAAAAGATATTCAAATTGTACTCCTCTATTAAAATCAGAGTTATTTGATTCTGTGTTTTCATTAACACCTTGTAAGGCATCATAAATCCCAATAATTCCAGATAACACATCTGCATCTGTTTGAAAGTATGAATCAGCAGAAATAGCTGTATCTGGCACCGGATTTAAAAATTCATCAATATCACAAGAAGTAAAAACCGCTACTGATAATGCAAAAAATATATATTTTAAATTATGAAAGTATTTCATTGTTACTTTTTTTTTTAGATTAAAAATTAAGGTTTAAACCAACTGAATAAGTACTAAACAAAGGCGTACCTGCTCTTTGAGAACCATAAGATATTGCTGTATTATTATTATCTATATATTCTGGATTAAAGCCGTGATAATCGTCAGAAGTTATATATATTAAATTTTGACCAGTAGCATAGATTCTTAATGAGGATAATCCTAATTTTGATGTAACATCTGCTGGCAATTTATAACCAATGTTTACATTACGTAATGAAAAATACCCAGCATTCTGAACAATATCGCTTGTGAAAATTTTCTGTTGTAGAAAAGAAACATCAGGAATAGTTCCATTAGCCACTAGCTGTTCTGGAGCACCATCTAGAGTAGCTCCGCTAAAGTGATAAAAATATTGATCCCCTACGTTTCTTATTTGACCTCCTTGGCTTCCTTGAATCATAAAAGAAAAATCAAAATTGTGTATTTTAAAATCATTAGTTAAACTCCAAATGATATCTGGATAAGGGTCTCCAAGAATTGTTTTATCATCATCAGTAATCAAACCATCTCCATTCAAATCCTTAACAATAATATCTTGAGCCTGTCCATTAATTCTATTGTAAGGAGTATCCCAATATTCCGTTGTAATTTCCTTATCTGCTACATACCCATAAAAAGACGAAATAGGGTTTCCTACTAAATTTATCCATTGTGTATTCCTATCAAACCCGTCAACCGTTAAGTTTCCGTTGTCATTACCAAAATCAAGTAATTCGTTTTTATTAGTTGATGCGATTACAGTAGTATTCCATGAAAAATTTTCATTAGAAACATTTTTGGTTCTCAATTCATATTCAAAACCACTATTTCGTACTTCTCCTATGTTTACAATTCCTCCACTAAATCCAGTAACATAAGAAACATCTTGATTTAATAATAATGCATCACTTGTTCTATTATAATAATCTATTGAACCTGATATCCTGTTATTTAAAAAACCAAAATCTACTCCAGGATTAAACTCTTTAGAAGACTCCCATCCCAGGCCTGCATTCGCAATATTTAAAGGAGCAAAACCTGCAGCAACAGCACCGTCGTCAACAATAGCACTAGCAGATTGTAATAATGCCAAATAAGGCACTGTATTTGTTAAATCATCCCCTGTACTAAAGTTTTCGTTTCCTGTAAGACCATAACTTCCTCTAAATTTTAAAAGATTAATAAAACTATCCTCTAAAAAATTTTCGTTATGAACATTCCAACCTACAGATATAGCAGGGAAGTTACCCCACTTTGTATCTACACCAAAAACAGAACTCCCATCTCTTCTAATTGAAGCATTGAATAGGTATTTATTATCATACACATAATTAACTCTTGCAAAATAACCTATCTTTCTAATTATCCAATTCTGTTCACCATCTGCTACAGGCTTGGTAATAATTGTTGCTCCTTGCAAGTTTTTTAACAAATCATTAGAATAACCACTTCCATTTACAGTAGATGACTCTTGAGTTCTTTGTTGAATTGTAGCTCCCGCTAGTAGATTAAATTCGTGATTGCCAATTACTTTATTATAAGATAAGGTATTATCCGAAATCAATCTGCTCCTAAACCTATTTCTCAACTCATATGCCGCACCATTTGAATGATGATGTTCTGTACCATCCCATCTTGTTCTTTTGCCATGTTCTAAAGTAACTCCTAAACTTGTTTTTGCTGTTAAACCATCTAAAACTTTATAACTTAAATAAGTAGAAGTTAATAATTTAGTTTTAAATTCAAAATGCTCTCTCTCTACATATTGCGCATAAGGGTTTTGATCTCCCGAAGTACGAGGTGTTGTACTGCTACCATCACCATTTATGTCTATTTCATCTAAATGATCTTCTCGAAAATAATCTCCTACCACAACATTAGGATATGCATCTCTATCAATAAACTGAAGTGTTCCCGCTGTATGATAAATAGGCAACCAAGGAGATTGTCTTATAGGATTATGAATAGAAGTGGGTAATGATCTTTTCTTTGAATAAGAAGGGGTAGCGCTAATTCCAAATTTAAGTTTTTTACCTATTTTAGAATCAACTTTCAAATTCGCTGAATATAACTTGTAATCATCGGTTATCACAACCCCTTCATCGTGAAGGTATCTTAAAGATGTACTAAATTTTGTGTTTTCAGTACCTCCTCTTGCAGATAAAGAATGACTTGTAATAAAACCTCCATTAAAGAAAACATCTTGCCAATCTCTATCAATACCTGTTACTTCAATTAGTTTTTGTGCGTATAAGGTTCCATTACTAAGCTCTCCTTCTGCAGCCAATTCTACAGCAGCCCAGTCAGAGAGACTTCTACTATAATCCTCACTTTTAAAAGCTTGTTTATAACCTGTGTAAGTATTATAACTAAATTTTGTATCACCTGCTTTTCCTGTTTTGGTAGTAATTAAAATTACACCGTTAGATCCTTCACTACCATAAATAGCTGCAGATGCTGCATCTTTTAAAATTTCAAAAGACGCTACATTATTCATATCTAAATTTCCAAGAAAATCAGAATCGACAATGATCCCATCGACAACTATTGCAGGTCCAGATTCAGATGATATTGACCCTGTACCTCTAATTCTAATAGTAGGTGCTCCTCCTGCCTCAGCATTTGTTGCCGAAATATTAACTCCCGATACCTGACCAATTAAAGCGTCATCTACCCTTGCTACCGCTATTTGATCTAAATTTTCATTTACAACTTTAGATATAGCACCTGTAAGGTGAGATTTTCTTTGTGTACCATAACCAACAACTACAATTTCATCTAACAAGCTCGCATCTTCAATTAAAGAAATATTTAATATTTTTTGATTATTTATAATTACAGTTTGAGCTGCAAAACCTAAATAAGAAAACTGCAATACATCACCCTTCTTTACCTTTAAAGAGTAATTGCCATCAAAGTCTGTTTGTACACCTTTTGCTGTTTTCAATACCTGAATTGTTACTCCAGGAAGAGCTGAACCATCCTTTGATTTAACAGAACCCTTTAAAGTAAATGTATCTTGCGCATAAAAGGAAATGTTTACTAACATTATTAACAGTAATGTTATTTTAAGTTTTAATTTCATAATTTTATTTTATGTTTTTAAATGTAATTAATTCACTGTTTATTAGTGAATTTTAATTTTATACATGGCTTTCAAAATAAAAATCCAAAAATTAAAACTATAGAAATAGTTTTTTGTATTTTTGATATTATTACTGCTTGGCTGAAAGGTTGTATATATACTTCCTTCAAGAGAAGTATTTTTAAAGGATGGGCGCACACCTATCCTTTTTTTTATTCTAATAATTTACTGGTTTACCAGATTGGTTTACCAAATATATGTTTTTTTTCTTCAAAAAAAAATAATTCTTAAATAAAAGTTAAAAAGTTTTAAATTTATTCCATAAAATCTTCTCTAATAGGACTAAAAACATCTATAAGAGTTCCTGCTTTTATACAAACCGCACCATGCAATACATGTGGTGGAATGTATACAGAATCGCCACCATTAACCGTTTTGGTCATATCACCTATAGAAAAGTCGAATGATCCGCTTTCCACATAGGTAACTTGTGAGTGATGATGTTCGTGCTTATAACCAATTCCACCTTTATCAAATGCTACTTTAACAAGCATAATTTTATCATCATAGCCCATTATTTTACGTTTAACACCCTCACCAACAACTTCCCAATCTTGATTTTCGTCTAATAAAAATTCTTTACTCGCTCCAAATGTTTTCATATATTGTATTTTATATTGTTATTTATAGTAATAAGAACCCACCCAAGTATACTTTTGATCATCTACGTTTATTGAGTGTTTTTTATCTTTTGAACTTTCTAAATTTGAAAGAATTAAAATTTTCGATTTCCCTGATTCAAAGTAAATTTTTATGGATGTATACGTTGATGTATCACTTAAAATTTCAATTTTAGAAAAATTACTATATGCATTATTTGCTACTTCTTTCATAGGGTCATACGTTCCATGAGATTCTATAATAGATGCGTATGTAGTATTTTGAGTATCTTTTTTTCTAATGATAATTGCTGGGTCTTTTCTTAAATTGAATTTAGGATCATTCGCACCAATTCTTGCAAGGATTATTTCATCATCTTTATGGGTTGCAGATGTAATAGAATAAAACCTTCTATTGTCTAACCAAGTAAACTGAATGCTCTCTGAACCTGCGTTTCCAACAGCCTCTTTCCATAAGTGCTGATATCCGTTTTTGGTTCCTAAAGTTGCTAATGTTTTAGGCGAATTGTATTTGAAATTTGTTGCTACTATTTGTCCGAAATAATAAAAAGGCAAATCGTATTGATGCTTTTTATTCGCTTGAATTTTATTGATATCGATAACAAATGGTTTCTCTAACGCTTTATCTTTTATCATAATTAGGGTTCTATGCATTACTGTTCCAGGATATGCATTTGCTTCTTTTGCACTTACAAGTTGAAAAGCTGAATTCGAAACATCAAACACATATTTTTCTGAATGATTTTTGCTTCCTGTTGCAAAGTCGAAGTTGAAATGAGAAGTTTCATTCTGAACGACTGTGTTGTGTGCAATGGTTTGTTTTGCAAAACTTTTATTCTCTTTTAAATATCCGCCACCATTTTTTTGCTCTACATTTACAAAACGCGAAAGTCCGTAATCTTGTAAAACTTCATCACCATTTTCATACATAGAAAAAGACAATTTATCATAATGCCCGTGGCTTAAACCTTGCCCAGAATATTTCATAACAAGTGCCAATGTTTCAGTTGCTTTTTGATATCTTAAAATACCGATTCCGCCTTCATCACCTTTAGCACCATCTCTTAGTTCCATTGATTTTTTGATAAATGGTTTTTCTTTATTTTCTTTTAAGCCAATAGCAACACTTAAACCTGATGCATCTAATTGTACTTGATTTTGTTTTTTAGCAACCGATAATAATTCAGGATTTTGAGTCCCATAATAATAGGCAATATTAACTGCTGAAACCAAAGAAGATGTATAATAAGACATTCCTTTTTGTCCATCATTCAAAGGAAAAAACTCACCATCTGCATCTGTAAGGTTTAACAACGCATCTACGGCTTTGATTAAAACGCCATTTTTGTATTCAAAAATCTTTAGTGCTGGTTTTTTATTCTGAAGAGCTTCTGCAAAAATCAAAAAAGGATACATGGCATAGCGCTGGTAATAGGGCCCTTCTGTATAAAACCCATCAGGAGAAAAGGGCGAATCTAAATTGGCTAAAAAACCGGCTTTCCCTTCTTTGTCTTTTATAAAACCACCATCATTGTCTTTTGCATTCGGGTCTATATTATCACTTTTTAAACCGTATAGAGCTCTATTAACTAATTCATCATCATCCATTACCAAGCCAATCATACCCACCGCTACACTCCCCCAAGTTGAGTGGTTATGAACTCTATTAAAATATTGTGGCGTTTCTATAGATAAAAAATCTGCATACGGCCTAAATAGTGTTTTGTTTAAATATTTGGTTTGTTCTTCTGGCAACCAAGAATAGATACAGTCATAGGCTTGACTTGTATATACCAACCAGTTAGCATCGTTTAAACATTGCCAAAAAAATTTCCCTCTTGCGTAACTTCTGGTTTGAGGGTGTCTTGGTAATGTTGGAAACATTTTTGCATATTCCAATAACATATCTCTAATATAAATGGCATACTTCTCATCATCTACCAACTGAAATAAAACTCCAGCTTTCTGCATGGTTGCATAATTCAGTTTGTGTTGTGTATGTGTATAACCACCCGCCATGTCTTTAGGCACTGGAACATCAATTCCTTTTTTTATGGCTGCATCCACTTCTTTTTTTGCTTTGGTTAATGTTTTATCAAAAACAGGAATAGTCCCTAATTGAGATTTAATTTCTGAAACACTTTCTGTAGTTAAAATTAAGTTTGGGTGCTGACTGCCATCCGCAACAACAACAGTTTCTTTCTTCTCATTACAAGAAGAAAAAATAATAAATACCCATAAAAGTATTTGAAAATTCTTCATTTAAAATGGTTGGAAGCATAAGAACTCATAGGTATGAGTTCTTAATTTCAATTAAAATATTTTTATTATCTCTTTATTAATTTTTTCGAAGCAACGGAGTCTCCACTTGTCAATTTCAACATATAAACTCCTTTTGATAATGAAGAAACATCTAAGTTATGATCACTTAATTTTTCAGCACTTATTACTTTCTTTCCTAATAAATTGTACACCTCAATGTTATTGATTTCTAATGCTGAAGAAATGGTTACAAATTCATTTGCTGGATTTGGATATACGCTAAATTTAGAAGAAAAAACTTCATCTACTAACAATACTTCTTCTGCTGTTGGGTTTAACTCCCCATAAATACTATTTGGCATTTGATACTCTAAAAATGCGTCAGGTGAAACTTTAGAATCTGTAGAAGAAAAAGTCCAATTTGGGGGTAAAGACCCTCCTCCGTTAGAAGCTATAATCCAATCGTCGGCAGTAAATCCAGTTTTTGTTCCTTGTCTTAAAATGTAAGATACATTTGAAGAACCTTGATTTATAATGGTTGCTCCAGCAGTAATTTTAAAATCGCTCATATTATCATCGTATTCTCTTGCAAAAACAATTTGTCCATAACCATATTCACCTGTTTCAGATCCTGAAACTGGATCATCTAAATCTAAATAAGAAAAAGAGTCAAATAAAGCCCATTGTGTTGTGTGATCTCCAGTTGCATCAATTTGTCCATCATTATCAGCATCAATATCTATATCTTTGGGATTTACAGTTGCTGAAATTAACATATATGTTGCGCTAGCATCCGTAAAATTTCCATCATAACCAATATCTGGTGTTTGCGTATCTACAGCAGAAGAACTAGAACTACTAACATCTGTACCTGCTAACTCTATTGTAATAATAGTTGCATTTGCAGAAATTACAGAAGTATAAGGATTAGTGGTAACAGTACTATCATCGGTATCCGTATAATTTGCAACGACTGCTAAAATACCACTAGAACCAAATGTTCTTGTCCCATCTCCAAGCTGTATAACTTCTTTAACTTTACCCATGTCTGTTTTACCACTTTCTCCATCTCCCTCCACCATAATAAAATATAAAGTTGTTGGAATTAATGTATTTGGTGTACCTCTAAATTCAAAATACTCATTCGTTAAATCATCTGTATTTGGACTAGGAATTGCTTTGTTTATATATATTCCTGTTCCAGTCGGAATATTATCAAAAGTTTGAGCATATCCCAAAACTGTTGCAATTAATGCAATAAAAAGTACTATTTTTTTCATGTGAATAGTTTTAAAGTATTTATAATTAAAATTGAATTTAAAAATTGGTTTACCAATTTGGTTTACCAAATATACAAATAAATTTGATATATTAAAATTTTAGGTAAATTAAATTTAAAACACTTATTATTAAGGTCTTAGTCATACGTGTTAAGAATGAAATTATCCAAAGGTTTAATAGTTATTTCTTTCTTTGTTTTTAAGCTAATAATTTTGAAATTATTAAAGTATAGTGATTGAATTTCAATATTCTTATCTTTTGTACTAATAAATATGTCTACTTTTTCAGAAAATTGAATTTTTTTTCCTCCAATTTCAATTTCTTGAACTTCAAAAAGCAAGTGTTTGTTTTTTTTTGATAAAGTTTGACAAGCATCAGATTTTAGAGACAGACTGTTCAGTTTCCAACCTTTTAAAGTAGACTTTTCGGCATCTTCATCAATGCGTTCATCGTATTTAGAAAACGGAAATATAACAGTTATAAATTGATATTTTGCTCTTTTCTTTGTTGAAACAATACTCCATTCTTTTCCTCTTGCACCTGCAGTTTTAATATTATTAATTGTATTTAATTGATAAATATCGAGTCCAGATCCGTTAGAGAAACTTGCACGTAATAATTTTGGTGAATTTTCTAAACTATAATGACCTTGCCAAATTTGTTTGTAAATATGATTTTCTTTTGATGAAAAATTATCTTTTACAATCCAAAAATCATTTTCAACATTCATTACTTGTCTTGAATAATAAACTCCAATATTTTCAAATCCGTCGTGAGAACCAATAAGAACTTCTAAATCTTTATTTTTCTGAAAACCAATAACTTTTGGATTTGGCAATTGATGAAACTTCCCAAAACCACTTCCACCCTTATTTGAAGTATATTTTTTTCCTTGCAACTCATCATCAACTAAAGCAACATTTTTAGTCATAGAGTTTTTAAAGAGTTCTAAATCTTTTAAAGAATACCGAACTTGATAATTTGGTAACACAACATTTCCGTTTGCAAAAGCTTGAATTCCCAACATATCTCCATGTTGATGATCTGGCTTTTTTTCATCTAAACCTGCAGAAATAAGCATCATTTTATCATTGGCACTCCAACCTTCACGTAAAATATAATAACCTGTTTCTGGGAAATGATAAGATTTAATTACAGGTTTTTCTTTATTGATATTTTTTAAATTTTCTAACTGCTTTTTACTAGTATACCAATACATTTTACTGCTTACTCTAGTATTTGCGAAATAGCCAATAGAAGGATTTTTAAATAATAAATATCCTAAGGTAAGTGCCTCTGAAATATTATTTTTTTCTGCCCAAGGTGTATCCGTATCATCAGATAAAACGGGTGCAGATTTATCAGGAAATCCAATTTTAATTAGTGTTGTAAAAAGTGATTCTAATTTATTTTTCCAAAAATCATCAACTTTTAAATTGCTATTTTTTGCCAATTGATAGACATAAAAATAGTTTCCAATATCACTAATATGGTAATGAACTGTTCTTTCGAACTGAAAACCATCTTCATTAATTTCTTTGCGCAAATGTTCTGCTAATAAATTCATGGAATGTTTGTACCATACATCTGTATTTACGAAATCTCGCAATAATATGGAGACCATCGCCAAAGCAGACAATCCTCTTGTTTGATGATTTCCTGATTTAAATTTTTGATTCCTCTCAAATAAATAAGCACCATGTTGCAATAAAGTTGCAATTGTGGTTAATTGTTCTTCGTCTGAATATGTCTTTTCTCCAAGAAATAAATTATGAATTTGCAACCAATTTAAAACTCTATAACCAGATCTAAAAGCTTCGTAAACGCCATTTCCATCTTCTATAATTTCGAATTTATTAGCGTGTAATGCAGTATTTAATGAGTTGATTTGCGCTGTAAAATAATTTAAATACTGAACATCTTTTTGCTGATAAAAATAACAGAAAGCAAGATCTACCATTTTATGCTGACGCGCCAAATGTCTTAACTCATACGCATTTACAGGTTCTCCGTTTTTATAATTAAATGGTAATTTCCAAACTGTTTTTGAAGGATATTTATTAAAATGATCTAGTCCTCTAACAGTGTGTTTCTCTTTTGATGAAGGATATAATTTTGAATATTCTTCAAAACGTTTATCCGCAGTTTTATAATCGTAGAAATAACGGTCAGAAAACTTTTTTCTAAAATATTGTGCTAATTTTTTGGATGAAATTTCTCCGTTTTCAGAAAGTTGATTTTGAACTTCTTTTGTAAGAAAATTTGAAAGTTGAGAAACTTTTATAACTCTTTTACTTGGTATTTTTTGTCCGTAAACAGCTATTGAAAAAATGAATAAGAAAAGAATTTTTAGTTGTTTCATAAATTTGATATTTAACCGCAAAGAGCGCTAAAAAAACGCAAGATTCGCAACGTTTTTCTTTCTAATTCTTTGCGCTCTTTTCGAAAAAGCTCTGCGTACTTTGCGGTTAATCTTACTAGTACATCAACTTTAATTTTAAATTCTGAACAATTGCTACTTTTCCTGAATTTACAATGGTATTGTCCACTGGTTTTTGACCTTTTTCTCCCCAAAGAATGGCAATTAATTTTACAGGATTGTTTTTAAATGTGTTATTTTTAAATTCCACATGTACAATTCCTCTGTTCTTTATTAAGATATTGTTTGTGGATGATTTCCCTGAATTTAGTACCGTATTGTTATTAAAAACCAAGTTTCCACCAATGGTAGATTCATCATAACCACCTCTGTAGTACTCTAAAATGGTTTCAGAAATGGTATCGAAAGTAACATTCGTAATTAATACAAATGCAGCATTGTAATCTCCTTTGTCATTAATTTCTTTGTTTAAATGGAATCCTTTTAGACAATTTTTAACTATTGATTTTGACACCATAATTGTGTCTGCAAAAGATCCTTTAGAAACTTCTAAAACCGATTTAAAATTATGTATTTCAGAATTTTTAATAAACAAATTATAGGCTTTAGACATGTTTTTATCTAAGGTTGTAAATGCATTCTGATTCTGAGTTCCTTTAATAATGACACTTTCTAGATGTAAGTTTCCTTTTGGCTGCATCAAAAAAGCCGTATTCTCTGCAGTAAATTGAAGGATTGCTTTTTTAGTTGCATCCGTAGAAAAGAGGGTGATTTCTTTTTGAATTGCAATGGTTTTAGAAATTGAATATGCCAATGCTGTCAATTCGATTTTATCACCAGATTTTGACGCCATTATTGCCGTTTCCAATTCTTCTGAGTTTGCAACTTTATGTATTGTACTTTCTATTTTTTCAACTTCCGAAGAAAACCACGAAGTTCCGTATGTAGATTTGTCAATTAATAATTGATCTTTTCCACCAGAATTTACAATCGCACCAATTGTATTATTTTCTGTTGTTCTTTTGTTTCCAAATACGTCTGTGTTTATTTTATCAAAATCGAATCCATTATACACTTCAGAAATGTTCAAAGTTGGTACAAATAAATTTTCTGATACTTTAGCTAAAGAAAAATCTTGTTTTGTTATTCCGTCTGAAGTTACTGCACTTTTATTGTTATTATTAGAGATGTTGTTCTTAAAAGTAATACCATCCACTTTATCATAATTATAAATTGGGAATTCTGCTTTTGTCGAATTGTAAATTAAATTATTCGCAAAAATGGTTCTTACAGGTCTCGCAGAACGAATTTCAGATTTTGGTAAAACAGCACTTTGATCTACATTAGAACCGACACTAAAAAACCAAGGAGTTGGACAATCTACCCAAGAATTATAGGCAATTACAGCATCTGTAACTTGGTTGTATCTGTTTAAAGGCGATTTTGGAATTCCGTTCATGACCGCAACGGGCGCTCTAAATTCACTTCCTTTTAATTTGTAGAAATAGTTGTTTGTAATCCAATGACCTGTATTTATAACACGAATTCCGCCAATAAATTTAGAATTGTCGTTTCCAATAAAAACATTTCCATCTATGGTGGCATAATTTCCGTGTCTTAACACCAGAGAACCTTCACTTTCAAAGAACACATTGTTTTTAAAAATATTAAAATTAGACTTGCTAGAGATAATTTCAACTTCACCGTTACAACGTTCAAAATAATTATTTTCTACGTTGGTGTAAGAAGGTGTCATTGAAGTTCCGCTATCGCCAATTTGCATGGTTTCTCCATGAGGACCTCCTTTTCTGGGTCTTGGTCCAAAATGATTGTTAATAATTTGATGGTGATTATTAATATGCTGATTCCCTTTTAACATCACCATAACTGTAGGTCCGAAATTAGATTTTCCTGCAATATAATTATTACTCAACTCATTGTTTTGTCCCCAGATTTCTACCCAATGATCGGTTTTATCTCTGTCTAATTGTGTAAATTCTTCAATAACACAATTGGTAAATTTCGAGTTGAATGCAATTTTATTATCATCAATCTTAAAACGAATTACATACCTATTTGGTGTGAAACCGTTTCTAAAATGAAGGTCTTTTACAATTAAATAATTTCCGCCAATTGCTAAGTTCGAAATTCCTTCAATAAAGACTTTACCAGCAGTTTCTGCTCTTAAAGTTATGGGGTTTTCTTTAGTTCCTTCGCCATAAAACTCAATTTCTAGATTTTTGTAAATTCCGTTTTTTAGTACAATATCATCACCCGCTTTTGCATTTTTTATAGCATCTTTTAATTCTGATTCGTTACTGACCAAAACACTGTTTGTAGATTTTTCATTACATGAAATTAGTAGTAAAAATAAACTGATTATTAATAATGATTTATTCATCTTTTAATTGATTCTGTAAAATTTAATTATAAATAGTTGCTTTTGAAGCCTGAAAATTTTTAATGTGTAACTGATAAATTGTAATATTTTAATTTAGAAAAAGCGCCAGCATCTGTAGTTCCTAAATAATTTCCTGCTTTAAAATAGTTTTCGAAAGGCCATTTCGCCAAACTTATATCTTCATAAATGTAAGGCGTTTTATTGTTTAACTGCAATTCAATTTTTCCTTTAGATGCTGTAATTCTAAACTCAAATGCATCAAAACCAACAGTTCCCATATTGTATTTTTCATCAGACCATGTTGCGTTGGATACGTCTAACAAATCATCTCCAGAAGTGCTTTCGTTCACCAAAGATTTTCTATACACCCACAAATCTCCATCAACCCATCTCATTTTAATTAATGGTGGACCATTGTTTGAAGAAAAACCATGCTTTGTCATATCTGCAATAGAAATAATGCCATGAATTTGCATTACAATTGTATTGTGATATGTTCTACTAGAAGATGAATTATCTTTAGAAATTTCCATGATTTTTAGTTTTCCTTTTAGCGTTCCACCAGTTTCTAAAGTCCAATTGATTCTTGAGTTAGATGGCGCAATCAATTCTCTCAGTTCTGTTCTAGAGTATTTACTATTTGCCGTGGAATTTTGAGGAAATGTATAAAAAACAATACTAGCATCGGAAGTATCGTCATACATAAAAGGTTGCACAGACTTTAAAGTTCTGTAACCTCCATTTACTAATTCGTTTGGTTTGTATTCATCGGGACTTCCATTATTATTTTCATCTACAGGAAGTGTCACTTTCCAATTAGAAAAATCAATGTCTGCATATACTACGGAAGGATTTTCATCTTCGTTAGAAATATCATCTGGATTTTCAATCACAACCTCTTCTTCCACTTCTTCTTTACTAGCACAAGCAAGCACAAATAGTATATTGATGAAAAAAATAAATAAAAAAAACTTTTTAGTCATAATTAATCAAATATTAAACTGGTAAACCAATTTGGTTTACCAAATATACCAACTAATATTGATATGAAAAAATTTAGTCTCTAAAATTCTATTATAGATATGATAGATAATTTACAATTTTAATTTTTTTTTAGCGATGTAACTACAAAAATTCACCCTAAATGAATAAATAATACCTTCAAAACTTTATCTTTATAAAAATATAATTACAAATAGCATGTCTACTTTTTTAACGGAAGATTTTTTACTCCAAACAGAGTTTGCAAAAACCTTGTATCATAATTTCGCCAAGAAATTACCCATTATAGATTACCACAATCATTTGCCTCCAGAAGAAATTGCAGCAGACAAACAATTTGAGAATATTACACAGGTTTGGTTGTACGGAGATCATTACAAGTGGCGCGCAATGCGTGCTTTTGGTATCAACGAAAAGTACATTACAGGAAATGCTTCTGATAAAGAAAAGTTTTTAAAATGGGCAGAAGTAGTACCTTTTACCATTCGAAACCCTTTGTTTCATTGGACACATTTAGAGTTGAAAGCTTATTTTGGAATTGAGGAACTTCTATCACCTGAAAATGCCGTAGAAATTTATGAAAAGACATCAAAAATATTACAGCAAAAATCACATTCTGCCAATGGATTGTTGAAAATGCTAAATGTAGAATCTTTGTGTACAACAGACGATCCTATATATTCTTTAGAACATCATATTGCCATTCAAAAAGACGCTTCAAAAGTAAAAACCTTTCCCACCTTTAGGCCTGATAAATCTTTTGCGGTTGAAGATCTAAATACCTATACCAAATATCTTTCAAAATTAGAAAAAGCAAGCAACATTGCTATCAATACTTTTACAGATTTGTTATATGCGCTAGAAAACAGAGTTGATTTCTTTCATAAAAATGGCTGTAAATTATCAGATCATGGTTTGGGGCAATTGTACCATTTTGAAACTGAGAAACAAGACATTGTTGCAATTTTTGAAAAGGTAAAAAAGCATCAAAAATTAGACAAAGAAGAAATTGCCTTTTTCAAAGCAAAAACAATGATTGCTTTGGGTAAAATGTACCATAAAAAAGGATGGACGCAGCAATTACATTTGGGTGCTATTAGAAATAACAACAAACGCTTGTTAGAAAAATTAGGCCCAGATACTGGTTTTGATTCTATTGGAGATTTCTCGCAAGCTGAAGCTTTAAGCGGATTTTTAAACGAACTAGACAGTACAAATCAACTGGCAAAAACAATTGTTTACAATCTAAATCCGTCAGATAATGAGGTTTTTGCAACCATGGTTGGCAATTTTAATGACGGTACTATAAAAGGGAAGGTTCAATTTGGTGCGGCTTGGTGGTTTTTAGATCAAAAAGACGGAATGGAAAAACAAATAAATACACTTTCTAATCAAGGTTTGTTAAGTTGTTTTGTAGGAATGTTAACAGATTCTAGAAGTTTTTTATCGTTTACAAGGCACGAGTATTTTAGAAGAATTCTATGCAATGTTATCGGAACAGATGTTGCCAATGGAGAGTTACCAAATGATGAAAAATTCTTGGGCAAAATTGTTAGTGATATTTGTTACTACAACGCTAAAAATTACTTCAATTTTAAATAAAAAATCTGTTAAATTTCTATGATTCATACGATAAATTGGGGAATTATTGGTTGTGGTGATGTTGCTGAAGTAAAAAGTGGTCCTGCTTTTCAGAAAGTTCAAAACTCGAAACTTATTGCAGTAATGCGAAGAGAGGCTGCAAAAGCAAAAGATTTTGCAGAAAGACACAACGTTCCTCTTTGGTACGATACTGTTGAGGAACTATTGGCGAATCCAGCAATAAATGCAGTTTATATTGCAACGCCACCTTCTACGCATTTAGAAATCGCAAAAAAATGTTTGCAAGCAGCCAAGTTTGTGTACTTAGAAAAACCAATTACTTTAAATTTTGAAGAAGCAAAAGAATTGAATAGAATTGTTGCTAGAAATGATAAATTGGTTGTTGCGCACTATAGAAGAAAACTACCTGCTTTCTTAAAAGTAAAAGAATTAATCGACGCGAATAGCATTGGAAAAATAGCTTTTGTAGATCTTCAAATTTTACAACCTACAAAAAATAAAATCATCACAAAAACAGCAGCAAATTGGCGCTTAAATCCAGCAATTTCTGGTGGTGGTTATTTTCATGATATTGCGCCACATCAAATAGATTTAATGAGTTATTATTTTGGCGACATTAAAAATGCAGAAGGTTTTTCAACTTCAATTTTACAGAATGGTGTTCATGACCTTGTAAACGGAATTATTGAGTTTGAAAATGCTGTTCAATTTAGAGGAATTTGGAATTTTAATGCTTTAGAAAAAGAGGTAAAAGATGCATGTAAAATTTATGGTGAAAAAGGAACCATTACATTTTCTTTTTATGGTGAAAAGATCGTTTTATCTACCGATGAAAGAGAAGAAGTTTTCAATTTTACAAATCCTACGCATGTTCAACAACCAATGATTGAACAAACTGTGAATTATTTTTTAGGAAAAGATAAAAACCCTTGTACGATAGAAAGTGGCGTATCTGTTATGAAAATTATCGAAGCGTTTACCAACTAAGGTTTTACAACGTTACTTGACAAAACACTTTACTATTTTGGTTGTAAATGTATCTTTTTTAAAGACGATAAAATACAGTCCTTTTGAAAATCCAGAGACATCTAATGTGTTTTTCTTAACTCTATTTTCTATAGAGATTTTTCTACCAGAAAAATCATACATTTCTACAGCATCATAATTTTCTGAATTGGCGTTTTTAAACACTACTGCTTTTGAGGAAGGGTTTGGATACAATATAATACTAGCTGCTTTTTGCTTTAAATCTTCCACAGAAAGAGCACCTGTAAGTTCTTCGATACTAAAATCGGCAAATAGCACTGCTTCATCTTTTAAATCTTCTGGTTGATTTAAACTTCTATAAATTCCCCATTTTGGTCTTGCAAATTCAGCGCCATCTTGCCAAGCATCAATAGCACTATCGGTGTAACTAAATACCACTTGATTGTTCGCTATCTTTTTTATTTCAATAGCATAACTGCCTGCATTACCAAATTTGATGGTTTCTGTTACCGCTACCCAATTTCCTCTAAACAAATCTAAATCTGCTGTTTTTAACGTTTTTTGATCATTTGTTGGTGTATACCTTAACTCTAATCTGTCTGGATTCGATTTTCTCAACGTGAGCGTAATCATAGGAATGGAGGCGTAAGAACCCCCAACAGATTTTATTTGATGAATGTGTGTAAAACTAGCAGAAGGTTTAAAGTCTGAACTGATTTTAAATTTCCATTTATAAACAACCGTTTCACCCACTACAGCTTTTAAATTCTCTGGAGAATTATCATAGCTTTTTATCTCGGTTCTCTGTCTATCAAAAGTTTTACAACGATCATTGTCTGGTGTTACATGCGCAAAAAATCGGAATACGTTTTTATTTAAATCGGTATCAAAAACCTCATCTATGTGTCTTCCAAAAGCGGCATGGTTGCAATCTGGAACTTCCACAACATCTCTATTAGGAAGTGCCAAAACCGAGTTTATCAATTCATAGGTATTTCCTGCGCCATCTGCTTCCAACACAACTTGAGAAGTTGTAACATACGTATTGATCATTACAATAAATAGCAGTAGTTTTTTCATCATCTAAATTGGTTAACCAATTATGGTTTTCAAATATAGTTTATTTACATGAAAACATATTTAAGGTTTCGACTTTAATTTATCCTAAACACATTCGAAAAGCTCGATCCATCCTTAAAAGAATTTAAGCGATACTACAACAAATCAAACTGTCTTGGCAACCAAAGTGTTAATTCTGGGAAATACGTAATGATTAATAGCACAGCAATCATCACTAGAAAAAAGGGAAGTAAGGGTTTTACAACTTGCTGAATTTTTAAACCTGCAACACTACAACCCACAAAAAGTACGGAGCCAACGGGTGGTGTACACAATCCTATACATAAGTTCATAATCATAATAATTCCGAAATGAATTGGATTCATTCCTAAACTGGTTACAATTGGTAAAAATATTGGGGTAAAAATTAAAACTGCTGGCGTCATGTCCATAAAAACACCTACAAATAGTAATATTAAGTTGATGATGATTAGAATTACAATAGGATTATCGCTAATTGATAACAAAGTATTGCTAATTTCTTGTGGAATATTTTCGTAACTCATTACCCAAGACATCGCAATAGATGTTGCAATTAATAACAATACAATGGCAGATGTTTTTACCGTTTCTAAAAGTATTGGAGAAATGTCTTTCATAGAAATTTCTTTATAAGCAAAACCCAAAACCAATGTATAAATTACTGCAATGGCAGAAGCTTCTGTTGCTGTAAAAATTCCGGCTACAATTCCGCCAATAACTACTACTAACAGCATCAAACTTGGAAAAGCTGCTATAAATCTTTTAAAGAATTCTTTAAAGCCTACTATTTTATCGGTTGGGTATTTTTTGATGATGGAATAAATCAACGCCACAATCATTAATGCCAAACCAATCAACAAACCTGGCACATAACCTGCAATAAATAGTGCTGCGATAGAAACACCGCCACTTGCTAGTGAGTAAACAATTAATACGTTACTTGGTGGAATGATTAGTCCTGTAGTTGCACTGGTAATATTTACAGCTGCACTAAATGATTTATCATAACCATCTTTTTCCATCATCGGATTCATAAACCCACCAATGGCTGATGCTGCTGCAACTGCAGAGCCAGAAATTGCACCAAAAAGCATACAAGAAATAATATTTACAAAGGCGAGTCCTCCTGGCAGTGGCCCAACAATTGCTTTCGCAAAATTGATCAATCTTACGGCGATTCCGCCACGATTCATAATTTGGCCTGCCAAGATAAAAAACGGAATTGCAGACAACGTAAAGCTATCTAACGAAGTGGCCATTCTTTGCGCTAAAGTAGTCACCGAAGGTAAAAAAGGCATCGCACTTAATAAGGTAAATAATGCGGCTAAACCAATGGCATAGGCAATAGGAACTCTTAAAGATAAGAAAACTAAAAAGCTAATCACTAAAATAAGGACTTCAACTAAATTCATAATATTAGGATTTATTTAATTTTCTTTTGTCTAAAAGTGTGTCTAAACTGTAATAACAAATTAGCAACCCAGCAAGTGGTACTACTAAATAAATAAACCCTAGAGGGATTTCTAAAGTTGCAGATGTTTGTCCGAATTGAAAACTCAATTGGCACAATCTAATGCCACCAATAACCATTACTGTAAATGCAAAAACAAAGGTGGAGATGTATACAATGCCGTCATATAAGTTTTGCTTTTTTGCGATTACTTTTTCGGGAATTAAATCAATTGCTAAATGCAAATGTTTACCTGTAGCGTATGCCGCACCTAATAAGCCTAGCCAAATTAAAGAAAAGCTTGAAATCTCATCTGTAATTGTGCTTGGATTTCTTAAAATAAACCTTGAAAATACCTGCCAAATAACACTTAACAACATTAACGTTAAAACAAAAAGCACTGACCTTTCTAATATGTTATCGATTTTTGCTCTCATTATTGTTGATTTTTTATGGAAAGAATTAAAGATTTCATCGCTACATCGTCTTTAAACAACTCTAAAATGCCTTTGGTTTGTTCTTCGAATGGTTTTTTATCCGGGTAGATTACCGTGACTCCTGCTTTTTTAACAGCTTCTAAAGATTCAGTCTCAGATGCTGCCCACAATTTTCTTTGTGCAATTTTACTTTCTTCAACAGCTTCTTGTAACCATTTTTTTTCTTGGTCATTTAATCTGCCCCAAGTATCTGTTCCTATTAGCAAAACATCTGGCACTGCGGTGTGCTCATCTAAGCTGTAAAATTTACAAACTTCGTAATGTTTGGACGTATAAAAACTTGGCGGATTATTTTCTGCACCATCCACAACACCTTGTTGCAATGCAGTGTATAATTCTCCCCAAGAAATTGGCGTTGGTGAACCTCCTAAATCATTTACCATAGCAACTGCCATATTACTTTTTTGGACTCTTATTTTTTTTCCTTTTAAATCTGAAGGCGATTTAATAGGATTTTCTTTCATATAAAAACTTCTGCTTCCAGCGTCATAAAAAGTCAAACCTCGCAATCTAAATTTTTCTCCTTTTAGCAATAAGTTTTCACCGATTTCGCTATCAAAAACACTAAACGTATGTGCTTTATCTCGAAACATATAGGGCACACTAAATACCTTATATTCTGGAATAAAATTTTCTAAAACTGCTGCGGAAACTTTGGTAATGTCTAAACTACCTATTTGTAATAACTCTAAACATTCTCTTTCGCCTCCTAATTGTCCACTAGGATATATGGTAACTTTTAACTTTCCTTTTGATTTTTCTACAAGCTTTTCACCCAAAATAACCATCGCTTTGTGCACTGGGTGTTGGGTATCTAAACTATGTCCTAATCGTAAAGTTTTGGTGGTTTGATCTGATTTACATCCTGATAAAAGCACTAAAAAAGTAATTGCAAAAACAGTGAGAAACGAAATTCTTTTGATCATTAGGTGTCTAATTTATAATTTGGTCACTATTAGTGGATTCTCAATTCTTTTAGCAAAATTTGCCAAGTAAGATTCCCACTCTTGTTGTGTTTTAAACTGCTTGCTCTTTTTCCACCCAAAACCTGCGTAATAAATTACTTTTCCGTTGACTACTTTTAAATTGGCATACAAATTACTTTCGTCTTTTTTAGAGGTCGAATATTTTTCTGAATTGATAAAATAATCATCTGTAGCAACCAATCCTTGTCCTAATTCTGAATCATCAAAAGGTTCCCAATAGCTAATCCAGCCATTATTTTGAGTGGTATTTCCATCCTTTTTATGCAAAGTTAAACCTGCTGCAATAGCGGCTGTTCCTTTGATATTAATTTCAAATCGAGACAAATTCTGACCATAATCTAAAGAAATCTGTTTGCTTTCTTCGATTTGCTTTCCATTGGCATCCCAAGATTGATAGTCTAATATAAAACTGGTTCTAATAGGGCCATTTGTGATGGTCTTATAGGCTGTAAAATTTTTAGAATAATAGTAAGAAGTGTCTACTTTTACTGCAATTCCGCCAACTCCACGACTTATTCCTACGTGAAAATTATCCAATCCTTCACCTGTATCTTTATGGTAAGAGCTTTCACCAGAAATCTCTTCTTTGTACCATTTGTTAATAATTGGATAGTCTACTCTTTTTAACCAAGCATCCATTCCGCTTGATAAAGTACCGCCTTTTACACCATCTTCTACCATTTTTTGGGCAGTTGGTCCGTAGGTTCTAAAAGCAACTCTGTTATTTTCCCAAGCATAATCGTCTGTTCTTTCAGGTACAAAGCGAGAGTAACAATGTATTGTTGCTGAATCTTGCTTTTCATCAGAAATTGATAAACTATATTTTTTTGTAGCATTTGCTGCTATTTTTGGTTGAAATAATAACACATCTTTTTTTCCATCTGAATCGTTATCAACCAACTGATAAACCATCTTATCCTCTGAATTTTCTTCAGAAATACGATAATTTTCAATATCAAAATTTGAAATATCAATTGCTACCGTTTCAAATTCTCTATCGATATTTAAAGTATTTTTTATTTCAATAGTGGAAAGGATTTTTGCTTTTTTATCACAATTGATAACAAAGGGTATCGCAAGGAAAAGTAAGATTATTTTTTTCATTTTAATTGATTTGACTTTCTTTTCCTGCAAGGCCTGTTTTTGACCTTGTAGGTATTGTTACTTATTTATTTATACCTACAAGGTTTTTGAAACCTTGCAGGATGTTTTTGAAACTGAAACAAGTTCAGCATATAAACCTTGCGAATTATTTATTTATTCTTCGTTAGATGGCTTACCAATAGTTGCTAAAATTCCTCCATCAACATATAAAATATGTCCGTTTACAAAATCACTCGCTTTAGAGGATAAGAAAATTGCTGCACCTGCTAAATCATTCGGATCTCCCCATTTTTTAGCGGGGGTTCTGTTCACTATAAACTCGTTAAAAGGGTGTCCTTCCACCCTTATCGGAGCTGTTTGTGAAGTTGCAAAATAACCAGGACCAATTCCGTTTACTTGAATGTTAAAACGTGCCCATTCTGTCGCCATATTTTTCGTTAACATCACCAAACCACCTTTTGCTGCTGCATACGCGCCAACTGTATTTCTACCTAATTGGCTCATCATAGAACAAATATTGATGATTTTTCCTGATTTGCGATCCATCATTCCCTTTACAACGTGTTTCGAGACTATAAAAGGACTGACCAAGTCAATATCAATTACTTGTTTAAAGTCGGCAACTTCCATTTCTGCCAATGGCGTTCTTTTGATAATTCCTGCGTTGTTGATGAGAATATCAATCACGCCAACTTCGCTTTCTATCTTTTGTATCGCTGTAATTACTTGTGCTTCATCAGCCACATTAAATTTGTATCCAACAGTGTTAATTCCTGCTGTTTTATAGGTTTTAACAGCTTCGTCAATTTTTTCTTGTGATGAATTTCCATTTACAACAATGGTTGCACCTGCTTTTCCTAAACCCATTGCCATAGACATTCCTAAACCATGTGTAGCACCTGTAACTAAAGCAATTTTTCCTGAAACATCAAATAAAGTTTGTGACATATTTTTATCTTAAATCGGTAATTTTTGCAACATCCATGTCATTGTAATCTAAATTTTCTCCTGCCATTCCCCAAATAAATGTATAATTTGAAGTTCCTGAACCCGAGTGAATTGACCAAGGTGGAGAAATGACTGCCTGATGATTTTGCATCCAAATATGACGTGTCTCCTGTGGTTGTCCCATAAAATGGCAAACTGCTTGATTTTCTGGAATGTCTAAATACAAATACACTTCCATTCTTCTATCATGAACATGCGCTGGCATGGTATTCCAAACAGAACCAGTTTTTAACTCTGTCATTCCCATTTGTAATTGGCAGGTGGTTACAATTCCGCCAATAATCATTTGATTTACAGTTCTGTGATTGGCAGTTTCTAAACTTCCCAATTCAATTTTATTAGCTTCTGCTAAACTCACCTTTTTTGTAGGATGCGGTGTATGTGCTGGAGCAGAATTGATATAAAATTTTGCAGGATTGTTAGGATCATCACTTTTAAAAACAACTTCTTTTACGCCTCTACCAATATATAATGCGTCTTTATGATTGATTTTATATACTTCTCCATCCACAGAAATACTGCCATCTGCACCTGTATTGATGATGCCCAATTCTCTTCTTTCTAAGAAATAATTGGCTTTTAAAGGATCAATCGTTTCTAAAGTTAAAGGGGATGTTGGTACCGCACCACCAGCAATATATCTATCATAGTGTGTATAGGTTAGCTTTATTTTTCCTGCTTCCATTAAGTCGGGAATTAAAAACTCATCTCTTAATGCTTGCGTATCATATTGTTTTACTGCTTTCGGACTTGAAGCATATCTCGTTTCAAAAGTTGTTGCCATATTTTTTAGTTCTTTACCACGTTACTTTAAGGTTTTCAACACATAGGAACATCGTTTACTTAGCTCTATGATTTCTATTTTTCTATGTGGTGAAATGAAATCTTTTATTTTTTTTTATATCCTATTGAGCTTAGCCAAAAGTTTTTTTAAGTTCTTGATAGCTTTGCTAGCTACTTTCAATGAAAATGTATTTTCATTTCAGTAATGCTCTAAAGGACATTTTAATTTTTATAATGAACGTCTAATTCCTACTTCTAATCCTCTTAATTCTGCTAAACCGCGTAAACGACCAATGCCAGAATATCCAGGATTTGTTTTTTTCTTTAAATCATCTAACATTTTATGACCATGATCTGGTCTAAAAGGCATTCTTACATCTTGTCTTCCTGCGGCAATTCGTTTTTGTTGTTCTAAAACTAAGGCTTTCATTACGCCATACATATCTACATCGCCTTCTAAATGATTTGCTTCATGAAAATTTCCTTCTGCGTCTCTTTGGGTTGCGCGTAAGTGAATAAAATGAATTCTATCTCCTAAACGCGCTGCCATTCCTGCTAAATCATTATCTGCTCTTACTCCGAAAGAACCTGTACAAAAAGTCAATCCGTTATTTGGAGATTTTACCGCATCATAAATATCTACAATATCTTGTTCTGTAGAAACCACTCTTGGCAATCCTAAGATTGGAAAAGGTGGGTCGTCTGGATGTATACACATCAAAACGCCCGCCTTTTCTGCTGGGGGAATAATTGCTGCTAAAAACGAAAACAAGTTTGCTTTTAATTCTTTTGTACCCACATTTTTATAGGTTGCTAAAATGGCATTGAATTCTTCTAAAGTATAACCTTCTTCTGCGCCAGGTAAACCTGCAATGATATTTCTGATTAAGGTTTTTTGCTCTTTATCTGATGCGTTTTTTAAATACTCCGTTGCCTGTAATTTTTGAACATCAGTATATTCGTTTTCTGCTCCTGGTCTTTTTAACAAATACAACTCGAAAGCGGCAAATGCTGCTGCTTCAAAACGCAATGCGGTAGAATTGTCTGAAACTTCATACTCTAAATTGGTACGTGTCCAATCTAAAACGGGCATAAAATTGTAACAAACAATATCAATTCCACATGCACCTAAATTGGTTAACGTTTGCTTGTAGTTTTCGTAATATTTTTTATAATCTCCAGATTTTGTTTTGATGTTTTCATGAATTGGCACCGATTCTACCACAGACCAAGTCAATCCAACATTTTCAATAGCTGTTTTTCTTTTCTGAATTTCTTCTACCGTCCAAATTTCTCCATTTGGAATGTGATGCAACGCAGAAACAATTCCTGTTGCACCAGCTTGTTTGATGTCTGATAAAGAAACGGGATCATTGGGTCCGTACCAACGCCAAGTTTGTTCTAGACCCATCCCAGCCTTTCCAATGGAAAGAGGTTTGTTCGTAAGTTTATTAATGTTTTGTTCTAAATTCAAAATTTTTGAGTTTTTTATCTATTTTCCAATATTTCTTTATGAAGAATTTATATATTATTTTTTCCACAACAGTTCCTTCCCTTTGGGAAGGTTAGGATGGGATTAAACCCCACTATACGCTGCAAAACCACCATCAATTGGCACCACAACTCCTGTTACAAATTTTGAAGCATCACCACACAACCACAAGGTTGTTCCGATTAAATCTTCAGCTTCGCCATA
The DNA here is from genome assembly GCF_947501385.1 of uncultured Polaribacter sp. Taxonomy (GTDB): domain Bacteria; phylum Bacteroidota; class Bacteroidia; order Flavobacteriales; family Flavobacteriaceae; genus Polaribacter. Next base: position 41,478 of record NZ_CANMVP010000019.1, read on the forward strand.
ACGCCCCATGGGTGTCTGATCTATAATTTGTTGTCCTCTTTTTGTTAAACTTCCATCTTTTTCTGTTAGCAAACTTCTATTTTGATCGGTTAAGAAAAAGCCAGGAGCTAAAGCATTGACACGAATGCCTACTTTAGAAAAATGAACTGCCAACCATTGTGTAAAGTTAGAAACAGCCGCTTTTGCACCACTATACGCTGGTATTTTTGTTAACGGTGTAAAGGCATTCATTGAAGAAATATTCAACACAGAACATCCTTTTCTGCCCACCATATCTGTTGCAAAAACTTGCGTTGGTAGTAGGGTTCCAATAAAATTTAAATTAAAAGTAAATTGAATTCCGCTAACATCTAAATCAAAGAAAGTTTTAAACCCTTCTGTTGTATTCATTAAGTCTGCTGCCTCTAAGTACGGATTCGAAGTGGTTCCTAAAGGATGGTTGCCTCCAGCACCATTTACTAAAATATCAACTTTACCAAAAGCATCATTTACTTCCTTTTTTGCCTTAACTAATGCGTCTTTCTCTAAAACATTTGCGGCAACACCTATTGCTTTTCCACCTTCAGCATTAATTTCATCTGCAACCTTATCTGCTGCTTCTTTTCTTAAATCTAATACAGCAATATTATTGCCTTCTTTTGCGAGCGCTTTTGCCAACGTGCTGCATAGAACACCACCAGCTCCAGTTAATACAATCGTTTTATTCATATTATAATTTCTTACTTTACTATTAATTTCTAAATTCAATCTATTTTCGTGTACGCACACACAAATATAGAAAAAAAATAGTGCACGCACACAAAATCATTATTTTTCGTTAAATTGCTCGATATTATCTCAATTATATTTGTGGTATTAAAACCTTATAGATATTGAGAAATGAAAAAAAAATTCTATGATTACAATAAAGGATATTGCTAAAAAAGCCAATGTTTCTGAAGGTACGGTTGATCGAGTAATACACAATCGGGGTGGTGTATCAAAAAAAACAGCATCTAAAATTAAAGCAATTCTTGAACATCATAATTTTAGCGTAAATCCTGTTGCCAGTGCACTGGCTTTGAAAAATAAATATTTAATTGCCACCTTGATTCCAGAATATAATGATGCTGATTTATTTTGGAAATCGCCACATTTAGGTATTTTAAAAGGTGCTAGTGATGTGCATAATTTTGGTGTTACCCTACATAATTTCACATTTAACCAATATGACACAGATTCTTATCTGAATTCGTTTCAGGCTTTGTTAGAAACCAAGCCAAGTGCAGTCATCATGGTGCCTAATTTCTCCAAAGAAACAAAGCAAATTGTTGGCAAATTAGAAGCTCTTAACATTCCTTATTTATTTTTAAATATTGATATTGAAGGTTTTAACAACAAGGCATTTGTAGGTCAAGATTCATACATGGCTGGATATATTGCGGGAAAACTTATGAATTTAAGCATCTCCAAACCGTCTACATTTCTAATTATTCAAGCCAGATATAATATTACTAAAAATAACGCCGTATCTAATAGAATTAAAGGTTTTAACGATTATTTTATAAAGAATAACATAAACTCTAAAACGCAAACATTAAAAATTGAAAACTTAAATAACTCTATAGAAACGAAAGAAAGAATTAAAAACTACTTAAAACAACACCCTGAAATTGAAGGTTTATTTGTACCATCGAGTAGAATTTATATTGTTGTTGATTGTCTAAACACTGCTTATTTAAATAAACTGGAGCTCATTGGATTTGACAATACACCTCAAAATATCAAATGCTTAAAAAACGATGCTGTTTCTTTTTTAATCTCACAAAAACCGTTTGACCAAGGTTATGAAGCTGTTCGTTTAATGACAGACTATTTAAAAATAAAAAAAGAGCTATCTACTAAGAAAATATATTTACCAATTGATATTTTAACAAAAGAAAATGTAGATTATAATGAAAGAAATGAATTGGTTTTTGAAAAGGTAGAAAAGTAATCTTTTCCTAAATTTGATTTTAAAGTTATAAAGCCTACCTATTTAATAAAAAATTTCAAAATAGTGTGTAAATATGTTCATATAATAACTACTAGTATACTATCTAGTCAAATCCTTTGTGATAATTAATACCTATGATATCCCATCTTTTTTGCATTTCTTCTAAAGCAATGATGAATTTTTCATAGTTTTTGTTTGATTTTTTCGTCCAACCTACTTCGGCATAAGCTGCCAATCTAGGGAAAACTTGAGCATTCATTTTTTCAACAGTTGGAATCCATTCACTCCACATTTGACATCCTGAACCCAAAATTTTATCATGGTATTTTTCATCTAAACCTTCTGGTATTGGATCAAATGAATATGCTTTTGAAAGCGGAATGGACTTGTAATTATAATCTAAATACGTCATAGAATGTAACGAATTTACAACATCGTGACCGTTTGTAACTGCCTTTTTGACAAGCTCTAAACTTCCTTTCCAAAAATGGATAATTGCATTTTCAGCTAATTTTTGCTTCACTTCCATATTTGAATTTTGATGTTCTTTATGAAGATTGTCTCCAAGAATCTCATTCCAACCCATCATACGGTGCTTATTTTTATCCATAAAAATAGACATCTGATTGGTAAAAAATATTTGTAAATCAGCAGGAGATGTCAAACCTTCTTTTTTAATTTGATCTTGAATCATTTTAGAGTTTTCCCAGGTTTTAAAGTTTACCTCATCTCCTCCAATATGCACAATATCCGTTGGAAAAAGTTCAAACACTTCTGTTAATACGTCGGTAAGAAATTGAGTTACTTTTGGGTCTGCGATATTAAAAGAATCGGGTAACTTTCCAAATTCTTGCGTAACTTCTGTAGTAGTTCCTAAAATTCCAAGCCACGGATAAGAAGCGATGGCAGCCGTTGCATGACCTGGCATTTCAATTTCTGGAATAATTTTTATATGTCTTTCTTGTGCATATTTAATAATTTCTTTAATCTGTTTTTGCGTGTAAAAACCTGAATGTGAAAAACCTACTCTATCTGGACTTTTTCTACTAGCTTGTGTGTCTTTTCGATAACTCCCAATTTCCGTTAGTTTTGGATATTTTTTGATTTCAATTCTCCAACCTTGATCATCTGTTAAATGCCAATGAAAAACATTCATTTTTAACCTCGACATTTCATCCAATAGATTTTTAACAGCTTCCATTCCTTTAAAATGACGAGATTCATCCAACATAAAAGAACGCCATTGAAAACGTGGTGTATCTGAAATCGACACAACTGGAAAATCTATTGATTTATTTTGATAGTTGTTATTGCTGAAATCTACTGGTAAAATTTGTTTAAAAGATTGAATTCCGTAAAATAAACCCGCTTTAGTGGCTCCTTCAATTAAAATTGAATTGTTTTTTGCCATCAAACGATAACCTTCTTTTCCTAATTCTTTTTCTAAATTTAAATTGATGACTAGTTGAATTCCGTTTCCTTTTTTTCTGATTTTTGGTTTTTTGTTGAATCCGTTTTTTAAAAATGAACACAACAGTTTTGCTTCTTCTTTCGTTTGATTGTTAGAGATTATTGTTGTTTTATCATTTAAAACCAAAAAAGCATCCTTTAAAACTATTTCCAAAGGACGTGGAATAATATTAATTTGGCTCTGTATATTCAACCCAAATAAGACTACTAATACGATGGTAAATTTTAATTTTGAGGTATTCATATTTCAAAAATTTTAATTTATTTTAGAAAAAACTATTGCTCCTGATTGAATCGTTTTGATAATTTCTAAACCCTTATTATTTTTTTCAAAAATTACCAAGTTTGCTTTATGCCCAACTTGTAAAAGATTATTAGAACTGCCAAAAAGTGCTTCTGTTGGTTTAATGGATGCCATATTCCAAGCGTCTTTTAAAGACAGTATTTTTTTTTCAATTAATTGATGTACGCACCAAAGCAAAGATTGCGCTGAACCTGCAAGCATATTAGGATTATCTTTTATAAACAATCTTCCAGAGGAATCTAGGGTTACTTCACCACCAATATGACTTGTATAGTCACCAGCTGGAAAATCTGCAAAAGATGTTGCATCACTCACCAAAATAGTTTTATTTGGTTTCGTTTTTATAAAAATTTTTAAGAGCGAATCTGGTAAGTGAAAACCATCTGCAATAATGGTAGACCAAAGATTATCTGAAGCCAATTGCTCAAAAATATAATTTTGATGACGTGGCAACTTGGCGTGAGAAGCATTTCCTAAATGTGTAGACATGGTTGCTCCGACTTTGATTGCCTCTTGAATCTGTTCTGGGCTTGCGGCTGTATGACCAATAGACAATACAACACCAGATGCTACACATTTTTGAATAAAGTTTGTAGATGCTGCCCATTCTGGAGATAACGTAATCATGCGTATTTTACCTTTTGCAGCATGTTGCCATTTTGTAAATAATTCCCAATCTGGAGCTTTTACAAATGCTTTAGCATGTGCGCCACGTGGTCCATCTTCCAGTGAAATAAATGGTCCTTCTAAATGAATTCCTGCAATGCAACAATTTGTTTTTGCTGAATTTTCACAAGCCAATGAAATTGTAGTTAATAATGAGGTGATTCTTTCATCGCTATTGGTAATTATTGTTGGATAAAAATTGGTGATTCCTTTTTTTAAAAGCACTTCGCATAAATCATCAACATCAGAAACCTGTAACTCTAAATTGTTTAAATCTATTCCTTTGAAACCATTTACTTGAAGATCAACTAAACCTGGAGCTATATAATATGCAGAATCTAATTCCTCTTTACATTCAGAGATTCTTTTAATGTAGCCCTTTTCAACCTCAACATTAATTGGATTATTAGTTCTGTAATCTAATGCTTCAAAAATGGTATTTTTATCCATTTGAACTTTTGTTTAAATTCAAATGTAATACTGTTATTTTTTGTGGAATTGGTTTTCTGTTGAAAAATCCAACAAGTATAAAAATTAGTAAAGAAGCCAAAATTGGGCCTCCCATTTCTAATGCAAGTGATTTTTGTTCCATCAATTTTAAAATTACAAATACCAATAAGCCACCAATAATAGATGCTATAGCAGCTGTACTACCACTTCTTTTAAATGCTGGCAATAAACCTAAAATCATAGGTACAGAAATGGGACCTAATAAAGCGGCAAACCAAGTAACTATCAATCCGAAGATGCCACCAAAACTGCTCGCATTTAATCCTACAATAATGGTTACTGCGGTAAAACAAAACGTACATATTCTGGCTAATCTCAACTCTTTTTTTTGCGATAGGTTTCGGAATCTTGGAAAAATATTTGGTAAAATATCTCTACAAATAACTGCAGAAATGGTGTTAGAATCTGATGATGTCATGGAGAGTGTATTTGCAAACATAGAAGCCAACACTAAACCGAGCAAACCTGCTGGTAAAAACTTTTTAGCCATTAAACCATAAGAAAGTGTAGGATCTGAAAGATTTTCTAAAAATAACGGCGCTACAAACATAGGATACAACAAAATCAAAGGCCAAATAAGATAGAGAATAGAAGATAAAATACCTGCTTTTTTAGCAACTTTTGCTGAAGATGACGATATAAAACGAGTGGCAAGATTCCAAGTACCTCCACTGTAGCTAAAGAAATTAATTAATAACATGGTACATGCAAAAGCAATGGTATACGGATCATTAAAAAAATCTGAATTTCCTTCTGGAAGTTTTTCCCAAACGGTTGAAATGCTCATAATGCCATCATCTGAATTTATAATAATGATCACAAACATGGTAATACCTGCCAATAATTGAACAATAAATTGTGCAAAATCATTCCATACATCTGCCCATAAGCCACCAATAGTAATGTAAATTAAAGAAACTATACCTACTAGCAAAATACCGAAAGTTATAGAAGTGCCACTAAAAACATTTAATAGAATTGCAATTGCTGCTAATTTTCCTCCCGTATCAAAAACCTTTATAATAGAACCCGCCCAAGCAATCAATTGCTGCGTTTTAAGATCGTATCTTATGAGAAGATATTCTGTTGGCGATTGTATGCTTGAAAACTTTCTTAACCTTGCCCATCTAGGTGCAATATAAAAAGCAGCTAATAATGTTGCGATTGCAACCGTAAAAGCCCACCAGATATATAAGGTAAAACCATGTGTGTATGCAATACCTGCATAGGCAACAAAAACGGCTCCACTATACCCTGACACATGATGTGAAACACCAGACAACCACCAAGGTAATTTTCCGCCAGCGGTATAAAAATCTGCAGAACTCTTAACTCGGGAATACGCCCACAATCCGATGGATATTAAAAGAATAAAGTAAAAAGCTAAGACGATCCAATCAAGTAATTGCATACAGTTATTTTATGTTGGTGGTGTTCTCATTTTTGATTCAAGGTAAGTTTGTTCTAAATTACTGAATCTTTTTTGACACAACTGGACAAATCTAAATAAAATTTTCACACTATGCAAACGTTTGCGTTAAATTGAATTTTATTAGATATATTTGTATTATAAAAAAGCTCTAACTTTGCTTATCTTGTAATATAATTAGTGATAGCAACTTGTCACTTAAAGACTAACAGCAAGTTTGCCAATAAAATAACTGTATTTTAGAGCAATATTTTGAGTACACCGTATGAAAAACAGAATTACCTTAAAAGATTTAGCTAAAGATCTTAATCTATCTCCTTCAACTATTTCTAGAGCTTTGGGAAATCATCCTGCCATTAGTGATGCGACTAAAAAAAGAGTTCAAAAAAAAGCAGATACTTTGGGTTTTACCCCGAATTCTATAGCCTCTAGTTTTAGAATGAAAAAAACGCGGTCTTTAGGTATTATTGTTCCTAGAATAGACATACACTTTCACTCACTTGTTATTAGTGGTATTGAAGATTATGCTTATAAAAACAATTATAACGTTACTATTTTTCAATCTAAAAACTCTCTTAAAAGAGAAAAAGAAATTACTAAAATTCTTCAAACTAGAATGGTCGATGGTGTCATTGGTTGTTTAAGTATAGAAACCAAAAGTTGTGATCATTTTAAAAAATTTGATAAACTTGGTGTTCCGCTTGTTTTTTATGATAGAGTTCCTACTGATTTTGATGCAAATAAAATTGTAATTAACGATTTTGAATCTGCTTATACAGCTACAAAACATTTGATAAAAAGTGGCTGCAAGAGAATAGGTCATATTGCAGGTAACCAAACAACTACTATATTTAACGCTCGTTTAGAGGGGTATAAAGCTGCTTTAAAAAAATATAAATTACCAATAGACGAAGCTCTAATTATGCACACTAATAATTTAAGTTATGACGAAGGTGTAAACTGTGCTAAAAAATATTTAGCACTACCTGAACTACCAGACGGTATCTTTTGTGCGAATGATTATACAGCAGTAAGTGTTATTCAAGTTTTTAGAAAAGGAGGAATTAACATTCCGCAACAAGTGGCTATTGTAGGATTTAGTAACTATCCTATTTCTAGAATTATTGAGCCCAATTTAACAACAATTAATGACCGCGCGTTCCAAATGGGTGAAGCTTCAACAAAATTATTAATTCGTAAAATAGAAGATGATAACGATATTATAGATTCTGAAATAATAACTCTAAAAACCGAGTTGATTATTCGAGAATCATCTAAATTGAATTGAGTAAACAGGCAATATTTAACACATAGCAACATAGAAAACATAGGCTATGTGAAACTATGTTACTATGTGATGAAAAATAATTTATATAAATACAATTTACTTCAACTTCACCAAACGATCTCTCAAAACATGTACAGCTTGCACTCTTAATTCGTTTTGTTCTTCTAATTCAGAATCATATAGAAATCCTTTGTTTAAATTGATAAATCGCATATTTAATACTTCCGCTTCTTTTAAAATAGCATCTAATCTTTCAACCAAAATAGGAGTTTGGGAAATTTTAAAACCAACTGAATTATATTGAGATTCTACGGCTCTAAAATCTAAATAATGAATTCTTAAATCTGCCATCAATTTAAAATGATTCAATTCTTTCTCATTTCTTTTAGGTTTTAGCTTCACTAACTCGTCTCTTATTTTACAATAATCAAGAATCATTGATTTGATGTTATCACTTTTGGTTGGTTTTCCATTTTTAATCAATTCTGGAGAAGCAAATAAAAATTTTGAGAAGATTTGAGCATCATTAGAATTTAATCCAAATCTATTTTTAGCATATTCTAAAACAAATTCCTTTGGTTTGATAGGTGTTTTACTTTCCAAAGCGGCGGCGTAACTGGCAATTAAAATACGAAAACCAGCAAGTGGATAAGTGTTTCTTACTTGCACCATATCTATAACATCATAATTAACATCCCAAGTAAAACCATAAACACCAGTTGTAGACCAAGAAGTCATTACAATACCTTGATAATTTGCTTCACGAGCATACGGAATAAATTCTTTCTGATTTTTAAAATGTGTTGTCCAATCTGTAACATACCAATTGTCTGGATGACAACGTATGGCTGGAGCTCCCCAAAAAGTAAAACCCTGTTTTTGAAGATTCGGAATATCACCAAAATGATTTATTTTCCAACCATAATTCCAGTCTACAAAAATGGTCTCTTTTGGTAATTCTGACGCTGCTTCTGGATATTTTAATATAATATCTGCCCACATTACTGGCTTTTTCCCTAAAGAAATTACCAAGTCTGCAATCATTTTCATATGATCTACAAACAATTTTGATTTTCCTTCTTTTGCCACTTTTTGTTTGCATTTATCACAATGCCCTAGTAAATAAGTTTCATCTCCGCCAATATGAATATACTTTGAATTATGTGTTTCTGAAAGATCACGAAACAATTCAGCAAATAACTCTTTATTGTCCTCAACTTCCATAGGACAAAGTTGCGAAATGTCTTTCCTGTCTTCTTTAAGGTTACTATATCTAGTGTTTCGAAGTATATATTCTACATGACCTAATGTTTGTTGTAGCGGAATCACATCCATATCTAATTTTTCACAATGCGCAATAAAGTCTTTTATCTCTGCTCTAGTGTAAGAATATCTGTTTGAAATAGCCACATGATTTTCAAAAGGATAGGTTCCTTCCCATTCTAAAACTAATGTATTCATGCCCATTTTAGAAAGCTCACTAGCAAACTCTTTTAGTGCTTTAGGCGTCATCACTTGGATTCGTAAATCTAAATGAAACCCTTTGACTTTAAAGTTTTTAGTGTTTTTAAGAAAATCTATTTTTACAGCTTGTTGCGCTGATACAGTTGTTGTTTTAAATAACACCAGATTTATGAGGAATAAAAAGGTTAAGAAAAATCTAGTATCTATTTTTTTATTTGTTTTAAACATAAGCTTTAATGTTAGGCATATTTAGAGCACAAAAATTTAAGTAATCTAATGATAATTGATAACTAAAGTCATTTTATTACTTGTTAATTTTTCAAAGGGCATTTATAAAATCTTTATTTTTTTTAAATGCTTTTTGATCAAAATAAAAGGTACAATTTGGATGTGTTGTTAAAATTGAAGCTGGGCAAGCTGTTGAAATTACGCCAGAAAGAGTATTTTTTACCGCTTCACTTTTTTTACTTCCCACAACCACACAAAACAAATTAGCACCATTCATAAGTGTTGGAATGGTTAATGTTATTGCCGTTTTTGGAACATCTATAATCGTATCAAAACAACCATCATTTACTTGTTGCATGCGACAGGCATCATCTAATTGTACCATTTTAATAACTTCTGGATCGTTAAAATTTGCTACTGGCGGATCATTAAATGCAATATGACCATTTTCACCAATTCCTAAACAAACAATATCTATTGGTGTTTTAGTTAGTAATTTTTCATATCTCTCAATTTCTTCTGAGATCCCATTGTGTACATTAATGGTATGTACTTCTTGAATCTTAACTTTAGAAAAAAGTTTCTTATTTAAATAAGATGAAAATAATTCAGGAGCATTGGGCTGTAGACCAATGTATTCGTCCATATGAAAGGCAACTATTTTACTCCAATCAATTAAAGTTGATTTTGTTAAATAATTTAATACTGCATCTTGAGAAGGTGCTGCAGCAAAAATAATGCGAACTTTATCTTTAACACCTTGTAATTTTACAATACAATCTTCTAATGCTTTTCCGGCAGCATTACCAGTTTCTCTTTTGTTTGGAAAAATATTAATTTTTTGATCTAAATTTGACATTATTTGTTTGTATTTAGGGGAGATTTAACTATTAGAAATAGTACTTAATTGAGAAAAAAGTTCGAAAATCATTCAATAGTATTATAAAATTTCTATCCGCTCGATAATCATTTCTGCTGATTCTTTATTTGTTGGTGCATTTCCTCTAAACAACCATAAATTTATTTTAAATCGTTCTTCATTTTCTGGCGGAATATTAGTTCCTGTATACGTCCAAGTACTAATGATGTCTTTACTATCAGGATTTAAAGTATGCCCTTGATAACTGCCGAATTCAATCTTATCGGCTTGCCAATCGAAAAAATGAGTGGATAAATTGCTAGTCAAATTTAAATTATATCTCGTTTTATTTCCAGAAATGTAAGAAGGCTGCACTGCAAATTGAGAATTCTGATTATTTGTTTCTGACCATCTAGAAAACTCTATATCAATTTCTTCATCATCATTTTTATACGTAAATAAACCACCAACAACATTTTCATCTAATTGGTCTACTCTACTTGCCACATAAATTACATATTTTTTAAAACCGTAAGTTTTTCTTAATGTAATGCCAGAACAATACCAATTACCCCCTTTTTCTATAATTTTAAGGTGCAATCTACCTTCGTTATCCACCCAAACGTTATCTTCTGAATTAGAAAATAAATTTGGTCCTGGGCCTTGTTTTTTAGCATCAGAAGTGCGTACAATCCATTCAAAACCAGAAAAGTTAATGACTCTTGTTGTTGGTTCTTGTGCTACTGGTTCTTCTTTACTCTTATCGCAAGAACTTACAGTAGTAAAAATAAAAGCTACATAAATTACAATATTTATAGAATATTTCATTGACAAATTTAGATTCTTTACTGTATTGTAATGTTTATATCGAATGCAGCTAAAGTTGCGCCTGCCTTATCTTTACCAGCTACAGTAATTGCATCTTGAGTACCAGTACCGTTGTTGATGTAAACCACATTCATAACATCTATGTCTTCTTGAGTAAATGAATCACCCACTTGCAGAATACTTGCACCTCTCACCAACCAACCATTTTGTGGTGCTTGTTGAATGCTAAAACTAATGTCTGCTGGTATAGATCCAGAAACCTCTAAAACATTTTTATTTAAAGCATACGCTTCACCACTTGCCACCGAAAATCCAGTATTTTTTTCAATGATTAAAGTCGTATTTCCAGAAGCAAAACGTGCAATTAACATGGGTGCATTATTACCTCCAGTATTTTCTTTAGTCCAAAATTCATCAGTTTCATCTTTACCCTCTTCTTGGTCCAACATAAATGCTATTTTTCCGTTGTGTGTTAAACCTTTATAATAATCAATCAGATCAAATTCAAACGTAGCTATTTTTGATGTTGTTATAGTTGCGATTCTATCTGTTGTTGGAAACGGTGCATTGTTAAAGTTGATTCCTACTTCTGTCCAAAGTGTATCTTTTACTTCATAAATATCAAAATCGATTCCTTTAGCTGCTGTAAACTTTACGTCTAATTCTAAATTCATCTCTACCACAACACCAGGTTTGTCAAAATCTTTTAAATTGAACATTAAAAATCCTTTTCTTAAAAAGTCTGTATTTGCAGCACTTTTTACTCTAATTCTATCTGCGGAACCATAGTTTGTACCTGAATTACTTCCTCCATTTACATACGTATCTGCGATAGCAAATATGGTATCTCTTACCACTTCTGGGTCTGGTGTGTTTGAAGTTGAACGTGCAGAAAAGTAAACAATTGATGATAGTACATGAATTACACCATTTGTTGGCTTTAAGTTTGAGGTAATTATTTCCCATTGCTTGTTAGTTCCTTCATTAATAAGACCTGTGTAAGCGCTTGTACGAGATAAATAAATTGTTTGTCCATTTTCACTAGGATACGGCAAGGGATTGTTACGTTCACTTATATTTGGATCATCAAAAGATACCACAGCATTTACAATGTGATACTTAATGGCATTCCGTAAAATTGGAACTGGAACTTCAGATAAGTCTTGATACGAATTATCTGTAAGGTATTTTTTAAAAGCCTCATTTGTTGGTGCTATAAAGGTTCTTTTTGAACTAGACTCATATAAATTTTGAGTTTCAGTAAGTTTTATAGCTTCTTCTAACAAAGCCAAAGAATCATTTTTTTGAATATATGCCCAAGCATTGATATCTAATTCAGCTGTTGAACCTGAATTTTTGTATGAAAAATCTTCTTGAATTTCACAACTAAAAAACGCACTTAAAACAACCGAAAAGAAGACTCCCATTGCAGCATATAGCAATATCTTATTATTTTTCATTTTCTTGAGTTTAAATTATTATGTTTTATTATTTATAGAATGAATTTTGCTCTAAATTAGGATTTCTATTGATTGCATCTTCGTGAATAGGCCATACTAGATTCGCCTCGTCACTTAATCCGTTTATAGGATTCATGGTACTAATAGCTCTACCTGTTCTTACCAAATCGAACCATCTGTGTCCTTCAAAAGATAATTCTATTGATCTTTCATGAAGTATTGCCGTTTCTAAGTCTCCGTATAAATTATTGGCTTCTATTAGGTTTAATTCTGGTAAGTCTGCTCTTTCACGAATTAAATTTAGCAGTCTTAAAGCTTCATTTGTATCGCCTAATTTATTGTGTGCTTCTGCTTTTAGAAGCATAATATCTGCCAAACGTACCAATACAATATTATTTGCTGATGGATCTGCGCTTTCATCATTAAAACCTTGTCCGAAGAATTTCCAAATTTTTCTTGGATCTGCGGCAGTAGTGTCATAAATAAGATCTTTTCTTAAATCTCCGTCTTCAAAAGAATTTCTAAAAGAAACACTTGGAAAATAATCACTATCTGAACCAATAGCATATAAAATGCGCAGTGCATTCGTCTGAACTTCATTATAACCAACTTCAAAAATACTTTCATTCGAATACCCAGAAGTAAAAATTTTAGACCAATCGTTTATAGTAACTAAAGAATAAAGCGGATTTGCAATTACTTTTTCTGCAGATTCAATAGCATTTTCATACTCTTTTCTCCACATATAGACTTGTGTTAAAAAAGCATGTGCTGCGCCTTGAGTAAAAAGTATTCTCGTATTGTCTCCAGAAAAATTATCTCTACAATTTTCAGAGGCAAAAACTAAATCTTCCACTACTTGATTTAATACGAGTTCTTTATCTGTTTTAGAAATAAAGAATTCTTGTTCAACACTTTCATAGGGTACTGTTACCAGGGGTACATCGCCCCAAACTCTTACTGCATAAAAATAAGAGAGTGCTCTTAGGGCTCTTGCTTGCGCAATAAGTTGTAGGCTAAATTCACTTTCAGTTTCAAATACTGAAGGAATGTATTTAATGGCATAATTGGCACGACTTATAGTTTCATAAATAGTATTCCAACTTGCAGAAGTGATATCTTGACTTAATGTGTTTTGTTGCAAGGCTAAAGGATCTCCTGAATGATTGGTGTTCACAGCATCTGCTCTACCTTCTCCCCAATAAGAAAAATTAATTCGAAATATAGACTGTGTAGCGTCATAAATGCCATAAACTCCTGCTTGGGCATCACTGGAGGTCTTGTAAAATCCTTCTCCAGAAAAACTACTCACTGGATCTTTGTCTAATATATCTGAACAGGAAAATATAACTCCTATAATTAATCCGTAGTATAAGGTTCTTTTAATCTTTTTTATATTTTTCATAATTCGTTATTTAAAAACCAATATTTAATCCTAAAATAAATGTGCGGCTTTGAGGATAAGAACCCTCATCTACTCCTTCTCTTAATCCACTGTATGAATTTACATCAGGATCAAAACCCGTATAACGCGTCCAAGTAATTACATTTAAAGCAGAAGCGTATACTTCTACCTTTCTTAAGCCTAAATTATCAATCACAGTATTTGGTAAACTATATCTTAGGTTTACATTTTTCAATTTTATATAAGAACCATCTTCTACCCAACGACTTTGAATTCTGCTGTCTGACTGCAAAGGGTCATCTCTTACTGGTTTTGGAAAATTGGTGACATCTCCTTGGTTTCTCCATCTGTCTAGCGCATCTGTAGAAAGGTTGTTATACCTTACAACAGAGTTTCGCTGATGATTTATTTCACTATAAATATCGTTCCCATAAGAATATTGCAAGAAGAAACCTAAACTAATGCCTTTATAAGAAAAATTATTGGTGATGCCTCCAAAGAAATCTGGTGTAGCATCTCCAATTATTTGTCTATCATCATTATCAATAATATTGTTACCATCTACATCATCCCAAATAGGGTCTCCACCTTTGTAGATGGCACCTAATGCGCCATTTGTTACTTGGTCTACATTATCAGCATCACTTGCATAGACTCCATTAAATTTCCAACCATAAAAAGTACCTATTGGGCTTCCTTCTTTTAAAATATGATAGTTTCCATTTTGAATAAACCCATTGGTTAATACATTGTCTGGAAGATCTGTTATTTTATTGCGGTTTGTACTAATATTAAAGTTGGTATCCCACTTAAAATCTCCCACTAAATTTCTAGAATTTAACGTGAATTCAATACCTCTGTTTTCTATGCTCCCAATGTTTTGCGTTACAAAAGAAAACCCTGTTGTTCTAGGTATGGGTACATTAAATAGTAAATCATCTGTTACTTTAAGGTATGCATCTGCAACAAGTGTTACTCTGTTGTTTAAGAAAGACAAATCTAACCCTATATTATACTGCGTAGTAGTTTCCCATGTTAAACCAGCGTTTGACATTACGGATGGAGATGCTCCAGAAAAATCTAAATAATTTGATCCAACAGCAAATTCTCCTTGAGCCGTATAATTTCCAATAGCCTCATTACCCGTTTGTCCTGCTGTTAAACGTACTTTTCCATCATTTAAAAAGTTTATATTTTCGAAAAAAGATTCATCAGAAAATCTCCACCCTAAAGCTACAGATGGAAAATAACCAAATCTTTGATCTTTCCCAAATCTAGACGAACCGTCTGCTCTAAGATTGGCTTCAAATAGATACCTCCCTTTAAAATCGTAAGAAACTCTACCAAAATAAGATAATAAAGAATGTTCTGTGGTAATATTTACTTCTTGGTTTGAAATAGTTCCTGCACCATTTAGCGTTATAATATTATCGCTTGAAAAGAAATCACCATCTAAACCCGTTCTTTCATATTGCCAGTTTTGAAAACTAAAACCTGCCAACGCAGAGAAGTTGTGATCTTCTTTGAACTGTTTATTATAAGTCAGAATTGTTTCATTACCCCATGTTAAATTATTAATTGCTCTTACTTCACCACTATTATAACCTTCACGATAATCTAACGTAGCTGGGAGAAATTTATCTTCTTTCATAGATAAAAAGTCTAAATTGATGTTACTTCTTAACTTAAGTCCTTCTAGAATGTTATATTCAGCATATTGATTGCCAATAATTCTGTTGGTTTTGTTGTTATTTGTGGCTAATTCTGCAAGTCCAACAGGGTTTCTTCTTCCAAATTGATATCCATTGTAAGAACCATCTGGTAAGTATAATGCAAAAATTGGGGGACGAATTAATAATTCTCTGATGATACTTAAGTTATTGGTACCTCCAGCATTGATTCTTTTATTGAAAGCATTTGTGTAAGAAATACTTTGACCAAAAGTTAATTTTTCTGAAGCTTTAAAATCTACATTTAATCTAGAGGTAACTCTTCTATAATTAGAGTTTAAAATGATCCCATCTTGATTTAAGAATGAAGAACTCCAAGCATACTTAACGTTTTCTGAACCTCCTCTTACAGAAACATCTATTTTCTGCTGAGGAGCGGGTACCAACAATTCCTTTTGCCAATCTACATCGCCATTGTTTCTAGGATTTAAAGAATCTAAAACAATCCCATTGGGAATGTTTGGATTCTCCATATTATTATAGGAATCAATAATTACTGCTCTGTACTGACTCGCATTTAAAACACTCAATTTTCTTGTGATCTCGCTGATACCTGTAAAAATATTAACGTCTATTTGTGTTTTTCCAGATTTTCCTCTTTTAGTAGTAATTAAAACCACGCCGTTTGCTGCTCTAGAACCGTATATTGCTGTTGAAGCGGCATCTTTTAGTATTTCTATAGATTCAATATCATTAGGATTGATATCTGCTAGTGGATTTAATCCAAAATTTTCGGTTCCATTTAGTGAAGACAGTGAATTTGATTCAATGGGAACACCATCTACCACGTAAAGTGGCGTGTTGCCCGAATTTAATGAAGAATTACCTCTAACTTTTATAGACATTCCTCCACCAGGAGCACCAGAATTTGAGACCACTTGCACACCCGCAGCTCTACCTTGCAAGGCAGATATAGGGTCTTGTAAACTGGTCTGAGTTATCTCTTCGCTATCTATAGAAACGATAGCACCTGTTATATTTCTTTTCTTTTTAACTCCGTATGCCACAACAACCAATTCGTCAAGTACATTTAATGCTGGTGATAATTTTACATTAAAGAATTTTTTATTTCCAACAATGATCTCTAAGGAATCGTACCCTAAATAGGAAAATACTAAAACACTATTTGCAGATACTTCATTCATTTTAAAAGATCCATCAATTTCAGTAAGCACCCCAATATTAGATCCTTTAAGAATTACAGTAACCTCTGCTATAGGTTCATTTGTAACCTCATCTATTACTTTGCCACTTATCGAAAAATCTTGCGATTGCAACTGCACAACAAAAAACAAAAACATAAAAAATAAAACAGTTGATTTATTTACAAATTTCCAAGCTAAGAGATTTGAAAAAAGGTTTTGAGCTGATTTTTTCATAAATTAAATATTTATTTTGAGTGTAATTTTCATCAAATATAATAAAATACTTTTATTATGCAAACGTTTGCATAATATTTAACTAAATATAGAATTATATTTATCTCAAACCCGTTGTGCATTTTGATAAATTCTGTCAATTCGAGACCCAAGAAAAAATTTTTATCAAGCGGTTGGAATGACGTAATGTCTCCTCGAGCGCAGTCGAGAGGTTTTAATGAGGTCTCGACTGCGCTCGACCAGACATATATTAATAATCTGTAAAACAGTAACTTAAAAGCTATGTCAATGGTAGTGAATTTCACGATTGAAATGAGTGAAATTTGTATCGAGAATAAGAATTTTCGTTTCTAAACTAGTTCTCTATACAATTTTTTTTATCAAAAAATCACTTGAACTGATATTTTGGAATATATTTAAACTCAAAATGCACAACGGGTTTATCTCAAATAAAAAGTTTCAACAAAAAGATATCTCTAAAACTGACTGACAGTAAATATGGGTACAGAAATTTATTTTCCAACACCTTATCCTAAACTTACCTTCTATCAAGACAAATTAGTTCAAATTTGGACGGTTATAAAAGATGGATTGCATGAATAAAATGAAAAATTATTTTACTTTTTACAGAAACTCACTCGAAGAAAACTCGATTAGCAATATTTGGATTAGCAATCAAGACGAAGAAAAAATTTAAGTTTATGACAATCTTTATCTTATGATATCACTCCCGAAATCGTTAAGAATATGACAGTCAAGAACCCTGCGTTATGGGTTTATAACTAAGATTAGACTTAGAAGCAAAGTTTATATTTCTTCGTAAATCTTTTTAACAAATTCTGAATCGTATTTTTTTTCAAGTTTTCTGATGATAAAATGCCCTTTGGCCATGTCTTGAAAATGATTCATAAATATGGTATTTATCAATGCTCCACCCGCTGCTCCAACTATTGGAATGGCTTGTCCAGCCATTTTTTCTGCAATTTGTATGCTAAATCTTTCTGCAATTTTTGTAATTAGTTTTAAAATAATGGGTGCACCTTCTTCAACAATTCCTTTTTCAGTAATAAATTTCGCAACTTCAGAAACTGATTTTGCCAACAATGCTTTTATTGCGTAATACCCTGTTTCTGTGCCATCATCTAATTTAGAGGTTCCTCCAAGCGCAAAAACTTCTAAGCAGGCAAGTTTTGTTTCAATGGTATGAATTGATTCTCCTTGTTCTCTAGAGATATCTGCAATAGACCGCAACATGATTGTTGTTGAAATGGGCAGTTCTATAGCCAAACCGGCTAATCCAAAGAAGCCTCCAACACCTCCACTTGCTGCCACAGCAATTTTATGAACTGCATTAGAAGATTTTTTCATAGGATGGTCTTTCATCGTAAATATGGCTCCGTTTGCAGCTTTAAGCAATGATTTTTGAGCGACCTCTCCTAATTTGTCGCTCCACTTTTTAGGCAGGCTTTCGAATCCTCTTTCTATAGGATCTCCGATTAAATTGGTAATTTTTGCAGCTAAATCAGGGTTTTCTAGCAGTTTTTTTGCACTTCTTATTTCTTCTAAATCATTTTCCGTAATATGCATTCAATTTTTAGTTTTTGAAAGAATAGTTTTATAGGCCTGCTTTTTTTAGCAGTTTCTATATATCTACTGTATGTTCACGTTCAAAAATACCAAAAATTACTCTTTCAACCCAATTCTACTTTTGCCATTGTGCTCTTTACATAAAGGCGATTTTTTTTTATCGGGTATACACAAATCATCATTTTCCTTTTTTGGGCTTTTATAGAGCATCTTTTTTTACTCTTTTACTTACTCTTAAAACTACTCTCTTGAAGCAAAGAATTCTTTATACGATTTTACTTCTAAAAAAACTGTGTGGTTATTTTTAAGCTACTAAAAACCCCCATTGAATTTATTCAATGGGGGTTTTACTTTTTCTAATTCACAGTTCTAACCAAACTTTTTTTTAACTTTCCTTTCTCAATCTCAATTTTACAATTCCATTTAAAATAGCACTTTTTTGTGTTTCTAACGTATCTCTTAATCTTAAAGGCAAATCTTTTCTATTTAAAATATCATTATAATCTTTTAAAGAGTTTTTTTCACTTTCAATAATTTCATCAATAACCATTGTTAAACCAGTTGTATTTAAAATAGACTTCGGGTTTACCCATCTACTAATTTCTCTTCTATTTTTTGAAGATTGTCTAACAGGAACAGCGTTAATTTGCAAAAAACACTGTTTCAATTCTAAAGTATAATTATTTCTTTCAGAATATTTCAAATTAGAAATAGATTGTATGAGCGGGTTAGTTGTATTTTTTGCTATTTTATAATAGCCTAATTCTGAATCAATAGAATTTTCTAAAATACAATCTAACTTACTAAACAATTCTTCACCTTTCATTTTTATAAATACTTACCAGTTTGAATTAAAATTTATGACAAAACTATTCTATAGACATTATATTGCTTAACAATTAAAAGGAAAAATTTAACACAAATGGGCTAAAAAAAACGCTTGTAATTAGAGTAAATTTATTTAAAAAACCGTAAAAAAGTCAATAATATCAAGGTAAATCGTTAATGATTTACTCTATTCTGTTACTAAATACTTTCATATCGAAATATATTTGTACCAAAAAATTTATGTTGATAAACACTTTAAACGCTATTGATTCTTTAAGAAGTATTTCTGCAAAACTAAATGGTAATTTTGTAGAGAGTAGCTATGGAGGTTTCTTGACATTCAAAAATAATTGTGGCAAAGGTACTGCAAAAGCATTTCAACTATTTTCAGGTTTAGAAGTTGTAACTGTAAATATTCAGTCTGAAAAACAAATAGTTTTAGAAAATCTCTATACTGGAAAAAACTGCTTGCATTTTATCTTTTGTGCTGAAGGAAACCTCTTTCATCATTTTGATGATAGTTTAGAAAAACAAACCATTAGTAGGTTACAAAACGTAATTGTAGAAAGTTACCAAAACAGGTCTAGTAAAATAGTTATCGAAAAAAATGCTAAAGTTAAATTCAGCATCATAACTATTGTCGAAATTGATACACTTTCTACTGAAATGAATATTGGAAGTAAGCTCTCTGAATTGCTTTCTAACGTTTTATCTAATTTAAACAAAACTGAAGAGTATGCTTATTTTGGTGAAATTTCTAACAAAGCTGCAGTGCATGTAGAAACACTAATTAACACCAACTTATCTGGTTTGTCTAACATTTTAATAAATGAGGCGGCGGTTTTTAAAATTTTGGCAGAGCAGTATTCAAGTCATAGTAAAGACATCGAATCTTTAGATAATCTGAATCCTTTATCTAAGTGCGATACTTTAAAAATTATTCAGCTAAGTGAATATATCAGTCATAATTTAAGTGAAAACATTTGTTTAGACAAACTTTGTGATTTAAGTGGTTTGAATAAAAAGAAAATTCAAAAAGGATTTCAATTCTTTTTTGATGAAACTGTAAATAAATTTATTTCGAACTTAAGAGTTTTAAAAGCAAAAGAGCTTTTAGAAAATTCTGACCATACTGTTTCTGAAATTGTTTATAAAATAGGGTTGAATAGCAGAAGCTATTTCTCTAAAATATTTTACAACAAATACGGTTTATTGCCAACAGAATATAGAAAATACCATCACATTGCAAACCCAACTTTTGAGATTGTTTATTCGTCTAAAGCAAAAGAAAACATTACCAAAGAAGATTTACAAAGCATTTTAGACCCTTCTAAAAAGAAGAATGAATCTTTAGGAATTTCTAGTTGTTTGGTCTATCATAAAAATTCGTTCTATCAAATCTTAGAAGGTCCTAAAAAAGAAGTGCTCAACTTAGTAGAAAAGATTAAAAAAGACGAAAGAAATAGTAATCTATCTGTTTTATACAGTGGTATAAAATCTGGTAGAACTTTTAAAGAATGGAGCATGTCTTTGGTGCAAGGGGAATTTTCAATCGATGGTAAGCCAGAAGATAATTTCGATGCTTTTAAAGTAGATTTTTTACCTCATACAGATATGAAAAATCTGTTAGCGATAAAATACATGTGGGAAAAAGCTAGAAATTATTTAATTGTACAACAACAAAGAACTTATTCTTAGTAGAAACGAACTTTAGACAATCTAGAACCTCTATATTTAGAAGGACTTACACCATAACGTTCTTTAAAAATTTTAGACAGGTAGCTATTGCTAAGTATACCTACTTTATCTGCAATTTCTCCTATTGAAAAATTTGTTTTTTCGAGCAATTCTCTAACTTCTGTCAAACGTTTATTTCTAATAAAATCGTGTACAGAGCAGTTGTAATAATCTTTAAAAATTTTCTGAATTTTTGTTTCTGAAAGGAGATGATTGTTAGCAATAACATCTATGGTTGGCAATTCGCTTAAATTCTCTTCTATAAAATCAGAGATTTCTAGAACCGTATCTACGTCTTCTACACTTAGATTATGAAGATGTTCACTATGTTTTTCTCCTAAATAGGTTTCTAAAGTATCTGAAAGAATGCTATACGTTAAACCTTCTTTGTAAAGAGAACCTATAAAACCCTTTTTTTTATTGGTAGTAATTTTATTAATCAATTCGAAGATTTCTGCACCAAATAAATATTTAAAAAAGAACGGATTTATGGCTTTTACATCTCTTAAAAGAGTATTTAAGTCGTCATTTAAATCAAATTTAAAAGATTTTAGCTTGTGCTCAAACAAGTTTCTGTTCAATTCTAAACTAAAAATCACAATATTTTTATTCTTTGGAATTTTAAAAGAATGGTGCTTATCTATAGAACTTCCTATAATGGCACCACTATATTTATCTATGCCTTCAAAAGTGGCTTCTTGATTAAATTTATGATAAAACTTATCGCCTAAATTAAATACAAATTTTAACGGATTCACTTTGTGCTTCTCCATTTCAATTACAAAATCTTCTTTAAAATTATAAGAAGTTTCTAAAATTCCTAAACCAGATGCAAACTGTGTTGCTTTTAAAAAACCTGAACCAATATCATCTGGTATGGTTAGTTTTGTAATGTTATGCTCTTCTAAACAAAGCACATTCATCTTTTTTGCAACACCTTTTACAAGATCTTCTACATATAAGTCTTCAATAGTAACTTTTTTAGTCATTCTTCCTCAGAGAATTTACCGCAATATAATTCTTTCTGATATGAATCCAATTAAAAAAATTATGATCTTAGATATTTTCTTTTATATCTTTGAAATTCCTCTAAAGATTATAATAATGGACGAATTTATTTTGTATTTTAAAATGGGTCTAAATCACGTTTTAGACTTTGGTGCTTATGATCATATATTATTTCTGGTTGTTTTAGCTGTTGTTTTCAGTTTTAACCAATTTAAAAAAGTATTGTGGTTGGTAACACTTTTTACCATTGGGCACTCTGTAACCCTAGCTTTGTCTGCTTACGGAATTCTAAATGTAAACATGAAACTTATAGAGTTTCTAATTCCTTTAACCATATTTATTACAGGTGTAATGAATGTGTTCACTGCAAAAAAATCATCTTTAGGAAAAGAAAACACCAATTTAGTTTTTGCACTTTTCTTCGGGTTAATTCACGGTCTTGGATTTTCTAATTATTTTAAAATGATGGTGGGTAAAGAAGATGACAAACTGTTTCCTTTACTAGAGTTTGCTTTGGGGATAGAAACTGCTCAGATAATTATTGTCTTAGGCATTTTAATTATAGGCACCCTATTGCAACACTTTGTTAGAGTTCCCAGAAGAGATTGGATTTTAGTTTGCTCTTCTATTGTAATTGGTTTTGCAATTCAAATGATGTTAGATCGCGTTTTTTGGTAAGTGAAAAGTAGCACTGTTTTACTTCGAGTTTACATAAAATGTCTTCCTGTGCATTTGCTGAACTTGATTCAAAAAAAACAGGAATCTAATTAGCAAATTTTATTAAAAATTTTGTCTATTTATTAACGTTACAATCTTATGAATCTATTTACTTTCGTAATCATGACAGAAAAGAAACAGTTAAAATATGATAAAGCTTACTTAAAAATGGCTTTAGAATGGGGCAAACTTTCTCATTGCAAACGCAAACAAGTAGGTGCTTTAATTGTAAAAGATAGAATGATTATTTCAGATGGGTTTAACGGAACGCCAACTGGTTTTGAAAATTGTTGCGAAGATGAAAACGGAAATACCAAATGGGAAGTTTTGCACGCAGAAGCAAATGCAATTTTAAAAGTGGCTTCTTCTACACAATCTGCAAAAGGTGCAACCTTGTATATCACATTGTCTCCTTGTATACAATGCAGTAAATTAATTCATCAAGCGGGCATAAAACGAGTAGTCTATGCAAATGCTTATAAAGATAATAATGGTTTGAATTTTTTAGAAAAAGCAGGTGTCGAAATTAATTATCTACCTTATGAATAAGAAAAATTTACCGCTTTTTTTAGCGATAGCAGTTGTTTTTGGTATTTTGATAGGAATGTCTTTTGGTGGAAATTCTAGCACGCTATTATTTTCCTCAAAAAGCTCATCTCAAGAGTTAAAAATAAAAAGACTCATCAATTTTATTGAAAATGATTATGTAGACAAAGTGAGTACAGATAGTCTTTTAGATGGCGCAATTACACAAATGTTGGGTGAGCTAGATCCTCATTCTGTATACATTCCGAAAGAAAACCTACAAGCTGTTAAAGAAAGCATGCAGGGCAATTTTGTAGGAATCGGCGTGCAATTTAGAATGATTTCAGATTCTATTACTGTTATTCAACCTATCAAAGGTGGCCCAAGTATTAAAGCGGGAATAAAAGCTGGAGACAGAATTTTAATGGCCAATAAAGACACACTTTTCGGAAAAGAAATGATAAGCGGTAAAGTGCCTAGATATTTAAAAGGAGAACCAAATACAAAAATTAAACTTCAAGTATATAGAAAAAGTAACGACTCTTTATTTGATGTAAACATTACACGTGGCAAAGTAAATATAAAAAGCGTAGACCTTTCTTATATGATAAACGATTCTATTGGGTATATTAAACTAGATCGTTTTGCAAGAAATACCTATACAGAATTTAAAGCTTCGTTAAATAATTTGATCGATGAAGGCATGACAGATTTAGTGTTAGATCTTCGTGGAAATGGTGGTGGTTTTATAGACATTGCCAATAGTATTGTTGATGAGTTTTTAGAAGATAATAAACTCATTGTTTTTACTAAAAATAACAAAGGAGAAATCGATGAATCTTTTGCAACCCGAAAAGGAGATTTTGAAAAAGGCGGTTTGTATGTTTTAATTGATGAAAACTCAGCCTCAGCATCAGAAATTGTTGCAGGCGCATTACAAGATAATGACAAAGGAATTATCATTGGAAGACGTTCTTTCGGAAAAGGTTTGGTACAAATAGAAATGGATCTGGGTGATGGTTCTGCAGTACGCTTAACAACTGCAAGGTATTATACACCCACAGGACGTTCTATTCAAAAACCATACGCTGGTAATGGAAATGCAAACTATTACGGAGATTATCAAGAAAGAATTTCTAGCGGAGAATTGCTAAGCAAAGACAGCATAAAGGTGGTAGACTCTTTACAATTTAAAACACCCAAAGGAAAAACAGTGTATGGCGGTGGTGGTATTATTCCTGACGTTTTTGTAGCGATAGACACCACTTCTTACATGTCTAATTTTTATTTTACCACCATCAATAATTTTGCTTTCGATTATGTAGACATGAACAGAACAACATTAGAAAAATGGAATATTGATACTTTTATTGAAGGTTTTGACAAAGATGAAGCCGTTTTTAATACATATTTATCTGAAATAAAAGACAAAATTAAGCCTTCTTTTAGAGCAAAACAAAGCATCGAAAAATATTTAAAAGCATCTATTGCCAATGTACTTTTTGGCGATGTTGGTTTCTACAGAATTATACATCAAGAAGATAAAATGCTACAAAAAGTATTGGAGTTGGAGAAAGAAGAAGAGTAAGTAGCTTTCTCTAATTTATGTATATTTGTATTTACATAGATATATTATTATGGATCTAGCAACAAGAAAAAATAAATTTATAGAGGAGTTTGAAAAAATAAAAGATGCACGTTTAGTAGAGCGTTTTGAGTCTTTTTTACAAAAAGAATTGAATCGTAAAGAAATCGTTGCCTACACTATTAATGGAGATTCAATTTCTAAAGAAGAATATAGAGGGAGAAATAGTAAAGCCGTTGAATCTTATAAAAATGGACTCTTTAAATCTCAAGAAGAACTCTTAGAAAAGTATCAATAAAAAATTTAGAGTTTTGTATAAAATTATTGAGAAAAAAATTTTGATAACAAGAATCTATCCCACACAAAAAGATCCAGAAAATATTTTATCGCATTGATAACAATCAACACTTCAGAAAATAAAAAAATCTACTTTGCTTCAGACCAACATTTGGGTGCGCCATCTCCAGAAACCAGTTTTCCTAGAGAAAAAAAATTTGTTGCTTGGTTAGATGAGGTAAAAAAAGATGCTAAAGCTATTTTCTTGCTAGGAGATTTGTTTGATTTTTGGTTTGAATACAAGACCGTTGTTCCAAAAGGATTTGTAAGAGTTTTAGGAAAATTAGCAACAATTAGAGATAGCGGAATTCCTATTTATTTTTTTGTAGGAAATCACGATTTATGGATGCACGACTATTTCGAAAAAGAACTCGATATTCCTGTGTATCATGCTCCAAAAGAATTCCTCATCAATAATAAAAAATTTTTGATTGGTCATGGAGATGGTTTGGGTCCTGGAGACAAAGGTTACAAACGCATGAAAAAGGTGTTTACATTTCCATTATTTAAATGGATGTTTAGGTGGTTGCATCCAGATCTAGGTGTAAAATTAGGACAATACATGTCTGTAAAAAACAAACTCATTTCTGGTGATGAAGACGCTCAATTTTTGGGTGAAGAAAATGAATGGTTGGTACAGTATTGTAAAAGGAAACTTACAGAAGTACATTATGATTATTTCGTTTTTGGACATAGACACCTTCCATTAGAAATAAAATTGCAAGAAGATAGTACCTATATCAATCTTGGAGATTGGATATACTATTTTACGTATGGTGAGTTTAAGGAAAATAAGTTCTCGTTAAAAAAAATTAACTACTAATTTTAATCTTAGAAGATTTCTTCTAAATAGAATATTTTAAAAATAAAAAAATGCTACTTTTTCAAGTAGCATTTTTCAATTCAAATAATGAGTTTTAATAAAAATTAAAACTGGTAATTTAAGGATAAATTAAACATCGTTCCTAACTGACTAAAGTGAGATCCATCATAAGTCGTTATAGCATAACGATTATTAAATGTTATTGCATTTGAATTATTTTGAAGTTCAGTTAAACCAGAAGCCGTTATAGTTGTATCATTTAATATAGCCTGACCTGCTGCGTTTTCTGCTTTAAATGCCCATTCTGGTATTACATTAAATAAATTGTTTATATTAAATGCTATTGTAATTTTTTCAGTTGCATTAAAATTAACACCTAAATCAGTCACAATTTTTGGAGTAAACTCAGTTCTTAAGTTTTCACTCATAAACTTTTGTTTAAAAACTGTTTTTCCGAAATACGTATTGTTTAAAGATATATTAAATTTATTAATGTCATAATTAGTACCTAAAATCCATTTTGTTTTTGGTCTAGAAGTAAACATTAAAGCTTCAGTAGATCTATCTAAAACAGGAACGTTTGTTCCATCTACAGCAATCGTTGGTATTTCATTAGTTCTATCGTTCTCGATAGTATAGTTACCAGATAAGTTTAATGATAATTTACCATCACCAATTTCAACACCTTTAAAATTAGACACAAAATCTAACCCAGAAGTTGTAGTATTTAAACCATTTATAAAAAATTGATTTCCTCCAATAGGATTTGTAAAGATAATTCTATCTTCAACATCAATTTTATAATAATCTAAAGTAAAGCTAAAGTTTCTTGTTGGTCTACCACCAAAACCAATTGTAAAGTTTGTAGACTCTTCAGGTTTTAAACTAGGTATACCTAAAGCTCTTGCTTTTGGAGAAACGTTATTTACAATTCCATTTACTTCAATACCTCCATCTTCAGCAAAAGAATATTGTAATTTTTCTGTGTAAATTTGGTGTAAAGTTGGTGCTCTAAATCCTGTAGAAACAGATGCTCTAATTGTATATTTATCATCAGCAAACTTGTAACGAGAACTTACTTTCCAAACAAATGTACTTCCAAAGTCAGAGTAATCTTCTGCTCTAACAGTACCATTTATTAAGAAGTCTTCTGAAATATCCCAAGCTAAATCGAAATATCCACCTAAGTTATATCTATTAAAGCTCCCAGAATTTCGGATGTCATTTCCTGCAAAAGAATCTGCACCACCAGCTTCATAAGAAGCAACACTTCCTTCAATTATAGTGAAAGTTTCATTTCTAAATTCAGTACCAAAACCTATTGCTACCTTATCCGATAGTATTTTAGAAATATCTAAATTTCCTACAATATGGCTAAATGCAGTTCCTCCTGGATTAAAACTAGTAGGGCTGTTTTCTCTATATCTGTTAGTTTCACTAAATTCAAAACCTTCAGTTGCTCCAATTGTTCCATCTCCGTCAAGATCATAAGCAGGTATATCTATATCTAAAACTCCATTCCCATTTAAATCACCAAAAATAGTTTGATCTTTAACTCCACTAGCATTATGAGAATTATTTATAGTATAGGTTTGTTGGTTACCTCCAAAAGTAATACTTGAATCAATATTCCAATCGTTTTTAACAGTCTTAAAACCTAATGTTGCATTATAATCATTTAATAAACCTTCAAATGTTGGAACATATCCATCAAAACCTCCTGCTTCATTAGAAGGAAATAAATCTTGTAAATAAGCTAAATCTCCTGTTGCTACTTTCCAATATGGGGTTCTGTAATTAGCAAAAGAATTAACTTTTTTGAAAACATAAGCTGCATTAAAATATAATTTTGAGTTTTCACTTAAATCATACCCTCCATTAATTAAAAATTTAGAAGCCGCAGTTTCTGGTGCACCATTAATATTATTAGCATCTGGGTTTCTACCTAAAAATTCTTTAACATCTGCTAAAGGAGCATCAAAACCAGTACCTGCAAAAGCTTCTCCTTCTGCACTAACAACTCCTGGTCTGTTTGCTAAACTAGTTTTAGAAAAATCAACTGTATAATTAATAAAACCTTTATCATCTCCAATTGTAGAGCCATTGTTTACAGCTATTCCAAACATTTCTCCATCACCTTCAGAAGTCATTCCTGTTCTTAAAGTTGCAGAACCTCCATTTGGAGTATCTTTTAGGATAATGTTCATTACACCAGCAATGGCATCAGAACCATATTGAGCAGAAGCTCCATCTCTTAGAATTTCAATTGACTTAATTGCGTCAGTTGGTATACCAGAAATATCAGCACCTGTTTCACCACGTCCAGGAGAATCTTGTGTATATAGTAATGCACTTAAATTTTTACGCTTACCATTAATTAAAATTAACGTTCTAGAAGGCCCCATATTTCTAATTTCATACGGATCTAGTAAGGAAGTTGCATCATTTACAGGTGTTTGTACCGTATTAAATGAAGGAATCTTGTATTGTAAAGCCTTATCAAAGGTTGTTTGACCAGTAGATACTAAGTCTTTTGCAGATACGATATCTATTGGTAAAGGACTTTTTGTATTACTTCTCTGCGGTGTTCTAGAACCTGTTACTACAATTTCGCTTAAAGACTCACTTCCTTCTTCAATCATAATTGATAAAAAAGAACTGTCTGTTACATCTATCGTTTTGGTTTTAAAACCAAGTGAAGAAATCACAAATTTTGTTGGTAAGCTTTTTACAGTGATACTAAATTCACCATTGTTGTCTGTAGTTATTCCGTTAGAAGTACCTTTTTCTATAACATTCATAAAAGGAAGCGCTTCGCCAGAAGTGTCGGTTACTTTTCCTTTAATAGTTTGTGCCAGTAAGCCTAGAGGTAACATTAACATAAAAGCAACGGTACATAATTTTAATAAATACTTTTGTCTCATAAATAAATTCTTAGTTAATAAATGTGTTCTTACTTTAGTCTAAAGCGTGAACTGATTTATTATATAAGACCGTAAAAGAAAAAGGATACCCTAAAAATTTTACTTTTTTTAAAAAAAAAGATAAAAAAGTATGAATTGCTTACTAATTATAGCCTTAGACTTAATTTTGTGTAGTAGAATGAGCCGTTTGTTCCCATTTGTGTAGCATCCCATAAACCACCACTATCCGTAAAGGTATTTTGTCGGGTTGGGTATCTATTAAATAGATTATTGGCGCCAATCTGAAGGTCTATAGCTTTACTGATTTGATAACTAAGATGTAAATCTGTTGTTATTTTTGGTTGATACATATCTGTTGCAGCTTCTAATCTTTCTGCTTCAGAATTATTAAATTTAGAAACATTTTGCCCTATTTGCCAATCAATTAATTTTATTTCGCTAAATCTCGTAAAATTTAAAGCTATTTTTATTTTTTTATATTCGTAATTCATCCCAAGATTAAATTTATTTTTTGGTGCAGATGCTAACAAGAATTGTTGGTCTCTCTCTCCAAAAAAAGTTTCTTTATCTAACATCTTATTTTTGATGTCTGTAATATTCATATGGTTGATATTACCAGAAAAATCAAATGACAATTCGCTATTCCCTATTTTCTTCTTCCAATTTAGAATTAAATCTACACCGGTACTTTTTGTATCGACACCATTTGCAAAAAATTGAACATTATCGATTCCCAAACCTAAGTTTGAAGCATTAAAATTG
The DNA here is from genome assembly GCF_947501385.1 of uncultured Polaribacter sp. Classification (GTDB taxonomy): domain Bacteria; phylum Bacteroidota; class Bacteroidia; order Flavobacteriales; family Flavobacteriaceae; genus Polaribacter. The sequence goes on from NZ_CANMVP010000019.1 coordinate 71,305, forward strand.
CCACTTAAAATAATTCTATCTTTAATAGCCACGTAATATGCATCTATTGTTGCATTAAATGTTGGACTTAATTTTGCAGTAAAGCCTAAACTAAAATTTCTGGCTTTTTCTTCTTTAAGTTTGTCAATGTCGAACCTTCTTGCAATCGGGCTATTATTTGCCACTAAAATAGATTCTGAAGGATCATTTCCAATGAAATTTGTAAAGGTTAAATTGTAATAAATTTGAGCCAAAGAAGGTGCTCTAAAACCTGTACTACAAGAACCTCTTAAATTGAATTTTTTTGTTAATTTGTATCTAGCTGCAAGTTTATAGTTTAAGGTGCTTCCAAAATCACTGTAATACTCAAAACGTAGCGCAGCACCCATCATAAATTTTTTAGAAAAATCTACTTCTGTATCTAAGTACATTCCAAAATTAGACCTATTTCTATCTACTTCATTAGCTGGTGAATACCCAGGAAACCCTTGTGAACCTGCGGGTCTTATTTTACCATTATGAGTGCTATAATCTGAGGTTGGCGTTTTTGAGTCTACCAAATCTCCATTGATGTCATAAGAACTGTAGGAAGCTTCTTCACCAGCAAATATTTTGTATTCATCTAGTCTGTACTCTAAGCCTAAAGCAATGTTATAACCATAGGTTTCTTTTAAAAAGTATTTAGAAAAATCAATACTCGTCGTATTTTGTATCAATTGATGTCCGCCAGCATCAAACTCTGTTGGTGAGTTTTCTTCTAAGGTTGCATTTAGCGTGTTTTTAATGAAGTAATGAAAGTTATTTCTTCCAAGTGTATTATTTATATCCACATTCCATTCTTTGAAATCTGTAACCATTCCAATAGATAATGAGTTGTCTATAATATTCGAAGTAATTAATGGATTAAATCCATTCGGATAAATTTCCAGCACATTTCTTTCACTGTTTGGCATTCTTGTAAATGCGAATGCCTCTGGATTTTTAAAATTAAAACCTCCATTTGCGTACAATTTTGTATTTCTATTAATAGGAATTTCAGCATTAAAAAAAAGGCTTACGTTTCTCATGGCTGCTTGTCCGAAATTTTCTCTCGTACTTGTTCCGTTTCTGATGGTATTATCTGATGATAAAGCTTCCGTAGAAAAATTTATAAATCCCCCTTTATTAATCTTTACTCCATAATTTAATGCTAGTTTGTAGGTAAATCCGTCTATTTTATTTGGAAAAATAGCATTGCTATCTGCATTGTAAAATCCTAAAGTAGAGCTTACCGTTAGCTCGTTATCTGAATCTTTTAAAACAATATTTAATACCCCTGCAATGGCGTCAGAACCGTATTGTGCAGAAGCACCATCTCTTAATAATTCTATTCTTTTGATAGCTGAAATAGGAATTGTATTTAAATCTGTACCAGAATTACCTCTTCCTCTTGTTCCGTATAAATTTATTAAAGATGCTTGGTGTCTTCTTTTTCCATTAATTAAAACCAATGTTTGATCTGGACCCAAACCTCTTATGGTGGCAGGATCTATATGATCTGCACCATCTGCACCAGATTGCTTTGTTGCGTTAAAAGACGGAATTACAGATTGTAAAAATTGATTGACTTCTACTTGACTACTTTTTGTGGATGTTTTTTCGATATCAATAAAATCAATTGCTACTGGTGTATCGTTTGCCACTCGATTTTTATTTCTTGAACCCACAATTTGCACTTCATCTAATTCTTGACCAGATAATAAGGTAATGGTATTCAATATATTTGGAATAAGTTTGACCGTTCTAGATTTGTGCCCCAAAAAACTAATGGTAACAAAACTATTTTGTTTCTTTTCAAACTTGAAAGTTCCATCGTTATTTGTAGTTAATCCTTTTAAAGATCCTTTTTCTTGGAGAGTTGCGCCTCTTAGAGGTGTGTTGTCTGAACTCAAAACAATTCCTTTTACGAGTATTTTATTTTCATAAAAAATACTGTCGACACCTATATTACTAGACAAAATTGTTTGTTGTTTTAAACGATTTTCTCTCTTTTTAGATTCTTTTTTTGCATAAATAACATAATAACTATTCCCTAGATCATCAAATAGAAACGGTGTTAGTTTTTTTAATAAAGAAATAGATTCTCTTAAGGATAAGTTGGTAAAACCTTCTTTTTGTATAAATTTATTTGAAAGTAAATTAGCGTTGTACGTAAAAAATATTTTATGTTCACCACTTATTTCATCTAATAAAACAGCTAATGAAACTACTGCTTTTTTTTGTTTTTGAGTAAAAGTTGTTTGGAACGTAAAAAGAACAAAAAATAGTAATAAATATTTTTTGAATACTAGTTTTTCGAACATGTATGGATTTAAAATTACAACTATTTCTTACTGATAACTAAACTATTATCTTCTTTAATAATAGTTACGTCAACTGATTTCTCAATTGCTTTTATACAGATGTCTATATTTGTAATAGGTACTGCTCCGGTAATTAAGGTGTTTTTGCTTTCTTCGTCTTTAAAAATAATAGAATAACCGTAAGATTCTTCGATTTTTTCCATGGCTTTTTCCAAAGATAGGTTATCAAAAAGTAAAGAACCGTCTTTCCAAGAAGTTTTTATCGTAGGGTTTATAAGATTGATATCTTCTAAAATTTTATTTTTCTTAGCCGAATAAGAGATATAATTACCAGGAATCATTTTTTTATTCTCTCCATTTTTTAGTGCTAACCAGATACTACCTTCTTCTAAAAACACAGCTGTTTTCTTCTTTTTGGTGTTTACATTAAAAGAGGTTCCAAAAACTTCTACAGACAAGTCTTCTGTTATAACCCAGAATTTTGCATTTGTGGTTTTCTTTTTATCAACCTGAAAAAATGCTTCACCAGACAACCACACTTTTCTACTTTCATTTTTATAATAGGATAAGCTAGAGTTTGAATTTAACGTAACGTCACTACCATCTTGTAATTTAAGATTTAAGATTTCACCATAATTGGTTTTGTGCGTAATTTTTGTGTTTTGATTGATGAAATAAAATCCAACTGACACTAATAATAAAATAGAGGCAGCAATACCCATTGGTTTTAAAAATCTTAGTTTTCTTTTTGGTACAGCTTTTCTAGATTGAATTTTAGTTTCTAACTTCTTCCACTCGAAAGCAACTTTTTCTTCACTAACAAAATTCTTTTTAAAAGAAATACCCAAAACCAAATCTTTGGCTTTGTTTACTAGCTCTTGCTTATCGGGGTTATTTGCAATCCAAAATTCCCAAAAATTGATGTCTGTGCCATTACTTTGTTGCACCCAATTTTTAAAAGAAGCATCTTCTAAAAAATCATTTATGGTATTGTATTTTTTCTTAATCATGTCAATAAATATAACAATGTATTTAGATAAGGTATTTTTCCTTTTTCTATACTCTTAATTTTCTGTTAAAGCTTAAATAATTTTATAATCGAAATTTCTTCTTTTAAACTATTTATAGCTTTATGAAGCGTATTTACTACACTTTGGTAGTTAATGCCCATTACTTCTGATATTTCTTTTGCTTTTAAGCCACTGTAATATTTTAAATAAACAGCTTCCTTTTGTCTTTTTGGCAACTTATTTAAGAGGTTCGCAAGATTTTTATTTTTAAAACTTTCTGTTTCTTGGTTGGTTAATAATTCTTCGGGTGTAAATTTAAGGTCTATCAACACTTCATCAGAAAAATCTGTATGTTTTAGTTTTGCATTTTTTTTCATCACCTTTAATAAAAAACGTTTGTAAGATGTGAAAAGATAAGGAGCAATGGTTTCTAAATCACTTAAATTTTCTCTATGATCATAAATATATAGGAAGAAGTCTTGCAAAGTATCTTCAGTAAGCGCTTCGTTTTTAGATATTTTTAATCCGTAATCATGCAATTGCGGATAATAACTTTCAAAAAGTACTGAAAATGCCTTTAAATCACCTTCTTTTAATGACTTCCAAATAAATTTATCTGTTAATTTTTCCATGTAAAATTTTAGAGGCGAAATATTCTCTAAAAATAGTAAAAAATAACCAATCATCTTTAACCTTCTTTTAACAAGAATAATTTTGTTAAAATTGTAGTTTTGTTCTCATTAAAAAAAATAACAATCTAATATAAGATACAATGGATGTAGATGTAAGAGCTATTAACGAGAAAATCGAAAGAGAAAGTGCGTTTATAGATATTTTAACTTTAGAAATGAATAAAGTTATTGTTGGGCAGAAGCAAATGATAGAAAGTTTGTTAATCGGTTTGATTGGTAATGGACACATCTTACTAGAAGGAGTTCCTGGTTTGGCCAAAACTTTAGCAATTAATACCTTATCTAAAGCAGTACAAGCAAGTTTTAGTAGAGTACAATTTACACCAGATTTATTACCTGCAGATGTTGTTGGAACCATGATTTTTAATATGAAAGAAAACGATTTTTCTATTAAAAAAGGGCCCATTTTCGCAAACTTTGTATTGGCAGATGAAATTAATAGAGCACCTGCAAAAGTACAATCTGCATTATTAGAAGCCATGCAAGAACGCCAGATTACTATTGGTGATACTACTTTTAAATTAGATGAGCCTTTCTTAGTAATGGCAACTCAAAATCCTGTAGAACAAGAAGGAACCTATCCTTTACCAGAAGCGCAAGTTGATCGTTTTATGTTAAAAGTGGTGATTGATTATCCTCGTTTGCAAGACGAACAAATAATTATGCGTCAGAATTTAAGTGGTGGTTTTTCCAGTGTAAATCCGGTAGTTTCTGTAGCACAAATTTTAAAAGCAAGAGAAGTAGCGAATGAAGTTTATATGGATGAGAAAATTGAGAAATATATTTTAGATATCATTTTCGCAACACGTTACCCAGAAAAATACAACTTGCCACAACTAAAAGATTTAATTAGTTTTGGCGCTTCACCTCGTGGAAGTATCAATTTAGCAAAAGCCGCAAAATGTTATGCTTTTATTAAGAGAAGAGGTTATGTAATTCCAGAAGATGTTAGAGCCGTTGTAAAAGATGTTTTACGTCATAGAATTGGTATTACCTATGAAGCAGAAGCAGAAAATGTAACTTCTGTAGACATTATCAATTCTATTATAAATGAGGTTGAAGTACCTTAGAAAAAGCCCCTTTAATCCCCCCAAGGGGGAAATTGTGTACGGAATCAAACTCACAAAAAAATCGTTACAAATAATTTAAAGCAACAGTAAAGTTTAAATCTTGAACACACTAATTTAACAATCAATCAGTAAAAGTCCTTCCCTTTGGGAAAGATTTAGGATGGGCTCATGGAAACAAAAGAAATACTTAAAAAAGTTCGTAAAATAGAGATAAAGACAAGACGTTTGTCTGATCATATTTTTGGAGGTGAATACCATTCTTCTTTCAAAGGACGTGGTATGACTTTTTCTGAAGTAAGACAATATCAATTTGGTGATGATGTAAGAGCTATTGATTGGAATGTTACCGCACGTTACAACGAACCTTATATTAAAGTTTTTGAAGAAGAGCGTGAGTTAACCATGCTATTAATGGTAGATGTTTCTGGTTCTGAATTATTTGGAACATCACATCAATTTAAAAAAGATACCGTTACAGAAATTGCCGCAACATTGGCTTTTTCGGCAACTCAAAATAATGACAAAGTAGGTTTGATGCTATTTTCTGATGATATAGAATTGTACATTCCGCCAAAAAAAGGAAAAAGTCACGTTTTAAGAATTATTAGAGAACTCATCGAGTTTAAACCAAAAAGCAGAAAAACAGACATTGCTGTGGCACTTAAATTTTTATCTAGTGTGATGAAAAAAAGAGCCATTGTGTTTATGTTGTCTGATTTTATGGACGATGATTATGAGAAAACTTTAAAAATTGCAGCTAAAAAGCACGATTTAACTGGTATTCGAATTTATGACAAGCATGACGAGGAAATTCCGAATTTAGGAATGGTACCCATGTTAGATTCAGAAACAGGCAATGTTCAATTGATAAATACAGCATCAAAATCTGTAAGAACAAATTACAAGGCAAATGCTTTACGTTTGTCTGACTATTATACAAGTATGTTTAAAAGAAGTGGTGCAGGAACTGTCACAACACGGGTTGATGAAAGTTATGTAAGAAAATTATTAGGGTATTTTAAACATAAAGGGAGGTAAGTAAAAATGAGAAAATACATATTCCATATTTTTCTATTCGTTTCAGTAGTTTGTTTCGCTCAAAAACCAATGGTAAAAGCAGAAATTGACACCACATATATTAGAATTGGTGAGCAATTTCAATTAAAAATTTCGGTAGATGAAACTCAGAATGTAATCATTCCAAAATTAGCTTTAAAAGGATTAGAAATTGTAGATTCTACCAGCGTAGATACCCTTAAAAATAGCTTAATTAAAAAATATATTTTAACAGGTTTTGATAGTGGAGCCTTTTACATTCCACAGCAGCAAATTTTTGTAAAAAATCAAGCTTTTTTAACAGATTCATTATTAGTAAACGTAGCTACAGTTGCTGTAGATACAACTAAAGTAAAGAAGTTTCCGATAAAACCAATAAAAAAAGAAGCATATACTTTTGATGATTTTAAAATCTATCTCTACATCATTTTAGCCGTTTTGGCCATTATTGGTTTCTGGATTTATTGGTTTGTCATCAGAAAAAGAAAAATTGAAGCAGAAGACCCAACTTATAGAACATTGCCTCCTTACGAAGAAGCAATTTATAGGTTGAATGAATTGGATGAGAAATTATTATGGCAAAATAATAAAGTAAAAGAATATTATAGTGAGTTAACAGAAATTGTTCGTGGTTATATTGAGCGTGAATTAAAAGTGCCTGCTTTAGAAAATACCACAGATGAAGTTTTAGGAATGTTAAAAGATTTTAAAGATGCTGATACCATTCAAACTTCAAAAGAAACCATAGATAAATTAAAAGATTTATTGCGAGAAGCAGATTTGGTGAAATTTGCAAAATCGAAACCTTTGGCCATTGAAATTGAAGACGATAGAAAAGATGCAGAATACATTATCGGCAATTTAAAGCCAAAACCAATAATAGAAAAAGAAGAAGAAAATGGATTGGAGTAATTTCGAGTTTTACAATCCTGAGTTTCTCTGGTTGCTAATTTTAATTCCTTTATTAGCAATATGGCATTTTTTTATGCGTAAAAAAGATGCTGCAGTGTTAGCAATGCCAAGTGTAAAAGGGTTTAAAACAGATGCTATTTTACCAAAACTGAAACCCATCTTATACGTTTTAAGACTGTTCGCTTTGGCAGCAATTATTGTAGCGTTAGCAAGACCTAGAAATGTTGCTATTAGCAAAAAAACAAAAACAAACAGAGGTATCGATATTGTGATGGCAATTGATGTTTCTGCAAGTATGTTGGCTAAAGATTTAAAACCAAACAGATTAGAAGCACTAAAAAAAGTAGCAATTGATTTTGTAGATAGAAGACCAAACGATAGAATTGGTATTGTAGTGTACGCTGGTGAAAGTTTTACAAAAACACCAATTACTAGCGATAAAAGCATTATCAAACGTTCTATTTCTGAATTAAAATGGGGACAGTTAGAAGGCGGAACTGCGATTGGAATGGGTTTAGGTTCTGGTGTAAACAGACTAAAAGAAAGCAAAGCAAAAAGTAAAGTAATTATTTTATTAACAGACGGTGTAAACAACTCTGGTAATATAGATCCAAGAACAGCAACCGAATTAGCAAAAGAATTAGAGATTAAAGTATATACTATTGGAATTGGAACTAATGGAATGGCAGATTTTCCTTGGAGTAGAGACCCAAGAACAGGAAAACTAAACTTTAGAAAACAACAAGTAGAAATTGATGAAGCCTTATTACAAGATATTGCAAAACAAACAGAAGGAAAATATTTTAGAGCCACTGACAATGAATCTTTAAAAGAAATTTATGATGAAATTGATAAACTCGAAAAAACAAAAATAGAAGAATTTAAATATTACAATTATCAAGAGAAATTTAGAATTTTTGTTTTATTCGGATTGGGATTATTAGTGTTAGAATTTATTTTAAGAAATACGTTATTTAAGAGTTTTATATAAAAGTTATGTGTAATTGTTTAATCGTGTAATTGTAGAAAAAATGTATACATTTTCGTTTGAAAAATTAAAAGTTTGGCAAGAAGCAATAGACTTCTCTGTAGAAATTTATAGTATTTCTAAAAAATTTCCTGCGGATGAAAAGTATGGAATTACGAGTCAATTAAAAAGAGCCTCAAATTCAATTTCAGCTAATATAGCAGAAGGGACATCAAGAATTACGAATAAAGACAAAGCTCATTTTTCAACAATTGCATTTAGCTCAACTATGGAGGTTTTGAATCGTATTATTTTATGCAAAAAGCTTGAATTTATTAATAATGAAATATATAACGATTTAAGAAGTAGGATTTACAAAATATCAAATATGCTAAATGCTCTACGAAAAGCACAATTAAACAGTTAAACAATTACACAGTTATACCTTTTCCAAATGTATCGTATAGAAGAACCAATTTATTTTTATGTATTAGCAATTATTCCAGCAATGATTGTTATTTTTCTATTGGTTTTATGGTGGAAAAAAAGAACGCAACGTAAATTTGCTGATACTACTTTGTTGAAAAGATTGGCGCCAAACTCATCCACATTCAAAAATACTTTAAAGTTGATTATTTTACTTTTAGGTGTTGCCTTTTTAGTAATTTCTTTAACGAACCCAAAAATGGGAACCAAGTTAAAAACGGTAAAAAGAGAAGGTGTAGACATTGTTTTTGCGCTAGATGTTTCTAAAAGTATGTTGGCAGAAGATATTGCGCCAAACAGATTAGAGAAATCGAAACAAATAATTTCTAAAATTATAGATAAACTAGGTTCAGACAGAGTGGGTATTATTATTTATGCCGGAAATTCGTATCCGCTTTTACCCATCACAACAGATCATGCAGCTGCGAACATGTTCCTACAAAATGCGAATCCAGATATGGTTTCTAGCCAAGGAACTGCAATAAATGAAGCCCTAGAATTGGCAAAAACTTATTATAATAATGATGAGCAAACCAATCGTTTTTTAATTATTATCTCAGACGGTGAAGATCATCAAGAAGAAACAAAACAAGTGGCTCAAAATTTAGCGAACGAAGGTGTAAAAATTTACACGGTGGGTGTGGGTACAGAAAGAGGAGGACCAATTCCTATGCGTTTAAACGGCTCTATGATTGGCTATAAAAAAGACAGGCAAGGAGAAACGGTAATTACCAAACGAATGCCAGAAGTTTTACAAGGAATTGCAGATGCTTCTGACGGAAAATATATGGACGGAAATATCACTGAGAATCCGGTAAACGAAATTGCAGAAATCATTGCAAATGCAGAAAAAAGTGAATTCGAAACAAAACAGTTTTCAGATTACAAAGATCAGTTTCAATGGTTTTTGGCACTAGGTTTGCTATTATTAGTTATAGATATTTTCTTATTTGATAAAAAAACAAAATGGGTAAGAAAAGTTGATTTATTTAACGAAGAGAAAACAAAAAAGTAAGATGAAAAAACTAAAATACATACTTGTTCTTTTTTTAATGCTCGTTTCAACAACAGAAATTGCAGCACAAAAAGATACAATTAGCTTACAAAGAAGTGCTAGAAAAATGTTGCGTCAAGGAAATGAGTTGTATCAAAAAGAACAATTTACAGATGCCTCTGTAGCTTATCAAAAAGCATTAGGAAACCATTCTAATTATGACAAAGCAACTTATAATTTAGGAAACGCTTTGTATAAAAATAAAAACTTTAAAGAAGCCATTCCTCAATACGAGTTAACTGCAAAAACGGCCACAGATAAATTTACAAAAGCAGAAGCCTATCATAATATTGGGAATGCTATGATGGAGTCTAAAAATTATCAAGGTGCAGTAGATGCTTATAAAAATGCGTTGAGAAACAATCCTAATGATGATGAAACTCGTTACAATTTAGCCGTTGCTCAAAAATTATTAGAAAAAGAGCAACAAGATAATAAGGACGATAAAAATAAGGATAAAGACAAAAAGGACAAGGATAAAAAAGACAAAGACGATAAGAATAAAGACAAGGACAACGAAGACAAGAAGGATAAAGATAAAAAAGACGAAGATAAAGACGGCAAAGGCGATAAGGACAAGGACAAAAAGCAAGATCCAAAAAAGGATGACAAAAAAGACCAACAAAAACCAAAGCCACAGCCAGGTAAAATGACACCTCAACAGGTAAAGCAATTATTAGAAAGCTTAAATAACGAGGAGAAAAAAACCCAAAAGAAAATGAATGCTAAAAAAGCAAAAGGGAAAAAAGTAAAACAAGAAAAAGATTGGTAAATTCACCATTTTAGAAAAGAAGATGAAGCTGAAATTTTACATATCTATATTTTTGTGTTTGCTAAGCGTAGCTTTAGTAGCGCAAGAAGCAACTCTAAAGGCAACAGTTAGTAAAAATAAACTAGGTGTAAACCAACGTTTACGAGTAGAATTTTCTATCAATAAGCAAGGAGGAGAAAATTTTACGCCTCCAAATTTTAATAATTTTAAAGTTGTTGGCGGACCAAGTCAATCTGTAAGTCAATCTATTAGACAAACACCAAGTGGCAGACAAGTTACTTTTACACAATCTTACACGTATATTATTGAACCCAAAAGAAAAGGAGAAATTTCTATTGGAACCGCAAGTATTAGAATTGGCGGAAAAATAATAAAATCTGAGCCTGTAAAAATAATTGTTTTAGATGCTGTAGACATTCCTAAAAACCCAAACGATCCTAATTATATTGCACAACAAAATATTCATTTAGTTGCTGAAATTTCAAAATCGAGTCCTTATGTTGGTGAAGGTATTTATGTGGAATACAGGTTGTATGTAAGTGAAAATGTGAGCGTTTACGATACCTCTGTAACAGAAGCACCAAAATACAATGGTTTTTGGAATCAAGATATAAAAATTAATGGCTTTCCTGTTAAAATGGGAAAATACAATGGAGAAAACTACAGATACATTGTACTTCAGAAAGCCTTATTAATTCCTACTAAAACAGGAAAATTATCCATCGACCCAATGAAGATGGATATTGTAATTGGAGTCCCCTCAGGTAGGTCTGATTTTTTTGGGAATGTAATTACAAGAAATGTAAGAAGAGAATTTTCTTCAGCTAAAAAAACAGTTGCTCCTAAGAGTCTTCCATTAGAAGGCAAACCAGCAAATTTTACCGGTGCAGTAGGTCAATTTAATTTTGATGTTTCCTTAAGCAAAGAAATTTTAAAAGCCAATGAAACGAGCCAAATTAAAGTAGCTGTTTCTGGAAAAGGAAATTTAAAACTATTTGAATTGCCTTCTGTAGAAACTCCCGTAGAGCTAGAGAAATATCAACCAGAAAGAAAAGAGCGTGTACGTGTAAATACAACAGGCATTTCTGGTTCTGTAACAGATACCTACACAATTGTGCCTCAATACAAAGGGAAATACAAGATACCTAGTGTTTCTTTTTCGTATTTTAATCCAAAAGAAAAGAAATACACCACTATTGATACAGAAGATTTCTTTGTAGATGTTCAAGAAGGAAAAGAATTAGTTACTGTAGACTCGAGTGCTGTAAGAAAACAAGATGTAGTTACCACTGGTAAAAACTTTAGATATATTGCCACAAAAACTAGTTTTGTATCGAAAGAACAAACAGATTTCTTTAAAACGAATTTTTTTTATATGCTCCTTTTTTTACCTTTAATTGCCATTCCATTAGGAATATTCATTGGGAAAAAGAGTAAAGAAAGAAATAATGATCTTGTGGGTAATCGATTGAGAAAAGCTGAAAGATTAGCTAAAAAATACTTGTCTAAAGCACAAAAACAACTAGGCAAAAAAGAAGCTTTTTATGAAGCTTTAGAACGCGCGCTTCACAATTATTTAAAAGCAAAATTAGGCATCGAAACTTTTGATATCAGTAAAGAAAAAATTACTCAAATTCTAGAAGCTAAAAAGGTAGCACCTGAAACCATTCAACAATTTATTGAGGTTTTAAAAAGTTCAGATTTTGCAAGGTATACACCTTTTACAGCCACTCAAATGAAAGAAGAGTTTGAACGTGCCAAAGAAGTTATTGTTCAATTAGATAAACAGTTATAAAAATGAAGAAATTATTATTTTTATTATTGATAATCGCCAACTCAATTGCTGCTCAAAATATAGACAGTTTGTTTGTTGCTGCAAATGAATTGTACAGAAACGGAGACTTTGAAAATGCTATTGAAAAATATAAAGAAATAGCCTCTCAAGATGCGGTTTCATCAGAGTTATATTTTAATTTAGGAAACGCATATTACAAATTAAACAAAGTGGGGCCTACAATTTTCTATTATGAAAAAGCACTAAAATTAGATCCTACAAATACAGATGTCAAAAATAATTTAGTTTTTGCAAAACGCTTAGCCTTAGACAATATTGAAGAAGTACCAAAAACGGTGTTTCAAAAATTGAATACAAACTACCTACAAAAACTGACTTATAATGAGTGGGCTATTGTTGTGGTTGTATTTTCTTTTTTAGCTTCTCTTTTATTTCTATTGTTTTATTTTGCGTATTCTCCGTCGCTAAAAAGGACTTATTTTACCTTGAGTATGATTAGTTTTATCCTTTTATTTTTCACTATTTTTATAACGTATAATCAATATAATCAGACGATAAACAATAAAGAAGCTATTGTTTATGCTGAAAAAACGGAGGTTAGAAATGCACCAACTTTAAATTCAGAAAAAGTTTTTACGCTTCATGAAGGCACAAAAGTAATTGTCTTAGACGCTATAGATAATTGGAAGAAAATTAAAATTGCAGATGGTAAATTAGGTTGGATTATTGCTGATGAAATAAAACTTTTGTCAGATTTTTAGGTATAAAATAACAAAATAGTTAAATAACTTTCTTATTTTTAACGTTCTCTAAAAATTAACACGCTTTTGAAAGTTAAAATTGCAATCTTCTTCTCAATATTATTTGTTAGCCTTTTGGCTACGCCTACTATTATTAGTCTCACAGACTATTCTCAAGAGATTGCTTTCTTTTTAGATATCAATGAAGAAGAAGAAAATAAAGGAAAAGAAGAATCTAAAATAGATTCAGAACTAAAAATTCATTCTTCCACTTTTATAACTTCTTTTTTATCGAATGATTCTCAAATGAATAAAAACATACGTTTTCATTCTAAAAACTATGTTTCAGAATATCTAAAAATTACAACCCCACCACCAAAATTTATGCTATAATTTCTAACTAGTATAAAAAAAACAATCTTTTATTTTAAACAATACTCTAAGTAAATGAAGCTTAGAGAAAAATCTTTTATATATGTTCAAACACATTAAAAGCGATTTACCTGCAAGTGTGGTCGTATTTTTCGTAGCATTGCCTTTATGTTTAGGTATTGCATTAGCAAGTGGAGCACCTCTTTTCTCTGGTTTAATTGCAGGAATTGTTGGTGGTATTGTAGTGGGTAGTTTAAGTGGTTCTAAAATTGGTGTAAGTGGTCCTGCAGCAGGTTTAGCTGCAATTGTACTTACCGCAATTGGTACTCTAGGGAGCTATGAAAATTTTTTAGTTGCCGTAGTTTTAGGAGGAATTATTCAATTAGTATTTGGTTTTTTAAAAGCCGGAATTATCGGGTATTACTTTCCATCATCAGTAATTAAAGGAATGTTAACAGGTATTGGTATTATCATTATCTTAAAACAAATTCCACACTTTTTCGGTTATGATGCAGATCCTGAAGGAGATTTTGCTTTCTTTCAAGTAGATGGTCAAAATTCGTTTTCAGAAATTGTAAATACTTTCAATAACATCAGTATCGGCGCCACAATTGTTGGTTTTATAGGCTTGGGTATTTTATTACTTTGGAGTAATGTGCTTTCTAAAAAAGGAAAATTCTTTCAAATAATTCAAGGCCCTTTAGTAGCTGTTGTTGCAGGTATTGCTTATTATTTTATTACAAATGAAAATTCTAAATATGGTATAAATCCAGAGCATTTGGTAAGTGTTCCTGTGCCAGATAGTTTCAATTCTTTTTTGGGTCAGTTTAGTTTCCCTAATTTTACTGCAATTTCAAATCCGCAAGTTTGGGTTACTGGTTTTACAATTGCTTTGGTGGCAAGTTTAGAGACCTTATTATGTGTAGAAGCTACAGACAAATTAGATCCTCATAAAAATGTAACGCCAACAAACAGAGAATTATTAGCGCAAGGAACAGGAAATATTATTTCTGGTCTCATTGGTGGTTTGCCAATTACACAAGTTATTGTTCGAAGTTCTGCGAATATTCAATCTGGCGGTAGAACAAAATTGTCTGCCATTGTTCATGGTTTTTTATTGTTGATTTCTGTAATTCTAATTCCTACTCTATTAAATAAAATTCCATTATCTGTATTGGCGGCAGTTTTATTAATTGTTGGTTACAAGTTGGCAAAACCGGCATTGTTTAAAGAAATGATTCAATTGGGTTGGAAACAATCAATTCCCTTTTTTGTAACTGTTATTGGGATTGTTTTTACCGATTTGTTAGTGGGTATTGGTCTAGGTTTAACCGTTGGTATTGTTGTAATTTTAATAAAGAGTTTCCAAAATTCTCACTTTTTACATATTGAAGATAAAAGTAATGGGAAACACAGAATTAAAATGACGCTAGCAGAAGAAGTAACCTTCTTTAATAAAGGCGCTATTTTAAAAGAATTAGACAGTTTACCAAGAGATACCTATTTAGAATTAGATGTTAGAAAAACAAGATACTTAGACAATGATATTATTGAAATATTAGAAGATTTTGCGTTTAAAGCAAAAGAAAGAAATATCGATATTCAATTAATTTCTGAAAGAGGTATTGTAGAAAATCCGCCAAGTTATATTGAGTTTTTTGAATTAAGACCTAAAAAGTCTGCTTAAAAAAATAATTATGAACAATACATGTAAAATTCTAGTGCTTTCTGATGTGGATAAATCTACACGTGGCGTTCTAAAAAACGGAATAAATTTAGCAAAAATGCTAAACGGAGAAATTGATTTTTTCTGTGTAAAAAAACCTACAGATATTGTGGAAAAAGAAAGTCAGCTTTCTGCAATGAGATCTATCAATGAAAATTTTATCAAAGCAGATAATACAATAAAAAAATTGATTAAAGACTTGTCTGCAAATGAAAAGATACCAATTCGTCATAAAATTTCATTTGGTAATTTAAAGGATGAAATTAGTGACCATTTAAAAGACATTAAACCAGATATTGTAGTTTTAGGGAAAAGAAAATCTACTATTTTGTCTTTTATGGGCGATAATATCATCGACTTTGTTTTAAAAGAATACGCTGGCACCACAATGATTGTATCAGAGAAAAATCCATTAGAAGCAACTACCAAAATTTCTTTAGGCTTATTAAATGATGCAAATTCGTTAAAAAATAGATTTGCAGAAAAGTTAGTATCCTATACAAATAAACCTTTAAAATCTTTTCAAATAAACACTAAAAGTTCGATTGAAAATAAAACTTCAACAGCAGAAAAAACAATCGATTTTATTTTTGAGGAAGGAGACCATGTTTTTAAAAATATGGGAAACTACCTCTCTAAAAATAACATTAATTTACTATTTGTAAATAGAGAAAATGAAAAAATAAAAAGTTCAAAATCTAGAATAAGTAATTTGGCAAATAATCTAGATTGTTCGTTAATGTTAACAAATTAAGCGATAAATTCTAGCACAGAAACCAGCTTCTAGTTAAAATAGAATCAGTAACTTGGTTTTACTTTAAAACAACTAAAAAATAGTAATGAAAAAATTGTTTTCAAGCATCAAAGGTGACGCTTTTGGTGGTATCACTGCAGGTATTGTTGCCTTACCATTAGCTTTGGCCTTTGGTGTTTCATCTGGTTTAGGGCCAAGCGCAGGCCTGTACGGTGCTATTTTTATTAGTTTCTTTGCTGCGCTTTTTGGTGGAACAAATACCCAAATATCTGGACCAACTGCACCAATGACGGCAGTAAGTATGGTGGTTATTGCTGGTATTATTGCAGCAAATGACGGTGATGTTTCTAAAGCTTTGCCAGCCATTTTAACTGTTTTTCTCTTAGCAGGTTTATTTCAAATTATACTGGGAGTAATCGGTTTAGGAAAATATATAAGATACATTCCCTACCCAGTAGTTTCTGGTTTTATGACCGCAATTGGTGTTATTATTTTACTAACACAAATATTACCATCTTTAGGATATTATCCGAAAGAAGATACCGAATTTGTAACCCAGTTTCAACCGCAAGCGCAAGAAGTTATTCTAGAAAACATTTTAAAAGAAGAAGCAGGAGAAGGCATTCTAGTTTTAGAAAATTTTGAGGAAACAAATAGAAGAGGTAAATTAATTACTCTAGAAGACATTCAAAAAGAATCTCAAACATTGGCTGCAAAAGAAACTTCTGGTGCTTTAGGTGCTATTAAAGCGTTTCCAAGAGCCATAAAAAATATTCTCTTACTAGAACTTTTGTTGGCATTAGGCACCATCATTATTATTTATGGTTTTAAAAGGATTACCACGAAGGTTCCGAGTACGCTGGTTGCGCTGGTTGTGATGTCTGGGATTGCGGTTGGTTTTGGTTTAGATTATAGGACAATTCAAGAAATACCTGGCGGAATACCCATTCCTAAACTAGAAATTTTCACCAACTTTAGCCTCGCTAGTATTACACCTTATATTTTTACAGCTTTAACATTAGCACTTTTAGGAGCCATAGATTCGCTGTTAACAAGTGTTGTGGCAGACAATATGACCAAAACGAAACACAAACCAAATAAAGAACTAGTGGGCCAGGGAATCGGGAATAGTATCGCTGCAATTTTTGGAGGAATTCCTGGAGCAGGAGCTACTATAAGAACCGTTGTAAATATAAATGCTGGTGGAAAAACAAAGCTTTCTGGTATGATTGCAGGAATCATGTTGCTGGTAATTATGTTGGGTTTAGGCCCAATTGCATCTAAAATTCCGGCTGCAGTTTTGGCGGGTATTTTAATTACTGTGGGTATTGGTGTGATGGACTATAAAGGTTTAAAAGCAATTCCTTATTTACCAAAAGACCTTAAAATTGGCCCAATAAAACTAAGTTCAGAAGTGTTAATTATGATGGTAGTGCTAGTACTATCTACTTTTTGGAATTTAGTGTATGCAGTAGGTATTGGCTTGGTAATTGCTTCTTTGATGTTTATGAAAAAAATTGGAGACCTTACAGCAGAAAGATCTGATGTAAAATCTTTAAAAGAAGAATCTTGGGCAGATGAACTAGATTTTCCTCAAAATTTAAAAGAAGAAGTGTTTATAAAACACATTAAAGGGCCGTTATTTTTTGGGTCTACAAGTGAGTTTCAAGCACTTTCCCAGCAAATTCCTAGAACTGCAAAAACAGTAATTATGCGTTTGGGTAGAATGCAGTATATGGATCAGACTGGGCTGTATGCGATGGAAGATATGTTGCAAGATTTAAAAAAGCGAAATGTAGAAGTTTTATTTGTAAACCTATTACAACAGCCAAAATATATGATGGAAAGAATTGACATCATTCCAGATTTTATTCCTACAGAACACATCTTCAAAAATTTTGACGCTTGTGTAAAATGGATAAAACTAAATATTAAAGACGAATACTAAAAATTTAAAAAAATGAGAAAATTAGCATTAAACAAAGAAGCCCAAAGTAGCTTAACGCCAAATGATATTTTAAAAAATCTTTTAGAAGGAAACGAAAGATTTAAAAATAATTCTTTACAAGAAGTTGATTATAATTCTTTAGTTAAAGATACTGTTGGAGGACAATATCCAAAAGCGGTGATACTTTCTTGTATAGATTCTAGAGTTCCTGTAGAACAAGTTTTTGACCAAACCATTGGCGATATTTTTGTCGCGAGAGTTGCCGGTAATTTTGAAAATACAGATATTTTAGGAAGTTTAGAATACTCTTGTGCTGTAGCGGGTAGCAAACTAGTTTTAGTATTAGGTCATCAAAGTTGTGGTGCCGTTAAAGCTGCTTGCGATGGTGTAGAATTAGGAAACATAACGGCAATGTTAAGCAATATTATTCCTGCTGTAAAGAAATCATCTGAAGAAGTAGCAGGAGAAAAAAATTCTAACAATAAAGAATTTGTAGCAAAAACTGTTGAAAACAATGTGCTTTTAACGATCGATAGAATTCGTGAAAAAAGTACCATTCTTAAAGAAATGGAAGACATCGGCGACCTTAAAATTGTTGGAGGGGTGTATTCTTTAGAAACTGGAGACGTAACGATTTTATAAATTTTATAAAAACAGAAAACCAAGATTTTTACCTTGGTTTTTTGTTATTTTGATGACTTCACTTTTGTCATTCGCCATTCCCAGGACCTACCACCTAAGGAGGCTGTATAGTATACTTTTTTCCCTTTGACTCTATCTATTTTAATGTTCATAGTAGTGCCCGCTTTAAATGGAAAATTTGGTAGTGTAGATTCTTGAATAACCAAGTTGTACTCACAATCTGTTACCCAATCAATATCAGATTTTATGTAATATTTTTTCTTTTCGTGGTATTCAATATAATCGTCTGCCCCAAAAACAACCAACACATCTTTACTACCCACTTTATAATTGAAAGAATTATTCTTTAATATAGAACAATCTTGTGCTGTAAAAGACATCAAAGCTCCTATTCCTACAAAAGCTATTAAAAAGTATAATTTTCTCATTATTAAATTTAAAAAATCGATTTATAAGAAATCGTTCTTATTTAGATATTTAAAATAGGAGTCTTTTCCTCTTCTTCATTTTTAATGATTGAAGGAAAAATAGTAGGGGCTATTTTTTTTACGGGTTCATATAATATAGACTCTTCTAAAGTTTCTTTTTCTAAAAAAGGAATGGTATCATTCATTTTTCCAAAAAAAATAAAAATTACACTTAGAATTAATCCGATTTTTAGGCATCCAAAAACGCCACCTAAAATTTTATTTAAAATACCTAAAGCGGCAAAATCTGCTAATTTGGTAAGTATTTTACCTAAAAAAGCAATTATTATTATGATGATTATAAACGTTCCTGCAAATGCAGCTAAAGAAATATATTCTTCGCTCCAAGATACGGTTTCTTTTAAAAAATCTCCTATAAAATAAGAAAAATGTATTGCCCCGTATACACCAGCAATTAAAGCAACTAAAGAGGCTACTTCAACAAAAAGTCCTTTCATAATACCCCTAACAAAGCCAAATAGTAATAATGCCGCAATAATTATATCAAAAATATTCATAAAAAAATTTATTCAAACCTACATCTTTTTTTTAAAATTTAAAAATAGGCATTGTATCTTTACAAACTTAAAACAAATTACATGTCAAAAATAACAAACCTCAAAGAAAAGTGGGATTTATTAGTTACAAAACTAACAGATCAATTTGCGGATGGAGATGCGTTAAATATTGATGGAATTATCTACTTAATAGGAGTTCAAGAGCTTGGTCAAGGTCACAGAAAGTTTAAAAAAGACGAAAAAGTAAATCTAATGCATATTGCCATTTGTAAGTTATTAGAACCTTATGGGTATTATGAGTTCGATTTTTTTGATGCCGATGGTTGGCCCCATTATAAAATGCTAACAGAATTACCAAGCTTAAAAGCTGGTGAACAAACCGTTTTAATGAAAGAATCTATTATTAATTATTTTGATGAAATACAATTTTTAGCCACTAAGTAACACGCATTTTTCTAATAAAAACAGCAAACAAACTAGGAAAAAATCGTTTTAAATACACCCCTAGTTTTTCTTTTGCACCAGCAATATACACTTCTTCTTTTTTATTTTCAATGGCTTTAAGCATCAGTTTAGAAAAGCGTTCAGGAGACATGCCGTTTGCAGTTGCAGTGTCCATCTTCCCTTGAGGAGTTCCATTCCCGGTCAATGCATTTTTAGAAACATTTGTATGTATAAAACCAGGACACACTAAAGTTACCTTAATATTATTTAGATGATTCTCTGCTCTTAAGCTATCAAAAAAACCATGTAAAGCATGTTTACTTGCGGCATAACTAGACCGTAAAGGCGTGCCTATTTTGCCCACAATACTGGTGGTAACTACAAACTGACCTTTTTGATGTTTAATAAAATAAGGTAAAATAGCTTTTGTTAAGGCAACGGTTCCTAAATAATTGACATCCATAATGCGTTTGTCTACCTCAATTTGAGTGTTTTCAACTAAAGAACGTTGACTAATACCACCATTATTTATTAAGATATCTATAGTACCAAAAGCAGCAATAGCATCCTTTGCTTTAAAATGCAAATTTGTATAATCTTCTAAATCTAATGGAATGATTTTTATATTTTCTAAATTTTTACAGGCATTCTTTACCAATTCTAAGCTTTCACTATTTCTAGACGACAAAATTAGTTTTGCATTTTGTTTAGACAACTCAATGGCCAATGCTTTTCCAATTCCAGAGGAAGCAACAGTAACCCAAACTACTTTATTTGAAAAAGGCATTCTTTTTTTAACTTACAATATACCTAAATTGTTACATAAATAGTACTTTTGGTACACTTCTTGAAAATAGATTTTCTAGAAATGAATTCAATACCTTAAAAATGAAAAAATTACTTGCTTTTATTTTCCTAATATCTTCTTTTGCACAAGCACAATTTACTATAAATGGAACATTAACCCATAGTTTAGATACAGATTGGGTTATTTTATATAGTATTGAAGGATCTAGACAATTATTTGTTCAGAATACAAACATTAAAAAAGACTCGGTTGTAATAGATGGGAAGAGTCAGGCAATAGGAACATTTCAATTTACGCTACCTCTGGATACCAAAATTGGTTCTTACAGAATTAAATACAGAACAACTGATCCTGGTTTTGTAGATTTCATTTTTAATAAAGAAAATGTAAGTTTTACATTTCATCCAGATTATCCAGAACAAACGGTGCTCTTTTCTGAATCTAAAGAGAACATACTCTATAAAAACTACTTGATAGAAATTTCTGCACAACAACAAAAATTAGATTCTCTTCAAGTTGTAGCCTTTAGAGATGAACAACTAGATTTGGAAGCTAACTATAAAAAAATATTAGCGGAAATAAATAGTATTCAAACAACATATTTGGATAGTACTAAAGAAATGTACGTACAGCCTTTTATAAAAGCAACGTTAAGAGCAAATCCTTCAGAGATAAAAACAACACCAAAAGAGTATTTATCTAATATGAGAACTACTTTTTTTGACAATATGGATTTTGCAAATACTACGCTTTTAAACTCTTCTTTTTTAGTAGATCGAATTACAGACTACGTATTTTACATTAATTATTCAGAGGACCAAGAGACACAACAGAAACTTTATAAAGAGTCTATAGAAACTGTTTTTTCAAAAATTAAAGATGTAAATTTTAAAAAAGATGTTATTGAATTTTTAATTGGTCAGTTTGAAGAAAACAAGAACGTAGAAATGATAGATCATTTATTTGATGACTATTATAACAAATTGCCAAAATCTTTACAAAGTGAAAAGTTTAAAAGCGAAAAATTAACACTTCTAGCTACAGAAATTGGCAGAACAGCTCCTAATTTTTCATGGAAAGAGAATGGTGAAACGCTACAACTGGCAACTCTAAAAGATGCTAAAAATTATGTATTGGTTTTTTGGAGTACAGATTGCTCGCATTGTTTAAAAGAAATCCCTGAATTGTATCAATTTTTACAAGAAAAAAACAATATTAAAGTGGTGGCTTTTTCTTTGGAAAGAAATGATTTTGGCTGGAAAAATATGAAAAAAACCTTACCAAATTGGCGTCATATTTTAGGTCTAAATAAATGGGAAAATAAGATTGCAAGAACCTATAATATTAATGCTACACCAACGTATTTTGTGTTAAATGCAGATAAGGAAATTATTGCAAAACCAGATGAATTAAAAGAGCTAAAAGCTTTTTTAGAAAAACTTTAAAAATGCAAAAAAGCATCTTCTAAATGCTCAATTTTTGTAGTTTTATTTTGATGGATAATGGCAATAATATCAAACCTTACTTCTACGTCTAAATCTTTTTCAATTACATAATAATCAATTGCAGAAAGTAACAGTTTTATCTTTTTAGGATTTACAAAATCCTGTGGATCTCCAAAATAATCGGTGCTTCTTGTTTTTACTTCAATAATGGCTAATGTATTTTCTTTTTGAGCAATAATATCTACTTCCGCTTTTAGGTAACGATAGTTTTTTTCCAGAATTTTATAATCGTTTTTTAGTAGAAAATCGATGGCTAATTTTTCTCCTTTTTTACCAAGTTCGTTATGCTCTGCCATTTTTTTAGTTTTCAGTATTCAGTTGGCAGTTTTCAGTCAGTTTTATGGTTTTAAAAAACTATGAATTGAAAATTGCAGCGTCTTAATTTACAAATTATTATTTACTTTTCAAGAAGTTGAAATATTTAAGGAGATAGATTTTGCAATGAATTCACAAATTACATTGAATTCGTAACAATTTATTTTCAAAATAGAAAACGCTAAAATGAAAAACTCGCCCCAAGGGTTCGAGATATCAAGTAGGGATTTCTTTTTTATTTGACGCAGATCGTTGGGGGATAAAACACATAGATCCCGCTAAAAAAAGCGGGATTAGTTCAGCTAGCAATTTTTATTCCGAAGCTTCGGAATAGAAATTGAGTTTCACTAATTTAATCAGTGAATCTAACTGAATACTGCTCACTGCCAACTGCCAACTGAACTTTCCTTCCAAATATCAACGCTCTATTATCATTCTCATGACCTGCAGGAAAATTAAATAAAACAGGAATTTTTTCTGGTACAGCTTCTAAAATTAATTGTTCAATAGAACTTCCCCATTTTGTGGTATTGTTTTTAATATTAGAAATATCGCCAACAATTACTGCTTTTACATTTTTAAAATAGCCTGCTCTTTTTAAGCTTTGCAACATTCTGTCTATTGAATATTTGTATTCACCTATTTCTTCAATAAAGAGAATTTTTTTATTGGTATTTATTTGACTTACAGAACCTAACATCGATGTTAAAATGGCTAGGTTACCACCAACCAATTGCCCTTCAACAATATCAGTAGATAAATTTCTATTATAATTAGAAGCTCGAATTGTATACTTCAATTCTTTACCAAAAAGTGCTTTTTTAAAACTAGCAATTGTTTCAGCAATTTCTTCAGCTTCACTCCCTAAACTTGTGGTCATCATTCCATGAATACTTTCAACGCCTAAATTATGAACATGGTTGTGAAATGCAGTAATATCAGAATACCCAATAATCCATTTTGGGTTGATTTTAAAATTTGTAAAATCGAGTTTATCTAAAATTCTTACGGAACCGTAACCACCTCTTGCCGCCCAAATTGCTTTGATGTTTTTATTGTCTAATGCTTTTTGAAAATCTTCGCAACGTTCAGCATCAGAACCAGCAAAATGATTTTCGTCATTAAACATATTTTCTCCTAAAACAACTTCTACACCCCAGCTTTCTAATAATTTTTTAGCTGTATCTACAACTTCTTGTTTGTTTTTTAAAATTCCAGCAGGCGCCACAATAGCCACGGAGTCTCCTTTTTTTAGATATGCAGGTTGCATTAATTCCATAACTTTTTCTTGTGCAGTTATTGATGAAAATATCATCAAAAACAAACTGATAAATGTAATTTTATTTTTCATACTAATATTTTTTATGCCAACCTAGGCCAAAATTCAACCCAATACCAATATATGATTTTTTTGAAACATTTCCATACAGTTTAAACCCAATAGACCTTCCAAAAGCAGTAGGTTTTCCAACAGGAATTAAGCCATACAAAATTCTAAATCTTTCCTTTTTAGATTTAAACCAACTGATTCCTATTTCTAAAGGAAAGCCAGTATAACTATATGTTAGATCTGCCTGTTGACCTTCTGTTATACTATAAGAAATCCCTCCAGAAAAATGGTAAGAAAACCCATCTTCAATATATCTTTTACCAAACAGAATAGAAAATTCTTCCGTCTCAGAATTTATATCAGCAGTGGGTATAAAATATAAAAATCCGAATTCTTCAATATCTAATATGGCATTATATTTAAAAGTTAATAAATTATTATTACTTTGATAATTTAAATCGAAACTCGCATTTAATCCTGTAAGGTTTCCATTTACAAAACCTAAATTCATTCCTGCAAAAAAGACTGGATTACTTTTAATTCTTAAAGTATCAACATCTTCTTGAGCAATTGTTGATACAAAAATCATCAGAAAAATTAATAAAAAAAGTGATTTAACTTTCAAAATAAGTCTTGGTTCTTGGTTCTAATCATCTAAAAATCTTATTCCTGTAAATGTATCAATTTTCAATCGGTTTTAAAACTCGGTTTTTTGTACTTTTGTCAAGCAAAAATCAATCCACAAATAAAATTAAGGAAAATTCGATGAATACTCCAAAAAGATATACCATTACAGCAGCTTTACCTTACACAAATGGCCCTATTCATATCGGCCATTTGGCAGGTGTTTATGTGCCCGCAGATATTTATGCACGTTACCTGCGTTTAACAGGTAAAGATGTTGCGTACATCTGTGGTTCTGATGAACATGGTGTTGCCATACCCATGAGCGCAAAAAAAGAAGGGGTTTCTCCACAAGATATTATCGATAAATATCACGGAATCATCAAACAGTCTTTTGCTGATTTTGGGATTTCTTTCGACAATTATTCAAGAACATCTTCTAAAATTCATCATGAAACAGCATCCGAATTTTTTACAAAAATGTATAATGATGGCGAATTTATTGAAGAAGTTTCTGCGCAATTGTATGATGCAGAAGCAGATCAGTTTTTAGCCGACAGATTTGTAGTGGGAACTTGTCCAAAATGTGGATTTGAAGAAAGTTATGGAGATCAATGTGAAAACTGTGGCACTTCTCATAACGGAACAGATTTAATCAACCCAAAATCTGCAATTACAGGAAATGTTCCTACAGTTAAAGAAACCAAACACTGGTTTTTACCTTTGGATAAACATGAAGATTTTTTACGTGAATGGATTTTAGAGGGACATAAGAAAGACTGGAAACCGAATGTTTACGGACAAGTAAAATCTTGGTTAGATGACGGTTTAAGACCAAGAGCGGTAACCAGAGATTTAGATTGGGGGATTCCTGTGCCTCTAAAAGGTGCAGAAGGAAAAGTCTTATATGTTTGGTTTGATGCGCCAATTGGCTACATTTCTTCCACCAAAGAATGGGCAGCAAGAGAAGGAAAAAACTGGGAAGATTACTGGAAAAAAGACGACACAAAACTGGTTCATTTTATAGGAAAAGACAACATTGTTTTTCACTGTATTATTTTTCCGAGTATGTTAAAAGCGCACGGAGACTATATTTTACCAGAAAATGTGCCTGCAAATGAATTTTTAAATTTAGAAGGAAATAAATTATCGACTTCGAAAAATTGGGCAGTTTGGTTGCATGAATATTTGGAAGAATTTCCAAATCAGCAAGATGTTTTACGTTATACACTAACGGCAAATGCGCCGGAAAGTAAAGACAACGATTTTACTTGGAAAGATTTTCAAGCAAAAAACAATAACGAATTGGTGGCCATTTTTGGGAATTTCATCAACAGAGTGGTTGTTTTAACCAACAAATATTACGAGGGAATTGTTCCTACACCAAACAATTTCACCGAAGTTGATGAAGATGTTTTGGCTGCTGTAAAAGAGTTTCCAATAACTATTGGGAAGTCTATTGAAAGATATCGTTTTAGAGAAGCTAGTCAAGAATTAATGAGTTTGGCGAGACTTGGAAACAAATATTTAGCAGATGAAGAACCTTGGAAAGTAATTAAGGTTGATGAAGCGCGGGTAAAAACAATTATGTATGTCGCGTTGCAAATCTCTGCTGCTTTAGCAGTTTTATCTGAACCATTTTTACCTTTTACTTCTAGTAAATTAAAGGGAATGTTAAACTTAGATGAAAAATTATCTTGGAGTGAAGTTTCAGAGAAAAATATTTTAATAGAAGCTAGTCATCAAATAAATAAAGGAGAGTTATTGTTTTCTAAAATAGAAGATAAAACTATTGAAACTCAAATAGAAAAATTAGAAGCTACAAAGATTGCTAATGAGCAAGAAAATAAAGTGGTAGAACCTCAAAAAGAAACCATCGATTTTGAAGATTTTACGAAATTAGACATTCGAATTGGTACCATTTTAGAAGCAGAAAAAGTTGCAAAAACTAAAAAACTACTAAAACTAAAAGTGGATGTGGGTATTGATGTTAGAACTATTGTTTCTGGAATAGCAGAAAGTTTTTCACCAGAAGAAATTATTGGTCAACAAGTTGCTGTTTTGGTAAATTTAGCGCCAAGAAAAATTCGTGGAGTAGAAAGTCAAGGAATGATTTTAATGACAGATACACCTGATGGAAAGCTAGCCTTTATGGAACCAGAAAAAGTAGTTAAAAACGGACAAGAAGTTAGTTAATGCTTAAAATAGCATATCACCCCATATACAAACATGAATTACCAGAAGGGCATCGTTTTCCTATGGAAAAATATGATCTTTTACCACAGCAATTAATCTATGAGGGTACTTGTATAGAAGACAATTTTTTTGAACCAGAGATCCCCAACAATAAACATTTTTTTACGGTTCATGATCCAGAATATTTTTTTGATTTATTAAATATTACGCTTTCTCAAAAAGCCGCCCGAAAAATTGGTTTTCCGTTGTCTGAAGTTCTTGTGGAAAGAGAAATGATTATTGCAGATGGAACTCTAAAAGCTTCTGAATTTGCACTAAAAAACGGAATTGCCATGAATATTGCTGGTGGAACACATCATGCTTTTTCTAACAGAGGTGAAGCTTTCTGTATGTTAAATGACCAAGCTATTGGCGCAAGATATCTTCAAAATAAAGGTTTGGCAAAGAAAATTTTAATCGTAGATTTAGATGTGCATCAAGGAAATGGTACCGCAGAAATCTTCCAAAATGATACTTCCGTTTTTACGTTTTCTATGCATGGAAAAAGCAATTATCCTTTTGTTAAAGAAAAATCTGATTTAGATATTCCGTTAGAAAATGATACTCAAGATGCTGAGTATGTATCAATACTAAAAGAAACACTTCCAAAACTCATCAATCAAGAAAAACCAGATTTTATCTATTATTTATGTGGTGTAGATGTAATTGTATCCGATAAGTTAGGAAAACTGGGTTTAACCTTAGATGGTTGCAAAGAAAGAGACAGGTTTGTGCTGCAATTATGTTTCGATTTAAAAATCCCTGTGATGTGCTCTATGGGAGGCGGTTATTCTTCCGATATTAATATAATAGTAGATGCACATGCCAACACTTTTAGGTTAGCACAAGAAATTTATTTTTAAATGCATTCATAATTTTTGCTTATGAGTTAACTTCTTTGCCTGTTTAGTTGTTATTTCGCACTACAAAAAAGTAAATCTTATGAAAAAATTAATGCTCTTGGTATTTGTTGCGACCTTATTTTCTTGTGGAGCTTCAAAAACTATCAAATCGAAAGAAAAAACAATCAAAGGAAATTGGGTTCTAAATACTATTACGTATAGTAAAACTGGTGACTATAATGTGACCATGTTTGACGATACTACAAAAGAATGTTTAGAAGGTTCAGAATGGAAGTTTGTGCCTAATAACAATTCGGGTGTGTATGCTATAACTGGTGCAAATTGTATCTCAGGAGAAAGAGAATTTATTTTTGTTATTCAAGAAATAGATGAAATTTCTGGTTATTATGATTTTTTATTAAAACCAAAAAACAATGAAAGTAACATTGGGTTTAGAGTAGACTTATCTGAATTAACAGCATCTACAATGAGGTGGCAACAAAATTTAACTGTAAATGGAACGCCTTTTATTATTAATATGGACTTTATAAAACAATAATTATTATGAAAAGAATATTTAAAAATTTATCGATTTTTGCAATTGCAATTACTTTAACCGCAGGATTTTCTAGCTGTGAAGCAACCAAAAATGCAAACAACAAACAAAAAGGAGGCGTAATTGGTGCTGGAGCTGGTGCAATTATTGGTGCTATTATTGGAAATAATGTTGGTAGTGGAGACAACAGCGAATTAGGAGCTGTTATTGGTGGTGTTATTGGTGGTGGTGCTGGAGTTTTAATTGGTAAGAAAATGGACGACCAAGCTAAAAAAATAGAAACTGAAGTTCCTGGTGCGCAAGTTGAAAGAGTAGACAACGGTATTGTAGTTACTTTTGATGAGAATAGTGGAGTGTATTTTGACACAAATCAGTCAAACATCAATTCGAAATCTCAAGAAACTTTAAATAAGTTATCTGGCATTTTTAAAGAGTTTCCAGATACTAAAATTTTAGTTGTTGGACATACCGATAATACAGGTAGAGATAGTTATAACTTAAGTTTGTCTGAAAAAAGAGCGAAGTCTGTAACTAATTATTTAGCCAACAATGGCGTAATGTCTAGCAGGTTTGAAACTTTATGGTTTGGGGAAACGCAACCAAAATATGACAATGCTACTGCAGAAGGTAGAGCAAAAAATAGAAGAGTAAATGTTGCTATTGTACCAAACGATAAAATGGTAGAAGAAGCAAAAAAAGAAGCTGGTCAATAAAGGTTGATATATTTACTTAATAGAATAAGAAAACCGCTTAAAAGCGGTTTTCTTTATTTACCCAAGTAGATTACTTTTTTTCAACTCATTTACAAATGGTTGACGATAGATTCTTTTTCCTAATGCTGCATGAATTCCATTGGCAACTGCGCCACCTGCAGGTGGTAAACCAGGTTCTCCTAAACCTGTAGGCGATAAATTATTTTCTACAAAATGAACTTCTACTTTTGGCGTTTCGTTCATTTTAATCAATCGATACCTATCAAAGTTTTGGTATGCTGGCTTTCCATTTTTAAAAGAAAAATCACTGTACATGGCATGCCCAATTCCATCAATGACACCACCTTCCACCTGATTTCTTGCGCCAGTAGGATTTACCACAACACCACAATCTACAGCTACTGTTACTTTTTTAATCACAGGATTTCCATTTTTTAATTCGATTTCTGCAACCTCCGCAACATGTGTATTATGACTATAATACGCTGCAAAACCTTGATATCTTCCTTCTGATGTATTGCCCCAATTAGATTTTTCTCTTACCAACTTAATAGTATCTTCCATTCTTTGACCAGAATATTCGATTCTTTTATCGTCAGTATTTTTTACATTTTGTAACAAGTCTAAACGCAATTGAATAGGATCTATATTTAATTCAGTAGCTAGTTCATCAAAAAAACTTTGTTCTGCAAACGCCAAGAAGTTTGTATAAGGCGCTCTCCAAGCTCCCGTGGTTATGTTACTTTTATAATTCCCTGCTTCAACTTTGTAATTTGGAATACATCCTGCGGGGAAAAAGTTAGGAATCAAACCATACATATTTCCATTTACAGCTGCTTCTTTTAAATGATACCCTGTAACCTTGCCATCTTTTAAAGCTGCTTTTATTCTATATTTAATGGCTGGTCTATAAATTCCTGCCGTCATATCATCTTCTCTAGAAAACACAACTTTTACAGGTTTTTTTGCCAGATTTGATATTTCTGCTGCTTCTAAAGCAAAATCTCCATACAATCTTCTACCAAAACCACCGCCCATTCTTGTCATTTCTAAATGAACCTCCTCTACTTTTCGTTCCAGTAATTTTGCCACTCTATTTGCTGTCCATTGTGGCGTTTGAATTGGTCCAACTAAGTGAATTTTGTCTGCCGTTACATCTGCATAAAAATTCATAGGCTCCATACAATTGTGTGGTAAAAAAGGTGAATGGTATGTTTTTTCAATTACTTTATCTGCTTTGGCAAACGCATTTTTAATGTTTCCATCTTCTCTTCGTACTTCTAGTTTATTCCCATCTAAAATTTCAGTTAAAATTTTATCATGAGCCTCTGTACTTTCTGCTTTGGAAGCTGTTTTCCAAGTAGCAGAAAGTGCTTTTTTACCTTTCATTGCTGCCCAAGTAGAAGTTGCTAAAACTGCAATTTTATCTCCAAATTTAAGTATTTCAGAAACACCATTGATGCTTTTTGCTTTGGATGCATCAAAAGTATCTAATGTTTGTCCGAATGCAGGTGGTCTTAAGACGGATGCATACAGCATTCCTTCAGATTTATAGTCTAAACCAAACAATGGCTTTCCAGTAATAATTTTATCGATATCTACATTTACAATTTCTTGACCAATGATGGTAAAATCTTTCGCTTCTTTTAATTTTACATTTTCTGGAACTTCTAATAAAGCCGCTTCTTTTACAACATCACCATACCCTAATTTTTCTCCTTTTGAATTGGTTATAATTCCATTGGAAGCTTTTAAAGTGGAAGCATCAACACTCCACTTTTGAGCTGCAGCATTTACTAACATTTGTTTTGCAGTGGCACCTGTTTGTCTTAAAGCATCCCAACCTTTACGAATAGATTGACTTCCGCCAGCAACTTGTCTTGTATAATTTTTTGTATCTAAAACGCCCTGTGCAACCGTTACTTTTTTCCAATCTACATCTAATTCTTCAGCAATAATCATTGGCATTGAAGTTTTTACACCTTGACCAATTTCTGGGTTCGGAGAAAAAATAGTAACATACCCTTGTTCAGAAATTTTAATAAATGCATTGAAATCGTTAAAGTTCAAATTGGCAATATCTACTGGCATTTTTGCTTCTGCTTTGCAGGCAGAAATCAAATTAAAACCAATTAAAAGTCCACCACTTGCCAATACAGATGTTTTTAAAAAATTTCTTCGGCTAAAATTATAGTTATTTTGAGATTTCATTTGTTTACCGTTTTTTAGATTTCCGTTATCCTATTAAGTTGAATATAAATTTTACGGATATGACAATTTTAAGAAGGTCTTCTTCGTAAAAATTCAAGGATTTTTTTTGATTATGACATTTTTTCTGCAGCAACTATTACAGCCTTTTCAATTCTATTATAAGAAGCACATCTACAAATATTACCATGCATAGCTTCTCTTATTTCTTTTTCTGAAGGGCTTTTATTTTCCGCTAAAAAAGCAGCAGCTGTCATTATTTGTCCTGATTGACAATACCCGCATTGCGGTACATCAATTTCTTTCCAAGCTTCTTGTACAGGATGATTTCCGTCTTTAGAAAGACCCTCTATAGTTGTTATTTTTACGTCTTCTAAAATAGCAACTTGCATTTGGCAACTTCTTGCTGCTAAACCATCTATATGTACTGTACAAGCGCCGCATTGTGCAATACCACAACCAAACTTAGTACCTACCAAATCTAATTCATCTCTTAAAACCCATAGTAATGGCGTGTCTGCATCTGTAGAAACAGACCTCATTTTTCCGTTAATATTTAATGTGTAGTTCGGCATAAATAGTTGGTTTTAAATTACTGAGGTAAGTTACAAAATTTTAAACTTCATTATTGATTCAAGAATATAATTTTAATTATTGAGTTATACGTTTAGCTTCTGTTTTATTAATTTTTGATATACTGGCTTTTCTTCAACCATCCTACAAAT
>NZ_CANMVP010000020.1 GCF_947501385.1 uncultured Polaribacter sp.
TGCTCTTTCTCCTTTTTATTAATATCTATCTAATATAAATACTTTAATCCATATCCTTTTGCAAACATAGGATGACATACGCTGCGAAAAATCATAAGCTTTAAAACAACTCTTTATTACTAATATCTAAATAGTTTCGTTTTACAAAAGCTAGAATCGTTTCTAAAATTTCACCCATATTTTCACATTCTTTAAACTTTACATCACCAACATATTGTATCAAATGCTTTTTTAGAAGCGCTACATTTTCTGGAAAGGAAATGGTATCTGCTTTCATGCATTTAATTAAACGAGCGGTTCTTCTTGGCGCAGTAATCATTCTTTTTGCCATAAAAGAACGTTCTTCAATTTTATATTGTCTTATAGAACTATTTTCCAGCTTTTTTCCAACCATTTCTATCATCTTAAAATTCTCTTTCATAAACTGTAAGTTGTACACTTTTAAGTTTCCTTCAAAAGATTGCTGGTCGAAATCTATGGCTCTAATTTTGTAAATAATATGGTCGAAATCATGCGTTGGTGTAATTACATAATTGTAAGAACGCATATCGCCTAACAGACGCACTAAACAACGTTCTTTAAACTTTACAAATTCTTTAGCAATTTGAGATTTTTCTAATTCTGTACAATGTGGCAAAAAGTCTTTTATAAAATCGTCTCCAGGAATTCCTGCAATGTGTTCTTCTATCAACGTGTTTTTATACACCAAAAAATTCATGTTATGCGGCGATAGAATATGCTCTAACTCTAAACCATAAACTCTTGAAGCATCTGCTTTTTTTACATAAAAGTAGGTAAAGTTATCATTTAAAATATTTCTAATTTTAATGCGAAAAGGTTTTGAGTTTCCAAACGTACAATAATCAATGGCATCTACATTTAAAAAGGGAATGGCGTCATCATTTCCATCGGAATGAAGCATGGTGTAAACTTTTTTTAAATTATTATCTATTTCATTTCTATCTGCATCTGAATAATAGGTTCGTATCCAAAGTGTATCCTCGTCATTTTTATCATACACCGTTACTGAGCCTTGAAAACGTAATAAATCGTCATAAGAGATAGCATTTTTTATATTTCTATTATAATTTCTTAAATACGCGTCTAGCATTTCATTTACGAGAAATGAAGGTTTTTTCTTAGACATCAATTTTTTCTCTACAGCCATCTTCTCTATTGAATTTCCTCAAAAGTAAGAATTATTTAAGCATTCTTCGTCAGTAATTTGTTTAACACAATTTTAAATATAAAGATGCTATTTTTAATTACTTTTAAAAAGATTAACAAAACCAATTATGAAATATTTACTTTCTTTTTTATTTCTTGTTTTTATCACCTGTAAAACCAAACCTGTTTTAACTAGTAAAGAAATTTTAAAAAATAGCATTCAAAAACATGACCCCCAAAATCAATGGAATTTTGCTGCATTAAATTTTCATATTCAAGAACCAAGAATTGGAAACCCTATAAGATATTCTATTGTAAAATTGAACAATAAAACTGGAGCTTTTGAACTGCAAAGAAATAGAAACACCGCTATTTCTAGTCATATTATTGATGACAACGGAAATGCATCAACACTTCTTAATGGTAACGTTACTAATGATTCTTTACTGATAAAAAAATACAGATTAGATCCTAAAAGAAATTTTGGCTACAAACGTTTTTATCAAACTTTATATGGTTTGCCAATGTCTTTAAAAAATGAACAAATTACACTTCACACGAAGGTAGAAGAAGTCATGTTCAATAAAAAAAATACCTATAAAATTTCTTTGGAATTTAAAGAACCTCTATTTTCTAAAGACTGGAATCTCTATTTTTCGGTTGAAGACTTTACCATCCAAGGAATAGAAATGGTCTTCCCAGAAGATCTCCTTAAAGGAGATCGCGTTTTGTTTGATGATTTTGTAAAAGTTGAGAATCTGTTATTAGTAAGAATGCATCACTGGTATGCATTAGACAATACGTATGCTGGTTCTGATATTATTTTAAAACAACTCAACTAAGTTCAAACATCTTTCCAGGCAAAGGTTTTATAATGCCTTTGAGTTCCATTTGCAATAAAATAGATGATAATTGATACATAGGAATGTTACATTCTAAAGCTATAACATCTAATAATTGCTGCCCTTTTACATGCAATACATCATAAATTTTTTGTTCGTTGTCATTCAACGCTATAAAGAGTTGTTTTTGAATCGTTTTTGGAGTTTTCTCTAAATCCCAATTCAACATTTTTACAATGTCTTCTGCAGAATTTAATAGAAATGCCTTGTTATTTTTAATCAAATTATTACAACCTTTACTAAACAAATCTGTTGTTCTACCAGGAACTGCAAATACATCTCTATCATAAGAATTGGCAATATCCGCGGTGACCAAAGAACCTCCTTTTTCTGCAGATTCTATAATGATAGTTGCTTTAGAAATTCCTGCTACGATTCTATTTCGCTTTAAAAAATTTTCTCGTAAAGGTGTTTCGTTGTGCCAAAACTCGGTTAGAAAACCTCCATTTTCATTTACTTGATGGATGTATTTTTTATGAACTTTCGGATACGTCTCTTCTAATCCATGTGCTAAAACAGCAATGGTTTGCAAATTATTTTTTAGAGCTGCTTTGTGCGCACAGATATCTACTCCATAAGCAAAACCACTAACAATTATAGGATTGTATGCTGCTAAATCTTGTATCAATTGATTGCAAAAATCTCTCCCATAAGAACTCATATTTCTTGTACCAACAATAGAGATGATTCTATGATTAGAAAGATCGATGTTTCCATCTTTAAATAATAAAATAGGGCTGTCTATACAATGCTGTAAATTGGTTGGATAATCATCTTCTAAAAAATAAGAATACGCAATCTTATGCTCTTGCATATATTTTAACTCTTGGGTTGCCAATTTGATGTTTTCTTCATCAAAAAGATGTTTTAAAGCGTGATTTCCAATGCCGTTTATTTTTGATAAATACGCAGCTTTTTCTTTAAATATTTGAGAGACATCTCCCACATTTACAATGAGTTTCTTTGCCAAAATATCGCCAATAGCTTTACTTTTTTGCAATCTTAAAACGGCAAGTAACTTTTCTTCTTTCAACAGGTAACAATTTGAATACCAATATATAAAAATTTTGTTGATAATTTTTAGCGATCCTAGTTTTCTAAGTTGCCAAAATTTCTATATTTGTTTATATGAATTTAGCCAACTACATCAACGATTTATTATACAGATACGATTGCGTAATTGTTCCTGATTTTGGAGGATTTGTAACCAATAGAATTGGTGCAAAATTAAATACAGACACACATACATTCTATCCACCAACAAAACAAATTACCTTTAATAGTCATCTAAAACACAATGATGGTTTGTTGGCGAATTACATTGCTTCTTCCGAGCAAATCTCTTTTGAAAAGGCTTCTACAGCTATTTCTTTGTTGGTTATTAAATGGCAAAACGAATTACAATCTAATGAAATTCAGCTAAATAATTTAGGTGCTATTTCTTTAAACGACAACAAACAAATTATTTTTGAACCTACAAAAGAAATCAATTTTTTAACCGCTTCTTTTGGACTGTCTTCTGTAGCATCTTCATCAATTACAAGATATAAAGCACAAGTAAAACCTTTTATTCCTGTTGTAAATCCAACGCAGAAAAAAGCAGTGCCTACCTTTATAAAATATGCTGCAACTGCTGCTATTTTATTAACATTAGGTTTTGCAGGTTACAATGGTTATCAACAAAATAAGCAAAAAGAAGTATTTGCAATTCAACAAACAGCTTTAGAGAAAAAAATACAAACCGCAACATTTGTTATTGCGAATCCGCTGCCAACTTTAGACTTAAATGTTGTGAAAGAAAAGGAAAAAAAATACCATGTAATTGCAGGTGCTTTTCAGTTTCCAGAAAATGCAGAAAAAAAAGTAAAACAATTACTTTTAGAGGGCTTTGATGCTAAAATTATTGGCGTTAACAAATGGGGCTTGACACAAGTTACTTTTAATAGTTATGTTGATAAAAAGGATGCCATTAACCGTCTAAATAAAATTAAAAGAACTGTTTCTAAAGACGCTTGGTTGCATATAAAAGAGTAAAACAATTTCCATTTATCTTTCTCTAAAATAAGAACACTTTTAACGAGTGATTATTATCTTTGCAAAAAATTTATTTTTTGATGGAAGCAAAAACACCTAAAGAATCTTTAACCATTTTAACAGATTTAGTTTTACCAGGAGACACCAATTACTTAGACAATCTTTTTGGAGGAGAATTACTAGCTAGAATGGACAGAGCTTGTAGTATTGCTGCAAGAAGGCACTCTAGAAGAATTGTTGTTACGGCTTCTGTAAATCATGTTGCTTTTAACAAATCTGTTCCTGTAGGAAGTGTGGTAACCGTTGAGGCGAAAGTTTCTAGAGCATTTAAATCTTCTATGGAAATTTATGTTGATGTTTGGATAGAAGACAGACAATCTGGGCAAAAAACAAAAGTAAATGAAGGAATTTATACCTTTGTCGCGGTAGATGAAACAGGAAAACCTGTTCAGATTCCTCAAATACATCCTGAAACTAAATTAGAAAAAGAACGTTTTGAAGGTGCTTTAAGGCGTAAACAATTAAGTTTGGTTTTAGCAGGGAAATTAAAACCTCATGAAGCAACAGAGTTAAAAGCACTTTTTAATTAGAATCCTATGGAATTTTTAAATCACTACAAATTTATCGAATCTATTATTGTTTTTGTTTTGGCAATTTTTATACGTTGGCTAACCACAAATTCTTTACGGAAGATTCAGCAAAAATTTGGATTTCATAATTCTAGAATATTAGTAACAAATAAAATAATTACAATTCTTATTTATATTACTGTAATTGTTGTTATTGCTTTTATTTGGGGTGTAGATGAAAAACAATTATTAATTTATATCTCTTCATTTTTAACCATTTTAGGAATTGCTTTTTTTGCACAATGGTCTATACTTTCTAATATTACTGCAGGTATTATTTTATTTGTAAATTACCCTGTAAAAATTGGAGACACGATTACGATCTTAGAAAAAGACAATAATATTACTGGAGAAATTAGAGATATTGGTGCTTTTTTTATCACTATAAGAACACCCGATAAGGAATTAATTACATTACCCAATTCTATTATTCTTCAAAAAAATATAAAGTATTCTCCTCAGCCAAATTAATGAATTTGTTCTCTAAAACTATTTGAATATAAAAAGTAAACCAGTGAAATTTTCACTGGTTTACTTTTTTTACTGTTAATCTTCATTTTTAAAAATCAACTTATTTTCTAATTCGTTATTCTATAAGAAAAAATTATGCTGTTTGTTCTTCGTGCTTGCCTTCGTAAATTTCTTCTACAAGCTTCGCATTAAATGCTGGTAAATCATCAGGATTTCTACTGGTTACCAATCCAGAATCTACAACAACTTCTTCATCAGACCAATTTGCTCCTGCATTTATCATGTCTGTTTTAATAGATTCATAAGAAGTTATATTTCTTCCTTTTAATACTCCTGCCTCTGCTAATAACCAAGGCGCATGACAAATAGCTGCCACTGGTTTATGGTTTTCAAAAAATGATTTTACAAAGCTAACAGCATCTTTATTTTTACGCAACATGTCTGGGTTTATAACACCACCTGGTAACATTAATGCATTATAATCTGCTTGCGTTACTTGATCTAACGTTTTGTCTACTGTATAGGTTTTTCCCCAATCTCCATCGTTCCAAGATTTTATTTCACCAGACTCTAAAGAAACAATATGTACATCTGCGCCTGCTTTTTCTAACGCTTTTTTTGGTTCGCTTAATTCACTTTCTTCAAATCCATTGGTTGCTAAAATTGCAACAGTCTTTCTATTTAAGTTTTCCATTTTAAAATTTTTAAATTAATATTAGTGTAGAACTTAATTGCTTTCTAAATTCTTCTACAAAAGTAAATATTGAATGGAACCATCATTAATTCAATCCATAAGTATTTTGACACAAATACTATTTTAAGAAAATTTTATCTTTTTAGAATCCAAGAAGACGGATTCAACTTTGTGGTATTTTTATACAAAACAAAAATCAATGTTGTTTTTCCTGATACTTTATCTGTAAAAATTTGACCTATTTTTTGACCTGTTTTTATAGCATCACCTTTTTTAACATAGAGCTTTTCTAAGTTATTATAAGAGGTTATATAATTTCCATGTTGAATTAACACATTTCTTTTACCTTGAGAGGTCACTAAGATATTTAGCACTTTTCCGCTAAAAATTGCCTCTGCACTTTTCCCTCTTTTTGTAACAATATGTAACCCTGTACTATTGATAGAAATTCCAGGAAAAGACGGGTGTGGCTGATTCCCGAATCTTCTAGTCACCAAACCTTCATCTACAGGCCAAGGCAATTTACCTTTGTTCTGTTCAAATTTTGCAGCTAGTGCTTTTGCTTCTGGACTTAAAATAAACTCGTTTTTCTTAGTATTCTTCGGTTTAATTTTAAGTTTTGCATTTGCAAGTCTATTCGCTTTTGCAATTTCGTCTCTAATAATCTTATCAATTTTTTCAGTAACTCTTCTTTCTGCTTTTATTTTATTCCGAAGATCTCTTTTGTATTTATTCTCTTTCTTTTTTATAGAAGTAATTAGTCTTTCTTTGTTTTTTTTATCTGATTCGATTTTTTCTTTTTGTTCTTTTTCTGAAAGAATCAAAGTATCTTTTACTTGCTTTTGCAGCAACAAAGAATCGTTTAATTTGGCTACTAAATTGGTTTGATTTACAATTGCTTCTCCTTGTTTTTTTCGAAAAGAAGTATATTGTTTCATATACTCTAAACGCTTGTATGCTTGATAGAAGTTTTGAGACGAAAGTAAAAACATCATTCTGCTTTGTTGAGATTTACTTTTATACGATCTAAAAATCATATTGGCGTAATCTTCTTTTAAAGCAGCAAGTTCTTTCTCTAATTTGGCAATTTCCTTTTCGTTTTTATGTATTTCTTTCGAAAGTAGTTTTGCTTCTGAATTAATAGTTCTTATCAATCTTAATCGAACATCAATTTTTTGATTTAAATCTTTTAAATTCTCAAGAATATTTTTTTCCTTTTTTTGTTCTTTAAACAATAAACTATTTACTTGGGCTATTTCTTTTTTTAATTTTAAACGTTGTTGCTCTAACTCTTTTTTTGTTTGACTAAAAGAAGAAAAACTACTCAAAAGTAGCACAGAAAACAATATGTAAAAACAAGCTCTAATCACTATAAATTAATGCGTTTATATCCTTTAGGAATTGTAAAAGAAGTATTAATTTCTGTATTAAATTCAACAGATTTTAATTCAAAATCTATGGTTGTTAATTTAGTGCCTTTTTTTGCTTTTATATTTATTTCTTGTGGAAAAACTTCATCTTCAACCAATTTATACAAAGGATACTTAATATCTAGTCTTTGGCCTTTTAAACTATTTACAATAGATTGCTGATCTAGTTTAAAATGACTTGGATTCACTGCAAAAAAAGCATCAAACAAATTGGCTTGCAATTGTGGAGATAGCACATAAGAATTATTTTCAATGGCTACCTTTTGTTTTTTGAGTTTCAAATCTAAAATAGCTTGTCCTAAAAACAAATTTTGTAATTGCTGAAAATTTATTTCTGTTCCTAATAATTTTTCTAACATTGCAAAATCTCCTTCAAAATATTTTTTCTCTAGTGGCGAGTAAAATTGAACAGAAGTTGGTGTGATTTTCGCTTTAAAAACACTGATAAATTTTGTGCCTTTCAACCAAATTACCTCGTCTTTTATTATTTTTAGATAGACAGAAATACTTTGTTTTATTTTTCCGTCGTTAAAATTTGCTTTTAATTTTGCGTCTACAGTTTCTTTATCAAAATGAGTCGCTATGTGTTTTCTAACAACTTTTTTTGCAGATATTTCTTTTGCGATTACATTTTCATCCATAATGTTTTTTGTTGATTTACAAGCGCTAAATATAACGACTGTAACTAATAAATATTTTAAATATCGCATCCTAATTATTCAATTTTTTTGACTTTTCCATAAATTTCTTTTCTTCAATTGTATTTCCTAAACCTTTATAAGAAACAGACATTTCTTTATAAAAATCTGCTTCCATAGCATCTTCAATAACAAAATCGATACCATTTTTTAAAATCTCTAGTGCTTTTTTAAATTCTTTTTTTGAATTTAGTGCTTTCCCGTTTATCAAATAGACAAATGGCTGTGCAGGAAAAAGAGAAATACCTTCTTTACTATACTGTAAAAGCTGTGCTGTATTGTTTTTAGATTGTTCTAAAATTTGTTTTAACAGCAGATAAGATTTATCAGATTTAAATTTTACTATTAAATCTTCTTCAATATTAATTACTTCCTTTTTTACTTTAGGATTTTTACGCTGCTCGATACTATCTTTTATTCTTTTTAGGTTTGAAGAAAGTGCGTTTTCTTTTTCTAAAAGATTCATTAAAGTTAAAGCAGCCTTAGTATTTCTATTTTGTAAATGAAGTCTTACTAAATATTCTCTTTCTTTAGGATTTGAAGCAATAATTTTTTGCTGCTTTTTTATCGCTTCAGTATAATTTCTTTCTTTTACTAGAATTTTTACCAAATGTTTTTGCATCCAAAGATTATCTGCATCTTTAGCCAAAGCTCTTCTTATGTATTCTTTTGCTAAAAGTGTTTTATTTAAAAATAAGTAGTTTTTAGAAAATTCAAAAAAAACGGTTAGATTGTTTGGCAATATTTGATTGCAACTTTCTAAATTTTCGATCGATTTTTGGTAGTTTCCAATCGCTTTCTGAGACAACGCTTTAAAGAAAAATTGCTGAAATTTCAACTCTTTTTCTTCGCTTACATCTACTGCTGCAGGAATGCTGTCTTGTGCAAAATATTTTAGAGAAATTAGAAAAAAGAGCAAAGAAAAAAGAGACATCTTAAAATAATTTAAGGGTCTCTCATTGCTACTTTTTATGTTCTTTTTTCTAAAAACCATTAAGTTAATTCTGTATAATCGCCAATACTTACAGAGGTGAAATTACCATCAAATTTTGCGAAATTACCAATCATTGCATTGTCTAATTTTGCATTAGAAATGGTCACATTGGTTTGAATTAATGAATTTGTGATGGTCGCATTTTCTACAATACTATTTTCCCCTATGGAAACATAGGGTCCTATTTTTGTATTTTTTAGCACTACATTTTTCCCAATATAGCAAGGCTGAATAATCTCTGAATTCTCTAATACAACGTCTTTAGAAACTAAATTATTTCCTGCCTTGTGTTCAAATTCTAAAACCTGTTTGTTTGTATCTACAGTGGGGTCTTTTTTTCCACAATCCATCCAAGTATCTACCGTTCCTGGAATAAATTTTGCGCCTTCATTTTTGAGCGTTTCTAAAACATTGGTCAATTGAAATTCACCGTGTTCTTTTAAATCGTTATCTATTAAATATTGAATTTCTTTCTTTACACGATCTCCATCTTTAAAATAATAAATCCCAATTATTGCTAAATCCGAAACAAATTTTGTTGGTTTTTCTACAAAATCTTTAATATAACCATCTTGTAATTTCACAACTCCAAAGGCACTAGGATCTGCTACCTGTTTTACCCAAATTGCGCCATCGGCATTTGCATCTAACTTAAAATCTGCCTTAAATAAAGTATCTGCAAACGCAACCACACAAGGTCCGCTTAAAGAATCTTTAGCGCAAAAAATAGCATGGGCTGTACCCAAAGCCTCTTCTTGAACATAAACAGAACCTTTTGCGCCTAACTCTTTAGCGATCTTTAAAAGATTCTCTTTCGTATTTGACGGAAACCCCTTTTTTGCAGGCCCTATAATAAAGGCAATTTCATCTATTTTTTCATCAATTACAGACGAGATATCTTCTACCAATCTTTGTACAATTGGCTTTCCTGCGATTACTGTTAAAGGTTTAGGAACCGTTAATGTGTGTGGTCTCAAACGAGAACCAATTCCTGCCATCGGAACAATTATTTTCATACTCTTTTTTATCAAAATTAAAAATGCAATATACCATTTATTAAAAAGATTCTAAAACAATTGAGATGATTAAAAAATGACATCAAAATAGGAAGTTTAACGTTACTGCAATCTCTAAAAAAGATCAAAAGATAAAAATGCATGTTAAAAATAATTTTTGAAACACCCCTTAAAGGCAAGCATGGTTTCATTTTAAAAAACAGCCTATCCCTGAATTCAGGGATACCCACCCCTGAATTCAGGGATATCAAAAAAACACTGTTTTCAGGGATTGAATTAAATTTAAAATTTTAGTATGTTTGACAAGTTATTAATAAAAATTTAAGATATTTTAATAAGTTTTTATCAATATAATTAATATAGTTTAAATATTTTATAGAAACCCTTAATTAAAAAACACTCTTTACATGAAAAAAAAAGACTTCAGAACCTTACTAATTGGCGGAGTTGCTATGGTATCAATCACGCTCTTTTTAGCAAGAAATTCTTTTACAAATGATGAAAAAGATTCAACTTTATCACAAAGAAAAAAGTTAGAAAATTTTGTAAAAAACAGTCCTTATCAAGAAACCTTAAAATGGGACAAGAAAAAAAGAAAACGAAACGGTTTGCCCCCAAATCGATATTTTGAACAAATGTGGGAGTTAACCATTAATCCTTCAACTGGACAATTAGATGATGGAGATTTAACGCAACTAAGAGAAAAACTAATACGTAAAAGACTTTCTAGAAAAAGCCCAGGAGATGCAACAAACGCATGGGAAGAAAGAGGTCCGAATAACGTAGGTGGTAGAACAAGAGTGATCATGTTCGATCCAAATGATGCAACAAACAATACCGTTTACGCAGGTGGCGTTTCTGGTGGATTATGGAAAAACACCAACATTGCTAACTCAAGTTCACAATGGAGCAGAGTGCAAAACGTACCAGGAAATT
This sequence comes from uncultured Polaribacter sp., assembly GCF_947501385.1. Taxonomy (GTDB): domain Bacteria; phylum Bacteroidota; class Bacteroidia; order Flavobacteriales; family Flavobacteriaceae; genus Polaribacter. The sequence goes on from NZ_CANMVP010000020.1 coordinate 10,972, forward strand.
TATCTGTAACCTCAATTACTGTAGATCCTAGAAATGCGAATACATGGTACGTTGGTACTGGAGAACAATACACCGCTGGTGATGTTGTTGGTAATGGTGTATATGTAACTACAAATGGTGGAGGTACATGGACTGCTTTAACAATTCCTGCTTCAGGACCAGATTCTTTTGACTACAATGCATCTAACTTGTTTTTAAAAGGTATCTACTATGTAAACGATGTTTTAGCATGGGATAATGGAAGTGCTACAGAACTTTTTGTTGCAATAGGCGCAAGTGTTTATGGAGATTCTTCTAGCCCAAGAAATTGGCTAGGCTTACAATCTGCAGGTATTTACAGATCTACGAATAATGGTACTACTTGGAGCAGAATAGAATCTGCAAATCTTTCACATTCTTTTGGAGGCGCTACTTACTACTACATTCCTAACGATTTAGAAGTTGGCGCAGATAACAAACTTTGGATGGGTACAATCAGTTCTCCATTAGGAGAAGGTGGAGGAAGAGTGTATAGCTCTACAGATGGTGCTACTTGGACAGAAGCTGCAGCATCTCCTTTAACCGATTCTAACAGAGTAGAATTAGAACCATCTGCAACAAACGGAAATAAACTATATGCCTTAACACAAGGTGTAAGTGCTCCTGTTCATATTTATGAAACAACAAATGGCTTTGGAAGCATCACTACAAAAGCTTTACCAAATGATGCAGATACGGGAATTTCAGCAAATGATTTTACACGTGGACAAGCATTTTATGATTTAGTCATTGAAGCAGATCCTGCCAATGATAATATTTTATATGTGGGTGGTATCGATTTATTTAAATCTACAAACAGTGCAAGTTCTTGGTCTCAATTATCACATTGGTATGGTGGCTTCGGACAACCAAATAATGTACATGCAGATCAACATTCTATTGCTTTTGGTAATAATGATGCATCTAAAGTTTTATTTGGAAATGATGGTGGCATCTTTTATTCTGGAAATTCAGGAAGCACAATAGGTGCAAGAAATAACAACTACAATGTAACTCAATTTGTAAAAGCCAGTATTGGTCCAGATGGTGTTGGAGATGTAAATGGAATTTTCTCTGCAGGTGCTCAAGACAACGGAACACAAGCTTTTAGAGATGCAAACACTGCCAACGGTATCAATTCTTCGGAAGAGTTAAGTGACGGTGATGGGTTTTATACTTTTGTAGACAAAGACGGTCAATATATGATTGCAACCTATGTAAATAATGTGATCTATAGATTTAGTTTACCTTGGAATGGACAAGGAAGAATTGATGGTGGTGCAACTACATTATCGAGTGATCAAAGTACAGGAGATTTTGTAAATCCTATGGATTATGATAGTGATGCAAACAGATTATTATCTAATAAATCTACAGGAACAAGCAATGCTATTTTAAGTATAAACGTAGCTTCAAACAGCAATGGAACTTTAACCAATGCTGCCTTAACAGCTAGTCCAACAGCATTTAGAGCTTCTCCTTTTGCATCAAACACTTGGTATGTTGGGTTGTCAAATGGTGGTTTGGTAAAACTTACAAATGTTACCAATAGTTCGGCAACATTTACCACGATTGCCAATCCTTTTGTGGGAGCTGTGTCATCTGTAAGGTTTGGAGAAACTGCAAATGATTTAGTTGTAACGATCCACAATTATGGAGTTGCTAGTGTTTGGTATTCTTCAAATGATGGAACTTCTTGGGCTAACAAAGAAGGAAATTTACCGAACATTCCTGTAAGAGACTTCTTGTTGAATCCTTTAGCAACTAATGAAGCAATTATTGCAACTCAATTAGGAGTTTGGTCTACAGAAAATTTTAATGATGCTAGTCCTAACTGGTCTCAATCTTATAATGGTATGAGTGATGTAAGTGTTACTTCTTTAGATTATTGGGATGTTTCTGGTGACAATGTTACTAATAAAATCATCGCATCAACTTATGGTAGAGGCGTATTTACAGGTACATTTACCTCTTCTTCTGCGCCAGATACTGAAGCACCTACTGCACCCACAAATGTAATTGCTTCTAACATTACAGAAAATTCGATAAATCTATCTTGGAATGCAGCAACAGATAATATTGGTGTTGCAGGTTACGATGTGTATAGCAATGGGTCTTTACAAACCACAGTTGCAAACACCTCATTTGTAGCAACAGGTTTAACTGCAAATACCAGTTATTCTTTTTATGTAATTGCCAAAGATGCTTCTGGAAATAGTTCTTCTGCAAGTGCAACCATAAGCGCTTCTACGTTAGCGCCAGATACAACGGCACCAACAGCACCAACTTCTTTAACTTCAACAGGAAATACAGATACAAGTGTTAGTTTAAGTTGGAATGCTGCTACAGACAACGTTGCAGTAACTTCTTATGATATTTTAAGAGGAACTACAATTGTTGGTAATACAGTAAACACCTCTTTTACGGTGAACGGATTGACTTCTAATACTGCCTATTCTTTTTCTGTAAAAGCAAAAGACGAAGCTGGTAATATTTCTAACGCAAGTAACGCTATAAATGTTACAACAGATGCAACCGCAATAAATTATTGTACTTCACAAAGTTCTAATACGAATGACGAATATATAAGTAACGTTCAATTAGGTGGAATAGACAATAGTTCAGGTGCACAGTTTTATTCGGACTTTACAGGAATTTCAACAACATTAACAAAAGGAAATTCTTATACCGTTACTGTGACACCAACTTGGACAGGTACAATATATAATGAAGGCTATGCTGCTTGGATCGATTTCAATAAAGATGGTGATTTTACAGATGCTGGTGAACAAATTTTATCAGTTGCACCAAATCAGAACACAACGGTTTCTGCATCTTTTACAGTACCTACAAATGCCATAGAAAACGCAACAAGATTAAGAGTTGCTATGAGCTACAACGCAATCCCTACTTCTTGCCAGAGTTTTACTTATGGTGAAGTTGAAGATTATACGGTTAATTTAGCAGCATCTGGTCCAGATACTGAAGCTCCAACAAGTCCTTCAGCCCTGGCTGGAACAAATGTTACAGAAAGCGCTGTAGATTTATCTTGGACTGCTTCAACAGATAATGTGGGTGTTTCTAATTATGATGTATTCAGAAATGGAACGAACATTACAACTGTTACTGAAACTATATACACAGCAACTGGTTTAGCAGAAAATACATCTTATGTATTTACAGTAAAAGCAAAAGATGCTGCGGGTAATAGTTCTAACAACAGCAATTCATTAACTATTACAACATTAGCGGCTCCTACTTGTTTCGACGGAATACAAAATGGAGATGAAACGGGTATAGATTGTGGTGGAAGTTCATGTGCACCTTGTCAATCTTCTGAGGTTATTTTAAATGAAGGCTTTTTTGAAACAGGTTTAGATAGCTGGACAGACGGTGGTTCTGATTGTGCAAGAGTTTCAACTTCTAATTCTTACGAGGGTTCGTACTCTATTAGATTAAGAGATAATTCTGGTACAGGCTCTGCAATGACGTTATCGAATATTAATTTAACTTCATATACTCAAGTTAGCATCAACTTTTTCTTTTATGCAAATAGCATGGAAAATGGCGAAGATTTCTGGGTACGTTTTTACAACGGATCTTCTTGGTCTACAGTTCAAACCTATGCAAGAGGTACAAATTTTAACAACAATACTTTTTATGAAGCAACTGTTGTTTTAGATGCTGCCAATTACAATTTTGCATCAAATTCAGGATTTAGATTTCAGAACGATGCTTCTGGTAATAATGATCAAGTTTATATAGATCAAGTTACTATTACAGGTGCTACAAACAGTAGTTCTGTAAATAGATTAGAAGCTTTGAACTCGTTTAATACTTCATCAACAGAAAACTCAGAAGAAAATACTTTTGGTGACATTATTGTATATCCAATACCTGCTAAAAATACGTTAAACATAAACCCTAGTTATGGATTTAAGAATGCGTATAAAGTAATCGATTTAACAGGAAAAACAATTTTAAGTGGAAAATTATATAATCATGCGATCGATATTTCGAGATTAAAAATTGGCGTCTATTTTGTAGAATTGTCTGACGAGGAAGAAACGGTCTTACAAAAATTCATTAAACATTAATTATTCATCAAAAAAAATGATCTCTAGAAATGCAAGTATAGCTTCATTTTTTAGGGGTCATATCCCTGAATTCAGGGATAGCTACCCCTGAATTCAGGGATACTAAAAAAACCCTGTTTTCAGGGATTGACAAGTAATGTATTTTACTATATTTTTACAACATCATAAGTCATTTAGTTTGCACCCTAATGCAACCCCTAAAAATTAAATGATTCAAAAACCCAAGCCTTTGCTTGGGTTTTTTGTTTCTTTGTAAAAAAATACAAATAGTGAATTATTTATCAGTAGAAAACATCTCTAAGTCTTATGGAGAACGCATTTTATTTGAAGACATTTCTTTCGGAATTAACAAAGATCAAAAAGTTGCTTTTGTAGCGAAAAACGGGAGCGGAAAAACATCTATACTTAACATTATTGCAGGTTTAGATGTACCAGATGCTGGGCAAGTGGTAAGCCGAAAAGGAATTTCTATTGCATATTTGGCTCAGAAAGATGACATCAATCCAGATTTAACCATAGAAGAGACCATTTTTGCTACTGATAATAAAATACTTTCTATTGTAAATCAGTATGAAAAGGCTTTAAAAAATCTTGACAATACAGATGCCTATCAACTTGCTTTTGAGCAAATGGAACAATACAATGCCTGGGATTTTGAAACACAATACAGACAAATTTTATCTAAGTTAAAACTAGAAGATTTAACGTTAAGAGTAGGTGAATTGTCTGGAGGTCAAAGAAAACGTCTTTCTTTGGCAATTGTTTTAATAAATAAACCAGATTTATTAATCTTAGATGAACCTACAAATCATTTAGATTTAGAAATGATAGAATGGTTAGAAGCATTTTTTGCCAAAGAAAAAATTACGCTTTTTATGGTAACGCACGATCGTTATTTCTTAGAACGTGTTTGCGATGAAATTCTAGAATTAGACGAAGGAAAAATCTATAAGTACAAAGGAAATTATTCGTATTATTTACAAAATAAAGAAGAGCGTTTGGCTTTAGAAGCTACCAATTTGGGCAAAGCTAAAAGCTTGTTTAAAAAAGAGCTAGATTGGATGCGAAAGCAACCCAAGGCAAGAACTACAAAATCTAAATCTAGAACAGATGATTTCTATCAAATCAAAGAAAAAGCACACCAACGCAGACAAGATCATCAAGTTCAATTAGAAATCAACATGGAGCGTTTAGGAAGTAAAATTCTAGAACTTCATAAAGTATATAAATCTTTTGGTGATAAAAAAATATTGGATGGTTTCGATTATATTTTTAAACGCGGCGAAAGAATTGGCATTATTGGTAAAAACGGAACGGGCAAATCTTCTTTCTTAAATATTATTACAGAACAAGCACCAGCAGATAGCGGTAAAGTTGTTTTGGGTGAAACCGTAAAATTCGGATATTATACACAAGCTGGCATCCATATTAAAGAAGGACAAAAAGTGATTGAAGTTGTGAAGGAATTTGGTGAATTTATACCTTTAACAAAAGGAAGAAAAATATCTGCTTCCCAATTATTAGAACGTTTTTTATTCGACAAAAAGAAACAATATGATTTTGTTGAAAAATTGTCTGGAGGAGAACAAAAGCGTCTGTATTTATGTGCTGTCCTCATTCAAAATCCTAACTTTTTAATTTTGGATGAACCTACAAATGATTTAGATGTAGTTACTTTAAATGTCTTAGAAAACTTTTTGCTAGATTACCCAGGAAACTTATTAGTGGTTTCTCACGATCGATATTTTATGGATAAAATTGTTGATGCACTTTTTGTTTTTAGAGGTGAAGGTATTGTTGAAAATTTTCCAGGAAATTACTCAGATTTTAGAGCTTATGATAGTTCTGCACCCAAAGAAATTGCAGAAAAACCTGTTCTAAAAAAAACAGCAAAAACAGCAAAGAAGGCATCTAAAAATACCTTAAATTTTGACGAGAAAAGAGAGTTTGGTGCTTTAGAGTCTGAAATTGAGCGTTTGCAAAAAAGAAAAGCAACTATTGAAAAGCAATTTTTACATGTAGAAATCGAACCAGAAGATATTGCTAACAAATCTGAAGAATTACAAGAGACCATTAGCGCTTTAGAACAAAAAGAAGAACGTTGGTTGGAGCTTTCTATGAAAATGGAAGGCTAAACCTTTACAATGTCTTTCTCTTTTAATAATGCTTGATTGTTGAACCTTAATAATATCTGAGCAACGGCGATGGTGTCTTTTTCACAATAATTTACAATTCGTTGAATGTTTTTTTCTTGGTAATACACTTGGCCAACCTCACTCCCATCGATATCATCTTTTGGGGAAGGAATGCCTAAAATAGAGGTTAGTAATTTTAAAGAAGTATAGTGTTTATAGTCCCCGAATTTCCACAATTCTAAAGTATCTAAATGCGGAACTTCCCAAGGCTTTTTACCAAATAAATTCAGCTTTTTTGGTAATTCGATGCGATGTACAATCATTCTTCTCGCAATAAAAGGAAAATCGAACTCTTTCCCATTGTGCGCACACAAAACATGCGCAGGTTTAGAAAAATGATTTTCTAATAAAGCCTTAAACTCATTGAGAAGTTTTGTTTCATCATCCCCAAAAAATGACGTGACTCTAAATTGATCTACACCCTCATTTTCTACAAAATAACCAACAGAAATACAGATGATTTTACCAAACTCTGCCCAAATTCCTGCACGATTATAAAATTCTTCTGTTGTAAATTCCTCTTTACGTTGGTACTGTGTTTTTTTCTGATAAAGTTCTTGCGTTTCTTCTGCAAGATGATGCCAATCTTCTTCTTGCGGAACCGTTTCAATATCTAAAAATAAGATGTTGTTTAGCTTGGTTTTTAAATTCATCTTTCTTCTTTTCTACGAAATATAGTAAAAAAAGAAAAAAAACCGAAGACTTTGGCATTTTTTTGTATCCTATTCCCTGTAAAGTCTTATTGAATTCCGAACTTCTTAGTAGCTGTACTTTCTTCTTCAATAACCTTTAAAATATAAATTCCAGCGTTTATTGTAGAAACCTCTATTTTCAATTTTATTCACAAAAATTGAATATTTAAAATTAAAAAATCACTAGCAAGAGTAACATTTTAAGAGAATTAACAACTAACAATCTGTTTATCAGATGCTAATTTGATTTTTAATCTACTTGAGTTAACTAAAGGTTATGTAAACCATCAAGAAATTAAATGATTGTTAAGAAACCTTAAAGTTATATAATAATTGCTATTTTTGATATCTACACTTTTCAGAATTATGAATAAAAGCGATGTTAAAATTTTATTAGTTGATGATGAACCAGACATCATTGAAATTGTTGGTTACAATCTTAGGAATGAAGGGTATCAAGTTTTTACTGCAACTAACGGGCAAGAAGCTATAAAATCTGCTAAAAAAAATGTTCCTCATTTAATTTTATTAGATATCATGATGCCAGAAATGGATGGTATTGAAGCCTGCGAAAAAATCAGAAAAATTAGTTCTTTAGAAAACGTCATCATTTCATTTCTAACCGCTCGAGGTGAAGATTATTCTCAAGTTGCTGGTTTTGAAGCTGGCGCAGATGATTATATTACAAAGCCAATTAAACCCAAAGTTTTGGTAAGTAAAATAAAATCTTTGCTAAGAAGGTTAAAGTCGGAACAGGAAAATGAAGAAACTTTTAAAATTGGTGACATTGTAATTGACAGAGAAGAATATGTTGTATATAAAGCCGGAACGAGAATTTCACTGCCAAGAAAAGAGTTTGAACTTTTTTCTTTACTCACCTCTAAGCCAGGTAAAGTATTTAAAAGAGAGGTTATTTTAGATACGGTTTGGGGCAACGAAGTGGTTGTTGGAGGTAGAACCATAGATGTTCATATTCGAAAATTGAGAGAGAAAATTGGTGATGATCATTTTAAAACCGTCAAAGGAGTTGGCTATAAATTTGTACTATTAGAAGCAGATAAATAAATTTGCTTTTATGAAATTCAAAAAAACATACTCATACGCACTTTGGTCTGCCATTTATTTGACCCTACTAGCTGCTAGTATCGCTGCAATATCCTATTTTTTTATTCTAAAACATTTAGGCACAAGCACCATCATCATTTCCATTTTAGCCCTATTTATTATTTCTTTTTTCACAATCCAATATAGAGCAGAGCACTTTATTTATAGGAGATTAAAAAAAATTTACGAAGAAGTTACCATTTTAAATATTGATGATTTAAAAAAAGAATCTGCCACCACAGATATTGACAAACTTTCTAAGCGAGTTCAAAAATACGTGGAAGGAAAACGGCTAGAAATAAAAAATTTAACAGAGAGAGATTCTTTTAGAAGAGATTTTTTAGGAAATGTTGCCCACGAATTAAAAACACCCCTTTTTACGGTACAAGGATATATTCTTACACTTCTTGAAGGCGCCATTGACGATAAAAAAATAAGAATTAAATATTTAGAACGCGCAAACAAAGGTGTAGAAAGACTGGTTGCAGTAACCAAAGATTTAGACATGATTGCCAAGTTAGAAACAGATGGTTTAAAACTAAATATTGAAGTTTTTAACATCTTAGAAATTATTCAAAATGTGTTTGATTTGGTTGAAATGAAAGCCAAAAAAAGAAACATCACCTTAAAATTCGATAAGATTTATGAGTTTCCGGTTTTTGTTGTTGGAGATATTGAAAAAATAGAACAAGTACTTATCAATTTAGTGGTAAACTCTATCAAATACGGGAAACCGAATGGAGTGAGCATCGTTGCGGTAGACAATTACAATGAAAATAAGTTTGTTATTAGAGTTATAGACAATGGTGAAGGTATCAAACAGCAACATTTCCCGCGTCTTTTTGAACGTTTCTACAGAGTAGATCAAAGCAGATCTAGAGAGCAAGGTGGCTCTGGTTTAGGTTTATCGATTGTAAAACATATTGTCGAAGCGCACAACCAAAGCGTTTTATTAAAAAGTACTTTTGGTGAAGGGTCAGAATTCTCTTTTACGATGGAAAAGGCGAAATAAAGTGACATCAAACTCAGTTTCTTTCGCATGTAAACCTTGATAATTCTCAACTTCATTTAATTTCTCTGAAGTAAAATCTTCAATCTTAGAAAACGGAGCCTTATAATTACGCTCTAAATAATTAGCTAGATATTCTTGTTCAGGTTGATTTTCTGTAGGAATAAAAAATACTTTTTTATCAAGAACAGCCAAATCCATTATTGACGAGTAACCAGATCTACAAACAACCATCTTTGCAGCATTTATTTTTTGTTCTAATTCTTCTGATAAAAGAAAATTATAAAACATACAATTGTTATGCTGCCAGCTTTTTTGCGGGATTTCTATTTTCCCAAGCACAAAAACGATAGTTCTTGGATCATTTTCAAATACTGAAACCAGTTTATTTTCTATAAAAGTTCTATTGGGTTCTGGTCCAGAAAGTATGATTAAAATATCTATTTCTTTTGCTAAGTCCGTTTTTTTAAATCTACTTAAAATTCCAATATATTTTTGATGTAACTTTCTTTTAGAGATGGATAGTTTTCCTGAAAATTCAGAATGTATAGTATCAGGAATCCAGCATTCATCAAATCTTTTGATAATCTTTTGATGAATTTTACTCGTAAAAAAAGTAGTGACTTTAGAGAGAATATTTACTTGATGTGTTATATAAACAGAAGGTACTTTTTTACTTCTAACCCCAAATCTATTATCAGATATTACACCAACAACTTCTATATTTTGATTGATAAAAAGCTGTATAATCTTTTTCTCTTGATTGATTGCTCTTACAATTGTTGGAAGCTGAAGGAATAGATTCTTTTTTAAATTTTTACCATATTTTATTTTATAAGAAGGTAATTCTAAGGTTTCTAAATCGGGAAATTCGTGTTTTAGGAACTCTAAAGCAAGTCCATCTGAAGCTATTACGGGTGTAAAATTTGCTGAAATTAAAGCATTTATAATGGGTATGCAGCGTGATGCATGACCTAAACCCCAGTATAATGGTGCAACAATTACTTTCTTCATTTTAGAATATAAATTTTCAATTATGAGATTGCTGTCACTTAGTATAAGAAGATTAATTTTACAGCAAAATCAATGTACAAACCCATTAATTTAGATCAAAACCAATATCTTTTCGATACTTCATGTTTTCAAAAGAAATCTTCTGGATACTTCTATATGATTTTTCCAAAGCATTTTCGATAGCATCTCCTAGTGAAGTTATGGCCATGACGCGACCTCCATTTGTAACCACTTTTCCATCTTTAGAAATGGTTCCTGCATGAAAAACAGTGGATTCGATCACATCGTTTATTCCAAAAATTTCTTTGTTTTTTTCATAACTCCCTGGATAACCACCAGAAACTAACATTACCGTGGTAGCGATTTCTGGAGTTATATGAAATAATTTTTCATGTAGTGTTTGGTTTGCAACACCATCAAATAGATCAAACAAATCTGAAGTTATTCTTGGTAAAACTACTTCTGTTTCAGGATCTCCCATTCTAACATTATATTCTACCACAGAAGGATTTCCATCATCATTCATTAAGCCAATAAAGATAAAACCTCTATAATCAATTCCGTCTTTTTGCAAGCCTGCTATTGTGGGTTTTACCACCAATTCTTCAACTTTATCTAAAAAAGCGTCGTCGGCAAAGGGTACAGGAGAAATTGCCCCCATTCCGCCAGTATTTAAGCCTATATCACCTTCACCAATTCTTTTATAATCTTTTGCTGAAGGTAAAATTTTATAGCTTTTACCATCTGTTAATACAAAAACAGACAATTCTATTCCTTTTAAAAATTCTTCAATGACCACTGTAGTAGAAGCCTCACCGAACTTTTTGTTAGAGATCATTTCTTTTAGCTCGATCTTTGCTTCCTCTAAAGAAAACAAAATCAATACCCCTTTCCCAGCGGCCAATCCGTCTGCTTTTAAAACATAAGGTGCTTCTAAAGTTTCTAAAAAAGCAAAGCCTTCTTCTAGATTTTCTTTAGTGAATGATTGATATCTTGCTGTTGGCACACCATGTTTTTGCATAAACTGTTTCGAAAAATCTTTGCTTCCTTCTAACAGTGCTCCATCTGCTTTTGGTCCAATTACTGGAATATTTTTTAATTCAGCATCTGCTAAGAAAAAATCATGAACACCATTTACCAAAGGTGCTTCAGGACCCACAACCACCATTTGAATATCATTCTCTAAAACCGTGCTTTTTACTGCTTTAAAATCTGTTGGATCGATATTGATATTCGTTGCTATCTTTTCTGTCCCTGCATTTCCAGGAGCTACATAAAGCTGATGTACGTGGTTACTTTCATTTAATTTTAATGCGAAAGCATGTTCTCTACCTCCAGAACCTAAAATAAGAATATTCATTTGTGTTGTGTTGTTGTGTTTTGCAAATATACAATTAACACAAAAAAGAGAAGCTTTAACACTTCTCTTTTTCTTCTTTTTCATAGCAATACTAAAAAACTATTCATGTTTAATTATTTTTTTTGTAATGGTTTGTCCATTAACTAAAATAACTTTTAGAATGTACACACCATTATTTAGCTCTTTAACATTCAAAACTTTATCTTTTCCTTTAAAAACTTCTTTTCCATTAATATCTATAAAAGTCCAAGATTGTATATTTTTTGTAGTTTTAATAAATAAAGTTTCACTAACTGGATTAGGATAAAACTTTATTTCTAGGTCTTCAATAATATCATCTGTACTAAGTTTATTTAAGAAAACATTTGTTTCTTTTCCTTTAAATGGGTTTTTGTATTTTTTTATTATGTTTCTTCTTCCGAGCGTAACAATATTGTTATCCGTATCTATTTTAGCTATAAAATTTGAGCCTGCTTTTGCATGAAACCCTGCTTTTAAAGAAATACTATTTACAGATTCTATTAAACTAGATTTTAAAGAAGGTATTATAAAGCCGTCTTTAACATCTATTAAGTATTGGTAATAAAAAGTTTCTACAGAATTATGTTGATTGGATACAGTATAGTTATGTAAACTGGCTACTCCATTATTAGCAAAAAAGACGCCTAATGATTTAGAGTCTATAACACTATCCGGGTCTATTAAAGGTAAATTAACTCCATTAAAAGAATGGTTTCCATTATACCTTGGCATATCTACTCTAATAAATGATGACAATCCGGTATTATTTTCGCCCCACTCTTGCCATAGTTTGTCAATCATACCGTGATGTAAATAAAACGCTGGGTCTAATGGTGAATTTGCGGCTGACATTGTTCCACCAATCCAATTATGACCATTAAAATGAACATTACTTCTTTCTAAACTATTAGAATAATTTTGAAAAGCACTTAAGCTTCCTGAAGGAAAATTAACAGCTTGTACAGCATTTACTTGACTCATTGTTGGAAGGGAGACAGATGTATTAAATTGTCTTGTAAGCCCCCAATTTGTTTCAAACTGACCCAAAAAATTAGTATCCCAAAGTGGGTCATTTACAGAATTATCCGTCGTCCAATTCCAATAAGGAATGCTTAATTTTGGATTTACATAATCTTGCATCGCTTGTTCTAACTCAAAATTCAGATATCTATGCCATGCCAAAAACACATCTCTTTGTGGATTATTTGGTAAATTGAAATGAATTGCATTCGTAGAATTACTAAAATTTGCAGCATGGTAATTGGCAATATCTAAAATTAAATCATCATCATTTGGATTAGCATCTCCTGATGCATTATCACCATTAAGATCTCTCATAATATATAAAGCTTGCACGTATAATTGCTTTTCAGTAGAAGTCATTTCATTATAATCTTTTCTTATAGATTGTGAAATTAAATTTCCCCAAACAAGAAAACAAAATATTACTATTATAATTTTTTTCATATCATTTTTTTTTTAATTCTTTATAATTCTTTCAATAATTTCTTTTCCATTATTTAAAGTTACTTTCAATAAATAAATTCCTTTAGATAATTTTTGAGTGTTAATCACTTTAACATTTCCTTTCCCTTTAATCACTAATTGTCCTTTGTAATTAAATAAATTCCAAGTTCTTATTTCTCCATTACTTTGTACATAAAGATTATCAATTGTAGGGTTTGGAAAAATTACTACTTGTTTATCATAAACCGAAATAGCTTGTTTCTTTATAGACGAAGCGCTTTTCGAAGAGGTATTAATTGAACTACAACCCTCAATAAAAGCTCTAAAACTAGCACCAGACTTTGCATGAAATCCTGGTTTTAGAAATACTGTAGCACCTGCATCATAATTAGCTAAACCTCCATTATGAATACTATTTGTTGCAGTAATTGTGTTTTGTGCAGATTTAATGTAAACTTCTCCAAAATCAATAGTTTTTGTAATTGTAAGATCTAAACGACATTCATTATATGGAATTAGTTTTGGAAATTGTCCTACAGAGTTATTAAAAACAATAGTATTATTTAATAATTGAATAGTATTTGGTGTATCGGAATTTTGAATTACAGAAACACTTTGGTTTGCATAATTATCTAAAAAATATAAATCGCCATCAATACCTCTTTGAATTGAATTTCCTCTTGGAAAATAATTATTTTGAGAATTGGCAATACTTAAATTTGAGATACTATTTAATGGACTAGAAACATCAAAAATAGAAATGTAATTATTAGTTGATCCGTTTTCTTTTAAAACATATAAATAATCTCCATTAGCTGAAAATTCTAAAGAAATGAATTCTGGAGTTTCTATATTTGATGAAGAACAACCATCTACTAATCCTGTTGAATTATTAAAATTATAAATATCTATTTTAGAACCAGCTAAACACGGACCATTATTTTCAATTAAAGCTAATTTATCTGAAGTTGGAGAAGATTTTAAAGATATTTTTGTTGAATATTGAGTACAATCTGAAGTTGATTTAGCTAAAACATTTTGACAAGTTGTTGTAGAGGAAACAAAACTAGGATTCTCTTGAAATACATTACTTGTAATATGAAATGAATAAAAATTATTAGTCGGGTTTAAAATTAACCAGTAAGATTGACCATCTGAATGAAGAGCAGATGTCATATTATGATGATTAAAATAGTAATTCTGCTGACCATTTACAGTATGTGATGAAGAAAGTAATACTTTATTTAAAGTTTCAACATTACCTAACCCATTATTTGAGCTCATATTAACAATAGAAAAATAGTATGTAGAAATAAAAAAGCCAGCAGGGTCATTAAATGTTACTTCTTCTGTAAAAATATAGTATTTTGTACTGTTTGGTATTGGCAAAATAACTACAGATTCATAATCATTAGTGGCACTACTTCTTAATGTTTGATTGCCATTTTGCATCACAGAATGATTCTTATTCCAAACTGTTTTGCCATCTGTATAAAAAAGTAAGTTTCCTAATTCATCACTAATAGCTGCAGATTTATTCAGTGTGGTAATTTGACCATTCATTAAAATTGAGGTAGGATTTGTACTAAAATCTAAACCTGCATTATGACCAAAATACCAATTAGAATTTTGCTCTTGAGCGTTAAAATTTAATAGAATCAATAGAAGAAAAGACGTTACTATATAATTTTTTTTCATCATAAAAGTTTTAGATGTTGTTAAATGTAATTTGTAGCATTTGCCTAAATCTTAACAATAAGAATACCTTTTAAGTGGTATATTTCACTTAAAGTATTGTTTTATTAAAGATAAGAAGCCGCCAGATGGCTTAATTGGGATGCAGCTCCATCTTCTTTACTAAAATTTAAAAAAAATATTAAAACTATTTCTTCTTTTCTACTAATTTACCTTCCAAAGCGTTAATACGTTTTTCTTGCGCAATAGTATACAAAGTAAGTTCTTCTATTTTTTGCAGTAACAAGTTGGTCATTTCTTTCAGGTGTAAACCTTCCTTTTGTATTTCTTTAGCAGAAGGAATAGCTGGCAAATGGTGGTGTTTCTTAGTAAAAACCTCTACTTCTTTTAAAGTGGGCATTTTGTATTCTTTCTTTAAATTAGAAAAACCAGTGTAATATTTCTGAAACACATAGTCTGCGGGTACATTTAAATCTACACGCACTTCTTCTGCGTGTATTTTTCCTTTAACCGTTAGTTTTTCGTCTGGGTTTATTGAACCAATACCAACATTACCGTTACCTCCTTTAAAAAATAAAACGGAACGTAATCCTTGACCACCAATATTTGATTGGAAATCGAAATCTCCTCCTCCAGAATAATTTTTAAATATAATTTGATTAGACGAGTTTATATTCATAGAAAAAGACTCAACACCATCTAGTCTTTTAAAAGCAAGTTGATTAGAAGAATTATTATAGCCTATTGTAAGTGGTGAATTTGGACTACTTGTTCCAATCCCAACTTTACCATCAGAATTAATTCGAACTCTTTCAATATTTCCAGTTTTGAATAATATTTGATATTTATTATTACTATTTTCACCTGCATCTAGAATGATGTCATCAAATCTAGATTTAAAAATCCATTTCCCAGGTGCAGTTCCTGCATAGCTCTGTATTCTGTTACTACCCCCACTTGCACTCGGAAATTGAAGTTGATACAATCCCATATTTAAATTTTGTGTTTGAGTTTGACCTTGTGAGATAAAACAAATAAGGGCTAAAGCTATAGTAGATAATATTTTTTTCATAATATAAATTTTAGTTTTATTAATTTTTTATTACTTTTTCTAAATCTTTTATACGTTTTTCTTGTGCTTTGATACTTTTTTGTTGCTCAATTGTATATAAGGTTAGTTCTTCTATTTTTTGCAATAACAAGTTGGTCATTTCTTTTAGATGCAAACCATCTTTTTGTATTTGTTTAGCAGAAGGAATTGCTGGCAAATGGTGGTGTTTCTTAGCGAATGCTTCTACTTCTTCTAAAGTGGGCATTTTATAGGTTTCTTTTAAGGCAGAAAAACCTGTATAATAGTGTTGAAATACATAATCTGCAGGTACATTTAAATCTACACGTACTTCTTCTGCGTGTATTTTTCCTTTTACGGTTAGTTTTTCGTCTGGGTTTCTTGAGCCAATACCAATTTTACCGTCTACAATTACATCTGCATCTTTTGTGAAATAAATCTGTTGATTCCAATTCCATTGCCCATTAATTTTTGGAGCAAAATGTAAACTTCCTTGAACTGTTCCTGGATGATGAAGTACCCAATCGTTTCCTCCTTCAAAAGCTAAATCCCCCAACATCGATGTTCCTCCAATACCAACAGTTAACTGCTGAATTTTAACTATTCCGTCATTTTGAAAAACTGTTTCTTTTCCAAAATCCCACACTCCATTAATTTTAGGGGTTATGCTTAAAATTGTTCTTCCATCATCAGGCGTATGAAATACCCAAGAGTTAGTACCTCCGCTTATTAAATCTTGTGCGTTAATTTCAATTCCAAAACTGAAGATATAAACTACTAATACTAAAATAATTTTTTTCATAATATAAATTTAAGATTATTAATTTTTAATGATTTTTTCTATCTGTTGAGTTCCGTTTTCTAAATGTGTTCTAAGAAGATATATTCCGTTTTTCACTAAAGACAGCCTTATTTTATTTGTTAATAATAGGTTTTCTTTTTTAATAATTTTTCCATAAAAATTAGAAATTTGATACCCTATTATTTTATGGGATGCCGATTGGACATGTAAAAAATCTTCCGTTGGGTTTGGATACACCATAATTTCCTCTAAAACAGGTATTTCATCCAAGAGATCTGTTTCATAAGAAACTTTCGTTTTAGCCTTGTTGCCAGACTTTGCTCCTACAGACCCATTACTTTCAATTTTTGTGGTGTGTGTTTGTGTTTTTTTAATTCCTTTAGATTGTGTACCATCTGGCATAATCCTTACAAAACTACTTCCTGGTATTATAATTATACTTCCAGAAGTTGTAATTACCCCTCTAATTATGGTGCCATTAGGATCTTGTTGGGTTGATGTGACTTGTATATCTTGTGTACAATCCATATGAATATGACTAAATACGCCATGTACTGTATCTTCACAAGGCCAATTTTGAGAAAAAAGGTTTATACTAATTGATATCAATAGTATTAATAAAAAGGACAATCTATAATCTTTCATACTTTACAAATTTGATGATATTTTTAGTTCTAAAATATACCATAAATATGGTATATTTATTCATTATAAATTTAACTCAATTTTGAATCTTTCAAAACAACCTCTTTTAGTTTGTATACTTTACTTTTTCTACGCCTCTGTAATTGGTCAAATTAAAGAGGATATTACAAAGCTTCATAATGAATTTGAACAAGTTCTTTTTACTGATTTTAATACAGCACACAAAAAAGCTACGATAGCTGTTTCATATAGTAAAAAAATTGGAGACAAAAATCTCTTGCTTACTTCCTTTAAAAATTTAAGTGAAATTCTGTACTTTAAAAGAGAAAATGATAGTGCTAATACGTACAATAAGAAAGGTATTTCATTGGCTTTAGAATTAGAGAACAAAAAACTACTTGCCAAATTGTATAATTTATTAGGTTCTATTGAAAAAAGAAAAAACAACTTTACAGCCTCTTTAAAGTATTATGAGAAAGCCTTAGTCCTTGCCAATACAATTTCAAAAGAAGATGTCTCTAAAATAAAAAATAATCTGGCAAGATTGTATTGGGCTACAAATGAAAAACAAAATGCAAAAATAGTTTTACAAGAGGTTATTAAAAATAATAGTACAGATAAAAATAATCTTGCGGATGCATATAATATTTTAGGGGTTATTTTTTTAGAAAAAAACAAAGACAGCTCGTTAATATTTTATAAAAAAGCATATGCTTTAATAAATGAAAGTAATAACAAGTATCTTAAAAGTATTATCACCTCTAACTTAGGGCATCTTTATATTTATTTGAAAGCGTATAAAAAAGCATTTCAATATTTAAAGCAGTCTGAACAAATAAGCAAACAGATTGGAAATAGCTATTCTCTTCATCATATTAATATTTCTTTAGGCATCTATTATGAGCGTCAAGGAGATTTAAAAAATGCTCTAAAAAAATATACAAAAGCAATTGAAGAATTCGGCTCTTTTGTAGATGACTATCAAAAATCGAAAGCCTATTGGACAATTTCTGGTGTTCTTTACCACCTACAAAAATATAAAGAAGCCTATTTATATCTTGATACTTTTTTAGAATTAAACGAGAGAATTTTAAGCCTAGAAAAGAAAAAAGAGTTTGAAAAAATTAGAACACAATATGAAGTAGAAAAAAAAGAAAATCAGATAGTTTTATTAGAAAAAGAAAATGAAGTAGCCGAAATACGTAAGAGAAACATCCTTATTATTTTTATTTCAGTTTTAACAGTTGTACTTGTTTTGCTACTATTCTACAAAAATAGATTTAAAAATCAAAAAAAGATAAGGACTCAAGAAAAGAAACTCTTTAAAAGTCAGAAAGAAAAACGTGAAAAAGAATTAGAATTAGAAAAAATACATCAATTTATAGCAGGGCAAGAAAAAGAAAAAAACAGAATTGCCTTAGAATTACACGATGGAATAGGTGGTAAATTGGCAGGAATAAAACATATTTTAAATGCCTTAAATTCTGATGTTAAAAATTTAGAAATTATAAAAATAACAAAGAATATAAATTCAATAACCCATGAGGTTCGATTGTTATCTCATACATTAAGTTCTCATTATATTTTAAACACTTCTTTCGTTGACTTAATTTTAGAATTGAAAAACACGTTTGAAACTTCGAAAAAAACTAAAATTAATATTAGTATCTATCCAGAAAACTGCATTAATATTTTAAATAATCATAAAAAGCACCAACTATATAGAGTTCTTCAAGAATTAATAAACAACAGTTATACATATTCAAAATCTAAAACAATCGATATTTCATTTACATGTCATAAAGAATATATCTCTTTAATTGTAGAAGATAAAGGAATTGGATTTGATCTTAAAAAAAAATCAGATGGTATTGGTTTTAAAAATATAAAAGACAGAATTAGTAGTATGAATGGTACTTTACATATCGATGCTACGATTGACAGAGGAACCTTAATTTCTATCGAGATCCCCAATGAATAAAATAAAAATCATATTAGTTGACGACCATAAACTATTTATAGAAGGTATATCTGCAATTTTAAAAAAAGAAGAAGACATTGAGATATTGGCTACTTTTTTAGACGCTCAAAAAGCTCTAGATAAACTGAATGTTTATAAACCAGAATTATTAATAACAGATATTTCTATGCCTTATATGAATGGAATAGAGTTTATAGAAAAAGTTAAGAATAGATATCCTTATCTAAAAATATTAGTAGTTAGTATGTTTCCACAAATAATTCCTCGTAAAATGATTCATGGTTTTATATTAAAAGATGCCAGTAGTGAAGATTTTATAAAAGCAATAAGAAAAATAGTTCTAGATGAGATGAGTTATTTTACAACCCAGAAAAAAATTACTCCTTTAATAAATAATAAATTAACGAAAAGAGAGAAAGAAATTGTTCTTCTTATTGCACAAGAAAAGACGGTAAATGAAATTGCGGAAAATTTATTTATCAGTAGGATGACAGTGGAAACTCATAAAAAAAATATTTTCTTAAAACTAAATATTAAATCGAATGCAGGTTTAATTAAAAAAGCTTTTATGCTGGGTCTTATCAATTAAAATCCCCACTTTAAAAAATATTTTATTGCAGAAGAAAGATGGCGAAAGAATAGCTTTAATCTTTTTGAAGATCCTTTTTGATGCAGATGTATAATTTCTGCTTCTGGGTAATACATCTTTTTCTTACCTAGAACATCTATTTTTCTACAAATATCTGCATCTTCTAGATATAAAAAATAACGTTCATCAAAACCTCTTAATCTTATAAAATCTTCTGTTTTAAAAAGCATAAAACAACCATGAATAAAATCTGGATAAAAAGATTTTTCCAAATCTTGGTTTCTGTATTCATTTTCAAAAATTTGTTTTTTAGAAATTTTGATTTTTCTATTCATCAAATCAAAAAAAGTAGGATGTTTTCTACAAATATATTGAAGTTTCCCATTTGGATATGTGACTCTTGGCGTAATAAAAGAAACTACTTTTTCTTTATTTAATTGATGAATCAATTTAGGAATTACATCCATAGGAAAAATAATATCAGGATTTAAGACTAGGTGAAATTTTGAATCTATTTTATCTAAAATTAGATTATGTGCTTTTCCAAAACCTAGATTTTTATCAGTAAAAATATATTCAATTTCAGCATGTTTAAATTTTGATTCAAATTCATTCTCTGGTGAATTATCTATTATAAATAGTTTTTTTTGAAGTGGCGTTTTTAAAAAACTATCAACTGTTGTTTGAAGCGTTTCTAAACTTTCTTTATAAGTGACAATTGAGGCAGTAATCATCTAATATGCATTTTTTTCTCCTTTAAAAACATTTAAAATTGTTTGAATAATAATTTTTAAATCTAATAAAAAAGACCAATTTTCTATATAAAAAATATCTAAACGCACTCTATTTTTAATATCAGATCTATTTTTAATCTCTCCTCTATACCCACTAATTTGGGCCAAACCTGTAATTCCTGGTTTTACAATATGCCTTTTTAAATAATCGTCCACATCTCTCTGGTATTCTAAAGATAAGCTTTCTAGATGTGGTCTAGGGCCAACAACACTCATATCTCCAAACAAAACGTTTATAAACTGAGGTAGTTCATCTATACTTGTTCTTCTCATAAATGCACCTATCGTGGTTACTCTTACATCTCCTTTTATAGCATGAATTGTATCTGAATGTTCATTTACTTGCATTGACCTAAACTTGTAACAAACAAACTCATCACCGTTAATACCTTCCCTTTTTTGTCTAAAAATCAAAGGCCCTTTAGACTCAATTTTCACTAAAACCCATAAGATTGGCAATAGCCAAGAAAGTAAAAAAACAGCAACTAATAAAGAGAAAAAAACATCAAACATTCTTTTGATATAAAAATTTTCAGCAAATTCAAAAGGAAGTTTTTTTACATTTAACACCAATAAGGTATCATCATAAAACTCTATACTTTGATTTTTTGAATACAATTCGTTAGCATTTGGAATTAGTTTTAAAACAATTCCTTTGTCTGTAGTATATTTTTTTATTTCTTTAATTTGATTTTTAGTTAAAACCGATAAGGAACAATAAAGTTCATCTACAATATTATTTTCTACAAATTCGAAAACTTCTTTAATTTTTCCTAAATAATTATGATTCTTAAATTCTCTCTCTGAGAAAAAGCCTAGAAACTTGTACCCTAAATTTGCCTTACTATTGAATATTTTAATTACTTTTTTTGCAGAGTCATCGTATCCTAAAACAACAGTTGTTCTAAAATTGTTACCTAATGCTCTATATTTTTTTACTAAAAAGAAAATTATAAACTTTGTAAAGGTAATTGAAATAAGAATTGTAACTAATATTAGAAATTGGTTATTTACGACCTCTCCTTCTTTAAAAACACCGAAATAGGCAAAATAACCTAAAGTAAAAATTAAAAACTGTTTTACTATTAGTGTGAGAATTTTTAATGCACTAAAGTGCCTATATATTCTATAAAATGAAGTAGAATAACTAGTTAATAACCAAAACAGAATTATAAATAATAAAAAAGGAAGATTCAGATATGCTTTGTCTCTAATAAAAAAGATTATTAATATTATTAGAAGTATGTCTAGTAATATTTGCAGGGGTTTTATTAAAAATGAATATCTTTTTTTCAATAGAGTTTTATTTTATAGACAAATATATTGTTTTAATATAAAATTTTGTCAATCATTTTATCTATGGTAAATAAATCTTTCGAAACCTCTATTTGATGAGCAATATCTAAATCTTTATCTATTAACTCTTTTAATGTTGTCAAAAGCACTTCATTATTCCAAGAATTAGTCACAGAATATAAATTATTAGTTCTAAAAAGTGTTTCTATTTCACTATTTCTGTCAGTAATAACTAGAATTTTACAGCCAGTTATTAGTAAATTTGGTAATTTCGAAGGTAATGAGCCTTTAGATGTTTTTTCTTTTTGAGGTACAATTTGCACAGAACTTCTATGGTATAATTCCTCTAAATTTTCTCTATTCACTAGATCGTAAAAATTAATATCCTGGTTCTTATTCTTGTCCTTAAGATTATTAAAAATAGTACCTTGAGAGAAAAAATAAAATTTTAAGTTTTTTGTCTTTTTTGATGAGTAGTCAAAAAAATTATATAATTTTTCTGGATTTTGTTTATCTCCTAAAGCTCCAGAATATACTATGTTTATTGTTTCTGAACTTAAAATATTTTCTAAATCATTAGTTATTTTATTTTTTATCGAATGGAATGGGTATTGCACCTCTAATTTAGTTTCATCTAAATTATATAATTCATTAGCAACATCTTTCATTTCATTTGATAAAAAAATAAGTCTATCACAATTTTTAAAGCATTTTTTCTCAATTTTATTAATGAAATAGGTAATAAATTTATTAAATACTCCTTTTTTTGTAGAAGAGTAAATTTCTTGAAGATCATGAACCATACCCACTTTTTTTATACTTTTCAAAAAAGATATTACTGAAAAAAAAGCAAAACTTGGTGGAAAAACAGGCACTACAATATCTATTTTATTTTTGTACTTGAATAATTTTCTTAACACAAAAAAAGCATAGCCTATTTCTAAAACGAATCTTCTAAAGATTGTTTTTTTTGAATAAAAAAGATTTTTACCTCCTCTAATTATTTTAATTCCTTTTAATTGATTATTACTTTTTTTTGATTTCCAGTCTGGATAAAATGGATGAAAACATAATATGGTTACACTATGCCCTTTATCTCTTAATTCGAGAGCAAAATTTGTATTGAATTTTCCTGTAGAAATAGGTTCTGGAAAAAAAAATGGAGATAGTATTAAAATATTTTTAGAGAGGGTTTTCATACTTCTTTTCTTTCTTTTATAAATATAAACATAGCTATTAAATAAACATAAATAACAATTCCGTAATGTCTAGAAAAATAATTTTCTGTAAGATTAATAGCCAAAATTTGAAATAATAGAAACAATCCTAAAACTGAGTGTTTAATTTTTATAAATGTGTAAAATAGATATATTATAAATAAAAGCAGAAAAAACCACCCTCCATAAGTGACTAAGTTGATATAATAATTGTGTGTGTTAAACGTTTGTTTTAGATAAAAATTGCTATCGTTATTTTGTTTGTAACAATCATTCAGTTTTTCCTGTAATTTATCTCCATAACCAAAAAGAGGCGTTTCTTTTAATAAAGTTAAAGAACATTTTAAAATAGCTATTCTAGTATTGGAAGAGTTGTAATAATCACCAACAATTGGTTTATTTATCTCTGTTTTAATTTCTTTAAATCGCTCTCCAATTCCTTTTTTTGCAGGATAAATTAAAATAGCCAGTAAAATAACCGTTGGAAGTAAAAACAATACACCTCGTTTTAATCCTTTTTTTGAAATTAAGTAAACAATGTTACTAAATATAGTAAGTAGCAATAATAGGATTATCATTCGAGAAGAAAATAAAAATATAAAAAAAACCATTGCTAAAATGTTAATAGTGGTAGCTATTTTATTATTATTAGTAGTAGTACTAGTAATTAATGAAAAAAAAGATATAGTAAAGCTTATTAATAAAAATGAGCTAAAATAAGTTGGATGTATTGTAAATAAATAATTTTCTGATACAAATTCTCTAAAAAAAGGGATACTATTGTGTACCAAAAAGAACTTATCTATTGAATGATGAAATAGAAAGAACAACACATATATGAAGCATTGTAACAATAAACTTGTTTGAAAAATATATAATGATTTTTTTTTAATATCTGAATCAATATAACTTGGTCTGAAAGCAAATAACAAAGGAAAAATTAAGAACGGTAAATTTAGTAAAACCCTATCAAAATTATTATCTAAAGTTAATAATTCATGCAAAAAATACATCCAAAAAGGGATTGTTAAAACCCAGAATTTTGAGTCTATTTTTTGCTTCTTTTTTGTTTTAATATTGCTAACTAAAGTCAAAAGTGCACAAATAATAATTAGGATAGAATTTATATTTTCCTTAAGTAATGGAAATAAGGCCAATCCTAAAAATGATAATTTTATTACTTTCTCTAGCCAATTATTTTTCATTAAAAATCGCTTTTTCATATAATAACTGCCAATCTTTTAATCTAGTATCCCAAGAATAGACTTTCTTAACATAGTTATAAAGAAGCTTGCCTTTTGCGTTTCTCTTTTCTAAAGACCAACTTAAAGTTTCCTTTAAAGCATCTGTTAATTCTTGTATGTTTGGGTTTATTAATTTACCACCATTTAAATTCCATTCTGGTTTCAAACCAGTATTATATGTTGTAATCATTGGTGTTTTTAGCGAAGCTGCTTCCAAATTCACCATGCCTATTACATCTGAAAATGAAGGACTTGCCATTACCCAAGCATTTTTTATTAATTTAGTTTTAACTTCTCCTTTAACCTCTCCCAAAAAAATTACTTTATCCTTTAAGTTTAATGATTCTACTACTTCTTCTAATTCTTTTTTATACTTATTAAAACCTCCTGCAATTTGAAGTTTTACTTTGTTATTGTCTATTTTTGAAAATGCTTTTATTAAAATATCAATTCCTTTAGTCTTATTAAGCCTTCCTAAGTAAAGTATATTTTTTTCCGTAAAATTTACTTTATTGTTTTGCTCTGCTATTGAAATTAAATTGGGAATTTCATCACTATTACTTTTTTTAAAAAATCTTTTTATTGTTTCTGTTTCAATAGGGGTTATGGTATGAAATACTAATGCTTTTGAAAAATACTTTTTACTTAATAGATTAAAATAAAGTTTCTTTTTTAATGTTCCTTTTTTCCAAAGCCAAGGTTGAAACATCCCATGTAAACTTAAAACCATTGGAATTTTATTTTCCACAGCAATTTTTGCACCTATATATTGTGGATATAACCAAGCACCATGAATGTGTACTACTTCTATTTTTTGTTCATTAATTATTGTAAGAATACTTTTTTTCCATTCTTGAGAATACAACCATTTGGTAGTTGATTTTACAACAAAAATAGCATCGCTTTTTTCCTTATCTGAAGCAATAATGTAAGATTTATGCCCCATTTTTTTTAAGAAAAAATCAAGATTCTTAATAACTGTTCTTAACCCTCCACTTTTAATAGAAAAATCTTCAACTATGTGTAATATCCTCATCAAAATCTTTTAAAAAAATAAGTAAAAAAAAGTAAAATTCTGGCGGAAAATAATGTCCTTCTCTAATCAACTTTACGATGAGATAAAAGAAGGTGCTTTGCCTTATTATTTTTTTATCTTTTTGAAATAAGGAAAAACTTACATAAAAAAAATAGAGTAAAAAAACAACTGCTAAAATTCCAAAATCTCCTATCAGCCTCAAAAATAATGAGTTTGCATCTGTTCTATTAATTTTAGATAATTTAAGTGTTACTAAATATTTTGGTGGTTTTATTTTCTTGTAAAATTTATCATACTCATATTGGTAACCTCCTAACCCAGCACCTATAGGTGTTTTCATAATAATTTCTTTAGCAACAAAAGCATTACTAATAAAAGCGTAGGAGCTTAAATTTGTATATTCTTTAAATTTACCAGAATTAATAGCATTTAAAGACTCGTTGGTTTCTTTTAATCTTCTTACTAATAAATTACTATCATTTTCATCTACAGATTTATTCCACTGTGTGCTTATATAGTAAATAGACGACCCTAAGACAATAATTACTAACCAAGAATATTTAATAAAATATTTTACTTTAAATAAAGGTAAAATTAAAATTAGAATTAAACCTATATAACCGATGGAAGATTTTGACAACATAACAGTAAAAACAACTATTGCCAACCTCAAATACTTTTTTCTTCGGAAAAAAAAATATGATGCAGGCAACATAATTACTGCATAATGAGCTGGTTCTGTTAATATTCCGTTCAATCTATTTACTGAGAATGCATTAATTTCAAAAAAATACATTGGTATTGCTAATACTGCAATCCAAAATGCAAAATCAAGATAGGTTTGGAATACTGTTTTAGTAGAGTAACATTTTAAAAAGTTATAGAAAAAAATACTGCTAATTGAAATCCCTATTAGTTGAGCAAATAAAGATTTAATTGGATTCCATAAGAGTAAGTAACTCAAAATACCATGTCCCAAAAGAAAACATAACAATATAATTAAATTTTTTGAAACTGTTAGTTTATGGTTTACTGACAATAATAAAGAATTAGACAGTAAAATAACGTAAAACAACTTTATATCAATAAAATAATTTATATAAAATGCTTCTGTAAAAAGAGAAAACACACTAGAAAAAATGATATATTTATCTAATAACCGCATGTAAAATATTTTTTACTTTATATTTAAAAGACCATAAAATAAAATCGGCTTTTGCCAATGTTCTATTTAAACCTATTTTAATTTTAGCGCTGGTAGTTTCTTTATAAACGTCAATTACTCTGTTATTACTTATTCCCTCACTAGACATTACTAAAATAAAATTATTGAGATAGGATGTTTTAAGTTTGTCTTTTGCCCTAAGCAGCAATTCGTAATCTGCAGCAATTTTATAATTTGTGTCAAATAATCCATATTTTTGAAAATACGCTGCATTATGAAATCCTCCTGCATGGGCAATTGTCATTTTTCGTTTAAAATCTTTCCATTTCCATGCTTTTTTGAAGCAAATTTTATGATCTATTTTTATACTAGAATGAATAAAATCCGGTTCAAAATTTAAATCTTCTATCTTTTTTTTATAGGATGCCAAAGCAATTTTTAGATAAAAATCGTCCGATCCTAAAAAAGAAATCCATTTGCCACTTGCCTCTTTTATTCCTTTATTAAATGCATCATAAATGCCAAAATCTTTTTCTGAAATCCATTTGTAAACAATTCCTTTTTTTTTAAAATCTACTTCAAAAGATTTTACAATTGCTAACGTTGAATCTTTTGAATTTCCATCTACTATTATATATTCAAAATCAGTAATAGTTTGCGCTAACACAGATTTTACAGTTCTTTTTATAGTTAAAGCACTATTGAAGGATGCTGTAACAATAGTAAATAATGGTTTGTTTATCAATTTTTTAAATCTTAATATTAAATTTTAATAGTATTCTTCTTATATAATATTTTAACAGGTAAAGAAATAAATTTTGAGTTCGTTGAGAAATTAATATTCCTTTAAAATTATTATTTTTAGTGTTAAGCATTTCTTTATCAAATAGTCTGTTTTTTCCTAGCAAATACCTATAGGGGTAATAGCCGTAATCGCTTATATCTTTTTCAAGCAATAGATTATTGTGTTTCTTACATAATAAACTTAATATAGATTGGTCATGTCTATGTGCTATAAATTCTGGGTAATTTTTTTTTCCTAATTCATTTGGGTCGTCACTCAAAATTCTACTATCTGAACAGAGGGTTTTATATTTTTCAACGAAATTTATTGACTCTTTACATTTTTTTAATAAGAAAAAAGTTCCTAAAACTTGAGAGGTTTCTGTGTATTTAACATTATCTGCGTTCATTAAAATGAAAGCATCTCTTTTAGTCCATTGTTTTTCTATTAAGGGTAACCTAAAGCAAAGGATTTCTTTATTTTTCTTTTGCATGTGTTTTACTAATGGTAAAACACTTTTTAAAAAGAACGAACCGCTATCTGCATACATTAAATAATCACCTTCATTAATTCTATTTAAAGCTTTTTCAACTATATAAGGTTTCCAAAAATAATTACCAGACCCTTTTTCTTTATATTTAAGACTTTCTTTATTTAATGATAAGCTTTGTTCGTTTATATCGCTAAAATCATATTCGATAACGTGATCAAATTTTCCAAATAGCTTAGCCGATAAAGTGTTCCATTTTTGCTTATTTCTGAATTTTTCATCTGCAAAATTAACAAGTGTTATCATAATTTTTATAAATTCTCATTTACTATTCTACTCATAAAACTAAATAAGTTGTATTTTTTTAAAATTAGTGCTCTAGCTTCGATTAATTTAGACATATTCTTTTCATGAAAATCACTCTCAACAACAGATTTTAGCTCCTCTATACTGTCTCTTTCATTAATATCTAAAGGATAAAAACTGCCTTCTGGAAAGTAATCTAACATATTTGTACAGCCATAATATATAGGCGTTGCAAAACTTAAAACTGCATCAGAAAATTTCTCACTCCAATAAAAGGGAGCTTTTTCATTTTCTATAACAAGAACATACCTGCTTTTTGAAAAAGGAAACCATTTGCCCTTTGGTGCATTATCTATATATTGTTTAAAATTTGCCCATTTAGAACCTCCATACAAGTTGAACTTATAATTGCTTTTACATAGTTTTTCTATAAAATCTGCTCTAACTTTATGCCCTTCTATACTTGTTAAGTTAGAATTTATAGTAGATAAATTAATGCTTTTTTCTGGATATTTTGCAGCTTCTAAAAAATTGTAATCTATAATCTTTTCGCTTTCTATTCTATCTGTATAATAATTACCTCCTAAATGCCAATGAACAAAAGGAGGAGATAAAATAAATTTATCATTATTTTTTTTTATAGCATGTTGATCTGTTGTAAAAACCTTTTTAAATTTTCGCACTACTTTAGGTGCAGAAAGATCTAGTTTTCTAATATATTTTGGTGGCTCTATATGTAATAAAAAACTGTTTTTTTTATTATACTTTAGTGCCTTATTTGGTTTATTTATAACAAAATCAAAATCTGGAGTTAAGTCGTTATAGAAAATAGTGTTGTTTACAATTCCAGAATTATTTGGAGTTTGATTTATTATAAAGCTGTTATAGCTAGCTGCGTTAGAAGATATTCTTACTTTTATCAAAGAATTATTTAGAAAATCTTTCCTTCTTCTTGCTCCTTTAAAATCCTCTAAAATATATTTTAAATCTTTAATTAGGTTTTTCATTATTAAAATAGCTAGGTTCATAGTTACCAAATGGTGAAATTACTGATTTTGAAGGAGTTCTTTTTCTAATAACCTTACAAGGATTTCCCACACATATTGAATACGCTGGTAAACTTTTTACTACTACAGAACCAGCTCCAACAACTGTCCCTTTTCCAATAGTCACTCCTCCTAAAATTGTTACGTTGGCACCTATCCAATTTTCGCCTTCAATAATAATTTCTTGATTTATAGTTTTGGCACTATAGTCATTTGTTTCGTGCCCACCAGAAACTATTGTTAAACCAATTGCTGTTTGAACATAATTACCAATTTCAACTTTATTAAAAGCCCATATTTTATTGAAATGTCCTAAACTTACATTATTCCCAATTGATATGTTTTTGGGATGTAAAAATCTAAATCCTAAATCTATAAAACAATTTTTCTCAATACTAATTCCAGTAATTTTTAAAATAAAAGTTCTTACAAATAAGAACGGCTTAAGATTAATAGCAAATATACTAGAGAATAAATTCAATATTGTGAAAACCCAATCCTTTAAAAATTCTAATATTTTTTTCATAATTTATTTTTACTGTAGAATCTTATCTAAAAAAGCTGTTTTTCTGTCTGAAAATATGAAATATTTTACTTGAAATATGTTTCCAATAGCAGTAATTAATAAACATATTGATGTTGCTATGATTACTCCATAAGTATTATTACCCGTAAATTTAATAAAGAAAATAGATAATGGAATGTTTAAAATCATTGTAAATATAGTCATATACATAATTAGTCTAACTTTGCTAATACCACCTAATATTGTGGAAAATATTCCTGTAACCATACTCAAGAAGGTATAAACAGCAAAAGACACTAGTAGTTCACTAGAAATAATCATTGACTCATTAATCCAAATAGTTATTATTTTTCTACCTGAGAAAACCATTATAATTAGTATTGGAAAAATTACTATTAAAGCCATTAATTGTTTTTTTACTATTTTTCTTATCCAAATAAAATCCTTTTTCACATAAGCCTCTGTATATGCAGACCAAAGAGGAATCATTATTAATGTAGATAGCATTGTAATAACACCAAAATATCTAAAAGTTATGCTATATGGAGTAACTTCTTCTGGAGATATCACATGAGATATAATTAATGTATCTGTCTGGAAAATTATTATTCCTGCTAGTTGTATAAAAAAAAATTTACCTCCTAATGAGAATAAATCTTTAACTTTATTTTTATCGAAAAAAGTAAAAGATGGTCTAAAACTTTTGTATTTTCTACTGAACATCCAAAAACTAAAAAAAACAAAAATTATAAAAGGAATTATAGTGTAAATAACTCCAATACCTAAAAGATTATCCTTCAGTTCTTCTTTAAACACTAAAAAAATCAATAGAACAATAAAATTAGAAATAGCAATAATTAGCGAAGGATAAGCTGGTTTATGGTTAGCTAATAATATTGAATTTATCAATTTTAAAGAGAATTGTGCAACTGTAATTGAGAAAAGAATAAAAATTAAATATTTAATTTCTTCTTGAAAATTTTCATTAACATTAAAAGCAGATGCCCAATTAACATAATTCCAAGGTAAATAGAATATTAATATTACTGAGATTGATAAAAAAATCATTATAATATATGCAGTACTAATGTATTCTTTACCTTCCTTTAAATTACCCCTTGCTATAGATTCAGAAAACTTATTCCTAAGTCCATTTCCAATACCAATATCAAAAATTTCTATCCATGATAAAACACTAAATATAGTAATCCATACTCCATATTTATAATTGCTTAAAATATCTAATGTTAATGGTATTAACA
This sequence comes from uncultured Polaribacter sp., assembly GCF_947501385.1. Lineage (GTDB taxonomy): Bacteria > Bacteroidota > Bacteroidia > Flavobacteriales > Flavobacteriaceae > Polaribacter. The sequence continues at coordinate 41,896 of NZ_CANMVP010000020.1, forward strand.
TTAAATTTATAATCACACTAAACCCTTTTATAAAAAAAAGTGAAATAATATTAGACTTTGCTTTTATTGACCTTTCATTCCCCTTGGATATATATTGAAATATTTTGGAAAAAAAAATTTTGAAAAATATCATTTTATCTTTTTAATGAAACTTGATGTTGTATTTTGACAGTTTTATGTTATAAAGACTTTTTCAAATACCAATCATACATCATTTGTACACCACTTTCTAATTCTACTTTATGTTTCCAATCCAGATTATTTAATTTAGTAACATCTGTAACCTTACGCATGGTACCATCTGGTTTTTCTGTATTGAAAACAAATTTACCTTTAAAGCCTACAATTTTCTTTATCAAATTTGCTAAATCTTTAATCGAAATATCTCTTCCTGTTCCAATGTTGATATGGGTATTTCTTATTTCTTTTTTATCAGAAATTAAATCTTTAAAATCTACACTTTGCATTATATGAACACAAGCATCTGCCATGTCTTCTGAATATAAAAACTCTCTCATTGGTTTACCTGTTCCCCAAACTTCAACAGCCCCTTCTGCGCTATGCACATCTTCCCCAAAAGGGGAGAATTGAAAGACACCAAACTTCTCTAAAATCTTTAAAATTTCATTTTTATCATTTTTCCCTGAAATGTTTTTTATAGGATTTTTATTCAAATCTTTTCGAACGCCTTCCCAGTTATCCTCTAATATCAACTTTGCCAAATGAATTTTACGAATTAAAGCTGGCAAAACATGCGATTTTTCTAAATCAAAATTATCATTGGGTCCGTATAGATTTGTTGGCATTACAGAAATAAAATTGGTGCCATATTGCAAATTATAACTTTCACAAAGCTTAATACCAGCAATTTTAGCGATCGCATAGGGCTCATTGGTATATTCTAAAACATCTGTTAATAGAGACTCTTCTTTAATGGGTTGCGCTGCATTTTTTGGATAAATACAAGTACTTCCTAGGAATAGTAATTTTTTAACGCCAGAAACATAACTCTGGTGAATTACATTATTCTGAATCATTAAATCATGATAAATAAAATCTGCTCTATACCTATTATTTGCAACAATACCCCCAACTTTTGCCGCTGCTAAAAAGACATAAGTTGGGTTTTCTTGTGCAAAAAAAGCTGCGGTTGCTTGCTGATTTGTTAAATCTAGTTCTTTGTGTGTTCTAGTAATAATATTGGTATGCCCTTTTTCTTGAAGATTCTTTAAAATGGCACTCCCCACCAAACCTCTATGACCTGCAACAAATATCTTATCGTTCTTATTCATAATTGTTGAGAATATCGTGCCCCCCTTTTTTAAGATACATTTCTTTTTTCATTAGATTTACATCATTCTGCATCATATCTTTTACTAAATCTTGCAGGGTGAATTCTGGAACCCAACCTAATTTTTGTTTTGCTTTTGTGGCGTCTCCTACTAATAAATCTACTTCTGTAGGTCTGTAATAATGAGAATCTATCGCTACAACTTCTTTACCAATTTCGACAGTATATTCACTGTTGGAACATGCTTTTATATATCCTTTCTCTTCTGTACCTTCTCCTTTAAATTCTAAACTTATACCTACTTGAGCAAATGCCATATTTACAAAATCTCTAACAGTGGTTGTTTTTCCTGTTGCAATTACCCAATCTTCTGGTTCTTTTGCTTGCAAAATCATCCACATCATTCTTACATAGTCTTTTGCATGACCCCAATCTCTTTTTGCATCTAAATTCCCTAGAAAGACTTTGCCCTGCATACCTAAAGCAATTTTAGAGACTGCTCTCGTAATTTTTCTGGTAACAAAAGTTTCTCCTCGAATTGGAGATTCGTGATTAAATAAAATTCCGTTACAGGCAAATAAATTATACGCTTCTCTATAGTTTACTGTAATCCAATAGGCATATATTTTTGCTACTCCATAAGGACTTCTTGGATAAAATGGCGTTGTTTCTGTTTGAGGTACTTCTTGCACTTTACCGTATAATTCTGAAGTGGAAGCTTGATAGATTTTGGTCTTTTTCTCTAGGTTTAAAATTCGTATCGCTTCCAACAATCTTAAAGTACCTAAACCATCTACATTTGCAGTATACTCTGGTGTTTCAAAAGAAACGTGTACATGACTCATTGCAGCGAGATTGTAAATTTCATCGGGTTTTACTTCTTGAATAATTCTAATTAAATTAGAAGAATCTGTCATATCCCCATAATGTAAAAACAAACTTCTGTTTTCTATGTGTGGATCTTGATACAGATGGTCGATCCTTTGGGTATTAAAACTAGAAGCTCTTCTTTTAATTCCATGAACTTCATAACCCTTTTTAAGTAATAATTCGGTTAGATAGGCGCCGTCTTGTCCTGTAATTCCTGTAATTAAAGCAACTTTTCTCATTTCTAAGAATCTTTTTTGGTATAAGTTTAATACACAAACATACGATTTTGGTGCTAAAAATGAATAAGAATTTGAATTTTTAGAAAATGAAAATCAATAGCACTAATTCTTTTGTAAATTATACCATCTTTATAAGACTTCATTAAAATTGATAATTGATTTTTTAATTTCAATTACTGAAAAATATAATACTTCTGAGTACATCTTGCCGAACTTGCACTTCGAACAAAATCGAACCCTAAAGTAATCATATGCGAACCCACATTAAATGCTTGTGTTTTGTTGGTGTTGATTCCAAAACCATAAGAGGCATATAAATTTCCTCTTTTTAAACCTACAATTGGCGCGATGCTGTTCGGGTTTAAAAATTGATCATTTAAGAAATTATAGCTTACACCAGCCCAGATATACCCATTGCTTGTTCTTTTTCTTAATTTAAGATTAAAATCGGTTCTAGACCTTTGGTCAGCCTCAAAATATTCAACCAGAATAGAAGGTTCTAGCTCATAATTAGCGGAAAATTTATTGAAAATATAAGAATTAAAAAGAGAAAACCTTCTGAGCACTAAGGGTTCTCCGTTTGCAAAAGTATCATCATCTTTATTTAAAAGGTTCGAAATATTTAAACTAACGCTATAATGATTAAAACGATATAAAAAACTGACATCAAAATTGGAAGAATTTACACTTCTATTATCTACCACAGAAGAATCTGGTCCATTAAAATTATCGGTGTCAATTCTAAACATATTGTAACTATAGGTAAAACCAAATGAGAAAAAACTATCATTCAGACGACTTAAAGTCAAATGACTGGCAAAAGTAAGTTTTACTCCTTGCTGGGTCGTATTTCCATTGCTGTCATTAAACACCACCAAACCACCTCCAAAACGGTCTGCTATTCTACTTTCTAAAGAAAAAGATTGGGTGTCTGGTGCATCTTTTACACCGAGCCATTGCGATAATCCGTTGACTCTAATTCTTAATCCTGAACCAATTCCTGCATACGCAGGTGTGATCATAAAAGGATTATCACCCATATAATTTAAATATTGTGGCAAATTATTTTCTTGTCCAAAAATAGAGCCGTTTGCTATCAAACAAATAACGAGTATATATAATTTCTTCATCGGTGCTTATCTATAAAGGGTGAAATTTCCAATTAATTTTTTCTTGTCTCCAAGAATGTCTTTATAGTAAACTACATACCAATAATCTCCAGAAGGCATGGGTTTGCCGTTGTAAATTCCGTCCCAACCTTGCTGAATCCCTTTAAACTCTTTTAACAATCTACTATACCTATCATAGACAGAAACTTCTATTTCATGATATTCCTCTACTCTTTCTGGATACCAAAAATCGTTTTCATTATTATTATTTGGGGTAAAGAAATTTGGAATAAAAATATCGATATACACACCTTCAACAGCCGCAGAAACTTCACAACCTTTTGCATCTTTTACGGTGATGGTATAGGTTCTTGTTGCATTAATTATAAAGGTATTGTCCCAGTCGAAATCACCTCCATTTAAACTATACGTATAGGGTGAAGAACCCCCAATAGGGTCTGCAATTAAAGTATTTTTTGTATTGGTATCTATGGTAAGCTCTAGAGGTACAGACTTTTCTACCTCAATTTCGGTACTTACGGAACAACCATTTTCATGCACCGCTTTTACCCTATATTTTCCTGGCAATACATTAGAATACTTACCATCAGTTGTTGGACTTGTATCATTTAGCGTGTAGGTTATTTGATTTTGATATGCACTACTAACCGCTGCTACAATAGAGGCTCCTTCCTCACAAGTGTAACTTACATTTGCAGATACATTTAAATTTACTGCTGTCTTCAGCGAAACATCGATACTTTTTTCACAACCGTTTTTACCTTTTACCGTTACAGCATAGGTTTTACCTCCTTCTAAATTCGAAAATAGCGTTTGTCCTGTTACAAAAGCACCATTTTCTAACTTCGTTTCGTACGGTGCTTCATCACCAGAAATATCCAACTCAAAAGAAGCATTCGAATTTCCAACACAGGTTTCTTCAACAATATTTTTTAATGCTACTTTTAATTCTGAGGGTTCTGCAATAGTTATTTTTTGTGTAATTGGCTCACAATTTAAATTGTCTTTGACGCTAACTTCGTATACTCCTGAAGCTAAATTGGTAAATACACTCTGACTCTTAAAATTTACACCGTCTATACTGCACAAGAAATCACCTTGTCCGCCTTTTGCATTTATGGTAATTGTTCCGTTACTTTCGCCAAAACAAGAAATAGCGGTTGCAATTACCGGCCCATCAAAAATTAACGGTTCTGGATTATTTATTACAATTTCTTCGGTTACTATACATCCGTTTGTGTGTGTTACTGTTAAAGTGTGACTTCCTGAAGCAATGTCTTTAAATTCTCCATCAATTTGAGGCGTATTTCCGTCTAAAGAAAAAGTAACCTCACTTGCGTAAGCAGCATCAACCGTCGCGGAAATAGTTGTTAAATAATTTGTGCAATTTACTGTTGTTGTTGATTGTAAGTTTAAATCAACAGCTTCCTCTAGGTTTACAGTAACTACAGTTTTACAACCTTGGCTATCTTCAACAAAAACAACATGGGTTGTTTCTCCTGTAAGATTGCTAAAAGCTACTTGATTGTCAATAAAGACTCCATCGTTTAATTTTGTTTTATACGGTGCAGTTCCGCCTACAATATTTATAAAGAAAGAAGCATCTGCATTTCCAAAACATGTTTCTTGATTCACATTTATAGCCGTTGCCGTTAAGGCTGTAGGCTGCATAATTGTTACGGTTTGTAAAATAGAACAACCGCTTTCATCTTGCACAGTTATATTATAATTTCCTGCAGATAAATTGCTGAATGTATTCGAAGTTTCAAAGTTTAATTGATCTATACTGTACATGAGGTTTCCTGTTCCACCTTGGGCATTTATAGTAATTGTTCCATTATTCTCGCCAAAACAAGAAACATCAGTTTTAATTACGGGTCCATTAAAAATTAATGGTTCTGGATTATTTATTACAATCTCTTCGGTTACTATACATCCGTTCTCGTGAGTTACTGTTAAAGTATAGTTTCCAGAAGCAATATCTTTAAATTCTCCATTCGTTTGAGGCGTGCTTCCATCTAAAGAAAAAGTAACCTCATTCGCATAAGCAGCATCAATTGTCGCAGAAATAGTTGTTAGGTAATTTGTACAATCTACCGCTGTTGTTGATTGTAAGTTTAAATCAACAGCTTCTTCTAGGTTTACAATAACTACAGTTTCACAACCTTGGCTATCTTCAACAAAAACAACATGCGTTTTTCCTCCTGTAAGGTTGCTAAAAGCTACCTGATTGTCAATAAAAACTCCCCCATTTAATTTTGTTTTATACGGCGCTGTTCCACCAACAATAGCTACAGAAAAAGAAGCATCTGCATTTCCAAAACACGTTTCTTGCTTCACATTTATAGCCGTTGCCGTTAAGGCTGTAGGCTGCATAATTGTTACGGTTTGTAGAATAAAACAACCGCTTTCATCTTGCACAATAACATCATAATTTCCTGCAGATAAATTGCTGAATGTATTTGAAGTTTCAAATTTTAATTGATCTATACTGTAAATTAGGTTTCCTGTTCCACCTTGAGCATTTATAGTGATAGAACCATCATTTGATCCCAAACAGGTAATGTTTGTAACCGCTATTGGAGCAGTGAATTCTAACGGAACTGGATCAACAATTGTGTGTGTTGCTGTAGTGATCTCACAATCTTCACTGGTAACTCTAATTTTGTAAGTTCCAGAACCAAGATTGTCAAAAATTTCTGAAGTTTGTTGTGGTCTAACTACCACATTCGTATCCTCTAATAATTCATAGAAATAATTACCCAAACCACCAGAAGCATTTGCAGAAAGAACAGCGGTGTTTTCATTCGCACAGCTTACCAACGCAACGTCTAAATTAAGCGTCGCCGAAAGTGGTGTTACTGGTAAAATATTAATAATTGCTGATGTTTCTGAAGTACAACCATTTGCATCTTTTGCATAGAATTGGTAATCTCCTGGAGTTAAATTGAAAGTTGAGTTATTCCCAAAATTGATTCCATCTGAACTGTAGGTATAATTTCCAGCTCCACCATTTGCGGAAACAGTAACTGAAGCGGTTTCTGTCAAACAAGAAACTGAACTTGTTATATTGGCTTCAATAATAACCTTATTTGGTTCATTAATCGTAATTGGCAATTGTAAATCACAAGAATAATCATCAGAAATGGTAACCGTATAATTTCCTGCAGCTAAATCAGTAAAAATATTTGAGGATTGTTTTGCTGAAATTGTTTGCCCGTCTAATTGAATTTGATAAAAATAATTTGGAGGATTTCCTTGTCCGCCAGAAGAAACAGCTACTTGTATTGCTGCACTAGCCTCTCCAGCACAGCTATTTAATACCGTTTCCACTAACGTTGCTTGTATAGGTGTTGGTGCTTCTAAAACACTATTTTTTAGAACTTCACATCCATTTTTATCCTTTACAATGACATTATAAGCATCTGATGATAAATTAATTATTGAATTATTATTACTAAAATCTTGAATTATAGTTCCTGACGTAGTGGTTACTTTGTATTGGTAATCTCCCCAACCTCCCTTTGCGTTTATTAAAATTTCTCCGCTATTTGCAACTAAACAATTTATAGGAGTTTCTACGAAAAAAAAATCTAAAGGATTCATTGGATTTTCAATAGTAAATACTTCAGAAGTAACTTCACAAAAAGGAGTATTCGACATGTTTACTACTGTATAATATGCTCCTGCTGGTAAATTATTAATGGACGTTACACCCGTTCCTGTGCCAGAAATTGAGGTGGTGATTCCGCTATTATTATCAAATATTTCATAATTATACGCATCTGAATATGGTGTTGTTGTGCTAAAATCTAAAGTAACTTCACCCGTATTAGCACCAAAGCAGCTCACATCATTTACTTTATTTACCGTTAACTTAAAAGGGGTAATTTCTAAAACTTGATGTGTACGCTGTAAACTACATCCTGTTGTTAGGTTATTTACAGTAACTGTATACACATCTTCTGTTAAATTGAAAAATTCACCCGTATTGTTCGTTTCTGAAAATCCGTTTTTACCAACTACGGCATAACTAATATTTGCTATTGGTAATGTTGATGTATAATTTATAGAAATATGTTCTCCTGTAGCACAATCTAAAGCTTTATCAATAGTAATTGACGCCCCTGTAATTTCTGAAAATGGCTGAATTATAGCATTTGTACTTCCCATACAACCCAAAGAATCATACACGTTAATGCGATATGCTCCTCCGTTTTTATTCGTTGAATAATAAGTGCTGGTATTTCCTTTTTGTACAACTTCATCATCTGTTGTGGCTACTGTTCCTTTTGTGTCGATAAATTCGAAAATAGTGTATGAACCACTTCCACCAGAAATGGCTGTTTTATCAATAGAAATACTTGCGTTTTCGCCAGAATTTCCAACCAAACAATTAAATTCTGTAACCGTTGGAGTTGGAACTAGTATTGGATTAAATTCTAAAATATTCACGTTTGTTTTGTCAACATTACACCCATTAGAACTTAACGCGGTAATGGTATAAGTTCCAGGAGCAACATCTATAAAACTGTTTGAACTTGTATCAAAAGTTCCAGAAACAGGACTAATACTATACGTATAGGTGAGGCTGCTGTTTAAATTTTGGAATGAAATATTGCCAGAATTACTGCCACTACAAACACTGTTAGTAACCGTGTACGTAAAGTCTGGAAGTAATCTCTCTGGAATTTCTACCTCAATGGTTTTAAAACAACTTCCCGTAGCAAGGGCGTTATCAAAAACAGTAATATGATATGATGTTACGTTTGAAACACTAATTATTTCTGGATTATTAAGCAAATTGGTTCTAGAAAAAACGATATTTCCAAGACCGTCTGAAACTTCATAATCATAATCTCCAGAACCACTTGTAACGGTTAACGTTATTTCTGCATTAGGTGATGAAGAACAATCTAAATTTTTAGTAACCGTTCCTATAAAATCTAATTCAGGAATGATTTTTACAGTTTCAGCAGGACTCTCACAAGCGTTACTATCTTTTATTTTTACTTGATAGTCTCCTGGGGTTAAGTTTTCAAATACTGAAGTTGAAACATAACTTACCCCATTATCGATAGAATAAAAATAAGGTGCTAAACCATTGGCTCCAATAACTGTAATTGTTTTGTTACTATCACAACTATTCGCAGTTAAAGTTGAGATGGTTGGTTTTTCACTAACATTAAGTGTTACCGAATTTAAAACCTTGTTACATTCAGAGGCGTCTTTTACTGAAATTAATACTGTTGAAGAAATTGTTGGATCCACTAAATTTGACAACGGAACTTCTATAAACAAATCTGTAGTTACTATTGTCGAAACAAAGTTTGAACTTGAAAGTGTAAACTCATAATTTCCAAATCCGCCATAAATGCTTGAGATTTCTATAATTCCAGGAAGTGCACAGGTAATATCTTTTGCTACAACCGCCACACCAGTAATTTCCAAACCTCTTTTAACGCTAACATCTAAACTTCCCCAAGAACAAGAAGCGCCATTTGTAAGTACTAAGTAATAATCTCCGGCGGCCAAGTTAGATACTGTAATGTTATTTGTATTTGATTGACTTCCGTTTGAAATTATAGTGTTGGTTGTTTTATCAAATACATTCCAATTTAATATACCACTTAAAGGATTTTTAGCATCATCGATAGAAAACTCAATTTCACCAGTATCTGAAGTTGCACAGGCATCTTTTGTTACGTTTCCAGTAATTGCAATATCTGGAGTAAACGTATCATACACATTTGTATCATTTTGTTTGATACAGCCCGTAGCATCTTTTACGTAAAAAGTATAATTAAGCCCTGGTGTTAGATTATCAAAAATATATTGCAACGATGTTGATGGTATAGGCGTCTGCCAATCTGTTGTAGAATTAATTGCAAACTGATACGGTGCAACACCATCTTGCGCTTCTACTGTTACATTAAAACCATCTACACAACTTCCTCCTGGAGCTGTACTAACAACTAAATTAGAAACTGGGTAGGGAATTGTATACGGATCTAAAACTTTTTCACATCTTACTGTAACTCCATCTGTTTCTAACAATCTGATAACTGGAAATACCTTTGTTCCTGAAGGGTTATTCAAAAAAACAGGATTTGTACTCCAATTTGCTCCATTGTCTGAACTATAATTTAAAATATAAGGAGCGTAAGAATTTGTTACTTCAAATTCAAAACCAAATTGAGTTGGATCTGTAATGGTACAATCTGGAACAATCGGTTTTATATTTGCTTCCAAATCCAAAGGTTCTATAACAGCAGCATTGGTTGTTTTTGAACAACCATCAGCACCTGTAACTTCAATTGTATAATTTCCTGCGGATAAATTTACATACTCTTTTAAAGTTCCATAAAAGAATACCGTCGTGTTTGTATAACCATTAGAGCCATTTACTTCAATCGAATAAGGAGCTTTACTACCAGAAATAGCAATTTCAATTTTTCCTTTTTCACCAAAACATTTTGGGTCTGTTGCTGTAGCAATAACATTTAAATCTGGTGTTTTATGAATGGTAACTGTTTTTATGAATTCACAAAAACCAGTATTTCCAGATCGATCTCTTACATACACATCATAATTTCCTGCAATCGAAATAGTTTTGTTGTTTGTATTTCCAAAATCAGCATTTGTAGGTAAAACTCCAGCATCCACAAAAGCATATACATAAGCGCCATTTCCACCTGAAGCCGTTACAGAAATTGCTCCTGAAGTACAGGAAATATCTGTAGTTAAAATACTGGCATTTAACTGCGGATAAATGGTATGATTAGAAATTACAGATTCACATCCTAAAGCATCTTTTACATTTATAGTATAGGTATTGGGAACTAAATTTTTAAAAATATAGGCATTTGGAGTCGCTACATCTGGAGAAAACCAAAGTCCATTATTAATTCTAAATGTATAGTCTCCATTTCCTTGGGTGACATTTACAGAAATTTCTCCGTTGTTCCCTGTATAACATTGCGCACTCGTAGCGGTATGTTGTAACGTAACTGGTGTATTAATTTGAATTACAGCATCTGTTGTTGCCAAACATCCGTTTGTATCTCTTGCTTTTATTGTATAAATTCCTGAAGAAAGATTCGTAAATTGAGTTTGCCAGGTTGTACCATTGTCGATACTGAATTCATAGGGTGCCTTTCCTCCAGCAGCACTAGGCGTTATTGTTGCGTCAGAACTTCCGCAAGAAAGGTTTTTGGTAATAGTTGCCGTAACCGTAACTACTGATGGTTCAGAAATAATTTGTGTGTCTAAATCTAAAATACAGGTATCTTTTTTTAGTTGGATGGCATAATTTCCTTGAGGTAGTGTATTTAATATGATTGGTGAACTTGTAGCAGCAACCCAACTTCCCCCGTTTACAGCATACTCAAAATTACTTCCAAAATTTTCTGCATTTATGGTAATGCTTCCGTCTGAATTTCCATTACAGGTAGCATCAGAAACACTAGAAACGGTTCCTTTAAACGTATTGTTTGGCAACACCTCTACAACAATAGTTTCAGTACAATTACTGCCGTAATTAATTTCAATAGGATAGCTTCCTTCAGAAATATTCGTAAAAATAGTATTTGACGAAAACGCACCTCCATTAAAACTATAAGTATAAAGAGCATTGGTAGGCAGTATTGTAATTGTGCCTTTACCATCACATGCATACACAACATTTGCTGTTCCATTTGGTGCAGTTGGCAGTGGATTTATAGTAATATTTGGTAAATTTAAAACACAGTTATTTGCATCTTTTATAGAAACGGTATAAATTCCTGAACCTAAATTATTAAAAGTGCTGTTAGTAACATAATTACTATTGTCTATACTGAATTTATACGGTGCTTTTCCTCCTGAAGGCATATCAAAAGTGATGATGCCATCTGTAGTACAGGTATAATCTTGTGTTAAGCTTGCACTCCCAACAATTTCAGTGGGTTCTGTTACTAAAATGCTACGTTCATAAGTACAGGTTTCTCCCGCTTTTGCAGCATTTATTTTAATAACATACGTATCTGGAGCTAGATTGTTAAAAATGCCATTTCCTTGATAGGTTACACCATTGTCAATACTATAGGTTAGGCTATATCCTAAATTACTTCCTTGAATACTTACATTGATACTTCCACTATTTTCGCCATAACAAGTGCTATTATTTACAGTTTCATTAAATGCTAAATCGTCTTCTTTAGAAATAGTTACTGGGTTTGAAATCGTCCAACAATTGTTAGCGTCCATCACCAAATATTCATAGATCCCTTCTTTTCCTAAAGGAATAGCAATTGTGCTTGACGTAAAGAAATCTGAAACCGGAATTGCATCAGCATCGCTATAAAGATTAGTACCATTATAGGACCAAATGGCAAAATTATAGATTGGAACTCCGCCTGAGGGATTTAATTCTATACTTCCGTCTAAACAATTAATGCTTTTAGTGGCAGTTGCTGATAAATCTAATGGACTTGGCTTGGTAAAAGTTACCTCACCAATAAAATTACAACTGTTAGATGCTGTTACTTCTACACTGTAAAAACCTGCTTGAGAAACATCAAAACTATAATCATTATCTGCTATGGGACCAACCGTAGACAACAAGTTGCCGTCTTTGTATAGTTTATAAGTATAATCTCCAGCAATATTATCTACTTGCACTCGTATTTCACCTGTAGAGTCTGAGCAAGAAATAGGCTGCGTAATTAGTTTTACGTCGATATCTTTTTCTACAATATCTATATTTACTAAAGAATAAATACAAGAAGTTATGGATCCTCCTTTTTTTCTGATAAATACATTATAACTGCCTGCTGAAGTTACATCAAAAACGTTACGATCTTGGTAAGAGCCCACATTATTGGTTAGACTGTATTCGTAATCTACAGGCACATTATTAATGGTGATGCTTCCTGGAGTTCCACAAATAATATCTTTTGTAATAACAGCTGGGTCTATCGTTGCTTTAAAAACATTAAAGTAAAATCTTTTAAAACAACCACCTTGAGAACGGATTTCTAGACGATATTGCCCTGGTGCATCTGCTGTAAAATCGTTCTCTGTTTTTACCGTATTCCAAGTACATGCATTGTCTACATTTGCACAATCTGAGTTGGTGACTGCTCCGCAAGAAGTTTCATCTAACTTTTGCCATAAAATGGTATTTGAATTAAAAATTGTTGTTTTTATTTCTTTGATACTCCCGTCTCCACACAAATATATTTCAGATAATTTTGAACCATCATTAGGACAGGTTTTTATTTCATCTGCATAGGCTAACAATGGATTTTCTTGCGTAATAAAAGATTTAACGTTTACAATTTCAGAAGTACTAATACAACCCACTGGCGCAATTTTATCAACGGTATATCTTCCCGTACTTGAAACTGTTACTGATTGAGAATTCCCAATAACAACTCCGTTTTCATTTTTCCATTCGTAAGATAAAAAACCACTTCCGGCTGTTAATGTAACGGTTGCTGCACATAAAATTTCATCACGCTCATATTTACAACCGTCTACATCTACTAAAAAATTTGATGGCCCTTCTAAACCAATATTACAAGCATCTACACCATAAAAACTGGGATCTTCATTGATTGAAATTCCGCTTGTTTTTCCTGTATAACTTGTAATTACCTGATTTTCTATTTTGTTTGAACAAACATCTCTTAACTCGTTACAATTTTCTACCACTTTTGTCTTGATACGAATCGTATAGGCTGGATCTCCTTTTTCTACCAAACCATTTGGAATCGTAAACCTTAAAACTCCTCGAAATTCATTCGCTAAAACGGGAGGTTCATAAGTATATTTAACACCTGGTGGAAGGATTAATTCTGACTCTAAAAAATCTACATTTTTGGGAAGCCTGTCAATTAAAACAGCACCTAAAGCATCATCATTTCCTTTATTTCTAAAACTTACATTGTACCAAATTAAATCTCCTAAATCCACATTTTTCCCTCCAATATCTACCCCTTCGCCGTTATCTATGGTTTTAATTAATTCGATATTTGGTTCAATAATGTCTATACTCATTGCATTTAAGAAAACCCAATACCCATCTCCTTTAGAAGTCATTTGTACCTTTGCACTGGTTTGATCATTTGCAATTAATTTGTTATTCACGTTATTAACAGTAAACAAATCTGCATCAAACCCTAGGGTATTTTGACTGCTGGGAACTCTTCCTACCTGAAAAGTATCATCTATAGTGATAGAACCGTTGAAGAAATTTGTAGCAGCATTTAAGTTGGGTGTAAACAAGTCTTGATAAGCTCCATTCACATCTTCCATTTTAAATTGATCTCCCTTCAAATTATAATCACCCTCTAAAGCAGCTACTAGCATTCTAGCTTTTACAGGGCCTACAGGAATGGTATTAAAACCCGAATAAGAAACCTCTGCAGATTTAGGGTTTGAACCTCCTTGAACACTTGCAAAACCATCAAAAATAGAAACTCTTCTACTTGGCTCTGTCTGGTTTTCGTAAACCACCACCATTATCCAACCTCCTGAAGAACCCGTGTTACTGGTACCTCTTACTGTTGCTCTTATGTTTGCTGCATAATAGTCTCCGTTTGAATCACCTAAAGCACTTACTATAGAAGTAATGTCTTTGTAACAGGTGTACACTACTTTTTCTGCCTCTGTACTTGTTTGTCCGTCAAAAATAATATCTCCAATAATATCTTGATAATTACCTCCTGGAAGTTTAAATTTAATTTTGTTAAAATCACTACTTCTAGCCTCTTTAGTGTCCCAGTATCTATACGGATATACGGCTGTCCAGTACAAACCTGCATGCACAACTTTAGAACAATTTGGTAGATTTAATTGAGCTTTACTTGATGAAAATGTGGTTGCATCTCCATCTATATCAATATAATTAAGATTTAATTTATTGTTTCCTTCACTAGTGCCGTTATAATTATCATTTGGTACTGTACCACCTTGATCTTTACTGACAATGTTATTTGCTATAAAGGAAATGTCTCCTTTTAAATTAACGCCTCCATTTACTAATCTTTGTGTAAACGGAACGTTTTTAGCACTTGTGGAAGTTTCACTTTTCGTTTGAGCATAAAACTCTAGGCTAACTGTTTGCACTATTAGCAAAAGCAGTAGCCACTTGCTGTGGTGTAATAATTTTTTCATACTTAGGGGATTATGAATTTTAATTGATATTATTTTATTTTATATGCATGACCCATTTATCTTCTTTATAATTTCCATTTAGATTAGAATGGTATATTTCTAATATTTCTTTCTTTGACTCTTTTTTGTCTAAATAGACATACCTATAATTATTTCTTGGATAGATAAAAAATGCTGGGTTTAAGCCTTTGTTAGCTAATTGTACCATAAACCTATTTGCATTAGATTTTTTAGAAAAAACACTTACAATTAAGTAATAACCTGGCTCTAAACCGTTACCAGATTTCATTATTTTAAATTTAGCGGGCTTATTTATGCTCGGTTTTACCGTGGAGGTTTTTATCCTCTTTTTTGGTATTGTTTTTTTAGTTGTAACAATTTTTCTTGGTTGTTGTGGTTTTTTATAAACGCTATTCACAGGAATTACACCTACGCTATTTTCGTTTACTTTCACAATAGATAATAACTTTGTATAGCGATTATTTAATTTTGAACTTACTGCTTTTTGAGCTTCGCTATTTGTACCAAAAGAAGCTAAATACACATAATAATTATTCCTTCTAGGATGCTTAAAGTACTTTGCGTCAAAGCCTTTATCTTTCATTGTTTTGGTAAAGGCAATTGCATTGTTCTCGCTTGAATAATAATTTGCAACTACAAAATATCCATTAGGAGTTTCTGCTGGGAATGTAGCTTTTAATGGATTTATTTTTGGCTCTTCAAGAAGGACTGCTTTCTTTTTTATAGGTGTTTTCTTCGGAACAACTTTAGGAAGTATCTTTTTTGGTGTAGTAAACTCTTTTTTCTCTAGAAACTCCGTTTTTTCGAGTGTGGTGTCTTTCTTTTTGTTTGAAACAATTTCTACAGCAGTATTCTGTTGGTTGCTTTTGATGAGTCTTAGCAATTGTAAGTGCTTTCTTTGCGTTTCTTTTTTCTGAATTTCATTGATAGAATCTTGACGAATTTTATAGGTGTCTATAATTTTATCAACCGCTTCTTTTTTAGCGTTGTTTTGATTTTCTTTATATTCTTTTTGAGTTAAACCCGCAGTATTAATATCTAAACCTGTTGCCTCTAAATCATTTAATTTGGCATAGTCTTGTTTCCCGAAATTATAGGTCAATCCTATTTCGTTGGTAACGCCTAAGTTATTTTTTCCTTGTTCGTAGACAAAACCTATCGAAATTCTCTCGGAAATATTAAATCCAATTCCTAAAGCTGTTCCGTAGAAATCATCGTATGTAGATTGAATCCAACCAATTTTAGGCAAATCTAGAAGTAGACTTCCCGTAAATCTAGTGGTATTTTCACCGGGCTTCCTAACAATACTTAACAATTGAAGTTTTCCGTCTTTTAACAATCCACCATTATTTTTAAATGGTTTTGTATACATGAAATGACCTGAAACTGTTTTTTCTGAAAAAGGGGTAATAAATTCATAGGCTTTCAAATCATAATCTATTAAATTTTCAAAGAAAACGCCCAGATCAAAACTCCCCAAAGTAAGATTTACCGCGGGTTGAAAGTTAATTAAAGGTCTTTCTTGAAAATTTGTTAAAAACGGATCTGGATTGGTGACCACAATTTTGCTGCGATCAATTCCGTTTCTTGAGTACATAAAATTAAAACCGAATGCCAGTGCATTTTTATCACTCAGTTTTACTTGATAACCATAGTTTAAAAGCACTCCAAAATTCTTAAATATGCCAAAATTCTGTTGAAAAACCCCTAAACCAACTCCTACTTTTTCGCTAATTCTTCCTGAGTAACTTCCTACGTACAATTGAGGAGAATCATCAAAATCTGAAAACTTATTTCTACTTAAAAAACTTAAAGAGGTTGTGTTTTCTCTAGCAACAGAAAAAGTGGGGTTTAAAAAGAAACGATTGTGCTTTAAAAAGTTATGTGAAGAAAAATTATTATACAATTCTTCTTGAGTACTTTGTGAAAAAATACTCGTGGCGCATAAAATTAAAAATGCACTATATATGGGGGTTTTAAACATATTATTTGATGACTGAAATAGTTCCTTTTTTTATCGTTTCGTTTTTTCGTTTGATGACATAAAAAAACAATTGGTTTTTTAAAATAGCCATGTTTTTTGGCCAATCGTTTTGATAGTTTGTTGTTTTTAGTAGCGATCTACCATTGGCATCGTAAATGGCTACTTCTACGTCTGCATTAAATGAATATTGGTTAGACAACACCCAAGTATCATTGATACCATCTCCGTTTAAAGTAAGCGCATTTGGTACTGTTTCTTCCCCCATTTCAGAAACAGTTACTATTTTTAAAACTTCACAATCTTCTACTTTTGCTAATAGATTGTAGCTCCCTGATTTGCTAATCTCTATAGAAGCGACTGAACTTAACACGTTCCCATCATCATCTAACCACTCATAAGCATCTGCACCACTAGCATTTATGATTTTAGTTTCCCCCGAATTTAAAACAACAGTTAGTGGCGAATCTATGGTAACTACAGACTCGTCAAATTCTTTTATGATGATTTCTTCTGATGTAGTTTTGCAACCAAAAGCTACTACCTCAAGATGATAATTACCCGATGCTAATACCTCTAAAATTGCGTTATTCTCGTTCGGTATAATGGTATTATCTTTAAACCATTGATAGGTATAGTTTGTATTATTAGAGGTACTTAATTGAATTGAAGCATCCTCACAAATGATATTTGAAATCGATGAGGAAGTTATCGAAACAGTTGGTAAATTCAATTTTACATCAATTTCATTTGAGTTAGCTTTTACACTGCCTGAAGTTACTTCTAAAGCATAAACACCATTTTCATCATAATTATTTAAAAGCAAGTCTTTGCTTGAACTAGTTGTAAAAATCGTACCATCTTTCAACCATTTAAAATCTAAATAGTTAAATTGATCTGCTGTTAAGGTATGTTCTTTATTTTCTGAATCTCTCACCAAAATAGTGTGGATTGCTAAGGTTGCTGCACTAGATTGACAAGAAGTATAATTTGAATCGATCTGTATTTCTGTCGTTAAAGAAACAATGTCGTTCACTATAAATTCTGGTGATTCTTCACTGCTTGCACAAACACTTCCACCCGTAACTTTTGCTTTGTAAATTCCTGGTGCTGTAATTTCAATTTGATTTTTATTACTATTTGCAATCTCAACACTGTCTTTAAACCA
Source organism: uncultured Polaribacter sp. (assembly GCF_947501385.1). Lineage (GTDB taxonomy): Bacteria > Bacteroidota > Bacteroidia > Flavobacteriales > Flavobacteriaceae > Polaribacter. The sequence continues at coordinate 59,756 of NZ_CANMVP010000020.1, forward strand.
TTTTACGGAAGCATTCACTGCAGTATGCTCTATTTTTAACGATTTTGTTTCACCCGCAAGAATAAAGGTGGTTGTTTCTGAAATTGCAGCAATCGAAAAATTTGTACTCGTTTCTTTAACAGTTACCTCTTCTGAAGTTCCCAAGCATCCGTTAGTATTTTCTATTTCTACATAATACGTACCTAAATCGCTGCTATTGGTTATTGTATATGTTGGCGAATAACTGGGTAATGAAGCAACTTTAACACCATCTTTATACCATGAATAGCTATAATCTGAATTATTTACGGAAGCTTCTAAGGTATGAGAACTTCCTAAACAGACTTCAACGATGGCATCTCCTTTTATCTCTGCTTCAACTCCAGGAAATTTTATGACTTCAACAATATTAGAGATTACCGCAGCATAACAAGAACCATAAAATATTTCACTGTAATACAAACCCGGTTCTGTAACCTCTAATGTTGAACCTCCTAAATAGAATTTAACTCCGTCTTTATACCATTGATATTTAGAGGCATTTGTAATATTTAATGCTAATGTTTTGGTAGCACCATCACAAAGAATTACATCTGTATAATTATTTAAAATGAGTCTTTCTGAAGTAATATAATAGGCTTCAAAAACAGCTGATTCTGGGCTCATTTTTTCTGGTGAAGAAGATTTTACTCTAAGTTTATACCCTGTTCCATGCACATTGGTGGGTATTTGAAAAGTAGTTGTAAACTTAAAAGATGCATTTTGATTAGAAATGGTCTTTAAAATAGCTGGTGATGAAAAATCGCCATTTTTATCTGACAACTCTAACGTAAAAGTGTTGTTATTGTTAAAAGAAGCGTTGGTGTATGCTATTGCTACTTCAAAAGAATTAAAGCTAGCACTAGCGCATGCATAAGAGTAACTCAATATTGGTTTCTCAAATTCTTGAGACACTAATAAAAGCGTACTTAAAATTAATAAAAAAGTTATAGGGACTCTTTTTTTAATAATTCTTGTTTTTAATATCTACTAACTAGGTTAGCGATGGGGGTTACAATACCAAAAATACAAGTTTTTTTAAGAAAAAGAAATGTTTTCTAGAACTTTCTTTAATTCTGATTTAGAATGAGTTAAGAATTTAATCTTGAAAATCTTGGAAAGAGGGCAATAATTTGTCTTTATCTGATAACTGAATCTCAAAGTCTTTTAAACCCCAATCGATTGATAAATCGATGTCATTATAAAGAACTCCGTCTTCAGATTCTTTATGGTAATAATTATCACATTTGTAGGAAAATATAGTATGATCTTCTAAGGTTGCAAAACCATGTAAAAATCCTCTCGGCACAAATAATTGTTGATTGTTTTCTTCTGTTAATACTATCGAAAAATGTTTTCCAAAGGTTGGTGAGTCTTTTCTAACATCTACAGCAATATCTAAAACACTGCCTTTAATCACTCTTACCAACTTCGCTTGCGCATACTTGCCTTTTTGCAAATGCAGGCCTCTCAAAACGCCTCTTTGTGAAATAGATTGATTGTCTTGAACAAAGTCTATTTTTAAACCTATTTTTTCTTCAAATATTTTTTGATTAAAAACTTCAAAGAAATTTCCTCTATGATCTCCAAAAACTATCGGTTCTATGATAAAACAACCTTTTAAAAATGTTTCCGTAACCTTCATTATAATTTTAATAAATTTTTTGAATACCCACTTTTTAATAAAGGTTTTGTTAAGGCAATCATTTGTTTTTTTGAAATAAAGCCAGCTCTAAATGCAGCTTCTTCAATAGCACCAACCTTTAAACCTTGCCTTTCTTCTATTACTTGTACAAATTGGCCTGCTTGCATTAAAGAATCGAAAGTACCCGTATCTAACCAAGCGGTTCCTCTATCTAAAATTTGTACAGATAATTTTTGTTTCTTTAAATACACATTATTTACCTCTGTAATTTCTAATTCTCCTCTTTTACTGGGTTTTATATTTTTAGCAATAGCGATTACTTCATTATCATAAAAATAAATTCCAGGAACTGCAAAATTAGATTTAGGTTTTAAAGGTTTTTCTTCAATTGATAAAACGTTGTTATCTGTATCAAACTCAACAACTCCATATCTTTCTGGATCGTTTACATGATAGGCATACACAATGCCACCATCTGGATTGTTATTTGCTTTTAACAAGTCTGACAAACCTGTTCCATAAAAAATATTATCGCCTAATATTAGAGCTACTTTGTCTTTCCCAATGAACTTCTCACCAATAATGAAAGCTTCTGCTAATCCGTTAGGATTTTCTTGAACTGCATATTCAAAATGACATCCTATTTGATTTCCATTTCCTAACAACTCTTTAAAAAGCGGTAGATCTTTGGGCGTAGAAATAATTAATATTTCACTGATTCCAGCAGAAATTAAAGTAGCAATTGGATAATAAATCATCGGTTTATCATATACTGGCATTAACTGTTTGCTAACTGCCAATGTTAGTGGATGTAACCTTGTACCAGAACCTCCTGCTAAAACTATTCCTTTCATTTTATTTGTATTTTTTTAAATACCATTGAATGGTTTTCAAAATTCCAGATTCAAAATTCTCATCTGCTCTCCAACCCAATTCTGTCTCTAATTTAGAAGCATCTATTGCATATCTAAAATCATGACCTGGCCTATCTTTTACAAAACTTATTTGCGCTTTATACGATTCTTTTTTGGGTTGAATCTCATCTAAAATCTCACAAATCTTATTTGCTATATAAAGGTTATTTCTTTCGTTTTTACCTCCAATATTATAAGTTTCTCCTAAGTTTCCATTTTTATACACCAATTCAATTCCGGTACAATGATCTAAAACATAGAGCCAATCTCTGATGTTTTTTCCATCTCCATAAATAGGAATTTCTTCACCAGAAACAGCTTTTCGAATAATGGTGGGTATTAGCTTTTCATCATGTTGTTTAGGTCCATAATTATTAGAACAATTTGTGGTAACCACATTCATTCCGTAGGTATGAAAATAACTCCTCACCAAGAAATCTGAAGATGCTTTTGAAGCACTGTAAGGACTATTTGGAGCATAAGGGGTGTCTTCTGTAAACAAACCTTCAGTTCCTAAAGTACCATACACTTCATCTGTTGAAATATGATGAAATCTTGAGTTTTTAAATGCTGTTTTATAATTATTTGGAGCATGCATCCAATAATTTTTAGCAACATCTAACAAGTTAAAAGTTCCAAAAACGTTTGTGCTCACAAATGCATCTGGATTTTTTATAGAATTGTCTACATGAGATTCTGCTGCAAAATGAATGACTCCTGTAAAATGGAAATCATTAAATAGCTTTTCAACTAAATTTCGATTACAAATATCTCCTTCAATAAAGGTATATCTAACATTATTTTTTAGCTCATTTAAGTTTTTTAAATCACCTGCGTAGGTAAGTAAATCTAAATTTACAACATGATAGTCTTGATTTTTTTCTAAGAAAAAAGGAATAAAATTAGAACCTATAAAACCTGCTCCTCCAGAAATTAAAATTGTTTTCATGCTTACTTTTTATAATTATTTAAGTAAGTGTTTAATTTTAACGATACTAAAATAAAAATCATACATAAGGCTCCTAAAATAGCTAATTGAAACGCCGTATTTTTAGTAATCCCTTTAATTTCATACCCAATAGGTTGAAAGTTAGAAATAACGTTTATGATTTCATACTTCTCTGATTTATCTAAAGCAATCTCTTTCAACTCTTCATTTATTTTTCTATTGGTTTCAAAAAGTTCTAATTCTTTTGTTGTTCTTTTCTCTCCTCCTAAATCTATACTGGTTCCTGAAGCTTGCTTTTTAGCCTCTTCAATCATCACTTGCATGTATACTTTTCTTAAAGAATCTATTTGAGATAAATTTTGACGATATAAAGAATCTGTTCTATTTAAATTCTCGTTTGTTAACTCTTTTAAACGACTGAAATAACGATTATTTACAATAGAAGAAATAATTACCTCATCTAATTGATGAAAAACATCATTTTTCTCAGCAACAACATTTATTTTATGAATGTTATAGTCTAAGTCTGTAAAAGAAGTTTTAAACTCATCGTATGTATAACTTTTTACCGTAGTAGTGTCTACCTCTAATACAAAATCATTGTAGGAATTTATGATGTCATTTTCGTTTACAATAGGCTCTATCGAGAATTTTTTAAGAGATGCAGCCGTTTGTTTATCTAGCTTAAAAGTTCTAACCAAACCAGCGGTATCTTTTTGCTTTACTAAATCATTATAAAAATTTATATTATTATAAAGTTGAGTAGCACTTTTAAAATTAGCCTGCACGAGTAAGTCTGAACCATACTTTTCAGGTGATTTTAGTTCTAAAAAAAAACCAATGCCAAAACCAATAATTGCAGCGATTCCTATTTTAATAATATTTTCTTTTAGGAAAATTAGTATCGAAATAAATACGTGAAAGATTCCTTTAAAGATATTTCCTATAAAGTTAAAAAATTTCGAAAATCCTTTTCCTATGATTACAAATAAAGAGCCTAAATCTACTTCTTCTTCGTTGTTTTTGGTGGGTTGGTTTGTTGACATATTGAAATTTAATATACAGTTTAACTGTTAAAAATTTGTTCTAATATTTTTTGTGTGATGGCGTAGGTTGGCGTCACTCCCGTCATTCCTAATCCACCAGAAGCTAATGTAGCTCCTGTTTTTAAAGGATTGTCTGAAGCATAATACGCATATCTAACTTGCACGTTTTCAGAAATGTTTCCTCTAATTTTTGATGCCGATTGTATTGCTTTTTGATAATGAGCACCTTCCATTTCTAAACCAATAACATTCCAAGTAGAGTCATGAAAAAATGCTAATAAATCTTTATTTTGTAAAGATGTACCCAAAACCGAAATCATAGAACCATCAAAAACTTCGATACCAAAACCTTCTAAATCTTCTTTAGACAATTCATTTTCAAAAGGATAATTGTCTGCTGTTCCTTCAAAAATGTGTGCAGAAGGAATCATAATATCTCCTTTTCCACCTTCTAAAATACCCGCTTTACCCATGATAGAAATAGATTTTACATCTAAATGCGTTTTTGTATTTTTCTCACAAGTATAAGGTTTCAATAACTCGTCCATCGTTTCATAAGCTTGTTCGCCAAAAGCATAATCCATCACAATAATTACGGCATTGTCTTCTAATTTTTCTTTTTTAGAGAACGACAAAACATCAAAGTTTATTTTAGAGGTATCTATTATTTGTACATTTATATTGGTTCCAGAAGTATCTTTTATATATACCAAACCGTTTGAGGATGCAAAATCTTTTACTTTTTTCTGTAAAGGTTTGCTGTTTGCATTACTTAACAGTTGATAAATTTCAAAGCCATTTAAATTCTTAGCTTCTTTTGGTAGTGCATTTTTTGCATACATGGAGTTTAATACACTATGCATGTTGGCACTTATAATATGAATAGGTCTTTCTAACAAACTGTTTTGCTTTAAAACCTTTTTTATGTTATTCGCCCAAACTTCCCCATAAATATGATGCCCAATTTCTTCCACTAAAACAGAACTAAAGGTTACCGTTCTTTTTTTATTTTCGATTACTTCATTAATGGCTAATTTACCTAACCAATAAATTAATTGGAAAAAACGATCTGGATTGTCTTTTGCAGAAAACGTTTTATAAATCCCTAAAACCTCATCAAAAGTTCTTCCTAAAATATTCGCTAAATGTACAATGGTTACTTCTCTTTCTTCTTCTGAAATTTCTTTCTGATGAATTACTATCTCTTCTAAGTGTTTCCATTCTCTGGTAAAATCTTCACCATCGTTTAAAGTTACTCTTTCTTGAATTTTATGTGATTCAATGAATAAAAATGTTAAATGCGTTAAAATATCATAGATTTCAGACCTTCCTCTGGTAATCTCAATATTCATTTGATCTTTGTCTATTCTGTAACAATTTCTTCTTCTTTTTGGAGGAACAATCGGCGTAAAATGAGAACTTTTATAACCTTCATCTGCGGTTAAATTGATGTACTGACATTCTTCAATTCCTTCAGGAAGTCTTTCAATAACATAGGTTAAACCACTTAATTCTATTCTTTCTTCTGCAATTGAACCATAAATTTCTGGTCTTAATAACAATAATGATTTTCTTAGAGTTTCCCCAGAAATTCCCATCGGTTTGTAAAAACCTCTACTAAATAAATGACGCATAGAAATGTATAATTTTTCTATGGCATTTGTAGATTCTTGAGCTCTGGTTCTAAGTATTTTTTTTATTTCTGACATGCTATATTTTAAGCTTCAAAGGTAAAACTATTTACCTGATAATATTTTATTGTATTTGTTTTCATTTTTCAACAGATCAACGGCTTCAGAAATGGTTTTATCGTTCTTTAAATTATAATTGTAAACGCCTTCTTTATAGAAATATCTTTCTAAAATTTCTGAAGCGATTAATGTTGTTATAATATCTTCATTTTCAGATATTTCTTTTATTTTTTCGTCAAATAATTTTTCTTTAATTTGATGGTATTCTTTATCAATATCGTTTGCTTTTGATGCTAAAAATGCTTTTTTAAATAATGCTTCTTGTGCAGTAACAAAAGTGGTATCTGACTTTAAAAAATTTGTAAATTGCTTAAAATTATGTTTAAATTGAAAATCTTTTAGCGCTGCATTTGTTGGATTATCATAATAATAATCGGTTGCAAAATTAAATATGGCTTTAGATTTTAGCAATTCTTCGGTAGTTTCATTTCTTTCAGAAGTGGTAATTACAACATCTGGCATTACGCCACCACCGTCAAAAACAGTTCTTCCATTTTGAGTTTTAAATGTATGGATTCCGCTATCTGAAAATTTTGGTACCATTCCTTTTTCATCTCTATTTGCATAATCCAATTCTTGGATACATCTTCCACTTGGCGTGTAATACTTAGAAATAGTCAATTTTAATTGTGTCCCATACATCAACTCTCTATAACGCTGTACCAAACCTTTTCCAAAAGAACGCTTTCCCATAATTACAGCTCTGTCATAATCTTGTAAGGAACCACTCACAATTTCTGAAGCAGAGGCAGAGCGTTCATTTACCAAAACAACCATTGGTATTTCTAAATCTAAGGGGTCATTTTTACTTTTATAGGTGTTGCTCCATTTTTTTATCTTCGCCTTTGTACTAACAATAGTTTTTCCTTTTGGCAGGAAGAAATTAGAAATTCTAATAGACTCTAATAAAGAACCTCCAGGGTTGGATCTAAGGTCGAAAACTAATTTTTTCATTCCTTGTTTCTTCAACTTTCGATAGGCTTTTTTTACTTCGGAAGAAGCTTTTTCATTAAAACGAGTCAAGGTAATATAACCCGTTTCTTCATCTATCATTTCAGCAAAAGGAACCGGATTTACAATCACTTTATCTCTTACTAACTCCTTTTTAAAAATGCTTCCTTGTCTTTCAATCGCTACGCTTACTTTAGTATTAGGAATTCCTTTTAAAAACATAGAAAGTTGGTCTCTTTCCATATTTTTTATAGATTGCCCATCGACAGAAATAATAATATCGCCTACTTTTAAACCTGCTTTATCGGCAGAGAAACCTTTGTAAATTTCACTAATTTCAATTCCTTTAGCGTTATAATAAACAGCAACACCAATACCACCATATTCGCCAGCTCTGCGTATTCTAGCGGTTTCTACATCTTGTTCATTGTAGAAATTTGTATACGGATCTAAATCTTTTAAAGTGTTTTTAATTGCTTTATTTGTAAACTCTGCAGGATTTATTTCGTCTACATAATACATATTCAATTCCTTAAATAAGGTATTGTAAATTTCTATCTGTTTTGCAACTTCAAAAAATTTCGATTTAAAAGAATACGTTAAAAAAATAGTTCCTATGAATAAAAAAGCAACTGTTCTTTTTTTAAGGTTGAATCTTTTCATCTTTTTGAGTTTTTGTCTTGTCGATAAACAAGGTTAGTAATTTTTCCATTTTTGAATATATCGCTTCATACTTCACTTCTTCTCCACCAATGTACGAAATCATAAAAACATAAGGTTCCTCTAAATGATCGTAGACAATTTCTTTTTGTAAGCGGTAACTTTCTCGCATCAAACGCTTTATTCGATTTCTATCTACAGCTAATTTAAAATTTCTTTTGGGCACAGAAACACCCACTTGACAAGGAAAATCTGAGGTATGTTCTGTTTGTAAATACACCATTCTTAACGGGAAACTCTTTACAGATTTCCCTTCAGTATAAAGTTTTTCTATCAACTTTCTACTCTTTAAACGTTCTTGTTTCCCTAAAGTGTATTTCATCTTTACAAACTTAATAGAAAACAACAACTTTTTAACAATTTCTAATCGCTAACTTTAAAAAAGATGTGTATTTTTATATCAAATTAAACATCATTTTTTTAATTATTAATGTTGAATATTTAACAATAATTAATAAATTTGTTTAAAATTATACTTTTAAAATATGAAACCTGACTTATTTCAAGCACCAGATTATTATAATATTGATGATTTACTAACAGAAGAACATAAATTAATACGCGAAGCTTCAAGAGATTGGGTAAAACGTGATGTTTCTCCGATCATTGAAGAATATGCTCAAAAAGCAGAATTTCCAACTCAAATTATTGGCGGTTTGGCAGAAATTGGTGCTTTTGGTCCTTATATTCCAGCAGCATATGGTGGCGCTGGTTTAGATCAGATTTCTTACGGATTAATCATGCAAGAAATAGAACGTGGAGATTCTGGCGTTCGTTCTACAGCTTCTGTGCAGTCTTCTTTGGTAATGTACCCTATTTATACCTACGGAAATGAAGCACAACGTAAAAAATATTTACCAAAATTAGCTTCTGGTGAATGGATGGGATGTTTTGGTTTAACAGAACCAAATCATGGCTCTAATCCTGCAGGCATGGAAACCAATTTTAAGGACAAAGGCGATCATTATTTATTAAATGGCGCAAAAATGTGGATATCCAATGCTCCGTTTGCACAAGTAGCAGTTGTTTGGGCAAAGAATGAAGAAGGAAGAATTCACGGTTTGATCGTAGAACGTGGTATGGAAGGTTTTTCTACTCCTGAAACTCACAATAAATGGTCTTTACGTGCTTCTGCAACAGGAGAGTTAATTTTTGACAATGTAAAAGTGCCAAAAGAAAATGTATTGCCAAATAAATCTGGACTTGGAGCACCTTTAGGTTGTTTAGATTCTGCTCGTTACGGAATCGCATGGGGTGCCATTGGTGCAGCTATGGATTGCTATGACACAGCATTACGCTATTGTAAAGAACGTGAACAATTTGGGAAACCAATTGGACAGTTTCAACTACAACAGAAGAAATTAGCAGAAATGATTACCGAAATCACCAAAGCACAATTACTAGCTTGGAGATTAGGTACTTTAAAAAATGAAGGAAAAGCTACTTCTGCTCAAATTTCTATGGCGAAACGAAACAATGTAGATATGGCAATAACAATTGCTAGAGAAGCAAGACAAATGTTAGGTGGCATGGGAATTACTGGCGAATATTCTATTATGCGACACATGATGAATTTAGAAAGTGTCATTACTTATGAAGGAACCCACGATATTCATTTACTAATTACAGGTTTAGATGTTACTGGTTTAAGTGCTTTTAAATAGCTTGTTAGAGGTCAGTAGTTAGTTACTTATTAAAAACAATAATTAACTAATTATGTCTGGTTGTCCCGAAATTTCGGGAGCAGTCGAAACCTATATAAAGCAGACCAATAATTCTCGATAGCTTTGCTAGCTACTTTCAATGAAAATGTATTTTCATTTCAATAATACTCGAGGAGACATTACGTCATTCCAATCGTTTGATAATTATTTTTCTCGGGTCTACCATTGACGTGTTTATATAATTATCTGATTTCAAGTAGATTAATAGTTCTCGACTGCGCTCGAACAGACATATTTATAGACTAATTTACGTCATTATAATCGCTTGAAAAATTTTTTCCTTGGGTCTCGAACGGACAATAACGAATGACTCAAAAATCTAATAAACAGTGTTTTAAAACTTGAATTTAGTATGTATTTAACTACTGACCTCTATAGTTTGTAACGAAAATAAACATAGACTAAAAGAATGAAGTGACTTAAACTTTTCTCAATTGGCTACAAAATGCCCTTTTTCCCTTGCTTTTTGTCATTTTTAAGTCCCGTAGCTATGCTATGCAACTGAAAAATGACTTCAATTAAGCAAAAAATGCCTATTTTTCGCTTCAATCAGAAAAGTTTAAATCACTTCAATATGAAAAAACAATATTATATAATCTTTTGTGCTATTTTTTTGATAAGTTTTTCATGTGCTAATATTAATGATTCGATCACTGAACTCGAAGAAGACATACGTATTGATGAGCTCTCTGATGATCAGAATTCAAATCCTAAAAACTTTAAAATTTTATCTTTAGGAGATAGTTATACCATTGGTGAACGTGTCTGTGATGCCTGTAAGTTTCCTGAGCAATTAAAAGATAGTTTATCTAAAAAATTTGAAACGGATACCACTTTTACTTTAAAAGTAATTGCAAAAACTGGTTGGACTACATCTAGCTTGATGAGTGCTATAGTAAATGAAAATATTTCCAATGATTATCATTTAGTTACCTTGTTGATTGGCGTAAATAATCAATATCAAGGTAAAAATTTTTCTATTTATGAAAATGAGTTTCCTAAACTTATAGCAACCGCTACAAAAGCTGTAGATAATGATAAGAATAAGTTGATAGTTATCTCAATTCCAGACTATGCTTTCACTCCATTTGGAAACGGTAATACAAACATTTCTGAAGAAATAGATAAATACAATTTGTTTGCAAAAAAGTACTGTGAACAAAATGAAATAACTTTTGTAAACATCACAGACATTACCCGCAATGGTTTAACAAATCCAGATTTGGTAGCTTCAGACGGTTTGCATCCCTCAAAATTAGCATATACAAAATTCGTAGAAAGGTTACTTCCATTCGCAATTGAAAAGCTAAAGAATTAAGAAATACTTTTGAACAGAATAATTTGGCATCTTTTAAAATGGATGCCTTTTCTTTTATTAAAATACCAATTTTTTAGCGTAATACATTTGCCAATATAAATAGTAGGCAAATAGATGTTTGTTAGAAATAAATTCTGGTGGATTTCAATGAAAAGATCAATGTTTTGAGACATTTACGGGCATTAGAATAAAAAAGTTAAAACCCTTTCTTTTTTAATCTCTCAGTTTGTATTTTTGTATTGGTCTTAAAAATGCATTTTGTTTAAAAGATTTGGTACAATATTATTCGTGTTTCTCTACTTAATTGCGATGCTAAAACCAATAGCTCCTTTTGTGGAATATGCAATCAATTACGACTATATTTCTAAAGTTCTTTGTATCAATAAAGACAAACCAGCAACGAGTTGTAAGGGTAAATGTCAATTGATGATAAAACTGCAACAAAAGCAAGATGACGATTATAAATCGCTTAGAATTCATATGGAAGAATATCCTATTGGATTCGTAAAAATACTTCGTATAGACCATAAAAATGTTCTTTCAAATTCTAAAACAACCATTTTTAACTACACTAAAAATTACCACTATCTTTTTTCTAAAGATGTACTTCATCCGCCAATTTCATAAATAATTTATCGCTAAACTTTATATCAGATTTTATATCTGATGTTCTCACTTATAAATTATTTTAAAATTAAAATTGATGAAATCAATAAAAATTATGTGTCTAGGAATTGTTATGTTCCTAACACAACAAGCAAACACTCAAGAAAATAAAGACAATAATTGGAAAGGAAACAGACCAGACGGACATGCACCAATCTCTGTCATGGCAGATCATTACCACGAAAAAGGTGGTTTTATGTTTTCATATCGTTTTATGAATATGAATATGGAAGGTTTACTTTCTGGTGCTGATGCAATATCTAATGATAATGCACACAACGCAGGTTATATGGTAACTCCGCTAAAAATGCCAATGCAAATGCACATGTTTGGTTTTATGTACGCGCCATCAAATAAAATTACTTTGTTGGCAATGGCAAATATTATTAAAAATAATATGGATTTACAAATGAGAATGATGAATGGAAATAGCGTTCCATTTGCTACTTCTTCTTCTGGTTTTGGGGATGTAAAACTAGGAATGATTTATAAATTCATCAATAAGAACCAACAATCATTTCACGGAAATCTAACTTTTTCTTTGCCAACAGGAAGTATTTCAGAAAATGATCAAAACCCTATGAGTGCTCCAAATGAGATACAATTACCTTATCCAATGCAAATAGGAACCGGCTCTTTTGATAGCAATTTAGGATTGACGTATTTAGGACAAACAGCAATGCTTTCTTGGGGAAATCAATTATCTACAACAATTCGATTTGGAGAAAATTCTGATGAGTATGCTTTTGGAAACACATATGGTTTAAACAATTGGTTTGCAATTAAAGCAACAGATTGGTTGAGTTTTTCTGCGCGTTTAGAAGGAAAGATTGTTGATAAAATTAGAGGCGTAAATACTAATTTAACACCAACAATGGTTACTACTGCAGATACTCAAAACTCTGGTGGAACTTTTATAAATAGTGGTTTTGGTTTTAACTTATATGTTCCGAAAGGCAAATTTAAAGACCTAAGGCTTGGCTTTGAAATTGCTTCGCCATTATATCAAAAACCCAACGGAATTCAGTTAAAACAAGAAGAAACACTTACTGTTGGTTTGCAATACGCATTGTAAAACTTTTAAAAGTTTAAAAGAGGTTTTTTCTAAAATAGAAAAAACCTCTTTTTTATTGGAGAATATCTACTTTTTCACTCCTAACTTTATCAATATTTTTTCTAGTAAGCACCACTTTGTAAATGCAGATTGTAGCATATTCACTCCGATAAAAACTGTAAACCAAATCCAATTTTGGTTTGCATATGTAGTAAGCACAACGCTTAACAAAATCATCACACCTACGATAGCTCTAAAATATGTATGTAACATTCTTATTATTTTTTAAGTTTATATACATCTCTCTACGGGAACAACAATCGCTTTTATAGGATTATTTGTTTCCAAATTACTATTGAATTCTTTAATGATCCTGAATAAATTATCAATTTTCTCTTCATTGGTAAAAGAGAAAAATAGGGTGGATTCATTTCCTAACTTTCCAGCAGAAAACCAATTAGAAGCCATTAATAAAGAGGGCGCATTTTTATATCCATCGATATCTGAACTACTAAAGTTTTCAATATCTGCTTTTTTGAAGATTTTTAAAACATCTTTTTGAAATTCTTCTACTGCGGTAACGATTGCTAATTTCATTTTTTTTATTTTTAACCTGCAAGGTTTTCCCAAGCTTGTAGGTTTTGTTATGTATGTATTTTTCATGCCTGCCAAAATTTTAGAAATCTCGCAGGAAATAGGACGTAATTGCTTCAATATTATTTGTTTCGTTTTCGACTCCGCTCAACCTTCCAGATTATTTATAATTCTTCTTTTCAATCATATAATACATCAACGGTAAAACCAATAAAGTTAATACTGTTGATACAATGGTTCCTCCCATTAAAGAGATGGCCAATCCTTGAAAAATGGGATCGAACAAAATGACAAATGCTCCAATGACTACCGTTCCTGCAGTTAGTAAAATGGGTGTGGTTCTTACCGCTCCGGCTTCAATTGCAGCTTGTTTTAAGGGAATTCCTTCTGCCAATCTTAAATTGATAAAATCGATTAATAAAACTGAATTCCGCACCATGATTCCTGCCAAGGCAATCATTCCAATAAAGGAAGTGGCTGTAAAAAATGCGCCCATGATCCAATGACCTAAAATAATTCCTATCAACGATAAAGGAATCGCAACCATCATTACAATTGGTGCTTTAAAATTCTGAAACCATCCTACAATTAAGATGTAGATTAAGATGATAGCTCCTAAAAAAGCGATTCCTAAATCTCTAAAAACCTCTAAAGTAATTTGCCATTCACCATCCCATTTCACAGTATAATCATCTTCAAAATCTGGCTGTCCTAAATACATTTCATTTAGTTGATACCCCTTTGGAAGTTTAATTTCATTCAATTTATCTTCCATTCCTAGAATTGCATAGGCAGGACTTTCTAATGCTCCAGCCATGTCTGCCATCACATACACAACACGTTTTTGATTTTTACGATAAATACTTTTTGCTGAAACAGTTTCTTTTATTTCAACTAAATCAGCAATAGGAATCATATTACCTTGTTCCGATTTTACTTTTAATTGAGAAATATCATGAATGGTCGATTTTTCTTTTTCGTCTAATGACAATACCAAACCAACCTGATTTACAGCATCTTCATCATATAAATTTGTGATAGCGTTATTAGACAATGCTATATTCATGGTGTATGCAATTTGCTGTGGTGCAACTCCATACAACATCGCTTTCTCTTTGTTTATTTCAAATTGATATTCTGTTTGATCGTCTTCCACCATCCAATCAATATCTACCACATCAGCTGTATTCTTTAAAATAGTTTGTACCTGATTGGCAATGTCCATTTGCGTTTTATAATCTGGTCCATAAATTTCTGCAACAATGGTAGCCAAAACTGGTGGTCCTGGCGGAACTTCTACCAGTTTTACATTGGCGTTGTGTTTTGAGGCTATTTTTTGAATCTCTGGTCTCAATAATTTTGCAATTCCGTGACTCTGAATTTCGCGTTCGCCTTTATCGACCAAATTCACTTGAATATCTGCCATATTGCTGCCGCCACGTAAATCGTAATGACGTACCAAACCATTAAAAGTAATGGGTGCAGAAGTACCAATATAGTTTTGATAATTTACCACTTCTGGTCTTGTAGACAAATATTGTGCAATCTCTTGCGTTACGACTGCTGTTCTTTCTAAGGTTGTACCTTCTGGCATATCTATGACCACTTGAAATTCGTTTTTATTGTCAAAAGGCAGCATTTTTACAGCTACAGAATTGGTGAAAAATAACATCATTGTTGCTATTAAAACCACAAAAGTTCCTCCTAAAAACACCCATCTATTCGTTTTATTTTCTAACAAAGGTCTTTCAAACTTGTTGTAAACTCTATAGATAAATGTTTCCTCTAAAGGTTTTTCTGGTTTTTCAATTGTGCCCTTATTCTCTTTTTCTCTTAAGAAAATATATCCTAAATAAGGTGTAATCGTTAACGCTACAAATAAGGATAAGATCATTGCAATAGATGCTCCAATTGGCATTGGTGCCATATATGGCCCCATTAAACCAGATACAAAAGCCATTGGTAGCACAGAAGCAATTACCGTAAAAGTTGCTAAAATTGTTGGATTTCCAACTTCATTAATGGCATATAAAGCCGCTTGCTTAAATGGCAATCGTTTCATCTTAAAGTGTCGGTGCATATTTTCAGCAATAATAATCGAATCATCTACGACAATACCTGTAACAAAAACCAACGCAAAAAGCGTAATTCTGTTCAAAGTATAATCTAACATATAATAACTCAACAAGGTCAAAGCAAATGTAATTGGCACCGATAAAAAAACCACCAAACCACCACGCCAACCCATGGCTAGCATGACCACTAAAGTTACTGCAATGATAGAACCAATAAGGTGTAGCAATAATTCTGATACTTTGTGCGATGCTGTTTCACCATAATTTCTTGTGATTTCTACATGCACATCATCGGGAATTAAAGTGCTTCTTAAATGAGCTACTTTGTCAATAACAATTTCAGCAATTTTCATAGCATCTGCACCTTTTCTTTTTGCTATAGAAATGGTTACTGCAGGATATTCAGATTTGTATATTTGCTGTTTATCACTTGCTTTTCCAAAACCTAAAGACACATAATTTTGTGGCACTTCTGGACCATCAATAATGGTTGCAATCTGTTTTAAATAAATCGGCTGATTTTGTTGTACACCAACCACTAAATTTTCTACGTCTGTTGCAGAAGCCAAGAATTCACCGGTGGTTACCAAAAACTCAGTATCATTTTTATCAAAACTACCTGAGCTTAATTGTGTGTTATTTGCTTTTATCATTTTAGAAACCGACAAGAAATCTAAACCACTAGCCGCTAATTTATCCTTATCTAAAACAACACGTAATTGCCGGTTTCTTCCTCCAATTTTATGAGTAACAGAAACATCGTTTATTTTCTTAATCTCACTTTCTAACTCCTGCGCCATTTCGCTTAATTGGTAATCATCATAGTTTTCACTCCACAGGGTTAAACCCAACATCGGTACATCATCAATAGCACGTGTTTTTACTAATGGAAATGTAACGCCTTGTGGCATCTGATCCATGTGTTTGTTAATTTCATTGTATAATTTTACAAACGAACGTTCAATGTCTTCGCCAACATAAAACTGAACGATGACCATTCCTTGTTCTTTCATTGATGTTGAATACACATACTCAACACCTTTGATATTGGAAATTAGTTTTTCTAATGGTTTTATAACTCTCGACTCTACTTCTGTAGGGCTTGCGCCTGGATACCCTACAAAAATATCTGCCATTGGTACATCAATTTGTGGTTCTTCCTCTCTGGGAATTAAAAACGAACTATACACACCAATAACCATAAACACGATCATTAGAAGCACTGTAAGCTTAGAACCTATAAAGACTTTTGCTATTTTTCCTGCTAAACCTTCTTTCATATTCCTATCCCTAACCCTTTCCAAAGGAAAGGGAACTTTTGTGGGTAATTTTAGTTAATATTATTTTTAAAATTTTTGCAGAATACTGATAGCTGCAACTGAATACTGTTTTATTGAACACTTATATTAGCTCCGTTATATAATTTTCCTTCAGAAGATATGATGTATGTTTCATCTGCAGATAATCCAGACAAAACCTCAACTTGATTTCCATAAGTTCTCCCTAAACGCAACCATCGCAACAAAGCTGTATTACTTTCACTTGTGGTGTAAACACCCGACAATTGTCCGTTGGTTACTATCGCTTCTTTCGGAATTAACACCAATGTTGATTTTACTTTTCTTTCCATAGGAAACTGAACCGTAGTAAACATACCAGATAAAATAGTTGCGTCGGTTTTTTCTAAATTTATTTTCACCAAATATTGTCCGCCAGTATTTTTAGCAGAAGTACTTACCTCGCTCACTTTTCCTACAATGTTTTTATTGATAGATTTCACTAAAACAGCTACTGTAGTTCCTTTTTTAATTTCTGAAATTTCAGTTTCTGGCACCATTGCCATTACTTCAAAATTTCTTGGATTTTCTAAACTAATTAAGGGCATTCCAGGATTTGCCATATCGCCAGTTTCTATATTCTTACTTGTAATTACACCACTAAAAGGTGCGGTAATATTTGAGTATGCAAATTGTGCATTAATTTCATTTTGCATTTGATTTGCTGCTTCTAAACGTGCTTCTGCCATTTCGTAATTTGCAGTCATATCATCCATTTCTCGTTGCGTAACACTTTTGCTTGCATATAGATTTTTATAACGCTTGTAATTTTTAGTTACATTGTTAAATGCTGTTTTAGCTTCTGTAATACCTGCATTCACTTGGGCCTTTTGGGCTTGTAAAGCGGTATTATTTATAGAGACTAATAATTGACCTTTACGCACTTTATCGCCAACATTTACATGCACTTTTTTTACATATCCCATCATTCTAGTACTTAAATCTGCACTATTTGTTGCTTGAATTTTGCCGCTTACAGATAAAAACTGACGGTCATTATTTGTTGCAACCTTATTAACTTTTACTTTAATTGCTGATGTATTATCTGCCGCTACTTTCTTGTCTTCGCTATCACAACTCCCTACTAATAATGCTACAGAAAGTGTTATGATTGTATGTATCTTTTTCATTTTAAATTTGTTTATTTTTCCTATCCTTACCCCTTTCCAAAGGAAAGGGAACCGTTGTGTTACTTAACACATACTTTTAGAGATGTGCTTTTTATTTTTTTCTAATACCTACAAAGTTTTAAAAACCTTGTAGAATAATTATGTTAATGTATCCGCAATCTTGCTAATTCCGTCTTCGGGGGTTAGGGGGCTAAAAATTCTAAATAAGCTTGTGTATAATTATATTCAAATATGGTTTGATAATATTCTAATTGCTTCTGTGCATATTGCGTTTCTGCCAACAACAAATCTGATGTTTTTTCTAAACCTTCTTTAAATCTATTTTTTCGAATTCTCAAAGATTCTTTCGATTGTTGCACTGCTAAATTGGTTAGGTTTAATCTATTTTTTGCATCTAATAATTGACGTTTTACTTTATGCAACTCTAAATTGCTTTTGGCGATATATTGACTGTATTCTAACTTAGATTTCTCGAATGCTGCTTTGCTTTTTTGAGCTTTTCCAAAGCGTTTAGACCCTTCAAAAAGATTCCAACTTAATTTTGCTCCAATTAAATAACCATTTGCATCCCCCTGAAATAGTTTGTTGTCATACATTTCATAACTTCCAAAAGCATTTAAGCGTGGTAGAAAAGCCATTTTATCAGCTTTATTCATTGCTTTATAAGCATTTGTTGCTAACTGCATTGCTTTGATATCTGCTCTGTTTTTAGAAATGGTTTTGTTATCGGTATTAAAATAAGCAACCGTTAAACTATCTGTTGGTTTGTACGTCACATAGTTTTTATCATTCATTAAAAACGATAGATAGTTGGATGCATTTTGCACATTGCTTTTTGCCGTTTGTAATTGGTTTTGAACCTCTGTAACACGTACCTCAACATTTAAAACATCTGTACGTTGTAAAATTCCTTGGTTAAAACTATTATCTGCCATTTTTTTGTTTTCATTTGCAGCTGTTAAAGCTTTTTCTAAAACAGCAACACCTTTGTAAGCCAATTGCAATTGCATGTATGATTTTTCAACTTCAAAAGACAAATAATCTATCGTTCTTTCTGTCTGCAGAGACATCGCATTCATTTTAGATTTTGCGGCTTTGCGTTGATAAAAGCCATCTAAATTGATGAGTGTTTGTTGAATTTCTATCTTCGTTGCAAAGTTTTGAGTTTGTGAAGGATTATTTAATAAAGCAGGATCAAAATCATTCTGAGTTAAAATTCCTTGATTTAGTTTAGCACCAAAAGCCATCAAAGGGTTGGTTGTAGAAATTCCTGTATGACTTGCCGTAATGTTAGGTAAGTAAACAGCATTGGTTTGTTTGTAATCTGCTTTGGCTTTATAAAACTCTTCAATAGAAATTTTAATAGTAGCATTGTACTCAGAAACTTTAGACAACACTTCTATTTTTTTAATAGGAATTGTTTCTTGCGCGTGCAAAGACAGAGAAATTAAAAAAATAAACAGTAACAAATTTATTTTATTCATGTGATTCTATTTATACTGCAAAAATAGAATGACTTAAGATCTCTATTTGTAACCTATGTTACTTATAGAAAAGTATTTCAAATAAATTGAGGTAATTTAAGCTTTTAAAAGACTTATAAACAGTTCTTTTCCCTGTCTATTTTGATAAGAATTGTAACAAGGTTCCAATTTTAGCATTTTAAAGTAAGGCTCAAAATAGGCTTTGTATTCTTTTTTATTGCCACCAAAAGGTGGATGATTATCATTTAAAACGGCATCAAAAAGAAGTCCTACTAATTTTCCACTTTTATTTAAAATAGCATACATTTTGGCTGCATAATCTGGTCTTAAAGAGGGGGCTATGGCACAGAAAAAAGTTTGTTCTATGACCAAATCAAAAGTTGTTTTTAGTTCAAAAAAATCAGCCTGTATTAACTGTGAATCTGGAAGGTTTGGAACTCTCTTTTTAATATTATTTAAAGCTATTTTTGATAGATCTACTACATAAACATTTTCGAATCCGTTATTAAAAAGATATTCTGCTTCGTAAGAATTTCCTCCTCCAGGAATTAGTATTTTCAAACTTTTATTTTCAAGTTGATCAAAATAGGCTTTTAGCGGTGGTGAAACTTCCCCTAAATCCCAACCTGTTTTATTTGCTTTGTACTTATCATTCCAAAACGTTTCTGATAACTTCATTTTAATAAAATAAAAATTTATACATAAAAAAACACCTGAAAAAACAGGTGCTTGAGTAGAATTTGTGATTGCTAGCTAAAACTTGTTAAAATAGAAACCAACTCTTTTTTTTGCACCACTCCAGATTGTCTCCAAACTTGTTTTCCTGCTTTGTATATAACAAATGTTGGTACGCCTTTTACTTGGTATTTTGCTGCCAAAGATTGATTTTTATCTACATCTATTTTTATAATAGACACCTTATCTTGAAGTTCTTTTTTTACTTCTTTTAAAATCGGAACCATCATTTTACATGGACCACACCACTCTGCAAAAAAATCTACTAAAACGGGTTTTTCTTGATTTATAATTTCTGTGAAATTCATCTTTTATTTTTTAAAAACAATATATCAAATTTAATACCAAAGCAAAAAAAGAACGGTAACAAAAGTTACAGTTCTAAAACTTTAATGCTGTTTCTAAAAAGTTGAATTTTGTTTTCGTTTTCTAATTTTTTTAACAATCTCGATACCACTACTCTAGAAGTATGCAAATCTTCTGAAATTTCTTTATGCGTTACTGAAAGAGTATCATTGTGTGTGACCATTGCTTTGTCTTTTAAATATTTAAAGATACGCTTGTCCATTTTTAAAAAAGCAATAGTATCTACCGCCTCTAAAAGTTCATTGACTCTATTGTGGTAACTTTGTAAAATAAACGATTGCCAAGATTTATAATTACTTAACCAACTGGTCATTTTTTCTTTAGGTACCATTAACAATGCTACTTCTGTTTCTGCAACAGCTCTAATTTTGCTTTTAGTTTGCCCCATACAACACGATAAAGTCATCGCACAAGTATCTCCTTTTTCTAGATAATACAGTACCAATTCTTCTCCGTTTTCATCTTCTCTTAAAATTTTAATAGCGCCATTTAAAAGTAGCGGCATAGAAGTAATAAAATCACCTATTTCTATGATGGTACTATTGATGGAAAAGTTTTTTTGGACACCTACTTTTTTAATTTCGTCTAGTAGATTTTCTTCAAATACATACCCAAAATTTAAGTCTAGTTCATTCTTCATTATCAACGCTATTTATCATACAAATTTAAGAAATATAAAAGAACAAATTCGTTGTGTATACAATCAAAAAACCCGAGTAAAAACTCGGGCTTCTTCATTTTACTAACTATTACTATTCTTTTGGCTTGTCACTATTCATTAATAATAAAACAGTAACAACCAAACCAATTATAACTATTAAAAAAACACCTATCATTATGGTGCCGTTTGTCCAAGAAACTATGGGTACATTTAAAAATCTCATCTACTTTTTTAATTTCAGCATAAAATTAAAGCTTGCTGTTTTTTTAAAATATGATAAAAATCAGGTTTTAGAAGTTTACGTTTAAAATGTCTCCACTTAATTGCAACAATTGCAGTTCAATTAATTTTGCATCGAACTTTGCATTGTTAAATGCCGTTTTAGAATTGATTAAATTAATCTGAGCTTGTCTAAATTCGATCGAAGTAACCTGCCCTAGCTTGTAACGTTCTTGGGTTCTATCGAAATTATTTTGAGTGGTTTGCACATTTTTTTCTTGTGCCTTTAAGATGAATAATTGGTTCTTATAATTTTCCCACGTATTTTTTAGATTGTTATGTATGGTTACTTTCTGCTGTTCTAATAAAATTTGATCATTTTCTAGGGCAATTTTCGCATTTGCAACTCTGGTTTTTGTGGCGCCACCATCAAAGATATTCCAAGTAAAATTTAAACCTGCATTAAAACCATCAGAAGTAATTAATCTTGCACCAAAAGGATTTATTAAGTTTTCATTTTCTGTTCTATTGAATCCATAAGAAGCATTAAAATTTAAAGAAGGTAAATAGTTTGCCTCATTTATTTTAATATTGAACTCACTAATGGCAATGTTTTTCTCGTTTTGTTTTAAAACACTATTATTTAGTAGTGTTTTCTGTTGAAGATCTTCAAAATTCATCATTTTATTAAAGTCGACAGCTGTTTCAACTTGATAATTTACTTCTTTTTCAACTCCAAGAATTACATTCAGACCCCGTTTTGCATTCGATAATTGTTGTTTTGAATTTATCACTGAAATACTATCATTATTGATGTCTACTTCTGCATTTAATAATTCTAACCTAGTAGATTGGCCATATTCGTATTGATATTTTGCGCGCTCTAATCTTCTTTTAGAAATCATTAAAGCTTCTTCTAAGTTTGATGTATTTTCCGACAAACGTGCAATTTGAAAATAGACAGTGAACAACTGTAAATACGTATTTTCTATGGTTTCTTTTGCTTGTAACTCTGTTAAATTATAGGTTTCTTTTAATTGCTGATAATTGTATTTTCTTCCCAATCCATCAAAAATGGTATAGTTTAGACCTAGAGAAGAACTATATGTTTTTGTAATGATTCCATCGCCTCCAATTTCATTGTCTTCATTGGTATCTCTATCTTTAAATACCAACTCTTGATTGTTATTTCTATAATCGATCCCAGAAGTTACAGCAGCTGTAGGTAAATAACCACTATTATAAATACTCGAATTGTTTTTAGCAACTTCTAAGTTATTGTTTGCAATTTTAATTCCGAAATTGTTTTCTAGCGTGATTGCCAGAGCTTCTTTTTTAGTTAAAACTTCCTGCGTAAATCCTTTAAAAGAAAAGAACATTACAAGGATTATAATGCTGATTTTATTAAATTTCATCTTCATCATATTTAGATTCGATAATGGCTCTTTCTACTTCTTCTTTCGTAATTTTTTTGTCTGTTCTTAACCATTTTATTTGCACTTTTATCGTATTAGAAACTGCCAACATCAATGGCAACATCACCAACGTTAAAATGGTGGCAATTGCAATACCATAGGCAATAGAAATTGCCATCGGAATTAAGAATTGTGCTTGTCTACTTCTTTCGAAAATTAACGGTGCTAAACCTGCAATTGTAGTCAAAGAGGTTAAGAAAATGGCTCTAAAACGAGATTGACCTGCTTTTATTAATGCTTCGTCATATTTTAAACCTTCTTTTAAATAACTGTTGAATTTCCCAATTAAAACCAAACCGTCATTGACCATAATTCCTATCAAAGCAATGATTCCTAAAAAGGATAAAATTCCGATGGAAAAATTATGAATATAATGTCCCCAAATAACGCCAATCATACTAAATGGAATCATAATAATTAGCAAAATTGGCTGGCTGTAAGAACGAAATGTAAATGCGATTACAATATAGATCAACAATAAAATAATAGGCCCTACAAGCTGTACAGAATCTGTGGTTTTTTTCGCTTCTCTATTTTGCCCTTCGTACATAGGTGAAACTGTTGGGTATTTAGACAAAATTTCTGGCATAATAACCGTCTTAATATTATCTAAAATATCGGTTTCACTGGTTTCTAAATCTTTTAAATCTGCTGTTATTTGAATTTCGCGTTTCCCTTCTAAATGATTGATCGCAATATCTCCTCTTTCGATGGTATACATTGCAATTTCAGAAAACGGAACTCTGGTTCCCGTGGGCGTTATGATACGCATATCATCTAAATTCTTAATAGAAGACCTGTCTTTTTTATCGAAACGAACCCATACTTTTATTTCGTCTTGACCTCTCTGAAAACGCTGTGCTTGAAAACCAAAAAAACCAAAACGCACTTGACTCATTATAGATTGCAGGTTTAACCCTAATAAATAAGCATTGTCTTTTAATTTAATACGTACTTCTTTAATACCCGCAGGATCGTTGTCTGTTACGTCTTTTAATAACGGATTGTTTTCTAATTCTTGCTTTAGTTCTGCCTTTACAGCTTTTAATTCTGTAATATTGTTTCCTAACAAAGAAACAGCAACCGGGCTTCCGCCAAAATTACCTCCTGAACCAAACACCAAACTCTCTACACCATATACTTTTCCTACTAATTTCTGAATGGCATTTGTAATTTCTGGGGAAGAAAAATCGCGAGATTCACCTGGTAAAAGATTCACATTTAAAGTCGCATTTGCGCTTCCTGGACCTACTCTTTTAATTACATTTTCTACAACATCTTCGTCACCGGTTTGTTTTGCTGAATATTCTTTGTTTATCAACCACACTTTTTCTTCAATAAAAGAGATTACAGAATCTGTAATTTTCTCATTGGTTCCTTGTGGCATGTTTAGTGAAATTTGAATTCTATCACTCGCTACTCTTGGAAAAAATGAACTCTTAATAATACCACCTTCTAGTGCAGAAAAACTAATTAATAATGTGGCTATAAAAAGACAGAAGATAAAAATCTTATTATTTAAAGAGAATTTTAAAAATGGTACATAATAGGTGTCTCTAAAATTACTTAATAATGTATCTGCGCGTTTGTTTACTTTGTTAAAAAAAGCATCTAGTTTATTCGTTTTTTTGTCTTCGCCGTTTTCTAATTTTTTTCTATCTAATGCCTTCGAATGTGCAATATGTGCAGGCAAAATAATGAGTGCTTCAATTAAAGAAACGGACAAGGTTAACAATACAATTGTAGAGACTTCACCAAAGAAACTCCCAATTCTACCATCTACAAAAAAGAAGGTTGAAAAGGCAATAATTGTGGTTAAAATAGCAGATACAATTGGTGGAATTACTTCCATTGTTCCATCTATAGCAGCGCGGATTTTAGATTTTCCTAAGTCGTAATAATGGTGGTATATATTTTCTCCAATGACAATACCATCATCCACCAAAATACCGATAACGATAATCATTCCAAAAAGTGACAATACATTGATGGTAACACCAAACTGAGCTGCAAAAATAAACATTCCTAAAAAGGCAACTGGCAAACCAAATGCTACCCAAATTGCCAAACGTACGTTTAAGAAAAGTGCTAAAAAGAAAAGCACCAAAAGTATGCCTACAACGCCGTTTTCTATTAATAGTTTGGTTCTTCCGTTTAAGGTGATACTTCGATCGCTGGTAACACTTAACTGAACATTTTGTTGCTGCTGGTTGTATTTATCGATGTATTCTTTAATTCTATCTGCAGACGAAATTAAGTCTTCATTATTCGTGTTGCTTACCGTAATATCTATGGCTAAATTGCCATTATAATACAATCTATCTGGGGTTTCTGACCAAGTATCTCTTAAAGTTGCAATATCTTTTAAACGAATAATGTTTCCGTTTGCTTCTGTTCTAACAATTAAATTCTGAAGTTCAATACCGTAATAAGAACGATTGCTTGCACGAATTAAATAATCTTCATCTGCTGTTTTAATATTACCACCCGTAATTAAGATATTAGAATTCCGCACTGCATTGGCAACTTCTGTAAAAGATAAATTATAGGCTCTTAAATCATTTTCGCGAACTGCAATTTCAATCTCCTCTTCAGGAAAACCAGAAATTTCAACTTGAGAAATCCCTTCAATTCCACGAATGTCGTTTTCTACATTTCTTGCATATTGTTTTAATGCTTTTAAAGAAACATTTTCTCCACTTATCGTAAAACTAATAGTGGGTCTAATACTTTCTACTTTTGCAATTACAGGAGGTTCCATTCCTGAAGGAAAAGACGGAACTCTATCTACTGCATTTTTTACATCCGATAAAACAATATCTATATTTTTTCCTTTTTCTACTTCTACATTTACGCTTGCAGAATTTTCGCTCGAAACTGAGGTCACTCTTTCTACACCAACAATTCCTTTTAAATTGTCTTCTATTTTTAGTACAACACCTTCTTCCATTTCTGCTGGTGAAGCTCCAGGATATGCCAAAGTAATTCTAATTAACTGAGAGTCTACCAATGGAAAAAAGGAAGATTTCATGCTAAACGCACCAATAAAACCAAAAATAATAAAGGCAATAATAATTACATTTACAGCAACAGGATATTTTATAAAATAAGTAATGATTTTTTTCATAGCTTATTTCTTTTTGTTGATTTTTACAATCATACCATCAAAAGCGCCTGGTAAGGTTTGTGTTAGAATTTTATCATTATTATTCAATCCTCTAATTACTACATTTTCTGCACCAAAATATACAGGCGTAACATTTACAAGACTTAAAATGCTATCATTTTTTACAGTGTAAACTGCCGTATTGTCGACTAATAATTTTCTTGAAATTTCTATGGCGTCACTTTCAGATTTTGCAACTAAATCTGCCTCTAAAAACATGCCTTCTTTTAAATCAGAACTTTTTACATCTATAAAAGCCTTTATGGTTTGCGAAACTTGATCTACTCTACCGTTTACTCGAACCACATTACCAATGTATTGTTTTGATTTTTCTAAATTAGAAAGTGCTACAGCATTGCCCACTTTTAATAAATCTGCAAATTCTGAATTTATAGAAACTTCCATTTCATAGATACTTGGATCTATAAATTCGCCCAATTTTTGTCCTACTCTTACCAAGGTTCCAGGACTTACGAGCGCTTCTGTTAAAATTCCAGAAAAAGGCGCTCTTATTCTGTGTTTTGAATACCGAACTTCTACATTTTTAACATTGTAATACGCTGTTAGAATTCCTCTACCAGAAATAAAATATTTTTCTTTATCTGTGGTAAATTCTGGTAATTTAGGCGTTGTTTTATTAATGTCAAAACTTTTTAAATAAGCTTCCCATTTTTCGAATTCGTTCGGGTAGTCTAATCGTATATCTGGCATTATAGACGTAATTAGATTGTACAAGTTGCTTTTTTGAGATTGCAAGCTTGCATAAAATTCATCACTATTAATGCTCAATAAAACTTCACCTCTATAATAATTAGTCCCTGCTTTAAATGCTTTTCTTGAGGGTCTTAAAACACCCTGTACTTCAGAAAAAATATCTATTTTATTTTTTGCAGTAAGATTACCGCTTGCAGATAAGATAATAGGAATTTCTTTATTTTCAACATTTTGAACAAAAACCGTTTTTATTTGTTTGTTGAACTTCGGTTTTGGTTTTTGGTTTTTTTCTACAATATAGTTTCCTAATAAAATAGCACCTATAATAGCTAAAACACCTAAGATAGCTAGAATTATTTTTCTCATAATTAGTGGGTTGAACTTTCTAAAAGAATAAAGAAAGATTTTTATAGTTATTGCAAAGATACTTTTTAGACATTTGGCATTTTGTATCGTTTAAAACAACTTTGTTAAAGAAACGTTATAATTGCCCGTTTTCTACTCTAAAAACTTGAAATCACTTTTTTTTTAGGGTTGATATAACGACAAATACTATAAATGTTTTCTACATTTAAAGTTTCTAAAGCTCAAATAAATATTTTATTAGAAATAAAAACATATCTTATAAAATATAATTTAATTGAAAACAGTACGATGCAAATAACTACAGAAAACTCAAAAATATTAACTATTTGATTTGCTACTCTAACACAAACACCGCTTTATTTTTCTCTTCTATTGAAGAAATTCCTTTAGAAATTTGGGACTCTCTCCAGTGTGAAAAGAACATTTATTTTCATCAGGGATTTTTAAAATCTATTGAGAAAAATCATCCAGAAATTACGTTTTCTTATATTGTTTTGGTTGATGATCATGAGCTTCCCATTGCTTTTTCATCTATTCAAGTGATCGATTTTTATATCAATTCAATTCAGAATGATTTTGATTTTTTAAAGAATTTAGGAAGAAGATTACGCATTTTAAAAGATAACAGACCTTTAAAACTATTAATATCTGGAAACACTTTTGTAAGTGGAGAACATGGGCTCTTTATAAAGCAAGACCAAGACAAACAGAAAGTAATTCTAGCGTTGGCAAAAGCAATTAATCATTTTGTAAATTCTAACAAAGCATTGAAAAATAAGATTGATGCTTTTCTACTGAAAGACTTTGTAAATGAATCTTTATTTATAACAGAAAAATTAAAAGAAGTAAGCTACAATCCGTTTTCTGTAGAACCAAATATGATGCTAAGTATAGACGATAATTGGCAAAGTTTTGATGATTATTTAGCCGCTATGAAGACCAAATTTCGTGTAAAAGCAAAAAAAGCGTTCAAACAAAGTGCTGCTCTTAAAATAGAAGATATAACTCTTGCGAATATAGAAAGTAAGGTCTCTGAAATGACCTCTTTGTATAAAAAAGTTGCTGCGAGTTCGAATTTTAATTTAGGCGATTTTAATTTAGAGACCTATAAAGATCTTAAAGAAAATTTAGGCGAAAACTATATTTTAAAATCCTTTTATCTCAACGATAAATTAGTTGGTTTTATGTCTGGTATTGTTAACAACAACTCTTTAGATGCGCATTTTGTTGGCATCGATTATGCTTTAAACAGAACCTATGCCATCTACCAAAGAATGTTGTATTCCTACATAGAAATCGCGATTCATAAAAAGTTAAAAAGAATCAATTTTGGAAGAACTGCCAGTGAAATTAAAAGTTCTGTGGGTGCAATCCCCGAAGATTTAACCATGTATCTTCGTCATAAAAAAACCATTACAAACAAAATTTTAAAGTTATTTTTGCAACGAATTCAGCCAACACCTTTTCAACAAAAATTTCCATTTAAAAAGTAAAATAAATGCAAACTAGTGAAGAATTAATTGCCCTTTTAAACTTATCCGATTTAGGGGATAATACTTTTAGCGGAAACAGTTACACCATTGGTAGTCCACATGTTTTTGGTGGCCAAGTTGTAGCACAATCTGTGAATGCTGCTTACAGAACAATTCCAAAAAATCGTTTTTTACATTCTTTACACTCTTATTTTTTAGAAGCCGGAGATTTAACCATTCCTATTCATTATCACGTGGCAGAAATGCGAGATGGAGGCAGTTTTTCTACCAGAAGAGTAACCGCCAGCCAAAACAATAAAACTATTTTTATTTTAGCTGCTTCATTTCATCAAAAAGAAAAAGGTTTTGAGCATCAAACTATTTTTGATACAGACCTAAAACAACCAGAAGATTTATTAAGTTGGGACGATATGTTGGCTAAATTTGGCGATTTTTTACCAAAATCTACCAGAGCATTTTTAAGCATCAAAAGACCTATAGAATTTAAACCCGTAAGGCTACCCAATCCTTTAGAACCTAAAGATCTGCCAGCAAATGAACAAGTTTGGTTTCGTTTAAAAGGAAATCACACCCATTTAAATAGCAGAACCAAACAAGAAATTCTTACTTATATTTCTGATTATAATGTTTTAAATGCGGCTTTTAATCCAAATGCAAGCGAATACAATTTTGGCAATACACAAACGGCAAGTTTAGATCATTCGATGTGGTTTTTTAGAGATTTTAGTTTTGATGATTGGATGTTGTTTTCAGCAGAATCGCCCAATGCTTTTGGCGCAAGAGGTTTGGCAAAAGGTAATATTTTTACAAGAGATGGTACATTAGTGGCTTCTTTTGCTCAAGAAGGATTGTTAAGACCGAAGAAGTAGTAGGCAGTAGGCAGTAGGCAGTAGGCAGTAGGCAGTAGGCAGTAGGCAGTAGGCAGTAGGCAGTAGGCAGTAGGCAAAAATAAAAATTCTACAACTTTTGAAACTTTGAAACTAAAAAAATAAAATATGAATGACGCTTTATTATATGTATTTACAACCAACGGGATCCTGTTTTTAATTAGTATTCTTTTTTTTAAATTTCCACCGAAAAAGATAAATAGTCTTTATGGTTATAAAACACCTAAAGCAATGCAAAACCAACAAATCTGGGATTTTGCAAACACTACCTTCAATAGAAGTTTTCTAATCTATGCTGGTATTTCTTTTCTTGCAGGTTTGGTATTTGCAGAGTTTTTAAAGGCCGAATTAACTTGGCAGCCCATGGCTTTTGTTTTTTTAACAATCATAGTTAGTATTGTAAAAACCGAAAAAGCGTTGACCGAAAATTTTACAGAAGAAGGGAAAAGAAAAAAATAGTTTAAAAATTAGCCATAAATGAGATCGATAAATTTCTTCCTGCAGAAGCAACTCCTGAAGCAAATTCTATATAATGTTCGTCTAATAAATTATCGAGTCTTGCTTGTACAGAGAAGTTAGAATTCACAACATATCTTCCATTCAAACCTAAAGTAATCCAACTTGGTGTGCCGTAAAATTTATTTACATCCTCTGTCGCATTTTGATTTACAATGGGTGTTAAATCATGATTGTCTATTCCTTCTGTGATATTAAAATCTTCAATATCTTTTTTAGAATTAAAACGAAGATTTGCGCCTAATTCTATTTTATCTAGCTTGTAGTTTACTTCAAACTGCCCAAATAAAGGCGGAATTGAAGACATCGGCTCATTGGTATCATAGGTTCTTCCTTTTGTATAGGTGATAAAACCAGAAGTGTTCCATCTGTTAGAAATTTTCCCTAAATAGTTGGCTGTAAAACCAGTGATATACGCTCTGTCTTTATTTTGATTGGAAACTGCATTTCCAAATTCACCATCAAACTCTACTTGTCTTACACTACCATCTTCATTATACACAAAATCTCTTTGAATATAATTGTCTAGCAATGTGTAATAAAAATTGGCTCCAAAACGGAACTTCTTATCATTAAAATATTTCTGAATTCCGAATTCTGCACTGTAGGCGAATTCTGGTGTTTCATTCACATTCGGTATGGTAATATTTCCTGCTTTTTCACGAACCCTACCTACATCATCTATGTTTGGAGAACGAAAACCTGAAGAAATAACCGTGTTTAATTGCCAATTATTATTGGGTCTAAAAACATATCCAAGACTTGCGGTTACCGCAGCATTATTTAAACTAATATTTTTGTCTTCAAATTCAAGAAAGGTTTCATCAATCCACTTCGCTTTTAAATGTGTGTTGGTAAATCGAATCCCAGAATTTAATGTAGATCTGCTACTAAGATCTTGTCTATAATCTGCATAAACCGCAGAGCTTACATAACTACTTCCACCGTCTGGATATCGAGATTGTACTTTAAAATCATCAGAAAAACCATTAATTTCTCCGTTTTCGATATTTAATGTTTTACCATACGAATTAGAATTTACATCATTATGAGTAACCTCAAAACCATACGAAAGTGTTCTTGTTTTATCTTCTGTTAGTGATACAGAAAAATCTCCATTAACACTTAAAACTTCTACAGTTTCTTCTCTATAAGAGCGATCTAGACTTCCAAACTTTCTTTGAATTCTACTTTCTTGTATATTTTGATAAGCAGCAGTGATAGCTCCTGTTTCTAGCCAAAATTCATTCGGATTTATTAATAATTGAGAAGAAATTAACAAACGTTTTTGAGGACCGTAATACCATTCTGCAAACTTTAAATCAGAGATATCTGTTTCGTCATCTAATTCTGTTAGTCTGTCGAACCTAGGAATGTCTGAAGATGTAGAATATTGAAGGTTTACTTTTAAATCTGTATTTTTTGATAAAGGAACAAAGAATTTCTGTAAAACATCTGTTTGATTGTAACCTGTATTTCTCTGTAAATTAGGATCAGAATTCTTCGTTGGGTCTATCTTATAATTTCCATTTAAATTTTCTGAAAAATAAAATACTTTCCCCCAATCTTCAAAACCATGCGAACGATTTTCACCTGCTTTTAAATCACCAAAATCACTATAAGAAACACTTGTTAAAGATGCCCAATTTTTTCTTCGAATCTCTGCGGTAACATTTGTTGTAATTTCTTGGTTAATTGTAGAAAATCTAGAAAAAAACTGACTTTTCACTTCATTTTCTTCAGATAATTTTGGTGTTTTTGTATAATAATGAATAACACCTCCTAAAGCATCTGAACCATAAATTACAGAGGAAGGTCCAAATACAACTTCTGTTTTGTCTAACATATTTGGCGCAACAGAAATGGCATTTTGTAAATGTCCTTTTCTATAAATCGCATTGTTCATACGAACACCATCTACCACCAACAAAACACGGTTAGATTCCATACCACGAATTACTGGACTTCCACCCCCAAATTGAGATTTTTGAACTTTAATTCCTGGAATTGTGGCCAGTAAGTCTGCTGAAGTTTGCGGAGATATTTTTTGAATTTCTCTTGCATTTAACACCGCAATTTGTTCTGCAATTCTATTTGTTTTTGCCTCTTTTTTAAAAACCGATAAAACTATTTCGTCTAATTGCTCAGATTCTTTTGTTAAATAAACAATGTAATTTTTAGTTTTTAAAGTAGATTTTCGTACTCTTAAAACGGCATAAGAAATATGAGAAAATGTAATAGTTTCTATATTTTTAAAATCAGAAATCGCTACAAAACCATTTTTATCTGTTGTTAGATTTACAGCGCCATTGTCTCCAAAAACACTAACATTTCTAACCACTTTGCCTGTTTGTTTGTCTAAAACTTTTACTTTTTGAGAAAAAGCGATACTGCTAATTAAAAAAAGGATTGTAAAAAATAAATATTTCATCAATTAAAAACTGCTTCTAAAATTTGTAAGGATTTTGGTTTTCTAAAACCGTCCAAATGTAATTCAAAATATCTTATTATAAGTTGTAAAACCAATTGCCTTTCGTTTTTACTAAAAGACACTTTTTCTATATCATCAAAATTTATGCCTAACAACTTTTTAAACTGATAAAATTCGTTTCCTGAAATTACATTTTTATTAGCAGTTGATGCTGAGAAACTTCCATTTAACAAATCGAAACCAAAAATTTCGTTTTCTGTGATGTCTGGATAAAAACCTAAATATTTCGTTGAATTCAGCAGAAAAAGTAAATGAAAATTAGCTATTTTATCGTGCACATCTAACCAAACTAAGGCAGTTTCTAAATAGTTGTAAAAATGTATGTTCTTTTCTTCCTCTTGAATGCTATTGGTCAAAACTTCAGAAATAAATAAGACAACAGATTGCTTTACAATATCTCTATAAATAGTTTTGTATGGATTTAAAATTTGAACTTCTTTTAGAGTATTAAGTGTACCCTTTGAATTATGATTCGCCACTAAAGTTAGCTGCGTTAAAGGCTGAAAATAGGCAACTTTAATTCCGCCTTTTTTCGCTTTTAAAATTCCTTTTATAATATAAGATTTAACACCTTCTTGCTCTGTATAACATTTTACAATTAAGCTAGTGTCACTAAATTTTAAGGAGCTTAAAACGATTGCTTTTGTTGTTATTGAAGCCATTAGTTCACAATCGCAATTTTGGTAACAGCACTTTCTGAAGCGTCATCATTTGATAATAAAACGATGTAGATTCCAGAAGCCACAGTATTTCCTGCTAGGTTTTTTTTATTCCAAACTACTTTTCCTCCTTGTAACTCTTGCCCTTCAACCACATTTGTTTCATACACCAAATTACCAGCAACATCTAAAATTTTTACATTTGTTCCTTTAGGTAAATGCGTACCATTTCTACCATCTATAGTAACAGTCTCGTGATTTTTCAGGGCAGGATTTGGATATGCGTAAACAGCGCCTAAAACATCACCAAAAGGTGCCACATTGCTATTGTAAGCCACAATACCTTTGTCTGTAGCAAAGTATACTTTCCCTGTAGTAGTATCTACTTTTATTTTTAGAATTCTGTTAGAAGGTAAAGGCGAATTTTGTTTGCTGAAGTTTGCAATAGTGGTTTGCCCACTTGGGTTTGTATACAATGCACCACCGTTGTCTGTTCCAATCCATTTATTATCTGCTCCATCAACAAATATGGTATTAATTGTTTGATCTCCTGCTAACTTGTTTGCAACACCATCATCTAAAATTATAATAGGATTGGCATTAGAAACGGTTTCTTCAAAAATACCTGAAGCATTGGTATAAACAACCAGACCAGATCTTGTACCCAACCAAATACTATTACTTCTATCTACAGCAACAGTTCTTACTGTTGCATCTGGTAAGTTCCCTAAATTAGGCGTTGCAATTAAAGACTTTTTTCTATTTCCATTTTCATTAAACACAAAAACACCGTTATTTCTAGAGCCATACCAAACACTGTTATTTCTATCTATAATCATTTCACTCAAACCAAATGATGCACTTGTCTTAACAGATCCCATATCATAACTAGACCATTGACCATTCACGGATAGTTTTTTTAACTCATTTGGCACCCCAATATTTGTTACCCACAAATTACCTTGACTGTCTAAAGCTGTTCCACTAATTCTAAGAGTAACTCTACTTGGGTCTAAAACTTCAATATCTTGCAATGGACTATTTAAATGATTATAAAAGGTGGTAATTTCATCATTTTCTACGACCAAAAGACCTCCCGAAGCCACACTATTTACATTGCTAGTGCTCCCAAAAGAACTTATATATACCTTGTTTTCAGCATTTGTATCTATAGTAATATGGCTTAAATCTGTTACAGGAAAAGCAGGATTGTATGGTGTATTGATCCAATTTTCTCCATTGAAATGGCTAAAACCTTGTTTATTTAAAACTGGAGTAAACGTACCATCATAACCACCGTAAACTACCCATAAATCAGCATTATTTGCAGCTATTGAAAACACTTCATTAGATAGGGGACCTTCTGGATGAATTTCTAAATAATCATTTGGTTGATTGAATGTTGCTGCTAATATTCCGAACTCTTGAGTTGCTAAAAAAGCGGTGTTATTTTCAAAAAAGGCGGTATTTAAAGAATAGTCAAAATTACTATCTGATGAAAATTGACCAACTTCACTCATATTTACATCAAGAACTACGGCTAATGTATTTAAGGAAATACTCAAGTTTGTAGAAGATTCTTTAATACTTGTAATATTTTCAGAAAAATTTCTTACTTCCACTAAATTTGTTCCATCAAACTCAAACAATTTAGAGCCTTCAAAAACATATAAATCATTTAATAAAGAAATTCCTTTAAAGTTTCTACCAGAAAACAATTGTTGCCAATTATTGTAATCGATAAGGGTATTACTAGTAATATCTGCCTTAAAAATACCATTTTCTGTTACAGCATAAATTATATTATTAGCAATAATGGTTTCATTTATTTTTACAGCGGCAGAATTATTCCCAATAAAATAAGTATCTCCAAATTCTAATTTTTCTATATCATAAACTACCACTGCAAAAGGTGTAGATAAGTACAATTTGTTATTAAATTCTGAGATGTGATTGATGCTTTTTTCTCCAGATTGATTAAAATTAACAATATCCGAAGAAATCGTAATGGTTCCATCATCATCTACAACCTCAACCAAACCATTCTCATAACCAATTACCAATCTTTTAAAAGCACTATTGTAATAAATAGCGGTAGTAGTTTCACCGGATAAACCTTGTACAGAAGAGAGCTTATCAACATCACCATTAGAAACATTGTAAGTAAACACAGCATTATCTGACAGTGCGTAAATGATATTATTTACCTTTGTAAAATTTTTTACATTATTATAGGAATAAAAATCTTCCCAAGAAGCACTATAATCTGTTTGAGAGTTTATTGTGAAAGAAATAATTAGAATATAAAAAGAAAAGAGTTTTTTCATTGAAATATGATATCGATTCAAAGATATTTATTTATTGTTACAATAACGCCAAAAGATACTACATTAGTACAATATTGAAAAGGATTTTATGGGCATAGAAATAGAAAGAAAATTTTTAGTAAAAAACCTAGATTTTAAAAAGGAGAGTTTTAAAAAAAATTATCTAAAACAGGGGTATTTAAATTCTGATAATAGGAGAACCGTAAGAATTAGAATTACAGATGAAAATGCTTTTATTACGATAAAGGGAAAATCTAACAAAGATGGAACCACTAGATTTGAGTGGGAAAAAGAAATAGCAATCTCTGAAGCTGAAGAACTGTTACTTCTTTCTGAAACAAACCTGATTGAAAAAAATAGGTATCTCATTAAAAAAGGATCACATACTTTTGAAGTTGATGAGTTTTTAGGTGATAATTTAGGGCTAATCGTTGCAGAAGTAGAATTAAATTCTGAAGATGAACAATTTGAGAAACCGAACTGGCTGGCTAAAGAAGTTACTGGAAAAATAAAGTATTACAATTCTAACCTAAGTAAACATCCATTTAAAAAATGGGCATAAAAACCTCGAACAAAAGCTCGAGGAAATTTAATAAACCTATCCCCTAAATAAATTTATTGAGTTAGTCATTTAATTTCCGTATATTTAAGTCAATAAAACTAGGATAATGGAACAATTTGAAGGAC
>NZ_CANMVP010000021.1 GCF_947501385.1 uncultured Polaribacter sp.
TATATCTTGTCCTTCAAATTGTTCCATTATCCTAGTTTTATTGACTTAAATATACGGAAATTAAATGACTAACTCAAATAAATTATTTACAGTTTTTCTAATAGCCACCAAATTAGTTAATAAGCTTTCTAGATTGTCTAAATGCAACATATTTGCACCATCGCTTTTTGCATTAGCAGGATCAAAATGAGTTTCTATAAATAAGCCATCAACGTTGTTTACAATACCAGCTCTTGCAATAGTTTCAATCATTTCTGGTCTTCCACCAGTGACTCCGGCAGCTTGATTTGGTTGTTGTAACGAATGTGTAACATCTAAAATTGTAGGCGCAAATTCACGCATTTCAGGAATTCCTCTAAAATCTACAATCATATCTTGATATCCAAACATGGTTCCTCTATCGGTAATCCATGCTTTATGAGAGCCCACATCTTTTACCTTTTGTACTGCGTGTTTCATTGCAGCTGGACTCATAAATTGGCCTTTCTTTAAATTGACAACCTTTCCTGTTTTTGCAGCAGCTACTACCAAATCTGTTTGGCGCACTAAAAAAGCAGGAATCTGTAAAACATCTACATATTCAGCAGCCTTTTCAGCATCAGAAACTTCATGAATATCTGTAACGGTTGGCACGTTAAAAGTTTCAGAAACTTTGCGCAATATTTTTAATGCTTTTTCATCTCCAATTCCTGTAAAACTATCAATTCTACTTCTATTTGCTTTTTTAAAACTTCCTTTAAAAATATACGGAATGGTTAATTTGTCTGTAATAGTAATTACTTTTTCAGCAATTCTTAACGCCATTTCTTCACTTTCTATAGCGCAAGGTCCCGCCAAGAGAAAAAAGTTGTTTGCGTCTGTATGTTTTATATTTGGAATTTCAGATAAAATCATTTGTGAAAATTTTTAGCAAAAATACGAAATTAAATTCGCTATATTTATGCTTTAAAAACTCAAAAAATATGAAAAAAATAGTCATAGCTATTTTAGCATCTGTAAGTATCATTTCTTGTCATCCTGTTAAAAGTACAGCAACCTCTAATGTCGAAAAAACAGCTTTAAAAGTTGCTACAAATTTAATGTTGATAGATTCTAATACGGTTAGAAAACATTTATACACGTTGGCTTCAGATGCCATGGAAGGAAGAAAATCTGGAACTCCAGGAATAGAAAAAGCAGCTGTTTATATAGAAAATGAGTTTGAAAGGTTAGGCTTGGCTACTTTTGGCGATTTAACAAGTTACAGACAAACGTTTACCTTTAAGAATAGAAGAACAAAAGAAGACATTACTTCTAGTAACATTATTGGTGTTTTAGAAGGAAAGAGTAAAAAAGACGAATATGTTATCGTTTCTGCACATTACGATCATTTAGGAATAAAAAAGAGTGGGGAAGGAGATCTTATTTTTAATGGTGCAAATGATGATGCTTCTGGAGTTACTGGTGTTTTAGCTTTGGCAGAATATTTTAAAAAGGTTGGCCATGAAAGAACTATTGTTTTTGCGGCTTTTACTGCGGAAGAAATGGGGCTAATTGGTTCTACACATTTTGGAAAAGGAATCGATGCCAGTAAATTTGTAGCCGGAATTAATTTAGAAATGATTGGTAAAACGCCAAGTTTTGGCCCTAATACTGCTTGGTTAACGGGTTTTGAACGTTCAGATTTTGGCACAATTATTCAGCAAAATTTAGAAGGAACAGGGTATCAATTATTTCCAGATCCGTACAAGAAATTCAATTTATTTTTTAGATCAGACAATGCTTCTTTGGCAAGATTAGGAGTGCCTTCTCATACGTTTTCTACAACGCCAATAGATGTAGATCCCGATTATCATAAAGTAACAGATGAAGCAGAAACGCTAAACATGACGGTTATTACACAAACCATTCAAGCTGTTGCAAAAGGAACAGAAAGCATTATAAACGGAAAAGATACACCAACAAGAGTTATAATTAAATAAAAAATAGTTGTTATGAGTAATTTTAGATTTATTTTTTTGCTCTTATTTATCAGTTGTTCAACTTCTAAAGTAATTACTGATTATGATGCGAAAGAAGATTTTTCGAAATTTAAAACCTTTGATTTCTACGAAGATAATGGTGAGAATTTAAATGAATTAGATGTAAACAGAATTTCAGATATTATTTTTAACAAGCTTATAGAAACAGGATTTTTACAAAATTCAGCTCCAGATTTTTTTATCTTTTTTGACACAAATACTGCTGAAGCTCAAAATAATAATAGCATCGGAATTGGTGTTGGTTCTGGAGGTAGAAACGGTGGAATAGGAATTTCTGGAGGAATACCTATTGGAGGTAAAAAATTGAACGAAGAATTAATTATTAAGTTTATTGAAGCCAAAACTAATGATTTGTTTTGGGAAGGTTCTTTAAATTCAGTGATTAAAGAAAAAAGAACACCAGAACAAAAAGAACTGCATTTAAAAGAAGTGGTTCAAAAAATTTTAAAAGAGTTTCCTCCAAAAGGATAAAAAATAAAATCTCCTAAAAATTCATTTTTAGAAGATTTTATTTACTGTTGTAAAATTAAAGATTAAAATTGGTACCTAACAGACAAACCTAAATCAGAATTCAATCCATCTAAATTACCCGTAATTCCAATTTCTGGTCTGTAATCAATAGAAATCATTAAAGGAATATCAAAACTATACTCAATACCAATAACACCAGAAGCGAAAAGAGAAGTTCTGTTGGCATCATAAATTCCTCCTCCTGCACCCGCAAACCAATTGAATTTATCTTCTAAATTCCAAACCCATTGATACAAACCGGTAAGCTTCACATCGCTAAAAGCATCTCTTAAACCAAGATTTACTTCTAAACGGTTATTCTCTTTTAACTTTCTTTGATAGGATATTTCAGAACCAAAACCATCATTGCTTCCTAAACGCAAACCAATTGCATTGTCTGAAATTTCTTGTGCGTTTGATGAAAATATTGCCGCAAAAATAAAACTACATACTATTAATACTTTTTTCATGTTTTTTATTTTCAAAGGTATATTATTTTCAATCATTAAGAATAAATTATTAAAAAAAAATCCTCTAAAAATTAATTTAGAGGATTCCTTAAACAGTTAATATTGGGTTTTAGAATTGGTATCTAATACTAAAAGCTATATCATTATCGTAATCATTAAAGTTACTTCCAAAACCGTATTCTGGTCTTAAATCTAACGAAAGTAAAATAGGAGCACTTGGAAAATTGTATTCAATTCCAATATCACCAGCTGCAAAAACAAATGTTTCAGAAAAATCACTGTTATCATTTTTGCTACTGTAGTTTCCTAAACCACCACCAACACCTGCGTACCAGTTAAAACCTCCATCAATGTTCCAAACCCACTGATAAATACCAGTAGCTTTAAAACCATCGTAGTTATTGTTGTCTCTTAGACCTAAATCAATTTCTAATCTGTTGTTGTCGCCTAAAGCTCTTTGGTAAGAAATTTCTCCTCCAAAACCATCATTGTCGCCTAAACGTAAACCAATAGCATTTTTAGAAATACTTTGGGCGTTTGCTGAAAATGCGCCCGCTACTAAAAGACCGATAATTAAAAATGTTTTTTTCATAATATTATATTTAATTTGATTGAATGGCGAAGTTAGAACTATTATGTTAGCTTAATGGTCTCATTCAAATGATATATTGATACAAACGAAATTTTTAATTATTTATTTTAAGACGAATTCCTTTTGAATGGCTGCTAAATTCTGGAGCATACATACTTTGTATTGTTGTAATTCCATTGCTAAAATTACCCGCATTGTTTACCCGAACATCATATTCAAAAGCATAGACTCCTTTTGGCAAACGATCAAAAAAGAAATTGGTGGCTGCATCTTTTGTACTTTCATAATACCCCAAATTGTCTTGCCATTTGTATCTAGAAAGCACGTTAATTGGTTCTACACCAGAAGCTCTCATGTCTTTCATGTGAATAAATTCTAGATCTCTGTCTGAATGCAATGCTATTCTTATGGTGATTAAGTCTCCTACTTTTAAATTTGTTGTACTATTGATTTCTTTTAATTCTTTTCCGGTGTCAGAATTTACTTTTAAGAAGAGTTTTTTATTTAGTTTTAGTGGCGTTTTAGCCGAAGTAATTTTATCTAAATCTTCAAAATACTGCCAATACAAACCTCCCCAAGCAATACCATCCCCTTTTTTATTGATGGTAACTTCACTCATATTAGGAATAATTTCATTGCCATTCCAAGAAGTTTTAAAATAACCTGTACCAGCTTCAACTTTTACATTTTCCATTGCTGTTGGATTGATCTTTTTATCACCAATCGTAATATCTACCATTTCGGTAATAGAAACCCAATTACTACCATTTAATAGCAATGCATATACTGCTTCAGTAGTTGCTTTTGTTGTTTTCCATCGGTTTGTCTGTTTATTTTTTAAAAGCCAAATCTTAAGGTTATCAATCGTTTCTAGCTTGTCCTGATGAATATCAGCCTCTAAAATTTCAGAGAAAACCTCAATCATTAATGCTTGAGTTTCTACAGGAGCTTGATAATAATAATAACCAGCAGTATTAGACTTCCAGTACATTCCTAATTCATCTGAAGTAATGCTATTTTCTTTTAAAGATTTTAAAATCTTGTTGGCAACTGCTTTTTTATCATTTCTAAAAAGGGATAAAGCTATTTGTCCTTTCGCATAGATGTTATAATCATTCCAGTATTTTTGAGATTGATTTTGATAGTAAGAGATTGCCGTTTTAGTTTTATCATTTTTAGAAATAGCATCATAAAAACTACGCATGTATAGATACTGAATGGTAAAATAATTCAAATGATTTTTAGCTAAATAGTCTTCGTATTTTTTATTTCCTTTTTCTGCTTTTATTTTTGACGCATTTTGAAGGATTTTTTGATATTGAGTTACTATTTCTTTATCTAAATATTTTACCGCTTTTTCAAGCATTGTTTTTGTCGTTTGATCAAATTCTGAAACCCCTAATTTTTGTAAATGACCAAAGCCAGTTGCAATGTGTTGGGTAATAAAGTTGTTTTCATATCTACCACCTTTAAACCAAGAAAATCCACCAGAATTCATCTGAATATTTTTTAATTTATGAATGGCTTTCTGCTGTTCATTTTTCATTTTATTCAAATCGAACAGTAAGGCAATTCTCTTTTTTTGCTCAGTTTCAGACTGTGCATCTCTTAACCAAGGAGTTTCTTGAATAATCAGTGATTTTAATTCCTGATTTTTTTCTAAATTGGAAAGTAATGCATCAGAAGATTTCCAAGCATTAAATACTCCCTGAATTCGAGGATTTGAATTGGCGACAAAACTTGCCAAGGTATTGGCATAATATCTAGCAAATATTTGCTCTGAACATTCATAAGGATATTCCATCAAATAAGGCAAAGATTGAATGGCGTACCAAACAGGATTTGACGTCATTTCTAATGTCAACTTATGATTTTTTAGCGTTGAAGAACTGTTTTGCTTCAATTTATCTAAAGTAAAAGTTTTTGTTTGATTCGAACGAACCCACATTGGCAATGTTTCTGTAACCAACATTCTATTAGATAATACAGGTAAGACATTTTGTTCTCCGTCAGAAAAATCACCTGCTTTCGCCACAATTTTATATTGAACTGCTTGCACAGTTTCTGGAATTGATAAACTCCAAGAAACGTTTGCATTTCCATCTTTATCAACAGAAAAGCCCACTCTGTCAGTTCCTGACATCTCTCCCAAAGGGAGAGAACCACTCTTGCTTAATAAGTTTTGCGTGATTTCTTTTCCAGAAATAGCATCCGTTAAAATCAATTTTGCAAATCCGCTTAATTGATTGTTTGTTAAATTCGTAATTTTTGCACTTAAAGAAATTGTATCTTTTTCTCTTAAAAAACGTGGTGCATTTGGCACAACCATTAATTCTTTTTGTGTAACCGTCTGTAAAGTCTTTGTAGCCGATTTTAAATCTTTTGTATGTGCCAGTAATTGCAATTTCCATCTGGTTAAAGCTTCAGGCATTGTAAAAGAAAAACTAACTTTTCCGTTTTTATCTGTTCTTAATTGTGGAAAAAAGAAGGCAGTTTCTTGAAAGTTTTTACGAATCTGAACGCCATCGAAAGAAATTTTTTCTTGTTCTTTTTCCTTTCCATATCCAACTACAACAATTTCATCTAAAGAATCTGCTGCATCTACTTCAGGAGACACTAAAGAAGACTCTTCCATTTCATCTGAGACCATTTGAACCCGCTCTGCTTGTCCATTAGATACTTTAGAAATCCTTGAATTTCCTCTTAAATAGAGTTGTTGATTTCTTCCAAATTGAAATCCATACCAGTTATAATTAGGATATTTTACAGATGGAAATTCATTATAATTGCTACGATTATTAACCATTTGAAACCTATTTGTTCCAAAACTCTGTTTGGCAGTGCTGGTTTCATAAGAATAGTAAGTTCTTTTTTTTGAAATAGGATTGAATTGCCAATTATGAGGTCTAAATTCGTCTAAAGAAGCATCATACATAGAAGCCAACATTTCAGCAGCCATGGTATCTTTTTCATCATTTTTTATGGTGAAACTCCATTTTTCTTCTGCGCCGGGTTGTAGCTTGTCTCTAAAAATATTGGTTTCTATTGCTATGGGTGAAAGTTGTTTTTCAATAACTTTTACGAATAGACTTCCGCTTTTAAAATCATTAAAATTCACATAATGATATTTTACTGCAAAACCACCAAGATCTTCTTTGTTTACAGGAATTTTAATCGTTTTTGTAGAATTGTTTAATTTTAACAAACGCGTTTCAATAATTGTATGATTTTTTTCTATTTGAACAACAACCGTCATGTCTTTCGAAGCAGAACCAACTTGAAGTTCAACAATGTCTCCAACTTTATAGTTTGTTTTATTGGTATTAATTACAAACAATTTATTGTCAGCAACTTGTTCTCCTTTTGTTGAATAGAGGCTGAACCTTTTCTCATCTTTTACTGCTTGTCCGAATGTATCCTCACTTTCTAATATAGCAATGTATTTTCCTAAAGGCCAGTTTTTGGTATTTTCAAGCTGAATTTCTTTGGAAACTTTTGTGTCGAACTTTTTAGAAAACACCAATTGCCCTTTTTTCCAGGTATTGGCGTCTTCTTCATGCTTTAAATAGGCATCATTAGGAAACAATCTTCTGAATTCACGTTCAGAAATATCTTGGTAATCTGGCGCATTCCAAGGGCTATCTCTTAATGGATTTTGAGGTGCTAATAACTTGTAAATTTTCACAATTCCTTTAGCAGGAACAAATTCGCCATTTAAGTTTTTTGTTTCAACTTTTATGGTGGTTTCTTTTTCGTTTTTTGCTATTTTTTCATCCATAGCAATGGTTGCCACTAAAGAATGATACCCAACTTTTACAATAGTTGTAGCGCTTCTTGTTTCTCCATTGACATCTGTTACGTCTGCTGTAACTTCATAGGTAAAAATTGGTAGGTTTTCTTTGGAAACTGTTTTATCAGGAATTGCTTTAAATAGGATTTCGAATTCACCTTTAGCATTTGTAGTACTTTCTCCGTTTGTGATTTCTTGCGAACTCGAGTTGTAAATAGGTCTTCGCCAAGAATACCAAGCAGGATATTGTACCTTTCGATGTACGCGGTAAACCACATTCGCATCTGTGATATTGGCGCCAGAAAAAGATTTTGCAAACCCTTTTACCAATACAGAATCGTTTAGTTTGATACTTTCTGTAATGGGTTTGAATTCGGTTTTAAATTTGGGTCTCTTGTATTCTTCGACAGCAATTATGGCAGAATTCCCATAATCGAATTTATAATTGTATTTGCTTTTTCTTGCTGAACTTTTATTAATTTCAACTGAAAAATTACCTGTTAAACCATTGTTTGGAATGATGAATTCGCCAGAAATTGAGCCAAATTCATTTAATTTTAAATGCAAGGTTTTTACAACTTGATTGTTTACGTCTTTTAAAACAACCTCAACAAATTCATCTATAAATATTGCTGAATTTTCTCCTAGTTTTTTAAGAACTATTGCCTTAAAATAAACAGTTTGCCCGGGTCTGTAAATACTTCTATCTGTAAAAATAAACGGTTTTAGGTAAGAGCGCTCTTTTTGAATATTGTTTTGTTTCTCATTTTTTCTTAAAAATTGATTTCCGAACTTAGCAACATCATTTTTTGTTTTTACTGAAAATGTCACATTCTGAAAATAATTGTAGCTCTTATAAGTTGCAAAACCATTTTTATTGGTAATTAATTTTTTATTGATATAACCACCTCTTTGTTTTTGCTTGTTTTGAAGATGAATTTCGGCATTCTTAATAGGCGCTCCATTCACTCGATCAACAATTTGATAGTTGTGAATGTTATTAAACGTATTGTGAATTAATGCTAAGTTGGTTGCTTGAAATGGAGTTGCTCCAAAAATGATATTTTTATCCAGACTTGCTGTTTCTGAAGCTAGAATAAGATACATTCCATTGTCAAACTTAGGGACAAT
Organism: uncultured Polaribacter sp.; assembly: GCF_947501385.1. Classification (GTDB taxonomy): domain Bacteria; phylum Bacteroidota; class Bacteroidia; order Flavobacteriales; family Flavobacteriaceae; genus Polaribacter. The sequence continues at coordinate 8,515 of NZ_CANMVP010000021.1, forward strand.
GACTTCTGTAGTGTGAGATAGATAATCGTTTTCATTTCTTAAGGTCTCATTCCACTTTTTAACAATTTCAAACTTGTTTATAAACTTAATTTTTTCTTCAACTTTATAAATTTTCTGATAGTTTTCTAGTTGTGCTTCTGTGATTTTAAAAGCTTTAAAAAATAATTTATCAATATTTTTATAGGAGATTAATAATCTCGAATGGGTTTGAATAGGAACGTAATGTTCTGCTTGAATAGAAAGTCTTTTTTCTTTAATCTTCGCTTTTAAAACGGTACATTTTTTTGCTCCTAAACTTTTTGGGTATTTTGTGATAATTTCATTACAAATTTCTAAAGCTTCTCTATTTTTAAATTGCGCTGTTTTATCTTTTGAATCTTTGTAAGATTCTGCTTTTTCTTTACATATTTTCGCTATTTCAAATGCGTACAAAGCTACAGATTCGTGTTTTTTATGAGCCTCTTTTGAATCTTGTAAGGTTTCTAAATAGCGTGCTGCTTTGTTTTCAAAAATGGCGTTTTTTCTAACAAATTGAAGTCTTTCAATATCTATCGCTGCCAATGCATTTTTGTTGTCTTCTTTTAAATGAAAAGCAATGACTTTTTGATAGGTTTTTAAAGCATTCAACTGTAACGATAAACTGTCTTTTGAGGTAATTTTTAAAGTTGAAAATATTTGAGCATCGCATAAAAAATCAGAATTATCAATAGTGAATTTATAAGAAGGTCTTGTAATTGATGTTTCTGAAGATTTGTAAAATTTTAAAGCATTATTTGCTAGAAAATCATACAATGTTGGGCTGTAAATTTTGCTGTTTTTTTCAAGCTGTAGAATTTCAGAAAATTCGCCAATATTTATTTTTTGAAGTTTTTGTTCGTCTTTTAAAGATGTTTTAAAATGAAGATGAATTTCTTTAAAAAGTGTATTTAAATCCCACGTTCTAAAGTCTTGTGCTGAGCTTGATGAAGTATTTTCTAATGAAGTTCTGTTGTAAAATTTGTACCTGTTTTGATTAAAGTATTGCCAGTATAAGTTGGCCAATACATTTTCCAATACATTTTTTGTTGGAAATTCGCTTTCCGAAATATGTTTTTTAAATGAAGAAATTATCTTTAACTGCGCATCTTCTTCCAATGTTAAAGAAAATTTACTTTTATAAAAAAGTGATTTTATCAACTGTGGAGTGTTGTTTTCATTTGTTGCTTTTGTATAAATATCCTCAACAATTTTTAAGGCAGATTTTGGTAAATTATCAACTTCTAATTTCTCCACTTTTTTCCAAAGTGTATCAAAGTTGTTTTGAGAATTTGTTGTTAAAGAAAACAACATCATTACAAGAATTGCTAATATTGTATTTTTCATAATCAATAGATTTAATTTTCAAAGCACGGATAAAATAATTTAAAAATCAAACGAAACTTCGTAAACACAACTTTTGGATGCGTAAAACTGAATTTTAGCTGAGTTTAATTCTAAAGATACTTTATATTGTTTAAAGCTTTTGTATTTTTACTTTTTTTAAATTTTGTTAAATGAACATTCATTTTATTGCTATTGGTGGTAGCGCAATGCACAATTTAGCAATTGCTTTATACCAAAAAGGATACCAAGTTTCTGGGAGTGATGATACCATCCATAATCCGTCAAAATCTCGTTTAGAAAAAAGAGGTTTGTTACCCAAAGAATTTGGCTGGTTTCCAGAGAAAATATCAACTGAATTGGATGTCATTATTTTGGGAATGCATGCTAAAAAAGACAATCCTGAATTGTTAAAAGCACAAGAATTAGGGTTGAAAATTTACTCATATCCTGAATTTTTATACGAACAATCTAAAAATAAAACACGTGTTGTAATTGGTGGTTCTCATGGAAAAACAACAATAACTTCTATGATTTTGCATGTGTTGAACTATCATGAAAAAGAAGTAGATTATATGGTTGGCGCACAATTAGAAGGTTTTGAGACCATGGTGCATCTAACAGAAGAAAACGATTTTATTGTTTTAGAAGGTGATGAGTATTTGAGCTCTCCTATAGATATGCGTCCGAAATTTCATCTCTACAAACCAAATATTGCGTTGCTAAGCGGTATTGCTTGGGATCATATCAACGTTTTTCCAACTTTTGAAAACTATACAGACCAGTTTAGAATTTTTACAGATTCCATGATTAACGGCGGTAGTATGGTGTATAATGAAGAAGATCAAGTTGTGAAAGAGGTGGTAACATCTTCTGTAAATCATATTAAAAAATACCCATACCAAACTCCGAATCATTTTATAGAAAACGGAATTACCTATTTAGAAACACCTGAAGGAGATTTGCCTTTAGAAATTTTTGGAAAACACAACCTTCAAAATTTAGCTGGTGCCAAATGGATTTGTCAGCATATGGGAATTGATGAAGATGATTTTTATGAAGCCATTGCCAATTTCTCTGGTGCAAGTAAACGTTTAGAAAAGATTGCTGAAAATGAATCTACCGTTGTTTTTAAAGATTTTGCTCATTCTCCAAGTAAAGTAGAAGCAACAACAAATGCTGTAAAAAATCAATACGCCAAAAGAACTGTGTTGGCTTGTTTAGAATTGCATACCTATTCTAGTTTAAATGCCGAATTTCTAGCAGAATATAAAGGTGCTTTAGATACTGCAGATAAAGCTGTGGTTTTTTATTCGCCTTATGCTGTAGAAATTAAACAATTAGAGGAAGTAACAGAAGCACAGATTGTCAAGGCTTTTGATAGAGAAGATTTGATTTTTTATACAAATCCGCAAGAATTTAAAGAATTTTTATTCAAACAAAATTTAGCAAATACAGCACTCTTATTAATGAGTTCTGGTAATTATGGTGGCTTAGATTTTGAAGAAGTTAAGAATTTGGTGTCGGTTTTTTAATTCCTAGTTGAATTAATTTTTCTTTTTGCCAATTTTTATCTGAAATTCTTTTGAACACCCAAGTTCTATAATCTTTGTGAAACAAAGATTTATAGATGATAGACATTCTTTTTTTTATAAAAAGTTCTTTAGTTTTAAGATTGGTTTTAGTTTTTCTTTTAGATTCGTTGGTAAGGAAAAGATAAAAAGTGTTTATATATTCCTTTGTGTCAGTTGTTTCTTCATAGGCTAAAGAATTAATGCCCCCAAAAACTTCATAACAAATTGCTAAAAAACAATTCAACGGATTTTTTAAGGTATTAAATTTTGAGAATGCGTTTTTTGTATTTGCTTTTTTAGATAATAGAAAAACGTCGTAGGCATTTCTTAATGCGATGTTTTTAAAATGAAAACCATCATCATTAATCTGTTTCGCAATGATTGATAATGATAATTGATTTTCAAAACTCATTACTGAGATTTCATGAATCTTTTGACAATCTGTTATTATAAAATCATAGTTAAACTCCTGCGCATATTTTTCTATTAATAATTCTTTATGAATTTCTACGGCAGCGATTCTGTGCGCTTTATGCAATCTAGAGTAATGTTTGAATTGAGGAAAATCATATTTTTCTTCAACAACTTTAGTATATTTATCTAACGTTAAAACTTCAATTGCTTTAGGGTAATCTTCTTTTGAAAAAATAAAATCAATATCTCCCACCATTCTTTCTGCGATATCTTCATACAACCCTTCTAATAAATTGCCAGTTCCTTTTAAAAATATGGGTGTGATATGATGATCTAGTAAAAGTTGATGGAGTTCTTTTGCTTGCTGAATAATTTGCTCATTTCTTACGCGATTTAGATCGGTAATGTGTTTCATATATGCTACCAAATCTTCTGGAAGATATTGCAGAAAATGAGCACGTTTTAGATTACAGTACAAAGCAGGAAACACATAATGCCCAGTACTTACTTTTACAACAGCATCCCAGTCTATTTTAGTTGTTTTCAGTTGTATCTCAATTTCTAATCTGTTTTTTTCTTCCAAAGAAATGGTCAAACACTTTGCGACAAAGAATAGGGTTTCTTTATAATTCATTTTTAAAAATTTTAGAAACAGTAGCAATCATTTTTTTATTCTCTGAATAGGTAATTTGATAACAATTTAAATTCGCAAACCAATCTAAAAATAATTGTGCATTTTCTTTACTAGGAGACAGCCAAGAATCTGGAACTAATTGTTGAAATGCGTCAATTTTCGATATTTTTGTTGCTTGCAAATCAGCCTCTTTTTTATACTTGATAAACACTAAATCTTTACAAGGCAAATGAGCATTAAAATTTGTATTGTTCGGTTTTAAATATCGAACAACTTTGTTCAGTCTTTTAAAATGATATTCAGCAGAATTTTTCAGTTCAGGATAGAGTGGAAGTAAGGTTTCTAAGCTATTTTTTTTGATGGAGATGGAAGCGGGAAAACTAAATACTTCTTTCTTTTCAGCATCAATGGGTACAAAATCATCTGCCAAACAAGTAAAACCGTGGGCTTGTAATAATGCCAAGGAAGTACTTTTTCCGTTACCAGAATCTCCTAAGAATAAAATAGATTTTTCTCCATTAGAAACTGCGGAAGCATGAAAAACGCCCATCCATTTATTTTCTTTTTTTTGATGAATCTTCTGAATCAATTCCATAGAAAATTTTCCTTGAAAAAAGTGAATTTCATTTTTACTCCAAGCACCAATAAAATTTTTATCCACATAAAAAAAGATGAAGTTATGATTTAAAAATATCGTAAAAGTATGGGTTGCTTTACTTTTATCATCGACCTCTAAATGCGCAAATTTTGGATGCACTAAATACAATTCATATTCAGAAGAAAATTCAACTTTAAAAATCTTTTTATTGATCTTATAATATTTTATAAATTCAAATTTTTTTGGCTTTTTTACGTCTCGATAATCGTTAATAACATTTAACTTTTTACTAGACTTAGGAGCATAGATTTTTTTTTCTAAATCTAAAATAAAATCAATTGTTTTCTCTAAAGGAACCGCTAGCTTTTTAGCCAAAGCCGTTGCTATTTCCTTTACAGAAATTCCTTTATGCAATCTTTTTAAAATATCGGCCGTAATATTTTCTAAAACGAGGTATTCGTTACTATTTTCAAACCAAACAATAGTTTTGTCTTCTATGGGTTTGTATAAAAAATGAGATTTTTTTTTCATAAAAAATAAAAGTAAGTATTTTCTAGAGCTTTTAAAACAAAAAACGTCTCAAAAAAAATGAGACGTTTTATAAAATGTAGTTAGCGTGTATTAAAATCCTGTTCCTGGAACTTCAAGACTTTGTGCCTGTGCTTTTTTAGGATGTAATATGAAGTAAGTTCCTAATGCTGTTAAAGCAGCATATTTACTGTGTTCTTTTATTTTTTTCAGTGCCTCTTTACGAGAAATTTGTTTGTTATTATCAATTTGCTTTTTCATTTTTTATGTTTTGAGTTATCATAACAATTATTCAAGAATGATTTTCTTATTTAAGTAACCGTTGTCAGTTTCTAACCTAACAAAATAAATACCTTTAGTTAATTTAGGTAATGAAATGTCTTGTACTTTGTTTGATGTAAAAGATGCATTCAACATTTGTTTCCCAAGAATATTAAAGAGTTTTAGTTTCGACCGTTTTTGCGATAAACCAACAACTCTTAATGTGGAATTGTCTTTTTTATAAATGCTTACATTCTCTAAATAATTAGTATCAATATTTAATACACTTTCTGTTGTATGCAAATAGAATCTTCCAATCCCATTCATAGGTTCAGATAGCGTAATTTTGTAATTATTATTTGCTACGTCTAATCTAGTAAATGTATGGGTAAGTCTGTCTTCTAGGTAGACCTTAATTTTAGATGGCAAACTAGATGCGTGAGCGGTAAAAGTAATTTTTTTTCCTCCATCAGCATTTATTCCAATAGGAATCATCATGTTTTCATGGTTTGAATTTGGTAAAGATTGTATTTGAAAATTATCTCCTTTGCTATCAGAAATTAAATGCGTATACAATGCAAAGGGTTGAGGAAATCCACCAAATAATTTACCATCGTATCCATTATCAAACCCTGTAGTAGTCATATTTATATAATAAATATCTGTATATCTTGATGAAGTATTATCGCTCATGTATAGCGTAATTTTTGGGATAGTTGTATTAGCCGTTTTTTGAAAAGTACCAATAGTTTCATGAGATTGTATGGCTTTTGTAAAGGTTACATTATTGGTTGAGTTCGCTTCTACAAAAAAACCTTGACCAGGAGCGACTTTAAAAGAAATTCCAGAGACCTTTGTATCATATTGGCTTGATGCTTGATTCCAAATATATATTTCTTCCTGAACTAATTCAGCGGTATTAGATTTTAAAAAAAAGCCACTATTGATAAAAGCAGTGTAAGGGTTTCCCAAAAGATTATAATTATTACCATTAACACCTCCTTGAGTTAATCCAATAGAAACATCTGTATCATTTATAGTACCTGTGTAAGAAATATTTCCAGTTGTAGCCAATTTAGCTGTATATCCTTTACCATTTATTAATAGATCATTAGAAGAAGTTGTAAAATAAGCCCACCTATTATTAGGATCAGCTTGAGAATTGTCATAAGGTGCAAAACCAATTCTACCACCACTGGTACCAGGAGCAAAATCGTTATTTGCTCTCATATCTGTCATGATTTCTCCACTCACTGGCGGTGATACAGAATACCAATTTGTGGTTGCTAAATTTCTTTTGTAGGTAACATTTCCTGATGAAGTACCCGAAACAATTAAAGTACCTCCTGAATTAATTGTTAGACCTTCAGTTTCAGTAATAGTTAAATTTCCAACACTTGCTGCCGTATTAGAACCAATTACTGGGGCTTTTGCAAGATCTGGTATTGTTACGTTAAATCCGTAAGAAGGTACAGCATCACTCCAATTAGCTGTATTGGACCAAGAAGAATCTGTAGCGCCATTCCAAGTTGTAGTAATACAAATGGGTGCCTTATAATTTGCATTGGTATTGTTTGTATTATAATTTGATTCTGTAGCTAGTGAAGTTCTTAATGCTGTAATGTCATTTACCGAAGTTACATTGCAATTGTATTGTAAATTATCATCTTCTGTGACACCTTTAAATGAAATAGCATTGGTGCCGTCTATTAAGCCTGTTGGTATGCCAGTAGTCTTATTGCTACCTGTAGCATCAGAAACCCAATCGTTAGCACCTGTATTAAAAGCCCAAATAAACTGAGTTACTTCCGTTCCATCATCTGGCTTTGCAGTACCTTGATAGATAATTATTGAGTCAGAAGAAGCTAATGTTGACCATGTGCCATATTTAATAATAGTTCCCTCACTAACCTTTAGAGTTGCATTCAACTTTGGAGTTGTAACTTGTATCTGTGCACCAACCCTCATTGCTGAAGAACTGGTCCACTCTAAAGTACCTTGATTTGTATTGCCCCATGTTGGTGCTGCACCACCACCATTAGCATCATCATCCCATCCATTTTCTGTTAAGTAAATTTTTGTATTTGCAGTAATATCTTTTAATAAAATAAAACTGATTTCATCATTCGTATCAGCATTAAACGATGTAATGGCAACGTCACCAGCAGAAAGAATAGTTTGCGCCCAAGCTTTGTTAAATCCTATTATTAAAAACAATAAAAGAATTAAAATGGTATGTTTTTTCATAATAATTTAAATTTAGAGCTTAAATATATAAATTTTTTTTTATTTAACCACTGTTTATCAGTTGTTTATGTAAAAAAAAGATATTTAATTTTAGGATATAAAAATTGTGAACTGATAATTTTAATCTTTATAATTCTCCGATGGCTCTGCGGGGTTTCCGATCATACCTTCTCTTGGGGGGAAGTCGGAATTGTGAAAAAGCAATTCTGGGTGGGGCAAAATATAAAATTTCGGTTTTTGGCTCCGAGGTTAAAATGAAACCGGCACAATAGTTCTGCTGAGCTCATCGAAGTGCCTCTACGGCTCTGCGAGGATAGTCGGTTTCAAGAAATTTTTTATTAAATTGAAGAAATAGAAATTATTTAATTTTTACGCCAAAAGAAAGGTGTAAATAAGATCAATACCGTAAAAAGTTCTAAACGCCCAATTAGCATTAAAAAAGAACAAAACCATTTTGCCCCATTTGATAAATGTGCAAAATTATCTATAGGACTTACAGAGCCAATTGCGGGGCCAATATTCCCTAAAGACGAAGCTGCAGCACCCAAAGCAGATAAAAAATCTAAACCCAATAATGTTAGTATTACAGAAGAAATAACAAAAATGAGCATGTAAATAATAAAGAAAGACAAAATACTAAAGACAATATTTTTATCAACAGACTGCCCGTCATATCGAACAGGGATAATGGCATTTGGGTGTAATGCTTTTTTAAACTCTAAAAAACTATTCTTTAACATCACTATATGTCTAACAACTTTTACACCACCACTCGTAGAACCCGCAGAACCTCCCGTAAAAAATAAAGCAAAGAAAATACCTGTTGCAAAGAAATTCCACATTGTAAAATCTGCAGATACAAAACCTGTAGTAGTTACCACAGAAGTAACCATAAAAAGCGAGTGTCTGATAGCGCTTTCAGTTTTGCCAAATATTTCTGGATGTGCTAAAACAGATGCTAAGTTCGGGTCTTGAAAAAAGAGAATAATTACTGAAACCAGTGCCGAAATTCCTAAAATTCCAAACATATAGTATTTAAATTCTTCACTTTTAAACACCTTTTGAACTTTGCCTTTCAATGCAAAATAAGTGAGTACAAAATTGGTGCCTGCAATAAACATAAAGACAATTATAATGTATTGTATCAATGGTTTACCGTTGTAAAATGCAATACTGTCAGATTTTGTGGAAAAACCACCTGTGCTCATGGTTGCCATTGCATGATTGATAGCGTCGAACCAAGTCATACCTGCAAATTTTAGCAAGAAAAATTCGGCTAAAGTTAAAGCAACATAAATTAAATACAATCTTTTGGCAGTGTCTGTAATTCTTGGATGTAATTTATCTGCGGAAGGTCCTGGTGCTTCTGCCATAAATAGCTGCATGCCTCCAATTCCTAGAAGCGGCAAAATAGCAATGGTTAAAACAATAATTCCCATACCACCAATCCAGTGCGTTGCACTTCGCCAAAACAAAATTCCTTTTGGCATATTGTCGATATCTGTTAAAATTGATGATCCTGTAGTGGAGTAGCCAGAAATAGTTTCAAAAAAAGCATCTGAAATATTTGGAATTGCACCAGAGAGTAGATACGGTAACATTCCTGTAAAAGAAAGTGTTAGCCAACCTAAGGTTACAATTAAATAACCTTCTTTCTTTTGAATGTTTGTGTTTAATGGTTTGTTTAAGAAATAAAATAGAATTCCAATAAATATGGTAATGATACCAGCATTTAAAATTCCCCATTTTTGGGGTTCATCATAATACAGACTAAAGGGAAATGCCACAAACATAAACAAGCCATTTAGAATAGCCGTAATGCCTAAAAAACGATAAATTATTTTTGTGTTTAAAGTCCCCATTTTTATCTAAATAGACTTTCTACGGTATGAATTGCTTCAGGAAGACAAAAGACAATTACTTTATCTCCGTCTTGTATTTGCATTTCTCCAAAAGACATTAAAGGTTTTTCGTCTCTAATGATTCCACCAAAAACAGCTTCTCTTGGGAAATTTAAATCTTTAATTGGTTTCTCGGTTACTTTTGCATTCGGTCTTACTTCAAACTCAAAAACTTCAGCATCTATGTTATGTAAATTTGCTAACGCTAATATTTCACCTTTTCTAATATGTCTAAAAATATTACTTGCAGCAATTAATTTTTTATTAATCAGAGATTCAATTCCAATGGTTTGAGAGATATCTATATAATCCATATTTTCTACCAAAGCAATGGTTTTTTTAACACCTTTAGATTTGGCTACCAAACAAGACATGATATTGGTTTCAGAGTTGCCCGTTACAGCAATAAATGCATCTGTTTCTCTAATATTTTCTTCTTCTAATAGTTCCAGATCTCTTCCGTCTCCATTGATGACCAACACATTTTCTAAATCTTCTGCAAGATTTTCTGCTTTTTCTTTATCTTTTTCAATCAACTTAACTTGAAAATTATTTTGGCATAAATTTCTTGCAGTTTTTTCGCCAATACTACTTCCACCAAGAATAATTACGTTTTTTATATCGATTTTCTTCTTACCAATAATAGGGTACAAGTCTTTTATACTATAACTTGGTACAGAAAAATAAACTTGGTCATTTAATTGATACGTAGTATCTCCTCTAGGAATAATGGTTTGAGAAACGTTTTCTCTTTTAATTGCAATGGTTATAAAATCGATGTTTTTAAATTTTTGCTTCGCTTCTTTTACCGTTAAATCTACCAAAGGCGATTTATAGGTTAAAGAGGTTCCCATAATATTAAAAAGACCACTTTCAAATTCAACAGTATCGTTAAAAGAAGATTGATTTAACAACATTTTAATTTCATTCGCCGCTAATTCTTGCGGAGAAATCATAAAATCTAAACCAAATTGTTTAAAATCTACTTCGCATTCATTTAAAAATTCTGGATTGTCTATGCGAGCAATTGTTTTTTTAACTCCTAAAGATTTACCAATTACAGCAATTGTAAAATTAGTATTTTGGCTTTCTGTTACTGCAATTAGCAAATCTGCAGAATCAATACCAATTTCTTTTAAAAGCTTTATAGAAGTTGCATCTCCTTTTTTAGTAATAACATCTAAATGACTGTTGAGATAATTTAACTTATCGCCATCAAAATCTATAATGTAAGTGTCTTGAGATTCGTAGGAAAGTAGTTTTGCTAAATGAAAGCCAACATCTCCAGCACCTGCTATAATAATCTTCATATAAAATATATAGAATATAAAGTGCAAAGATACGAAAGTCTTGAAACTGTTTTTTTAAAAATTGAGATTCTTTTTTACAGTGGAAAATGGGTAGGTATTTCAATTAAAATTTATTAAACATCAAAGTTTAAATAATTTACAACAGCTTTTGAAAATACATTTAGGTTTCTATTTTGTACTTTTATAAAAAAAATATATGGAGAAACTAACTATTAAATCTTGGGCATTAGATGACAGACCTAGAGAAAAATTAGTTTCAAAGGGAAAAACAACACTCTCTGATGCTGAGCTAATTGCCATTTTAATTGGTTCTGGTAATCGAGAGGAAAGTGCTGTTGCGTTGTCTAAACGAATTCTTAAATCTGTAAACGGTAACATCAACGAACTTGCAAAACTTTCCGTAGAAAAATTATCGGAGTTTAAAGGAATTGGAGAAGCCAAAGCTATTGCTATTATTACGGCTTTAGAATTGGGGAAAAGAAGACAGTTAGAAATTGCTTTAGAAAAACCGAAAATTACAAGCAGTAAAGATGTTGCGAATGCAATGCAACCCATTATTGGAGATTTAGCACATGAAGAATTTTGGGTGTTGTTTTTAAACAATTCGAATAAAGTAGTCGCAAAATCTCAAATTAGTAAAGGCGGATTAACAGCCACTATTGTAGACATTCGTTTGCTGTTTAAAAAAGCGTTAGAAATGGCCGCTGTTGCTATTATTGTTTGTCATAATCATCCTTCAGGAAAATTAGAAGCAAGCAGTGCAGACAGAGAACTTACGAAAAAAATAAAAGACGCTGGAACCACTTTAGATATTAAACTCTTAGACCATTTAATTATTACCGAAAAAGCTTATTTTAGCTTTGCGGATGAAGGGTTGCTTTAGCAAGCAACAAGTTGGCAGTATTCAGTAAAACAGTAAAGCAGTTTTAGTTTATAAATGTTTATTGAATACTGCTGACTGAATACTGCTGACTGAATACTGAAATATGATCTTAGTTTATACACATAAAATTACACCAAGAGTTCGTTATATATTTAAACATATCTTAACAAGAACACTTTTAATACCTGTAGGTTTTACTACGAAGGTTGATGAATTTGTAGCACACAATGGTCCTAAATTAACATATACTAAAACTCCGTTAGGAACCGAATTTTTTATAAAAAGCAACAACTTATTATTCGAGCAAGGTGTAAATGATCTAGAGATGAACATTCAAAAATGGGACAGCATTCCTTGTTTTTTTGCAACAGGAAATAAATCTGCCATTCCGTTTGATATTTTTGCGGCAAGTTTCTATTTAATTTCTCGCTATGAAGAATATTTGCCTCATGTAAAAGATACGCATGCACGTTATACAGCAGCACAAAGTCTCGCATTTAAAAACGGTTTTTTAGAAAAACCTGTAGTAGACATTTGGGCATACAAACTATTAGCATCTTTAAAAGAACGATTTCCAAATTACGAATATAAAACAAGAACTTATAACTATATTTCTACGATAGACATAGACAATGCTTTTGCTTATAAATACAAAAACTTTGTAAGATCTTGTGGAGGTTTTCTGAATGACATTTTTAAATTTAGACTGTTAAATATTTGGAACAGACTTGCTGTGTTATTGAATATAAAGAAAGATCCTTTTGATAATTTTCAAAAAATATTAGACATTAAAAAAGCTCAAGATGTTCAAACTATTTTCTTTTGTTCTGTTGGAGATTATACAACTTTCGATACCAATGTTTCTTTCTCTAAAAATAAATATAGACTGTTAGTAAAAGACTTGGTAGATTATGCTAGTGTTGGGCTGCATCCGTCGTATTTTACCATGCAAAATATAGCGATTTTAAAGAAAGAAAAAGAACGTTTAGAAAACATAACAAATACACCCATCATTAGATCTAGGCAACATTACCTGCGCTTTAATTTGCCAGATACCTATCAACAATTAATAGATTTAGAAATAGAAGAAGACTACTCAATGGGCTATGCAAGTAATGTAGGTTTTAGGGCGAGTACCTGTACACCTTTCTATTTTTATGATTTAGATTTTGAAATTCAGACACCATTAAAAATTTTTCCATTTGCTTTGATGGATACTACTTTAAACGATTATCTAAAAATAACACCCAAACAATCTATAGGAAAAATTAGAGATTTAAGAAACGAAGTAAAAGCGGTAAATGGTACTTTTATTACCTTATTCCACAATGAGACTTTAAGCAATTATTTGCGATGGAAAGGTTGGAAACGCTTGTATGAGTCTATGATAAAAATTGCAACTTCTTAGCATGATTCATTACGTTAAAAGACAAGATTTAGACATTGAAAAGTACGATGACTGTATCGAAAAATCTGTTCAATCTAGAATCTATGCATTTTCTTGGTATTTAGATATTGTTGCAGAAAATTGGGATGTCTTGGTTTTGGATGATTATAAAGCTGTAATGCCTATTCCTTGGAGAAAAAAATATGGTATAAAATATGTTAGCCAGCCTCATTTTTGCCAGCAATTAGGCATTTTTTCTAAAGTTGAAATATCTAATGATCTTCAATTAAAATTCATAAACAAAATCCCACTTAAATTTTTAAAAGTTTCTTTAAATCTGAATTCTGAGAATCTACTAATTTCGAAAAAATCTGAATTATTAAATTATTTATTGGATATTTCTAATGAATATTCAACAATACAAAAAAGCTTCTCTAAAGGAAGGAAACATGCAATAAAAGTTGGAGAGAAACTGGACTTAAAACTACAAAAAACAACTTTGAAAAACCTTATAGATATTCAAAATAAATTTTACAAATATAAAATTCCCAAAGAAAAATTATTACATTTAGAAAGTGTATCTCTTCAAAAAGAGAACGGAATAGTTTTAGGAGTTTTTAAAAATGGAGTATTATTAGGTGGAGGTTTTTTTATAAAATCTAAGGATCGAATTATTTATTTATATTCGGCATTTTCAGAGGAGGGTAGATCTTTACAAACCGCAAGCTTCCTTATTTCTAGGGTAATAAAACAAAATGTGAATTCGAATCTAATTCTTGATTTTGAAGGTGGGAATATGCCTAATATTGGTAGATTTTACAGAAGTTTTGGTGCTAAAGAAGAAAACTATTCAGTTTTCAATAGAACTTTATTATAAAGTAATTTAAAACATATTGCAGATACAATTCCTGTAAACCACATCAGTATTGCAGAGGTTATGGCAGCTCCTTTAATACCATATATAGGGATTAAATAATAATTACTAGCGATGTTAAAGGCGAGTGCTATGGTAGCAATATAATAATTAACATGCGCTTTCCCTATAGAAGATAGTAAGTTACCAAAAAGACCTCTAAAAATAAAAATTCCAGAAATGCCTACCATTAAAATAAAAAAAGTTTGTGAGTATTTTACAAAATTTTCATCCAGCAGTTTTAAGACAAAATCACCAAAAAAGTAGGATGCGGTTACGAGCATAAAACTCACAATTAAAAATAACAACATGTAACTTTTTATATATTTTTCAATATATTTTTTATCGTAAATTTTTTCTGTAAAGGCAACAAAATCTGTCGCAATAAAAACACGAGGTAAAAACAATAAGCTAAAAGGAATTAGCGAAATATATCTGTAATTGGTAACCATTTCTGTATTAACAAGTAAATAGCCAATTAGTAGAATATCTATTATAAAAAGTAGCTGAGTAACTACGTTAGACAAACTTGCGAAGAAACCATATTTCCAAAAAGTAAAATCAGTAATTTGAAGTTTATCTTTTAATCTATAATTGATATTAATTTTAGTGATAAATAGCAGAGCAGTTAGGGTTGGCGCTAAAACCAACGCAATCGCGTAGCCGAGTTCGGCAAAAAAATAACTTAAAACTACAACGCTTATTAGTAAGAAAATACTTTGAACAATTTCTGTATATGCAAAACTTTTATTATTGTGATTTAGACGTAGTTGCGCTTTTATAATCTCTAAAAGAAAGGAAGGGATTATGATAAAAGACAATAATACTAAATATATTTTGGTATTCTGAAACTGAAAATCAATAAAAAAAGCACTTATATTAATCAATACAATTAGAAGTAAAGAAACTAGAAAACCTTTTTTTAAAACATACAAAAACAAGCTATTTTTTTCTTCAGCAGATTTTAATAATGCGCCATATCTTAAAAAACTTTGATGCAAGCCTAAGCCACTAATTGGTACTATAAAAATGATAATATTATAAGCAAAAAGCACAACTCCTAATTCTTTGTTAGGAATCAACTTTAATGCAAACCAGGCCGCTAAAAATGAAAATATTCTTGCAAAAATTGTGGCAAAAAGAACATAGCTTCCTTTTCTGCCTAAAAAATTTGCAATGTAAGATGTTATTAAATTCAAATTACCTTTTTAAAGATTGGTAGTAAAGTAAAGAAAATTTATTAGAAATAACTTCTTTGCTAAATTGTTGTTGTATAAAATGATGCATTTTTTCTACCTCTAAGTTAGCAAACGTTTTTTTAGAGTTTAAAATTTCTTGTAATAACAATACTTCATTTTTTATGGGAATTACTTGGCAAAAATCATACTCACTAAAATCTATTGTAATACCTGTATTCGTTGCAATTACAGGAGTTCCACATGCAATTGCTTCTGGAATTACAATGCCAAAAGTCTCGTAATTACTAAATGAAATACATACAGAAGCATTTTGTAAATTAGTAACCAATTCCTCTTGCGTTTGATGATCTATAAAAGATATTTTACCGTTTTTTATATTTAATTCTTTTAGAAACTCTTTAAATCCAATACCATTATTACCAATAAATTTCCATTCGAAGTCATTTACTTGCTCATCTAAAAGTTTTGCAACCCGCAACATTCCTTTGATGTTTTTATGTTCATCTTTTAAACTAGAGACATGTACTAATTTTAAAATTTTGTTGTCTTTCTCCTTCGGAATAAATAAATCTGTATCTACCACATTTGCTACGGTTACATAATTCCCATCAAAACCTAACTCTTGCATGTTTTCTGATAGGTAATTACTTACAGGACAAACGGTATCCGCATTTCTTATAATATGCTTAGAAATAAACTTTTTTAAAAAACTAAATTTAAAATTTGACGTTTTTAAAAATCCTGTAAAATGTTCAGAAATTAAATAGGGTATGTTTCTTTTTTTAGATGTTTGTCTTGCAAAAATTCCAAAAGGAAAAATCTCATTTAAATGAATAACATCAAAAGTATCAGTTTTGCCTAAAAGAAGTTTATAAGCTTTCCAAAATAATAATATTTTTTTTAAAATGATTTTTTGAGGTTTTATGTAAGCAATATGCACTGTTAAATGCTCTTCCTTTGTAGAAACTACTTCCATATTTTTAATGCAATTATTATCTGTAATCATATGAAAAACGGTTACTTTATGTTTTAAAGATACTGCACGTGCGTGTCTTTCAATAAAATCGCCATTTGTTGGTAAAACTCGAGAAGGATACCAACCACAAAGAAATAAAATATGAAGTTTATTGTTCAAAGAAAAAGTTTTGTTATCACAAATATAACAACTTAATCTGCGTTTTTTTATTTATAATTTTTACATTTAGCAAATGAAAATTGAACACGTCTTTTTTGACTTAGATCATACTCTTTGGGATTTTGAAAGAAATTCTGAATTAACATTCCATAAAATATTCCTTGAAAACAATATCACTATTAGTATTGCTGATTTTTTGGAAGTTTACAAGCCTTTAAATTTAAAATATTGGAAATTATATAGAGAAGAAAAAATTTCTAAAACAGCGTTGAGATACGGTCGTTTAAAAACTACTTTCGATGCCGTGAATTATACAATTTCAGATAATTTGATTGATAAAATAGCCATCGATTATATTGAGAATCTAGCTAATTTTAATCACCTTTTTGAGGGTGCGTTTGAACTGTTAGAGTATTTAAAAGAAAAATATACACTTCATATAATTACCAATGGTTTTGAAGAAATTCAAAGTAAGAAAATGGTGAATTCGAAGATTCATCACTATTTTGATCAAATTATTACTTCAGAATCTGTAGGTGTAAAAAAACCAAATCCTAAAGTATTTAATTATGCCTTAGAGATTGCAAAAGCAGACAAAGAAACATCGATTATGATTGGCGATAGTTTAGAAGCAGATATTGAAGGTGCAATAGCTATAGGTTTAAGGGCAATTCATTGTAATTTTGATGAGATTAGTTCGAACAATACATCATTTACAACGGTAAAAAATCTATTAGAAATAAAACAATATTTGTAGTACCTTTTGCGTTTAAAAATCAATAAAACTTTCTGTATGAAATTTTTTAAAAAGGTGTCTTTTCTACTAAGCACTATTTTATTTTTCTCTTGTTCTCAAACCTTAGATTTCAATCAAATAGAAGATTATACGACAACGCCTGTTTTTACATCTTCACTTACCTTATTTACCTTAAATGCTTCTAATTTTGTAGCATTCCCAGGTGCACCACCAGTTACAGAAATTTCTGAACGCTCTGATTTTAAGATTTTTGAGAATAGTTATGTAAGAGATAATTTGGTGAGAATTGATTTTGATTTTGAAATTAGAAATGAATTCAATCGAGATTTTACGATGGAAATTTCTTTGTTAGATGCTGCTAATAATTTGATTTATAAATTACAAGATTTAAATATCGAAGCCAATAACTTAGAATTTATACAAAAAGAAATCATAGACATTACTCAAAATCCAAATTTAAGAAATTTTACGAATGTAGAGGTTACATTAAGTTTAGATGATAAAATTACACCAATAAGTGCATCAGACATAGGGATTTTGGATTTCAAATCTGCAATTACAGTCTATTTAGAAACCACTCTATAGGATGAAAAATATTCTCTTACTTTTTAGTTTTTTACTGAGTATACAATCCTACTCACAGAATAAGCAGGTTTTATATGATTTTGCAGGTTTGCCTCAAACATTGCTTATCAATCCTGGTTTAGAAACCAATTACAAATACCATGTTGGTGTTCCATTACTATCAGGTTTTTCGTCTGAGTTTGGTACTACTGGTTTTGTGGTTTCAGATATTTTTGCGGTAGATAGTAGAACTATTAATGACAAGATTGCTGCTGTTTTAGAAGACATAGATACCAGAGATTATATAAAATTGAATTCTCAAATTGAAATTTTGAATGCAGGCTACAGGTATGATGAAGAAACCTATTTAAGTTTTGGTTTTTATCAAGAATTAGATGGTATTGTTTACTTTCCTCAAGATATCATTACCTTGGCAAATGAAGGAAATGGAGCGTATTTAAATAAAAGTTTTGATGCATCTCAAATTTTATACAAATTAGATGTTTTAGGTGTCATTCATGCTGGAATCACCAGAAAAATAAACGACAAATTAACAATTGGTGGTCGATTTAAGATTTATTCATCTGCTTTGAATGTACAATCTACCAACAATTCAGGAACCTTTACAACCACTTTAGGAAATAACAATATTTACACACATTATTTAGACAATGTAAATGTGAATTTTAAAACTTCTGGTTTAATTAAAGATGATGAATATATTGATGATCCTAGTACATATTTAAAAAGCACTTTTTTAGGAGGTAATTTAGGTGTAGGGCTAGATTTCGGAATTACATATCACATCAACAAACAATTACAATTTTCTGGAAGTATTATAGATGTTGGATTTGTAAATCATAAGAAAAACATTAAAAACACCTTAACAGCGGGAAGTTTTACTTTTGAAGGTATTGAGTTTGAATATGATGATTCAAACAGAAATTATTGGGATGAATTAAATACTGCTTTTAAAGAACAATTGCCAACCACAGAAAATGCGGAGTCTTATGTTTCTTGGAGACCAGCGAAATTAAATGCGGCATTAAAATACAGTTTTGGAGAAAAAAGAGGTAAATATTGTTATGATAATACGTACAAAGATTTTTACACAGATGCCTTTGGTGCGCAATTATATTCAGTTTTTAGACCCTTAAGTCAGCAATTTGCGCTTACTGGGTTTTATGAAAAATCTTTTACAAACAAATTACATGTGAAAGTTACTTATACAGTAGATGATTACTCTTATTATAACATTGGTATTGGTGTTTCTGCACAAATTTGGAAATTAAATTTTTACGGAATTCTTGATAATCTCGCCGAAATGTCAGATATTTCTTCCGCAAATAACGTTTCTTTACAATTCGGTTTTAATCTTATATTCAATTAAAATGAAAAATAAATTAATAATAATATTTTTAGTGATGTCTAATGTCATTGCTTTTAGTCAAAAAAAACAAGTTCAAAATTACAAATATATTATTGTACCAGAAAGGTTTGATTTCTTAAAAGAAAATGATCAATACAAAACAAGTTCGCTTACTAAATTTCTTTTACAGAAAAATGGTTTTACGGTAATTTTAGATTCAGAGGAATATCCAATAGAATTAAAAAATAATCCATGCAATGCCTTAACAGCAAATGTTACCAACAAATCTTCTATGTTTAAAACAAAGGTTGTAATTGAATTAAAAGACTGTTATAACAAAACAGTATATGCTTCTAAAGAGGGTGAAAGTAGATTGAAAGAATATAAAAGAAGCTATCAAGAAGCCATTAGAAATGCACATGCCAATATGAATAGTATTACTTATGAAGCATTATCTGGTGAAGATATAATTCAAACCAAAAAAGAAGTAATTGTAAGTAAGCCTATGATAGTTAATAGAGTTGATAAAATCATTCCCTCTATAAACAAAGAAATTGAATCCACAAAAAACAAGGCGACGAATACATTAAGCGTTTTATATGCACAGCCAAAAGAAAATGGTTATCAATTGATTAACCTCAAGCCCGAAGTGGTTTTCTTAATTTTAAATACAAATATACAAGACGTTTATATTATCAAAAATAAAAACGGCTTATTGTATAAAAAAGAGGCCCATTGGATTGCAGAATTCTACGAAAACGAAAAGTTAGTCACTAAAAAATATCAGATAAAATTCTAGTAATCATATCTGCTTTTCCATCGATTCTTTAAGATCTCTCTAAACTGATTTTCTCTTTGATTTTCTCCAGGCTCATACAATTTTGTGCCAGAAATTTCGTCTGGTAAAAACTCTTGATTTATAAAGTTCTTAGGATAGTTGTGCGAATATTGATAGTCTTTTCCGTAATCTAAATCTTTCATCAATTTAGTAGGCGCATTTCTTAAATGTAAAGGCACAGATAAATCGCCTGTTTTTCTTACAATATTTTGGGCTTCACCTATGGCTAAATAAGAAGCATTACTTTTTGAAGAGTTTGCTAAATACAGGGCACACTGACTTAAAATAATCCGAGATTCTGGATTACCAATTACAGAAACTGCTTGAAATGTATTGGTTGCTAATATCAATGCAGTCGGATTTGCGTTGCCAATATCTTCAGAAGCTAAAATTAACATTCTTCGTGCAATAAATTTTACATCCTCACCACCTTCAATCATTCTTGCCAACCAATAAACAGCAGCATTAGGATCGCTACCACGGATCGATTTTATAAATGCAGAAACAATGTCATAATGTTGTTCTCCTGTTTTATCATATCTAGCTGTATTTTTTTGAATTTTAGATAAGACTAATTTATTCGTAATTTCTATTTTATCTTCGGTGGAAACTAATAATTCAAAAATATTTAATAATTTTCTTGCATCGCCACCAGAAACTTGCAATAAAGCATCGGTTTCTTTTAACGTTATTTTTTTGGAAGAAAGAAATTCATCTTCTTTCATAGCTCTATTTAGCAGCGCAATTAAATCTTCTTTATCAAAAGAGTTTAAAATATAAACCTGACACCGAGAGAGTAGGGCAGGAATCACTTCAAAACTTGGGTTTTCTGTGGTAGCACCAATTAAAGTGACCCAACCTTTTTCTACAGCGCCTAATAAGGAATCTTGCTGAGATTTACTAAACCGATGAATTTCGTCAATAAAAAGAATTGGATTTTTTGCAGTGAACAATCCACCACTTTTCTTCGCTTTTTCTATCACTTCTCGAACATCTTTTACTCCAGAACTAATGGCGCTTAAGGTGTAAAAAGGTCTATTTGAAACGGTCGCAATAATATTTGCAAGCGTAGTTTTTCCGATTCCTGGAGGTCCCCAAAGTATTAATGATGGAATAATACCTTGTTTTATTAAATTTGTTAAAACCCCTTTTTCACCAACCAAATGTTGTTGACTAATGTAGTCTTCTAATGTTCTAGGTCTAATTCTTTCTGCCAAAGGTTCATTCATAATGCAAAAATAATAAAGTTTTATGACAGAAGTTGTAATTTTTTATTTTGGTAACATATTTGTTATTTTTTAACTATGGAAGATGAAAACCAATTAAAGATCTCAAAATCTGTATTTTTTATACCAGTACTTTATATCGTAAGTATTTGGTTTATCTATTGGGTGGAAATTTATTTTAACTTCAATTTTAATAAATACGGTGTATTTCCTAGAGATCCTCTTGGTTTTAGAGGTGTTTTTCTAATGCATTTTATCCATAGTGATACGAGTCATCTATTTAATAATTCAATTCCTCTGTTTGTATTGCTTTCAAGTCTTTTTTATTTTTATAGAGATGTCGCCTTAAAAATTTTAATTTTTGGTGGAATTCTCACGGGATTATCGACTTGGATGATTGCTAGAGAATCTTATCATATTGGCGCTAGCGGTGTTGTGTATCTTTTGTTTAGTTTTGTTTTTTTTAGTGGAATTATACGAAAGCACTATAGATTGGTAGCCTTATCTTTAATTGTAATATTTCTCTACGGAAGTATGATTTGGTATGTGTTACCCATTAAAGATGGAATGTCTTGGGAAGGCCATTTATCTGGTTTTCTTGTAGGGCTTTTATTTGCTTTTATCTATAGAAATAAAGGAATAACAAAACAAGAACACCATTTCAAAGAAACTGCATTCGATTTGTTATTTGATGAAAACGGTAATTTTTCTCCACCAAAAGAAGTAGAAGAAGAAAATGATGAAATAAAATTTTAGTTTTACCTACTGCCTACTGCCTACTCTACTGCCTACTGCCATTCTCTGTCTTACAGTCTCATATAAGAAGGCTCCACACGCAACGGAAACATTTAACGAGGCAATTTCACCTAACAAAGGTAATTTTGCTTTATAATCGACCATTTTAAGGATGGAAGGGTTTACACCTCTATGTTCAGAACCCATAATAATTGCAATTGGTTGGTTTAAATCTACATCGTAGATAGAAGTATCTGTTTTTTCTGTAGCAGCAACCGTTTTTATATCTGAAGCCTGTAATATAAACAAGGCATCTTTAATATGATCTACTTTACAAATTGGAATTTTAAAAGCAGCACCTGCGGATGTTTTTATCGTTTCAGCATTTACAGGAGCACTTCCGTCTTTCTGAATAATTATTCCATTAACGCCTGTACATTCTGCCGTTCTAATAATTGCACCAAAATTTCGAACATCAGAAAGTTGATCTAATAAAAGAAAGAGTGGCGTAGTATTACTTTCTAAAGTCTCATTAATTAAAGTTTCTAAGTCGTAAAATTCTATAGGAGATATTTGAGCAACAGCACCTTGATGGTTGCCGTTTTTTGACAAACGATTTAATTTTTCAACAGGAACAACACTTGTAGCGATGCTTTTTTCTTTGATGAGCTTATTCAATTCATAATACAGTTCTCCTCTCAAAGCCTTTTGTAAATAGATTTTACTCATTGTAGAACCACTTTCAATGGCTTCTATAATTGCTCTAATACCAAAGATGGTTGTTGTTTTATTTTCCATTTTGCAAATGTATGTTAAATATAGAGCAAAAAAAAACCATCAAAAGATAATACTTATGATGGTTTTAAGATAGTTAACAAAAAATTATTCTATGATAATTTTTTTTGTAATTTTTTTACTTCCATTCGAAAATTTAATTAAATACAACCCAGCATTTAAGTGTTCTAAGTTTAACGTTTTTTTACTACTTGATAAATTTTGTACGTCAGAATAAACGGATTTACCTGTTATACTATAAACATTTATTTTTGTTTTACCAATATTATCTTGTGAAGTAATATTAACAATTCCATTGGAAATTGTTGGATATACATTTAATTCTGAACTCGTAAATACAGTATTATCGACAGATAGTGATTCTGCTGTGAACATTCCAGAAAATACACCTCTACCATGAGTTGCAGCAAATACCATGTTATCATTTCTTAAATCTAAATCTAATACTTTAACATTACTCATACCGTTAGAGGAAGTTTCCCACTTAGGATCTAAAGCTGAAAAATTAGTTGTAGACCATATACCCAATTCTGTACCGATAATAACCTCTTCTAAATTTAGCGGGTTTTGAAGTATTGCTTTTACAGGTAGATCTGGTAAATTTCCATCTTTTGCCTGCCATGTTATACCCTTATCATTAGTGTACCATATATTGTTTACACCGTAATTATGCACCGTAACAAAAATATTATTTTCATCCACACCAAATTCTAAATCTGAAATACTACCAACTATAATATTATCATCTAAACCAGTCCAAATAGGAGTTTCTGTATCTGCATTTTCTACTAAAAGAACATCTCCTAAAATTGATCCAACAAGCAGTGTTGAAGAACTTTTTGTATGAGGTGACACAGTAAATGCTGTTGGCATTCTTATTAGTAAGTCATCCGTTAAATCTGTTTTTGTTAGTGTAGTTTGAGACTTAATTCCAGAATATCTTTTAATTATAACATTAGGTCCAGATGTATAATTAGAATACAAAATATCTAAGTTAGAGTCTAATGCCTGAGGATTGATAAAAGATCCAGCACTAGCATCTTCATTGTTAATAGTAACATTATCACCATCGAAATTATATAAATTTACGCGATCATTATAAACATAGTTAGAAACAATATATCTATCGCTACCATCTTGGTCAAAAAAAGTATAGGCACCATCACCTCCTTGAATTTCAGTAGAGCTATTTGATTCTGAATTTTTTGCGTTTTCAATTAAAAGTGTTCCATTATCTTGCAAACCACCTGCAAAATAATCTCCAGTAAATGCAGTGGTTGGTCCAACACCAACGGTGTAATATTGAGAAGTAATTAAACCTTTAGTTCTTTCTACAATTGTTGTTCCTCCATCTGCACTATATGATACACCACCATCATGACCAAAAATAACTTTGTTGGAATCATTATGCCCAAAAGCAGCAATATGTTGATCTGCATGAACGTACTGAAACCCAAAACCAGCATACCAGTGAGAAATTTGTGACCATTCAGAAGCCCCATCCGTAGATTTAAATAAATCGATACCACCAATGTATAAAATATCATCATTATTTGGGTCAACTTCTAACATTAAATCATAAAAGGCTTGTCCTCTTGTGAAATCTGCAGCTGTTATATTTGTATCGGCGTCATTGGGCAGAGTTTTCGATCTTGTTAAAAATGATATATTAAAAGCATCTGTTGTACTCTTTATAGAAACACCACCACCAGCTAATTCAGCTAAAACGTATATCTTCTGTGCATCTGAAGAAGAAATTGCTATTTGAGTTCTAACTCCATCTGGAACTGTATATTTCTTTGTGAAAATTATACCGTCTGTAGACGAAAATATTTCACCACCACCATCGTTAAATAATTTACTTGTAGTAGTCGATAACCAAATTTGACCATCTGAACCAATTTCAATATCATTTGGACAATGTTTATTTCCATCAGCTGTTAATGGAAGATTTATCTCTAACCAGTTATTACCACCATCTGTAGACTTATATAAACCATAAGACAATCCACCAATAGTAGTAGCAGAGTTAGAAGCACCATATAATGCATCTGCTGCAGCTACATATATTTCCGAAACACCATCGTTATCTTTTATTTTAATATCATTTATATGTTGTATTCCAGGAACTACTGTCGCAGTAAAATTTCCTGAAGCAGGGTTTAAAGAACCACTCACTGATCCAGAGACTATTGCAGCTTCAATTTTGTCTCCATCTTCTTTTGATATCATCACAGATGGTATTGTAATTGTTGCATCTTCTCCACCCATGGGTATAGGTTCTCCACTTACATTATTCATCATTATTACGGCAATTGCACCAGCATTTTGTGCGGATTTTACTTTTTCTACAAAAGAACAAACTCCTCTGCGTATTAAAGCTATTTTTCCAGTCAAATCAATTGTTGAGGGGCCACAATTTTCATTAGGTTCTGTTGACGTACCACCATTATTTGCAACGAATGGAACCGTTCCATTTGCCAAAGTAAATTCTCCTGAAATTTCTGATGTAATTTCTGAACCAAAATTAGCAGTGGGAAATGATTGATAGTTACCATTTACCTGTGATGAGCCTGTTACAGTAATATTTGATGATGATACAAAGTAACTAACTCCAGTATTTCCACCAAAGATGTTAGTCCATGTATTTCCGCCATCAATAGATTTCCATATACCATCTCCATTGACTGATCCATCTGTATGACCAACATAAGATTCTCCAGTACCAACATAAAATATTTTTGGATTATTTGGATCAAATGTAATAGATGATACTGCTAAATTTTCTGGGATATCAACTCTTGTCCAAACAGAATTTTCGTCAGAAATATTTGTATTTTTCCATAATCCACCACTAACACTTCCTGCAAAAACGGTATTATCTGTAGTATCATTAGGATCAAACATTATCGCTCTAGTCCTCCCTGCAACATTATCTGGACCTCTATTAATCCACTTGTTATCTGACGCATCACCAGGAGTTCTATATTGAGTATTATTCTTTAGTAATAATTCTTTTTGTAATTCAGCTACTTTTATAGGAGTTGGTCTTCCTAATTTAGGATTCATAGTAAGAATCCATTGCTCTTCATTATATTTATTAGGTGGTATGCCTAAACTTTTTCTTTCATTTTTAGATAATTTTAATGTTTCTTTAAATGGATTTTTTTCTATATTTTTTGCATGTAACTCTTTTAGCCTGTCAATTGAATTTACTGGAGTATTTATATTAACATAAATAATAGCAAATAATACTATACCAAGAGCTAAAATTAGAATAGGTAGTTTGTTTTTTTTTATCATAATTAATTGTTAAGCAAAATACCCCTGTAAAATAATTTACAGAGGTATTTTTTGTATTAATAAAATTATTTTTACAAAGGGGTTACTGTAAAATTATAACCACTTTTAGTTATTGTTGCTACTGCTGTTTCTGCTGGAGTTCCAGAAACAGATTCTATAGAACTAAGAGTAAATGTGTCTGCAATAGTAAACTCTCCTGAATCAGAATTTGACTGACTGTAACTTACAGTAACAGGAACTGGTTCTGTAAGATCATAA
This sequence comes from uncultured Polaribacter sp., assembly GCF_947501385.1. GTDB lineage: Bacteria > Bacteroidota > Bacteroidia > Flavobacteriales > Flavobacteriaceae > Polaribacter. Next base: position 34,703 of record NZ_CANMVP010000021.1, read on the forward strand.
ACTGTAAATGGGTTATCATATACCTCAAGTACCAGAAAGTATTCTCCGTCAGGTAAATTTTCCATAGTAGAATCTGTTTCAGTACAAGAACCAGTAGCTCCTAAAGTTTGAACAAAGAGTCCTGCATTTGTATATAACAGTACATCAAAATCTATGTTACAAAAATCTAAAGTAACATCTGTAGGTCCTGCAGCTTCAAAAGTGTAAGACCCAGCCCAAGTTGTAGTAAACATCAATGTATCATCAATTTGATCATTATTAATTGTTACTGGTAAATTATATTCACTAGCTAAATTAAAATTACCATCTGTTACCGCTGATAAGACGAATGTCTCTGTACCTTCGATATCACCATTTCTATTGATTGATAATTCTGTAGAAGCTGTAGTAGCCCCAGCAGGTATTTTAATTTCACCTATAGTATAATCATCACTGTCAGCATTACCACTAGTTTGTACAAATGATATTATTGCATCTAAAGGTTGTGGTTCCATTAAGCTTGCACTTACAGTTGCTGTATAAGTATCAAGGTCATCTACATCAATTAAAGTTTCATTAAAAGTGTAAGATGCCTGTGAACTAGATAAGGTTACTGTTGCATCGGTCCAAGACATTTTTGAGGCACCAGTATAATCATCATTGTTTTCGCAAGATGTAATAATAATACCACCCAAAATGGCAAAACATACGTATTTTATAATATTTTTCATTTTTATTTTATTTTATAATTTTGTATAAACTCCAGTACATTCTATTTTTGTAGCTCCCCCAGAGAATTCTATAATGTAATAGATTTTTAAATCACCAGTTGTTGAATCTACACTACCGTCAGCAAAATTATAAACTTGGTTACTATAAAATCCTTGAGCTAGTCCTTGTTGAGGTACATTTAAAGTACCACAAACATCGCTAAAATTAAATCCTTGATCAGGAGCAGGAAGTCCGTCAGGGCTTGCCCACCTGTAAGTAGTAGTAGTTTTATATACTCCTGGACTAACTTCAGTTATTATTTCATTAGGAAAAGTAATGTCATGATTAAAATTAGAAGTAAATCTTAAGCTATATACACCAGCTAGAGCAGAGGCACAATTTACAGTTACATCATACTTACTAAAATTAGAACCCTGATAAAATACATTTCCAGAGTTTGTGAAAACTTTGACTTTAAAATTAATCTGATTTCCGATTCTTACGTTTTTTAGATCAACGTTTAAACCTTCAAAGTAATCACTTACAGAATCAAAACTAGTGGAAATAGGCAATGTTTCAGATTCTATTACCACAACTTCTTCTCCACCCTCAAAAGATTTTACAATCTGATATTTAGCAACGTTACTGGGTATTTGACCTGGTAAAACAGATAAATTAAGTGTTAATTCTGCATTGGCATCAGTTAAAGCAACTTCAGATGTTTCTAAATCTGCTGGATTTAGAGCGTTTCCTAATAATTTACCTGATGTACCAGATAAAGTTGTTATTACTCCTTCTGCTACTATACCAGCATCTACGTCTAGTGAATCCTCACTGTCTTCACAAGAAGTAAACGTCATAAAGATTGAAAGGAAAAATATTGATAAAATTTTTATTTTTTTCATTTTTTTATATATTTATTATTAATATGTTATTGCCAGAATAAAGGTGAAGTTAACTCATCACCATTAATCTTAGAAGCGCCAGCATCATAACTTGTCTTATTTAAAGAAGGTTCTGTTGTTGGATAAAACAAACGAGATGGAATTTGCGTTAGTATTGCTTCTGTAGCTGGTGTTAAAGCTGGAATTTTATTTCTTCTCCATTCTGTCCACGTTTCAAAACCTTGGCCAAATAAAGCAATCCATTCTTGTATCGCAATTTTTTCTGTCGCATCAGCTTTAGTTGCATAATTTAAAGATGCTTGATTTAAATAAGCTAGTGCATCACCTGAAGCTACGCCATTGAATTCAAGATTTGCTGTTATTCCTTTTTTATACCAATCTAAAGAACCTGTAATTCCTCCAGAAACAAAACCTTCATTCATAGCTTCAGCAATTAATAAACTTAATTGTGAATAAGATAATAATACACCAGGAAGTGTTGGCTGTAAATAAAAATCTCCTAAAGGTGAAATATTTGCATAAGTATAACCTAAGCCTTCGTTTGGTAAAGTAGTTTGAGCACCAAATCCTGATGGCTTCCCTACAATCTCGTCATCCGCATTTAATCCTGCATATACTTCCAACCTAGGATCATTTAAATCTTCTAATATATCAACTAAAACAGAATTAATTTTGTATTCTGGTCTGTTACCGTCTACAACAGTTTCCCAAATTGGGTTTGCATCTGGTGCTGCTGATAAATAAGTAAGCTGCGCACTATCATCATTAGATGTAAACATTTTACCCATTAAAGATCGCAACTCAGCATTGACACTTCTAGTCGAAGAAATTCTCATTAAAGCTCTAAACTTTAAAGAATTTGCTAACTTATACCATTTAGATACGTCACCTCCATAAAAAAGATCTGAACTAGCTACTATTGTACCATCACTATTACTAAGTAACGCCGCAGCATCCGTTAACAATTTAATTACACCTTCATATACAACTGCCTCATCATCATAAACAGGTTGTAAAATGTCACCATTGATAGCTTCCGTGAATGGAACAGGTCCATAAAAATCTACTAATGTTTGAAAACCTATTGCCTTCATAACAAGTGCAGCACCTTTCAGACTATTATTTCCTTCAGCTTCTGCTAAATCAAACATAGCACTAGACTCAGAAATAACGCTCGCATACATATTATTCCAAATGGCATCTATATTACCTCTTCTTGGTATGTATCTTGCCTCATCATTATATTGTACTTTAGACCAATGTTGTGCCCAACATGCTCCCATGTCACCACCTAACTGCATACCGTACATTGTATTAATGAATATTCTTTGGGGCCCTCCTAATAGTAAATGTGCAGGAACAGCGGTGGAATTATTGGGATCCACATTTAGCTCTTCGAACCCTCTATCACAACCTGTGATTAGGATAAAGCTCAAAAGAGTATATAAAACTATATTTATTTTTTTCATGATGTTTTTGTATTTTTCAATTAAAATCTTAAGTTGATATTAAAACCAATATTTCTAGCAGAAGGTGATTGACCAAATTCCTGACCCTGATTACCGTTAGAACTACTAAAACCAGTCTCTGGATCAATATGTGGCGCTCTCTTGAATAGAATAGCTAGATTTCTTCCCACAACCGAGAATTTTAGTGATTGAACGATTGAATTAGAAAGATATCTTTGAGGCAATGAATACCCTAATGATACTTGTCTTAATTTAACATAAGATGCATCAAAAATTGCGCTAGACTCAACTCCATTTGAAAACGAAGCTTGATTGTATGCTTTTGCCGATACGGCTACATTGTTTGGTACAAATCCACCATTGCCATCAGACATAACACCGTTTCCAACAACACCAGTCTCACGACCTATTATCGTTTCAGATAATGTACCAGCATATCTACCCCAAGAATAACTCATACTATGCACGTCTCCACCAATTTTTGCGTCGACTAGAGTAGAAAAATCAAAATCTTTGTAACGGAAAGAAAAGTTTGCACCACCAGTCCAATCTGGAGCAATATTACCAACTACTTGTTGATCATCGTTCACTAAAGGTAATCCATTTTGATATATTACTTGACCATCATCTGTTCTTTCAAAATCTCTACCAATTAAAGTTCCGTATGGCTGCCCTGGTCTAGCTTCTAAACTAATTCCCCATTGACCACCTAAAACATAGGTATCTAATCCATCTAAAGAAGTAACTTCATTTACATTTCTTGCGAAGTTTAAGTCAACATCAAAAGAAAAGTTCTCATTTTTAACAATAGTTCCTCCCAACTGCAATTCTATCCCAGTATTTTGCATGTCTGCGATATTATCCCAAACACTTGTAAAGCCAGTTGCTGCAGAAACCTGAATAGGTACTAACAAGTCCTCACTTTTTTGATCATAGTATGTTGCGCTAAAACGTAATCTATTTCTAAACATCTTTAAATCTAGACCAAATTCAACTCCAGTTACAGTTTCAGCTTTTAAATTTGGATTAAATTGAGTATTAGGAACACTTGCTTGATTTCCAAACCCTGAATTGTTTAATCCGAAAGTTTGGTTTAAAGAATAAGCTCCTAAAGCTCCTGTACTACCAACTTGAGACCAACCACCTCTAATTTTAAGAAGATTTATGTTGTTTTCTTTAAGGTTTTCAAAAACATCAGATAATAAAACAGATGCAGCAACCGATGGGTAAAAGAATGAATTATTAGCTACTGGTAAAATACTAGACCAGTCATTTCTAGCTGTAAAGTCTATAAAAATCATATCTTTAAATGAAATTTGTCCCGTACCATAGAAACTATTTATCTGTTGATCGCTGTGATAATTACTCAATACAGCTGTAGAACCCGTTTGTAAATTAGATAAATTGTACAAGTTTGGTAATTCTAAATTTGGTAGATTACCAAGAACATTATCTAGAGTTCTATTCATGTGATTACCACCAAAGCTTAATGAAAGACCAATACTTTCTGATATTGTATTATTATAATTGAAGAGGAAATTTGCATTTATTTCTTCAAATCTTCTAATTCTTTCAGTATAAGACCCATTTTGTGCATTATTACTACCAACAGCTTGTCTATTAGTTGTTCTCTGGCTAAAACCATCTACTCCTAACATTGTAGTTAATGATAAATGTTCTGTAAGTTGAGAGTCCGTGGTAATGTTTCCAATGATACGATCTTTTTCAAAAGTATTTGTATTGGTTTCTAAAACCCAGTAAGGATTGTTTTGAAAATTATGATTCCAGTTTAATGGAGTGCCTGCCGCTGCTGTGCCTTCTGGAGCAAGTGGAAAGTTTCTCCAATCTTTCAAATCAGAAAAATTAACTTGTCTAGCAGACCATATAAATTGTTGAAAAGGGTTTTCATTATTATATCCAGTAATCGGAATGTTATCACTATCTTGATTTATATAATTTAATGAAATACCTGCTTTTATATATTCTCCAATATCCATAGACCCACTTAGACCAACAGTGAATTTTTTAAATTCAGTAAAAGGAATCATACCCTTTTGCTCACTATTACCTAATGATAATCTAAAAGAACCACTTGTAACAGACACATTATTTGAAAGGTTTATACCTGTATTCAAAAAATCTCTTACGTTATCAGGATGAGAAATCCAAGGAGTAGGGTTTCCGTTATTGGTTAGTTGAGAATCCCATTGAACAAATTCAAAACCTGCATCTAAAGCTGGACCCCAACTTTCATCAACACCATCACCGATACCACCACTAGCACCATCTACATATTTAAAGTTATTTGTATCTCCTCCTTGTCCATAAGAATTTTGATAATCAGGTAACAATAAAGGGTTAGAAAAAGTTACGTTTGTATTAATAGAAACACCAAATTTTCTATTCACATTTCCCCTTTTTGTAGTAATAACTATTACACCATTACCAGCTCTTAGTCCATACAAAGCGGCAGCATTTGGCCCCTTTAAAACAGTAATGGATTCAATATCATCTGGGTTAATATCCGCAGCTCCGTTTGGTAAATCTACTCCACCACCAGAACCAGCATTTCCAAAAGTACTATTACTAATCGGAACCCCATCTACTACATACAAAGGTTCATTATTACCAGTAATAGAAGAATTACCTCTTAAAACAATTCTAGAAGATGCGCCAACACTTCCCGAAGTTCCAGTAACTTGAACACCAGCAATCTTACCACTAATAGAGTTTGTAATATTACTCTCTCGTGCTTCTGTTAAATCTCCTCCTTTAATACTTTGTACAGAGTATCCTAAGGCTTTTTCTTCTCTTTTAATACCGAAAGCTGTAACAACAATCTCATCTAATACATTAGAATCTTCCTCTAATTTAATATTAATAATATTTGAGTTACCTACTGTTCTTTCTACAGGTTTAAAACCTAAATATCTATAAACCAAAACGTCTCCTGTTTTAGCTGTTATAGAATATTTACCGTCAAAATTTGTTTCGGTACCAGTATTTGTACCTTTAATTACAACACTAACTCCTGGTAATGCTCCTGATTCATCAGAAACTAACCCAGAAACAGTCTTAGTCTGCGCAAAATTTATTTGCACAACAAACGCTAATAAAAGCGTTAAAATCCCATTAAACTTTGTCTTCATTTTATAATTATTTGAATTAATTACGTCAAAAGTCATAAATAAAACTTAAAACACCAACTTTTTAACACTAAAATGTCAAAAAAAAGTTAATTTGTTGTTAATCAAAGAGACCAAATGTTAAATTTTGATAAAACATACTTACTTTAAGATCAAAAACTGTTTTCGTATGATAAGTAGATACCTTTTCTATTCCCTTACAATAGTATTTCACTTTTAATTTACTGAAATTAAAAATAATTAACCCAATTTACAAAGAATTGGATATTATTAAAATTTAGTGAGGTTTTTGAACTGGTTCCTACAGAAGTAGTTATGTTTATTTGCGAATTATTCGTATTAAATAAATAACCAATACCTAAGGCAAACAATTTTTCTTCTTGTTTTGAAGTTGACACCAATGCCAAGTCTGTAATGGAGTATAAAAAAGATTTACTGGATGTTTTATATCGATATTCTATGTTTTGAAGAACGTAATTTTTAACGAAAATACTCTGCTCATTAAATCCTCTAATAGAATTATTACCACCGATTCTAAACAATTCATTGTCGATATAATTTTCAGAAGATAATAAACCTGTTTTGTTTCTCGTGAAAATTGTATTTCTACTATTTAAATCGAAAAGATAAGAAATTGTAGATTCTAATTTTATTTGATTGAATGATGCATTTGAATTTTTTCTTTTTCCAAAAGAAGGATTAATCTCAAGAAAGAATTTATTGTTGTTGAAAAAATCGTTTTTTAATAATTTGTATTGATATCCTAATCCAATAAAAATACTGCTAAATGTATCTATATTGTTAGTAGTTGTGTTTTCTAGTTCTTCTGAATTTTCTGACACAAAAGATAAAAATAAATTGGAGTTGTTTTTTATTTGATATTGTATCTTGGAATTTAGTTTTGTGTTTAAAAATGTTGAATCTTGTTTGTAGATAGAGAAATTAATTTCAGAAGATACTTTTGTATTGAAAAGATAAGGAAGTTTGGTTGATAGTTTGAGTTCTTGTCTTTCGTTCCCAATACTGTTCCATAGCAGATTTAAACTTTCGCCAGTTTTAAAAAGGTTTTTTAGTTTCAGATCTAAATAACCCGTAAAAAGGAGTTTACCGCTATCTTGAGTTGTAAAATTGATAAGACCATCGAAGCTATTTATTTTTTCCTTTTTTAGATACATATATATAAACGTAGAATCTTTTGTAAATAAAGTCTCTGGAGGTTTTATTTCAGAAGCAAAATCTAAACCTTTAGAAAGTGCAGAGATCTCTTTTAATTTAGTCCGATTAAAAGTTGTTTCGTTATTGATATTAAAATAATTTTTGATAAAGGCATTTGGAAAATCTTTGTATCCTTTTACAATGACTTTATTAATATTCCTTTTTTTAGATTTTAGAATAACAATGTCGGCGAATAAGGTCTTTTTATCAATTGTAAAATTTTTTAAAGCAACTTTAGAAAAAGAACTCCCTTCTTTTTCTAGTACATCAGATATTTCATTTAAAGTAGCTTCTAGCTTACTAATTGGTATTGTAAGTTTTTTTTTGTGGTAAAAGATTTGGTCTAAAATAACTTTGGGAAGGTTCGTTTTGCTCAAAACAATAGTATCTAACTTTTCGTTTAGAGAAAAATAAGCTGTATGTTGTTTGTCATTTTTGACAATACTATCTAAAGTATTTAAAAAGTAACCATTTAATTTTAGGTATTTAGAAATTTTGGCTATTTCATTATAAATAGAAATACTGTCGGAGTGTTTATTTTTAAAATCAACTTTAGATAAAAAAATGTTTTCTTCTTGATGGATAGAAAACAATTTTAATTCAATTTTTTGTGCTATTATTTCTGTTGAAACAAGAAGAATAATCAAAAAACTGAGGAAATGTATTCTTTTTCTAGTCAAGTTTATATGTATTTTGATACTCAAAAGTAGAGTAAAAGGATGAAAGGTTTATAAATAAAAATGCATTTTTGAAAAAATAACTTACTGATATTTGTATAATTATAAAATAGTTGTACATTTGCAAACCCTTAAAATAGGGTAAAAGTTTAATTATAAACGAAAAACAGGAATTATATAGTATGCCAACTATTCAACAATTAGTTCGTAAAGGAAGAACCAAAATAACTAAGAAGAGTAAATCGGCTGCTTTGTCGTCTTGTCCTCAAAGACGTGGAGTTTGTACACGTGTTTATACTACAACACCAAAGAAACCTAATTCAGCAATGCGTAAAGTTGCAAGAGTTAGATTGACAAATGGTAATGAGATAAACGCATACATTCCAGGTGAAGGACATAACTTACAGGAGCACTCGATAGTATTAGTTAGAGGTGGAAGGGTAAAAGATTTGCCAGGAGTTAAATATCACGTAGTACGTGGTGCATTAGATACTGCAGGAGTTGAGGGTAGAACCCAACGTAGGTCTAAGTATGGAGCAAAACGCCCAAAGAAGTAAAAAAGTTAGAAGGTAAAAGTTAGAGGTTAGAAGTTTGAAGTAGAAACACAGAGGGCTAATAATTAATAATGAATAGCTAAATAACTTAATTAATTAACTTTTTTAATGTAAAGACATGAGAAAAAGAGCAGCAAAAAAAAGAGTCTTATTACCAGATCCAAAATTTAACGATCAGCTAGTAACACGTTTTGTGAATAACTTAATGTGGAGTGGTAAGAAGTCTGTAGCGTTCAAAGTGTTTTATGATGCGTTAGACATCGTAGAAGAAAGAAAAGGAGAAGACGAAGAAAAGTCGGCTTTAGAAATTTGGAAAGATGGTTTGTCAAATGTAATGCCTCACGTAGAAGTAAGATCTCGTCGTGTGGGTGGTGCAACATTCCAAATTCCAATGCAAATTAGACCAGATCGTAAAGTATCTATGGCTATTAAATGGATGATTTTGTACACTCGTAAGAGAAACGAAAAAACCATGGCACAGCGTTTAGCTGCCGAAATCTTAGCTGCGGCTAAAGAAGAAGGAGCAGCAGTTAAAAAGCGTACAGATACTCATAAGATGGCAGAAGCTAACAAAGCATTCTCTCACTTTAGATTTTAATAGAAATGGCTAGAGATTTAAGATATACAAGAAATATTGGTATTGCAGCACATATTGATGCTGGTAAAACCACAACTACAGAACGTGTTTTGTATTATACAGGAGTTTCTCATAAGATTGGAGAAGTTCATGATGGTGCAGCAACAATGGACTGGATGGAGCAAGAGCAAGAAAGAGGTATTACAATTACTTCTGCGGCAACTACATGTACTTGGCAATTTCCAATGGAAAATGCGCAAGTGCTTCCAGATACTAAAGATTACCATTTTAATATTATTGACACTCCAGGTCACGTAGATTTTACTGTTGAAGTAAACAGATCTTTACGTGTATTGGATGGGTTAGTTTTCTTGTTTTCAGCTGTTGATGGTGTTGAGCCTCAATCTGAAACAAACTGGAGACTAGCAGATAATTACAAAGTGCCAAGAATTGGATTCGTAAATAAAATGGACCGTCAAGGATCTGATTTTATGATGGTTTGCAAGCAGGTAAAAGAAATGTTAGGTTCTAATGCAGTGCCTATTGTTTTAAATATTGGTGATGAAGAAAACTTCAAAGGTATTGTAGATCTGGTTAAAAATAGAGCTATTGTATGGCATGAAGAAGGAATGGGTTCAACATTTGATGTTGTTGATATTCCTGAAGAATTAAAAGAAGAAGCAAAGATTCTTCGTGGCAAACTTATTGAAGAAGTTGCTGCATATGATGAAGATTTGTTAGAAAAATATATGGAAGATGAAGATTCTATCACAGAAGATGAAGTGCATGCTGCACTGAGAGCTGCTGTAATGGATATGTCTATCATTCCTATGATTTGTGGTTCTGCATTTAAAAATAAAGGTGTTCAGTTTCTTTTAGATGCTGTATGTCGTTATTTACCTTCTCCAATGGATAAAGAAGGTATTGTTGGGACAAATCCTGATACAGGCGAAGAAGAACTACGTAAGCCAGATGTAAAAGAACCTTTTGCAGCTTTGGCCTTTAAAATTGCTACAGATCCTTTTGTAGGGCGTTTGGCATTCTTTAGAGCATATTCTGGTCGTTTAGATGCAGGTTCTTATGTGTTGAATAACCGTTCAGGTAAAAAAGAACGTATTTCACGTATTTATCAAATGCATGCGAACAAGCAAAACGCTATTGATTATATTGAAGCTGGAGATATTGGTGCTGCTGTTGGATTTAAATCTATCAAAACAGGAGATACGTTAACCGCTGAAAAGCATCCAATCGTTTTAGAATCTATGGATTTTCCAGATCCAGTAATTGGTATTGCTGTGGAGCCTAAAACAAAAGCTGATGTTGATAAATTAGGGATCGGTTTAGGTAAGTTAGCTGAAGAAGATCCTACGTTTACAGTACGTTCAGATGAAGCTTCAGGGCAGACTATTATTTCTGGAATGGGTGAATTACACTTAGATGTAATTGTAGACCGTTTAAGACGTGAGTTTAAAGTAGAAGTAAATCAAGGGCAACCTCAAGTAGAATATAAAGAAGCAATTACAGCGGAAGCAGAGCATAGAGAAATCTATAAGAAACAATCTGGTGGTCGTGGTAAGTTTGCAGATATCGTATTTACTATTGGTCCAGCCGATGAAGGTGTTCAAGGTTTACAATTTGCATCAACTATTAAGGGTGGAAACGTTCCTAGAGAATTTGTTCCTTCTGTAGAGAAAGGTTTTAGAGAAGCTATGAATAACGGTCCTTTGGCAGGTTATGAAATGGATTCGATGAAAGTAACATTAAGAGACGGTTCTTTCCACGCAGTGGATTCTGATGCTTTGTCTTTTGAATTAGCTGCAAAAATGGGTTATAAAGCTTCTGCAAAATCTGCAAAAGCAAAAATAATGGAACCATTAATGAAGTTAGAAGTGTTAACTCCTGAAGCAAACATGGGAGATATTGTTGGAGATTTGAACAGAAGAAGAGGGCAAGTAAATGACATGTCAGATAGAGCAGGATCTAAAGTAGTAAAAGCAATCGTTCCATTATCGGAAATGTTTGGTTATGTTACAGCATTAAGAACCATGTCTTCTGGTAGAGCAACTTCTACCATGGAATTTTCTCACTATGCAGAAACTCCATCAAATATTTCTGAAGAAGTAATTGCAAAAGCAAAAGGGTAACCTACTAAATAATACAAGATGAGTCAAAAAATTAGAATAAAATTAAAGTCTTACGATTACAATTTAGTAGATAAATCTGCTGAAAAAATAGTAAAGACGGTAAAAAGTACTGGAGCTGTAGTAAACGGACCAATACCATTGCCAACACATAAAAAGATTTTTACCGTATTGCGTTCACCGCACGTAAACAAAAAATCTAGAGAGCAATTTCAATTATCTGCTTACAAAAGATTATTAGACATTTATAGTTCTTCTTCGAAAACTATTGATGCTTTAATGAAATTGGAGTTACCAAGTGGTGTTGAAGTAGAAATAAAGGTTTAGTAAAACCTTTATTGAACATTCTTACGAAAGTGGGAATCTCAATAAAGAAGCATTATAAAACTATACTTTTTTTTAAAGTTCAAGTTGAATACATTCCGAACTTGTTTCGGAATCTCTAAAAAAAAAGCAAATAAATATTAACTTTCGGTTTCATTTTGTTAAACCGAAAGTTTTTTATACTTTTGCAACCCGAAATAGAGTAGGGTGAGGCTATTTTTTGATGAAAATTCAATAATAGTAACATGTCTGGAGCGTTTCGCAAAGGAAAAACGGAAAAACAAAATCAGCGCTGAATTTGTTTTGCGCTGTTTTTTTTAGCAGAAACTCAAAAGATAACAATGAAACAATGGTTTCAAAAAAATAAATATTAATATAGACGCGCTGGATAAACATCTATCGTCTTAAATTTTAACTAAATGTCTGGGTTAATAGGAAGAAAGATTGGAATGACCAGCTTATTTGATGAAAACGGGAAGAACATTCCTTGTACAGTAATCGAAGCAGGTCCTTGCGTTGTTACCCAAGTCAGAACCGAAGAGGTTGACGGCTACAATGCGTTGCAACTTGGTTTCGATGACAAAAAGGCGAAAAGTTCTAACAAATCGTTAGATGGTCACTTTAAAAAAGCTGGCACAATCGCTAAGAAAAAAGTCGTTGAATTTCAAGGGTTTGAAGAGGAGTATAAATTAGGAGATGCTATTACCGTAGAGCACTTTACTGAAGGAGAATTTGTTGATGTATCAGGTGTATCTAAAGGTAAAGGTTTTCAGGGTGTTGTAAAGCGTCATGGATTTGCTGGTGTAGGTCAAGCTACGCACGGTCAACATAACCGTTTAAGAGCTCCTGGTTCAATTGGTGCTGCATCGTATCCTGCAAGAGTATTCAAAGGAATGCGTATGGCAGGAAGAATGGGTGGAGATAAAGTGAAAGTACAAAACTTAAGAGTATTAAAAGTAGTTGCTGAAAAGAACTTACTTGTTGTTAAAGGAGCAGTTCCTGGACACAAAAATGCTTTTGTAACTATTCAGAAATAATGAAAGTAGCAGTTTTAGATATTACAGGAAAAGATACAGGTAGAAAAGTTGAACTTTCTAAAGATGTATTCGGTATAGAACCTAATGATCACGCTATTTATTTAGATGTTAAGCAGTATTTGGCAAATCAACGTCAAGGAACGCATAAAGCTAAAGAAAGAGCTGAAATTACAGGATCTACAAGGAAAATAAAAAAACAAAAAGGAACTGGTACTGCAAGAGCAGGTTCTATCAAGTCTGGTGTTTTTAGAGGTGGAGGACGTATGTTCGGACCAAGACCAAGAGATTATTCTTTTAAATTGAATAAAAACTTAAAGCGTTTGGCGCGTAAGTCTGCTTTAAGTATTCAAGCAAATGATAAAAATTTAGTAGTTGTTGAAGATTTCAATTTTGAAACTCCAAAGACTAAAAACTTTATCGACGTATTAAAAGCGTTTGATGTAGATACTAAAAAATCATTGTTTGTATTAAGTAGTGAAAATACGAATGTGTATTTGTCATCACGTAATTTAAAGAAATCTAAAGTGATCAAGGCTTCAGAATTAAATACTTATGGTGTGTTAAACGCTAATAAGATTATAATTACTGAGGGGTCTTTAGAAGATATAAACACAAATTTAAGCAAATAGGGATTCAAAATGAGTATTTTAATAAAACCTATTATTACGGAAAAAGCGACAAGCGATAGCGAATTATTTAATCGTTATACATTTGTTGTAGATAAAAAAGCGAATAAGTTAGAAATCAAAGATGCTGTTGAAACAGCTTACGGAGTTTCTATCTCTAGTGTGAAAACTTTAAACTACCCAATTCAAAGAAATACAAAGTTTACTAAAAAAGGTTTGGTAACTGGTATTAAGAGTGGGTACAAAAAAGCAATTGTACAAGTAGCAGAAGGAGAAAGTATTGATTTTTATAACAATCTTTAAGAGAAGAACATGTCAGTTAGAAAATTAAAACCAATAACACCAGGTCAGCGTTTTAGAGTTGTAAATGGGTTCGACACCATAACAACTGATAAGCCGGAGAAAAGTTTACTTGCTCCGAAAAAACGATCTGGAGGTCGAAACAATCAGGGAAGAATGACCACACGTAACATTGGTGGTGGTCATAAACAAAAATACCGTATTATCGATTTTAAAAGAGATAAGCAAGGTATTCCTGCAACAGTAAAAACTATAGAGTACGATCCAAATCGTACGGCATTTATTGCTTTACTAAGTTATGCTGATGGTGAAAAACGTTATGTGATTGCACAAAACGGTTTAAAAGTAGGTCAATCTATAATTTCAGGTAACGAAGCAACTCCAGAAATTGGAAACGCAATGACGTTAAGTGAAATTCCTTTAGGAACTACAATTTCTTGTATAGAATTACGTCCAGGTCAAGGTGCTGTTATGGCGCGTTCTGCTGGTTCTTTTGCTCAGTTAATGGCAAGAGACGGTAAATATGCAACGGTAAAGTTACCTTCTGGTGAAACAAGATTAATCTTGTTAACTTGTATGGCTACTATTGGAGTTGTATCTAATTCAGATCACCAATTACTAGTTTCTGGTAAAGCTGGTAGATCTAGATGGTTAGGTAGAAGACCAAGAGTAAATGCTGTTAGAATGAATCCTGTAGATCACCCAATGGGTGGTGGTGAAGGACGTGCTTCTGGAGGTCATCCAAGATCTAGAAACGGTATTCCTGCTAAAGGTTACAAGACAAGGTCTAAGACTAAAGCTAGTAATAAGTATATTTTAGAACGTAGAAAGAAATAATAAGTTATGGCAAGATCATTAAAAAAAGGACCTTACGTTCACTATAAATTAGAGAAAAAAGTGTTAGCTAATGTAGAAGCTGGTAACAAAACAGTAATCAAAACTTGGTCTAGAGCAAGTATGATTACACCAGATTTTGTAGGACAAACAATTGCTGTTCATAATGGCCGTCAGTTTGTACCAGTATATGTTACAGAAAACATGGTAGGGCACAAATTAGGCGAATTTTCACCAACGCGTTCTTTTAGAGGACATGCTGGTGCGAAAAATAAAGGTAAAAAATAGTAGGAAATGGGAGTTCGTAAAAAAAATATGGCAGATCAGTTAAAAGAAGCTAGAAAGCACCGTGCTTTTGCTAAGCTTACTAACTGTCCTACGTCACCAAGAAAAATGCGTTTAGTAGCGGATCAAGTAAGAGGAGTGGAAGTTGAAAAAGCTTTACAAATCTTAAAATTCAGTCCTAAAGAAGCATCTATCAACTTAGAAAAATTGTTATTGTCTGCAATTGCAAACTGGCAAGCTAAGAATGAAGATGCAAGTATAGAAGATGCTGGGTTATTTGTAAAAACTATTTATGTAGATAGCGCAGGAATGTTAAAAAGATTAAGACCAGCTCCACAAGGTCGTGCTCATAGAATTCGCAAGCGTTCTAATCACGTTACTTTAGAGTTAGGTAGTAAAAATTTAAGTAATTAATCAAAGTAGAAATGGGACAAAAAACTAATCCAATAGGAAATCGTTTAGGGATCATCAGAGGTTGGGAATCTAACTGGTACGGTGGTAATGACTACGGAGATAAAATTGCTGAAGATTATAAGATAAGAGAGTATATTCATGCTCGTTTATCTAAGGCAAGTGTTTCTCGTGTAATTATAGAGCGTACTTTAAAACTTGTAACCGTTACTATCACCACTGCACGTCCAGGTATCATTATTGGTAAAGGAGGTCAAGAGGTAGACAAGTTAAAAGAAGAGCTTAAAAAAATTACAGGAAAAGAAGTTCAAATTAATATTTTTGAAATCAAACGTCCAGAATTGGATGCTAGATTGGTAGCAACCAGTGTTGCACGTCAAATTGAAAATAGAATTTCTTACAAGAGAGCTATTAAAATGGCTATTCAAGCTACCATGCGTATGAATGCTGAAGGAATTAAAATTCAGATTTCAGGTCGTTTAAACGGCGCAGAAATGGCACGTTCAGAGCATTTTAAAGATGGTAGAATTCCGTTATCTACTTTTAGAGCAGATATCGATTATGCACTTGTTGAAGCGCACACTACTTATGGAAGATTAGGTATTAAAGTGTGGATTATGAAAGGTGAGGTATATGGTAAAAGAGAATTATCGCCATTAGTTGGTTTGTCTAAAAAACAATCTGGTGGTAATAAAGGTGGTGGAGATAGAGGAAAAAGACCGCAACCTCGTAGAAGAAAATAATTTTTAAAATTAGAAATTAAAAATGTTACAGCCAAAAAGAGTAAAATACCGTAAGGTACAGAAGGCGAAAGGAAATATGACAGGTATTTCTGGTAGAGGAAATCAACTTTCTAATGGAATGTTTGGTATTAAATCTATAGATCAAAACTTGTTAACTTCTCGTCAAATTGAAGCAGCTCGTATCGCGGCAACTCGTCATATGAAAAGAGAAGGTCAGTTGTGGATTAAAATATTTCCAGACAAGCCTATTACCAAAAAACCTTTAGAGGTTCGTATGGGTAAAGGTAAAGGAGCACCAGATCATTTTGTTGCAGTTATTAAGCCAGGTAGAATTTTGTTTGAAGTTGGTGGAGTGCCAATGAATGTTGCAAAAGAAGCTTTACGTTTAGCAGCTCAAAAACTTCCCGTAAGAACGAAGTTTGTAGTAGCAAGAGATTTTGATATTAACGCTTAATTCTAAATAGAATGAAACAATCAGAAATAAAAGAATTATCTATAGCAGATCTTAATGAGAAGCATGGAGCGTTGCAAAAAAATTATACCGATCTTAAGATGGCGCATGCAATAACTCCTTTGGAGAATCCATTGCAGTTGAGAAGCTTAAGAAGAACTGTAGCAAGAATTGCAACAGAATTAACAAAAAGAGAATTACAATAATTCTATAGTCAGTTTTAAAGATGGAAAAAAGAAATCTTAGAAAAGAGAGAATTGGTGTTGTTTCTAGTAACAAAATGGAAAAATCTATTGTTGTTGCAGAAACTAAAAGAGTAAAGCACCCAATGTACGGAAAGTTCGTATTAAAGACTAAGAAGTACGTTGCACACGACGAAAAGAATGATTGCAACGAAGGAGATACCGTTAGGATCATGGAAACAAGACCTATGAGTAAATCTAAACGTTGGAGATTAGTAGAAATCCTAGAAAGAGCTAAATAATATGTTACAGACAGAATCAAGATTAAAAGTAGCAGATAATACTGGAGCCAAAGAAGTTTTAGTAATTAGAGTTTTAGGAGGAACTAGAAAACGTTATGCAAGTATTGGAGACAAAATTGTTGTAACGGTAAAATCTGCAACTCCTAACGGATCGGTAAAGAAAGGTCAAGTATCTAGAGCCGTTGTTGTAAGAACTAAGAAAGAAGTTAGACGTAAAGATGGGTCTTACATCAGATTTGATGATAATGCTTGTGTGCTTTTAAATCCTACAGAGGAAATGAGGGGAACACGTGTATTTGGTCCTGTTGCTCGTGAACTTCGTGAGAAACAATTCATGAAAATAGTATCATTAGCACCTGAAGTGCTTTAAATTATCATAAAATGAAGAAGTTTAAAATAAAATCAGGAGATACTGTAAAAGTAATTGCAGGAGATCATAAAGGATCTGAAGGTAAAGTTTTACAAATCATCAAAGATAAAGACAGAGTATTAGTAGAAGGTGTAAACTTAGTTTCTAAGCACACCAAGCCAAGTGCTCAAAGTCCTCAAGGTGGTATTGTAAAGAAAGAAGCATCTCTTCACATCTCTAACGTAATGTTATTAGAAGAAGGGGTAGCTGTAAGAGTAGGTTATCAAGTTGATGGAGCATCTAAAACGAAGATCTCTAAAAAAACTAAAAAATAAGAATAATCATGAGTTACGTACCAAGATTAAAATCAGAATACAAAGAAAGAGTCGTAAAGGCGCTTACTGAAGAATTCAGTTATAAGAATGTAATGCAAGTGCCTAAATTAGAAAAGATTGTTGTTTCTAAAGGTGTTGGTGCTGCAATTGCAGATAAGAAGTTAATAGATTATGCTTTAGAAGAGTTGACTAAAATTACGGGTCAAAAGGCAATTTCTACAATGTCTAAGAAAGATGTTGCATCATTTAAATTACGTAAGGGAATGCCAATTGGTGTAAAGGTTACGTTAAGAGGTGATAAAATGTACGAATTTTTAGACAGATTAGTTACTGCTTCATTGCCTCGTGTTAGAGACTTTAACGGTATAAAAGCTAACGGATTTGATGGTAGAGGTAATTACAATTTAGGAATTACTGAACAAATCATTTACCCAGAAATAAATATTGATCAAGTGAAAAAAATCAATGGAATGGATATTACTTTTGTAACATCTGCAGACACTGATAAAGAAGCAAAATCATTATTAGGAGAATTAGGTTTACCATTCAAAAAAAATTAAGAAATGGCTAAAGAATCAATGAAAGCGCGTGAGCGCAAAAGAGAACGTACGGTTGCAAAATATGCTGAAAAGAGAAAAGCTTTAAAAGAAGCTGGAGACTATGAAGGTTTGCAGAAATTACCAAAGAATGCATCACCGGTTAGATTGCACAATAGATGTAAATTAACAGGGCGTCCAAAAGGATATATGCGTCAGTTTGGTTTGTCTCGTGTAACGTTTCGTGAAATGGCAAATCAAGGCTTGATACCAGGTGTTAGAAAAGCAAGTTGGTAGAAATTTGAAATAAAACTTAAATATAAAAATAGAATGTGTATCTTTGCACGCTCTATTTTTTTAAGTATAAGAGTATTAACTGATTATAGGTTCGGATATCACAGAGCAATCTGTAGGTACAATAGAGGTGTTTGAAAACCGTAATCGCAATATAAATAAATATGTATACAGATCCAATCGCGGATTTTCTTACCAGAGTAAGAAATGCCATCGCAGCAGGACACAGAGTAGTGGAAATTCCGGCTTCAAACTTGAAGAAGGAAATGACTAAAATTTTGTTTGATCAAGGATTTATTTTAAGTTACCAGTTCAATGACGATAAAGTTCAAGGAACTATTAAGATAGCTTTAAAATATGACAAGGAAACAAAAGAGTCAGTAATTAGAAAAATTCAACGAATTAGTACACCAGGTTTACGCAAGTATGTTGGGTCTACAGAGATGCCAAGAGTATTAAACGGTCTTGGAATTGCTATTGTTTCTACATCTAAAGGTGTAATGACAAATAAAAAAGCACGTCAAGATAATGTTGGAGGAGAAGTTTTATGTTACGTTTATTAATCTATAAGAAATGAGTAGAATAGGAAAAAATCCCGTTAGCATTTCACAAGGTGTAGATGTAAACATAAAAGACAATGTGGTAACCGTAAAAGGAAAATTGGGTGAGTTAACTCAAACTATTTCAAACGGAATTACAGTAAAGATTGAAGATGGTATTATCACTTTAGATAGAGCATCCGAAAGTAAAGACCATAAAGCACAACATGGTTTAATGAGAGCTTTGATCAATAACATGATTGAAGGTGTAAGTAAAGGTTGGACTAAGGAATTAGAATTGGTTGGTGTAGGTTATAGAGCCTCAAACCAAGGACAAAAATTAGATTTAGCTTTAGGTTTCTCTCATAATATTGTTTTAGAATTAGCTCCAGAAGTAAAAATTGAAACAGTATCTGAGAAAGGGAAAAACCCGATCATTAAATTATCTTCTTTTGACAAACAATTAGTGGGTCAAATTGCTGCAAAGATTCGTTCTTTCAGAGCTCCAGAACCTTACAAAGGTAAAGGTGTTAAGTTTGTTGGTGAAATATTAAGAAGAAAAGCAGGTAAATCTGCATAAAAAAAATATACGATTTAAGATGTTAGAAGTGCAAAGTCTTTTCAACAAGAATTTTAAATCTACTATTTTATATCTAAATATTTAAATATAGAAAATATGGCATTATCAAAGCTACAAAGAAGAGCTAGAATAAAGCGTAGAATCAGAAAGATTATTTCTGGTACTGCTACAAAACCAAGATTATCGGTTTATAGAAGTAATAAAGAAATTTACGCGCAACTAGTTGATGATGTAAACGGAGTAACATTAGCTTCCGTTTCATCTAGAGATAAAGAAATAAAAGCAGGTTCTAAAGTAGAAGCAGCTACAGCAGTTGGAAAAGCAATTGCAGAAAAAGGTGTTAAAGCGGGTATAGAAACAGTTGCTTTCGATAGAAATGGTTATTTATACCATGGTAGAGTTAAAGTATTAGCAGAAGCTGCAAGAGAAGCTGGTTTAAAATTTTAAGAAATTATGCAAGGTTATAAAAACGTAGAAAGAGTGAAGCCAAGCGGCTTAGAACTTGTAGATAAATTAGTTGGTGTACAACGTGTTACTAAAGTTACAAAAGGTGGTAGAGCATTCGGTTTCTCTGCAATTGTTGTTGTAGGAGATGGTAACGGTGTTGTTGGACATGGATTGGGGAAGTCGAAAGATGTTTCTTCAGCAATAGCAAAAGCTGTTGAAGATGCAAAAAAGAATTTAGTAAGAATACCAATTTTGGAAGGTACTTTACCTCATGAGCAAAAAGGTAAATTTGGTGGCGCAAAAGTGTTTATCAAACCTGCTTCTCCTGGTACAGGGGTTATTGCTGGTGGTGCAGTTCGTGCAGTATTAGAATCAGTTGGGATACATGATGTATTATCAAAATCTCAAGGTTCTTCTAACCCTCACAACGCGGTAAAAGCAACTTTTAATGCATTGTTACAATTGCGTAGTGCAGTTGCAGTTGCAAAACAAAGAGGTATATCTTTAGAAAAAGTATTTAACGGATAAATCTAAGAACGATGGCAAGAATTAAAGTTACACAAGTAAAAAGTCAAATCGGGCGTCTTCAGAATCAAAAGAGAACTTTAGAGGCATTAGGTTTACGTAAAATGCACCAAACTGTAGAACACGAGGCAACTCCTACAATTATTGGTATGGTAAATACAGTTAAACACTTAGTTTCTTTCGAAGAAATTAAATAAGATATTTAGAAAAATGAGTTTACATAATTTAACACCAGCAGAAGGTTCCATTAAAAAAGGAAAAAGAATTGCAAGAGGTGAAGGATCTGGAAAAGGTGGGACCGCTACAAGAGGTCACAACGGACAGAAATCTCGTTCTGGTTATTCTAAAAAGATTGGTTTTGAAGGAGGGCAAATGCCACTTCAAAGACGTGTACCTAAATTTGGTTTCACCAACATAAACCGTAAGGAATATCAAGGTATCAATTTAGAGAAGTTACAGTCTTTAGTAGATAGCGGAAAAATAACAGATACAGTTAATTTAGACATTTTAATTACAAATAGGTTGGCACGTAAAAACGACCTAATTAAAATCTTAGGAAACGGAGAATTAAAAGCTAAATTAAACATCACTGTACATAAATTTACTGCAACTGCAAAAGCGGCTATTGAAGCTGCCGGAGGAGAAGTAGTTACTTTATAAGAAACGTAAATATGAATTTTATTAATACGCTAAAAGACATTTTTAAGATTGAAGAATTAAAGAACAAAATTCTTCTTACAATCGGTTTAATTGCTGTGTATCGTTTTATGGCTGCTGTTCCATTACCTGGAATAGATCCATTACAACTTTCAGCATTAAAAGAAAGTACTTCAGGAGGTCTTTTAGGATTATTGAATGCATTTACGGGAGGGGCATTTGCTAGAGCGTCAGTAATGGCACTTGGTATTATGCCATATATTTCTGCATCTATTGTAGTTCAGTTAATGGGAATTGCGGTTCCTTATTTACAGAAGTTACAAAAAGATGGAGAAAGTGGACGTAAAAAAATTACGCAAATAACAAGATGGTTAACAATAGCAATTACATTGGTGCAAGCACCAACATATATTACAGCTATTAAAACTCAATTTGGTTTAGGTCCTGAAGCTTTTTTAGTTCCAGGCTTAACTTTTTGGATTTCATCTATTATCATTTTAACTGCGGGTACAATATTTGCAATGTGGTTAGGTGAGCGTATTACAGACAAAGGAGTTGGTAATGGAATATCCTTATTAATTACTGTGGGTATTATCGCAAACTTTCCAGCTGCATTTTTACAAGAATTTGTTGCAAAAACAACAAATGCTGGTGCAGGAGGAATTATGATGATTTTAATTGAAATAATCGTTTGGTTTGTAGTAATTTTATTAACTGTACTACTGGTAACCGCCGTTCGTAAGATCGCCGTACAATATGCTAGAAGAACAGTGGCAGGAAACATACAAAATGTTGCCGGCTCAAGAGATTATATTCCTTTGAAGTTAAATGCTGCAGGTGTAATGCCTATTATCTTTGCTCAAGCAATTATGTTTTTACCAGTTGCTTTGGCTCAAAGATTTCCAGCAATTGCAAGTTTGCAAGACATGAACGGTTTATGGTACAATGTTATTTTTGCATTGTTAATTATCATTTTTAGTTTTTTCTATACAGCAATTACAATTCCAACGAATAAAATGGCTGAAGATTTAAAACGAAGTGGTGGTTTTATACCGGGAATAAGACCTGGTAAAGACACAGCAGACAGATTAGATAGCGTATTGTCTAGAATCACGTTCCCAGGATCGTTGTTTTTAGCAGCCTTATCTATCTTACCAGCAATTGTAGTTCAATTTGGAGTACAACAAAGTTGGGCAATGTTTTACGGTGGTACATCATTAATCATTATGGTAGGTGTAGCAATTGACACTATACAACAAATTAACTCGTACTTATTAAACAGTCATTATGATGGTTTAATGAAAGCGGGAAATAGCAATAGAAAATCGATTAAATAATATGGCTAAGCAATCAGCAATTCAACAAGACGGAACAATTACAGAAGCATTATCAAATGCCATGTTTCGTGTAGAATTAGAAAATGGGCATATTGTAACGGCTCACATTTCTGGTAAAATGCGTATGCATTATATTAAGTTATTACCTGGAGATAAGGTAAAACTAGAAATGAGTCCATACGATTTATCAAAAGCAAGAATTACTTACAGATACTAAAAAAAACAGAACAGATGAAAGTTAGAGCATCAGTTAAAAAAAGAAGTGCCGACTGCAAAATAGTGCGCAGGAAAGGTAGATTATACGTAATTAATAAACAAAATCCTAGATTTAAACAAAGACAAGGGTAATGGCAAGAATAGCAGGTATTGATATTCCAAAGAATAAAAGAGGAGTTATCGCTTTAACTTACATCTTTGGTATAGGAAGCAGCAGATCTAAAAAGGTGTTAGCTGAAGCAAAAGTAGACGAAAGCATCAAAGTTCAAGATTGGACTGATGATCAAATCGCTGCAATTAGAGAACAAGTAGGATCTTTCACAATTGAAGGAGAGTTACGTTCTGAAGTACAGATAAACATCAAACGTTTGATGGATATCGGTTGTCAAAGAGGAATTCGTCATAGACTTGGTCTTCCATTAAGAGGGCAAAGAACTAAGAACAACTCTCGTACAAGAAAAGGTAAGAGAAAAACTGTAGCTAACAAGAAAAAATAAGTTAGCGAAGTAATAAAGATCTAATAATAGCTTAAATGCTTTAAAATTAGAAAACTAAATTACTAAAACTGAATAATTATGGCAAAAGCAAGTTCGAAAAAACGTAAAGTAATTATTGATGCTGTAGGAGAAGCGCATGTAACTGCATCTTTTAACAATATCATTATTTCTTTAACAAATAAAAAAGGTGATGTAATTTCATGGTCATCTGCAGGTAAAATGGGTTTTAGAGGTTCTAAGAAGAACACTCCTTATGCAGCCCAATTAGCAGCAGAAGATTGTGCAAACGTTGCAAAGGAAGCAGGTTTACGTAAAGTGAAAGTGTATGTAAAAGGACCTGGTAATGGTAGAGAATCTGCTATTAGATCTATTCATAATGCAGGTATCGAAGTAACAGAAATTATTGATGTTACACCAATTCCTCATAATGGATGTCGCCCACCAAAAAGAAGAAGAGTATAATTTAAACTTTGTTTAAATTATATGCTGAACTTGTTTCAGTATCTTAAATGAGCATATCAAAATTAATCATATTTTAATTTGGTAGGAATCAGATTATCGAAGGAGTAAGCCTTAATTCATAATCCCTACCTATAACAAAAACGAAATGGCAAGATATACAGGACCAAAAACTAAAATTGCTCGTAAATTTGGCGAAGCAATTTTTGGAGAAGATAAAAACTTCGAAAAAAGAAATTACCCTCCAGGACAGCATGGAAATGCAAGAAGAAGAGGAAAAAAATCTGAATATGCTACTCAATTAATGGAGAAGCAAAAAGCAAAATATACCTATGGTATTTTAGAGCGTCAATTTAGTAATTTATTTAAGACAGCCTCAGCTTCTCAAGGAATTACAGGTGAAATCTTATTACAATTATGTGAATCTCGTTTAGACAACGTTGTTTACAGAATGGGCGTATCTAATTCACGTAGCGGAGCGCGTCAGTTAGTTTCTCACAGACACATTACTGTGAATGGAGAAATCGTTAACGTACCTTCTTACAGATTAAAAGAAGGTGATGTTGTTGCTGTAAGAGAAAAATCTAAATCATTACAAGCTATTGATGATGCTTTAGCATCTAACAGCAATGTATACGAATGGTTGACTTGGAATTCAGATAAAAAAGAAGGAACTTTTGTAAAAGTACCAGCAAGATTACAGATTCCAGAAAACATCAAAGAGCAATTAATTGTAGAATTATATTCTAAATAATAATTTAATCAAATTGGTATTTAGCCAAAGGGTTTATTTGTACATCTTCAGACGTATAGACCGCGCAACTAAATAACAATTAAAACGAAGAAATATGGCAATTTTAAATTTTCAGAAGCCTGATAAAGTAATAATGATTGAATCTACAGATTTTTCTGGTAGATTTGAATTCAGACCTTTAGAACCAGGTTTTGGTTTAACGGTAGGTAATGCTTTAAGAAGAGTATTGTTATCTTCTTTAGAAGGTTTTGCAATTACATCTTTAAGACTTGATGGTGTAGAACATGAGTTTTCTACTGTATCTGGTATCGTAGAAGATGTTACAGAAATGATTTTAAACTTAAAACAAGTTCGTTTTAAGAAACAAATAGAAGAAACAGATAGAGAAACTGTTTCTGTTTCTGTTTCAGGTCAAGAGCAGTTTACTGCGGGTGATTTGCAAAAATTTATTTCAGGTTTTCAAGTATTAAATCCAGATTTAGTTATCTGTAATATGGACAAATCTGTAAAATTAAATGCAGAAATTACTATAGAAAAAGGTAGAGGATTTGTACCTGCGGAAGAAAATAAGAAAGCTTCTGCACCTATAGGAACAATTTTTACCGATTCTATTTACACACCAATTAAGAATGTAAAGTATGCAATCGAAAATTTTCGTGTAGAGCAAAAAACAGATTATGAAAAATTAGTATTTGATATAGATACTGATGGTTCTATAAATCCTAAAGATGCATTAACTGAAGCTGCAAAAATATTAATCCACCACTTTATGTTATTCTCTGACGAGCGTATCACTTTAGAGGCAGATGAAATTGCACAAACAGAAACGTATGATGAAGAATCATTACACATGCGTCAATTATTAAAAACCAGACTAATCGACATGGATTTATCTGTAAGAGCTTTAAATTGTTTAAAGGCTGCAGAAGTAGATACCTTAGGAGATTTAGTTTCTTTTAATAAGAGCGATTTAATGAAATTTAGAAATTTCGGTAAAAAATCATTAACAGAACTAGAAGAACTAGTAATCGTGAAAGGATTAAACTTCGGAATGGATTTAAGTAAATACAAATTAGATAGAGACTAGTTCAATATACGAAGTACAAAGTTTGATAGTGGAAATTTCAAATACTTTTTAATATCAAACTTTTAATATTTAATATTAAAAACGCTTTCATATTTTGCTCCTCAAAATGAGTAGATGCAAGATGAAAGTATAAAACAAACGTCATGAGACACGGAAAAAAGCATAATCATTTAGGAAGACAAACAGCGCATAGAAAAGCAATGTTAGCGAATATGTCTTGTTCTTTAATAGAACACAAACGTATTAATACGACAGTGGCGAAAGCAAAAGCATTAAGATGTTTTATAGAGCCATTAATTACAAAGTCGAAAGCAGATACAACACACAACAGACGTATTGTATTTTCTTACCTACGTGATAAATATGCAGTTACAGAACTTTTTAAAGAAATCTCTGTAAAAATAGCAGACAGACCAGGTGGTTATATTAGAATCATCAAATTAGGAAACCGTCAAGGAGATAATGCTCCTATGGCTATGGTAGAATTGGTTGATTATAATGAAATCTACAATCCTAAAGGGAAAAAAGCTAAGAAAACGACAAGAAGAGGAAGAAGCAAAAAAGCGGGCACTGCTCAAGTAGAAGAGACTACAACAGAAGAAAAATCTGAAGAATAATAAGAAATGAAAATTTTTTAACTTATATAAAAGGGATAAATGTATACGTTTATCCCTTTTTATTTTTAATCGAAAAGAATTCCTCAAGGCTCTGCCTCCTTTTAAAACTCCAGAAAATACTCCCATAAAGATTCCTGAGACAAGCAAGAACGGTAATCTCAGTATACTCCAGAATGTTGTCGGTATGATTTTTGACTTTTTTTAGTTCAAAGCTTGTGCCCAGATTGACTAGATATGAAACTAGTAAAATACTTTTATAGCTCTGCCTCAAAGACAGTTGGTTTTAAAAAATCTTTACTCACAAGTTTAAAATTAACTATTATTTTGTATTTTAGAGAATAAATCCACAGATTATTAAAAATATTTTTTATAGTATTTATAATAATAACTTCAATTTGTTATTCTCAAATTAGAAATGAGAGCTTTGGTCAAGAGTAATTTTTTTTAAAATTCAGATATTCGGTCAAATGGTTTTGGGGTACTCGTAATAGGAGTAATGTATCCAATAATTGAAAAGTTGGAATAATTTAGTAACTATTCAGATTTAGTATAAATTTTTGAATTTTATAACAACTTAGATTAACACAAAATAAACCATATTATGAAAAAAACAATTTTAATATTAGTTAGTTTACTTTCTTTAACATTAAATGCACAAACTAGTGAGGATGACATCGATACAAGAGCTAATACTGCTGGAGATTTAAATGTAGGTTCCTCAGGTTTATGGGTGAAGTCTCCAATTTCAAAAAAAATTAAAGGAACTCCTTATTTATTCAAAAAGTGGGTAAATTTAGCTACAATATCCTCTAATGATGGTAAAACACATAAAGTGAAAAATATAAATTATGATACAAAAATAGATAGATTTGTATCAAAATTTTCTTTAGATTCAGTATTTGTTTTCGATTTTAACTCCTTAAATAAAATAAGACTAAATAATAAAGTGTTTAAGCTTGTCTCCAATAATAATGTACAATCCTATTATGAATTGATAGCCTTTACAAAGGGTAAAGAAATTCTAAAAAAAAGTAGTAAATTAATAAAAAAGGGAGCTAGAGATGCATTCACCAATCAATTCAAACCTGATCAATATATTTTAAAAGAAACTTATTATCTAAAATCAGAAAATATTATTAAAAAAATAAAACTAAAAAACACAACTTTTTTAAAAATATTTGGTAATAAGAGTCCAATTATTAAAAAATATATCAAAAAAAATAAACTTTCAATTAAAAATGATGAAGACTTAGCTAAAATTTTTCAATTCTACGAAAACATCAAACAATAAAAAAGGGATAAGCGTTTACGTTTATCCCTTTTTTTATATTTTTACAGGAACAAACACAATTTATATCAATGAAATATCAAACTAGAAAAAAGGCATTAGTTTTATTAGCTGACGGAACTATCTTTTATGGGAAATCTGTAGGTATTGAAGGAACTTCAACAGGAGAAATTTGTTTTAATACCGGTATGTCTGGATATCAAGAGATCTTTACAGATCCTTCTTATTTCGGACAAATTATGGTAACCACAAACGCACATATTGGGAATTATGGTGTGAATGACAACGAAGTAGAATCAGATGGAATAAAAATTTCTGGTTTAATTTGTAGAAATTTTAGTTTTACACATTCTAGAGTAGACTCTGATGGGAATTTAAAAGGTTGGTTTGAAAAGCACAATACGGTTGCTATTTCAGATGTAGATACCAGAGCTTTGGTTTCTTACATTAGAGATAACGGAGCCATGAATGCAATTATTTCTACGGATATCGATAATATTGAAGCTTTAAAAAAGCAATTAGCCAAGGTGCCATCTATGAATGGTTTAGAATTGGCATCTAAAGTATCTACAACAGCACCTTATTTTGTTGGAAATGAAAATGCTAGAATTAAAATAGCTGCTTTAGACATCGGAATCAAGAAGAACATTCTTAGAAACTTTGTAAAAAGAGACGCTTATGTAAAAGTATTTCCTTTCGATTCCACGTTTGAAGATTTAGCTGCTTTTAATCCAGATGGCTATTTTATTTCTAATGGACCAGGAGACCCAAAACCCTTAACTGCGGCAATAGCGCTTGCAAAAGAAATTATTAAAAAAGATTTGCCACTATTTGGCATTTGTTTAGGACATCAAATAATTGCATTAGCAAATGGAATTTCTACATACAAAATGCACCACGGACATAGAGGGATCAATCACCCAGTTAAAAATATGTTAACAGGTAAAGGAGAAATTACTTCTCAAAATCATGGTTTTGCAATCAATAAAGAAGAAACTGAGAATCATAAAGATATAGAAATTACCCATGTTCATTTAAATGACCATACCGTTGCGGGAATAAGAATGAAAAATAAACCTGTTTTTTCTGTTCAATACCATCCAGAGGCGAGTCCAGGACCTCATGATTCTGAATATTTATTTGATCAATTTATAGAAACCATCGAAAAACATCAGAAGGTTTCTGTCTAAAAAACAAAAACTTGTTTGAAAACGTTTTCGTAACAATTCTTTTTAAGTCAGATGAATCAAGTGCTTATTTTGTAAATTAGCCATCATAAATAGAGTAAATTAACTAAATCAAATAGATAATGAGTATTATTATTAGTGTTCATGCACGTCAAATTTTCGATTCAAGAGGAAATCCAACAGTAGAAGTAGATGTAACAACAGATAATGGAGTTTTAGGAAGAGCTGCTGTTCCTTCAGGAGCTTCTACAGGAGAGCATGAAGCTGTTGAGTTACGTGATGGGGGTAAAGATTACATGGGTAAAGGCGTTTTAAAAGCCGTAAAAAATGTAAATCAAATTATTGCTGAAGAATTGCTAGGCGTCTCTGTTTTTGAACAAAACGGAATTGATAAACTAATGAGAGATTTAGATGGTACTCCAAATAAATCAAAATTAGGTGCCAACGCAATTTTAGGGGTTTCTTTGGCAGTGGCCAAAGCAGCAGCAAATGAATTGGGGATGCCTTTGTATAGATATATTGGTGGTGTTTCAGCAAATACATTGCCAGTTCCAATGATGAATATTATTAATGGTGGTTCTCATTCAGATGCACCTATTGCATTTCAAGAATTCATGGTAATGCCAGTAAAAGCAAAAACTTTTTCTAAAGCAATGCAAATGGGCTCTGAAATTTTTCATAATTTAAAGAAAGTGTTACACGACAGGAATTTATCTACAGCAGTTGGAGATGAAGGCGGTTTTGCACCTACTTTAGACGGTACAGAAGATGCATTAGATACCATCGCATTAGCAGTTAATAATGCAGGATATTCTTTGGGTGATGAAGTAATGATTGCCTTAGATTGTGCTGCTGCGGAATTTTATGTTGATGGCGCTTACGATTATACGAAGTTCGAAGGAAGTAAAGGAAAAGTTAGAACGAGTAAAGAACAAGCAGATTATTTAGCAGAGTTAGCAGCAAATTATCCAATTATTTCTATTGAAGACGGAATGGATGAAAACGATTGGGACGGTTG
Organism: uncultured Polaribacter sp.; assembly: GCF_947501385.1. GTDB lineage: Bacteria > Bacteroidota > Bacteroidia > Flavobacteriales > Flavobacteriaceae > Polaribacter. Next base: position 64,294 of record NZ_CANMVP010000021.1, read on the forward strand.
GAAATATTTAACTGAAAAAATTGGAGACAAAGTACAATTAGTTGGTGACGATTTGTTTGTTACAAATGTTGAGCGTTTGTCTAAAGGAATTAAAAATGGTATCGCAAATTCAATTTTAATTAAGGTAAATCAAATAGGTACTTTAACGGAAACTATTGCTGCCGTTAATATGGCAAAAAATGCGGGGTATACTTCAGTAATGAGTCACAGGTCTGGCGAAACAGAAGACAATACGATTGCAGATTTAGCAGTGGCCTTAAATTGTGGTCAAATTAAAACAGGTTCAGCTTCTCGTTCAGATAGAATGGCCAAGTACAACCAATTATTAAGAATTGAAGAAGCATTAGGAGAAGTGGCTTATTTCCCTAGAGGAAAAGCCTTTAACATATAATCGTATAATTATTTTTAATGAAGCCTCACATCAAAATGTGAGGCTTTTTTTGTGAAATTATCAAATAGGTTAATATTATTTAAAAATATCAAAAATCTATAGGAACACATTTCAAAATTCTTCAAAATTTGGTATCTTCGTGGCTATTAGAAAAACAAAAAAAATCATTACAAATGTCAGATATAGCTAAATTACAAATAGGAGAAGATTCTTATGAATTTCCTCTTGTAAAAGGAACAGAAAATGAAGTTGCAATAGATATTAAATCTTTGAGAGGGGCTACAAATGGTGTTATCACAATAGATCCTGGATATAAAAATACAGGTTCTTGTGAAAGTGCTATTACATTTTTAGATGGTGAAAAAGGAATTTTAAGATATCGAGGATATGCGATAGAAGAATTGGCTGAAAAAGCAGATTTTTTAGAAGTTGCTTATGCGCTAATTTTTGGTGATTTACCAACTACAGAACAATTAGAGAAATTTCACACAGATATCAAATCAAAATCTGTTGTAGATGATGATATTAAGAAAATATTAGATGCTTTTCCAAAGACTGCGCATCCAATGGGCATCTTATCTTCTTTAACAAGTGCTTTAACTGCATTTAATCCAACATCTGTAAATGTAGATTCTGAGGAAGAAATGTACAATGCTATAGTGAAAATTATGGCAAAATTTCCTGTTTTAGTGGCTTGGACAATGCGCAAGCAAAAAGGACTGCCCTTAAACTATGGTTCTAAATCTTTAGGTTATGTAGAAAACATTATGAAAATGATGTTTGAAGAGCCAAATGAAGATTATGTGATGAATCCTATTATAAAAGATGCTTTAGATAAGCTGTTCATTTTACATGCAGATCACGAACAAAACTGTTCTACATCTACAGTAAGAATTGTAGGTTCTTCTCATGCAGGTTTATTTGCCTCTTTATCTGCAGGAATTTCTGCGCTTTGGGGGCCACTTCACGGGGGTGCAAACCAAGCTGTTTTAGAAATGTTAGAAGCGATTAAAGAAGATGGTGGAGATACTAAAAAATACATGGCAAAAGCAAAAGACAAATCAGATCCTTTTAGATTGATGGGTTTTGGTCATAGAGTGTATAAAAACTTCGATCCAAGAGCAAAGATTATTAAAAAAGCGGCTGATGAAGTTTTAGCAAGTTTAGGTGTAGAAGATCCTATTTTAGAAATTGCCAAAGGTTTAGAAAAAGAAGCTTTAAGCGATCCTTATTTTGTAGATAGAAAATTATATCCGAATGTAGATTTTTACTCTGGTATTATCTACAGAGCCATGGATATTCCTGTAGAGATGTTTACAGTAATGTTTGCGATGGGACGTTTACCAGGTTGGATTGCACAATGGAAAGAAATGAGATTAAACAAAGAACCAATAGGTAGACCACGTCAAATTTATACAGGAGAAAATGTTAGAGATTTCAAATCTATAGACAACAGATAAACTTCTTTATTTTAAATCATAAAAAAAAGCTTCATACCTTATGAAGCTTTTTTTAATACCTTTATGTATGCTAAAATTAAATATCCAAAATGAGACTGCTACTTTAAAAGCAGTTGTTTTAGGAATTGCTACCAGCAATGGCCCTACACCAAAAGTCGAAGACTGTTATGATCCTAAAAGTATTCAACATGTGTTGTCAGGAACTTACCCAAAAGAAAGTGATATGGTTCTTGAGATGGAAGCTGTTGCAAAGGTTTTGGAGAAATACAATGTGGAAGTTTTTAGACCAAAAATCATAGAAAATTACAATCAAATATTTTCAAGAGATATTGCATTTGTCATTGATGATAAATTAGTAAAAGCAAATATTTTACCGGATAGAGACCAAGAAATAAAAGCGATATCTCATGTAATCTCTAAAATTCACCCAGATACTATTATAAATTTACCAGAAGCATGTCATGTAGAAGGTGGTGATGTAATGCCTTGGAACGATTATATTTTTGTAGGGACTTATTCTGGTGAAGATTATCCAGATTTTATTACAGCAAGAACAAATATAGACGCAGTAATTGCGCTTCAAGAGTTGTTTCCAAATAAAATTGTAAAATCTTTTGAATTAAGAAAATCTAATACAAATGCTAAAGAAAATGCCCTGCATTTAGATTGCTGTTTTCAACCCATTGGAAAAGACAAAGCAATACTGCATAAAAACGGATTTCTAATTGAAAAAGAATATGAATGGTTGCTGAATTTCTTTGGCAAAGAAAATGTGTTTGAAATTGATAAAGAAGAAATGTACCATATGAATAGTAATATTTTTTCTATTTCTGAAGAAGTAATCATATCGGAAAAAAACTTTACAAGATTAAATGCTTGGCTGAGAGCTAAAGGCTTTACTGTGGAAGAAGTTCCGTATGCGGAAATTGCAAAACAAGAAGGTTTGCTGCGCTGCTCTACGATGCCATTAATCAGAGCATAAAGAAAGCCTCACAATTTACATCTGAGTCTTTTGATTTTCGTATTATTGATTCTAAAAACACCTTCATTAAAATGATTTAATATTCTAAAGTTTTGGGTATTATGATCATTTTAATTTATAATTTTGCCAACCGATTAGATATACATGAAACAAACTACCAATTCAATTTTAATGATTCGTCCTATTCATTTTAGGATGAATGAACAAACTGCTGTAAATAATTACTTTCAAGAGGAGTTATCTCTAAAAAATACTGAGATCAATAAGAAAGCACAAGAAGAGTTTGATGCCTATGTTTTTAAATTGAAAAGTTTTGGTGTAGAAGTTATTGTGATTTCTGATACCGAAAAATTTGATACACCAGACTCCATTTTTCCAAATAACTGGATTTCTTTTCACGCAGATGGTTCTGTAGGTTTATACCCAATGTTTGCAGAAAACAGACGCTTAGAAAGAAGAGAAGATATTTTAACAACGCTAGAAGAAAATGGTTTTGTGATAGAGAATGTAATTGATTATACTTCTGCAGAAGAGGAAGATTTATATTTGGAAGGTACTGGAAGCATTATCTTAGATCGTGTAAATAGAAAAGCATACTGCGCGCTGTCTGCAAGAGCTAGTGAAGAATTGTTTATTGAGTTTTGTGAAGATTTTGAGTATACCCCAGTTGTTTTTGTGGCAAATCAAACGGTTGAAGACAAAAGAGCACCTATATATCATACCAATGTCATGATGTGTATTGCTGAAACATTTGCAGTGATTTGTTTAGAGACGATAGACGATACATCTGAAAGAAAAAATGTATTAAAACATTTAAAAGAAGACGGAAAACAAGTAATTGAAATTTCTGAAGCGCAAATGCATCATTTTGCAGGAAATATGCTGCAAGTAAAAGGAAAAGATAATGAATTGTTTTTAGTGATGAGTCAAGCAGCTTACGATGCTTTATCACAAAGTCAAATTTCAAAAATTAAAAATCACTGTAAAATTATCTCAAGCTCTTTAGAAACAATAGAAACTTGTGGTGGTGGAAGTGCACGTTGTATGATGGCAGAAATTTTTCTTCCCAAAGCGCATTAGATGAGTCTACTTTTTTTAGCAATTGCACCTGTTTTAGTAATCATCATTTATATTTATTTTAAAGATACATATGAAAAGGAACCTATTGGGCTTTTAACAAAAAGTTTCTTATTAGGTGCAACGGTAAGTATTATCATCACATTTGTAGTTGGCTATTTGGCTGCAATTATTTTACCACTAACAGATGCTAAAAATATATTTCAGCAATTTTTAAAAGCATTTTTTGTGGTGGCACTTGTAGAAGAGTTTTCCAAATACTTAATTGTAAGGTATTACGCTCAAAGGAAGCGCGATTTTAATGAATCATTTGACGGAATTGTTTATGCTGTAATGGTTTCTATGGGTTTTGCCGCTTTAGAAAACATTCTGTATACTTTTCAATATGGCGCGGGTACTGGTTTGCTTAGAGCTTTTACGGCAGTTCCTGCACACGCAACTTTTGGAATTTTGATGGGCTATTTTATGGGGAAAGCAAAATTCTCTAACCATAGAGTAAAACTAAATATCGCAGGACTTCTCTTCGCTACACTATTTCACGGTTTCTATGATTTCTTCTTGTTTATTAATTTTATACCCGGAATTTCAATCGGAGCTTTTATTTCTTTAATTATAGGAATTGTGCTTTCTAGAAAAGCAATCAAAAGACATCAAAATAGCTCTAATTTTAGAGTTTAATTATTTTTTTAAAACCTCTTCAATAATTGTACCCGAAGTACTGTTAGGAGCTTCAATTTTTAATAGGTTCGCAATAGTTGGAGCAATGTCTATAATATCATATTTTTGGGTTGAAGACCCTTTTTGTATTCCATTTCCATAGAAGATAATTGGAACATGCGTGTCATAGGAATAGCCAGAACCATGACTGGAACCTTTTCTACCGTAAATTAGAGTTGCTGGATAAGGAATCATTAAAACGTCTCCAGAGAATTTTTGGTTGTAACCATTTTGAAGAGCATTCATAATGCCTTCTGTAAAATTGGTGGTTTGTAAAGTTCTTGCGGTAACTGCTTTATAGATCTTGTCAAAATTTACAACTTCATCAGCTAATCTTTGAGCAACTACATTTCTGTCTAACCCTAGAGATTCAATCTTATCTTTATTTAAAAATATCTGATAATTCGAAACATTTTCAATCAATTCTTTAGAGTTAAAATACTTTTGGGTAACCTCTAACATAAAATCTCTAAACGCTTTTTTCGTATTCATATAATGCGCAGGAATTTTTAAAGATTGTAAATAAGAGGGCACATGAACAGCTGCATGATCTGCTGTTAGAAAGAGTGTGTATTTTCCTTTACCAACTTCAGCATCTAAAAAATTAAAAAAATCTGCTAAATCTCTATCTAAGCGCAAATAAGTGTCTTCTGTTTCTACAGCAGCAACACCATATCTATGACCTACATAATCTGTAGATGAAAAACTTACCGTTAAAAAATCTGTGTACTTACTTTTTCCTAATTGTTCTCCTTTAATTACAGCTTTCGCAAAATCTACGGTATACGTATTTCCTGCGGGTACTGTTTTTATCAAGCTGAAATTTTCGTTTTTCTCTCTTAGCTTTTTTAAATCTTTAGGAAACGTAGGTGTTTCTTGTCCGTTTAAATTATTTTCGAAAATATTGTTATCTGCAATACTATTTTTATAGGTTTTTATATCGTATAATGTATTCCAAGTAGTATTTAAATATTCATCTGCTTTGTTGTTATTATTGAATTTTTTTAACCAATCTGGTAATTCATTCATATAAAAAGAACTTGTAATCCATTGGTTTTTATCGCCCCCATCATACCAATAGGCTGCAGTTGCCGTATGTCCTACGGGTAGAATGGCAGCTCTGTCTTTTATAGAAATTCCAATGGTTTTTCCATGCATGTTTTGCGCTAAATGCAGTTGGTCTGCAATGGTAGTTGTAAATAATCTATGGGGAGATTTTTTTCCAACAGTGCCATCATTACCAATAGTCCTGTAATTGTTATCATCAACACAATAAATGCTTTTTTTTAAAAACTTGTCATACCAATTATTAGATATAATACCATGATTGTTTGGTGTTGTTCCTGTAAAAATAGAAGAATGCCCAACAGCGGTATAGGTAGGAATGTAATTAAAATGCGCGTTTTCTAACGAAAATCCATCCTTAAGAATTCTATGAAAGCCATCTTCTCCGTATCTATCTGCATACCTCGTTAAATAATCATAACGCATTTGATCGATAACAATACCAACGACTAATTTTGGTTTTTCTAATTTTTTTTCAGTTGTATGACAACTTGAAAAAAGAAGAATCAATCCTAAAAAGTATAAAAAAGCTCTTTTCATTTCGGGAAGAAAATTTAATATTTCATCAAAAGTAATTATTTTTTATTTTGAAGTGTATTAATTAACACTCAATTAAGCATTATTTAATACTTTAGCTTAAAATTTGTATGAATGACATATATAGAACATGTAGGTAAATACTTTATGATGCTAGGTCGCGTTTTTAGAAAGCCACAAAAACCACGCATTTTTTACCAAGCTTTAATGAAAGAAGTTGATGACCTAGGACTTAAGTCTCTAGGAATCATAATGTTTATATCCTTTTTTATTGGAGGGGTAATTGCACTTCAAACGGCATTAAATTTAGACAGTCCGTTTATACCAGACTCTTTAATTGGTTTTGCAGCAAAAAGATCTATTATATTAGAGTTTGCACCCACTTTTTGTTCAATTATTTTAGCAGGAAAAGTAGGTTCTTATATTACTTCTAGTATCGGTACGATGAGAGTTACCGAACAAATAGACGCACTAGACGTTATGGGGATCAACTCCATTAACTTTTTAGTACTACCCAAAGTAATCGCTGCTTTATTCTTTTATCCTTTTTTAATTGCTTTGGCAATGGCTTTAGGAATTTTTGGAGGTTGGGTTGCAGGGGTGCTTTCTGGTTTATTTGCAGGAACAGATTACATTACTGGACTTCAAACTGATTTTAAACCTTTTTTAATTGTGTATGCTTTGATAAAAACATTGGTATTTTCTTTTCTAATTGCTACCGTACCCTCTTATCATGGGTATTATGTAAAAGGAGGATCTATTGCGGTGGGAAGAGCAAGTACGCAATCTGTAGTTTGGACCACTATTTTAATTGTAGTCGCCAATTATATTTTAACACAATTGTTATTAACTTAAGACTATGATAGAAGTTAAAAATTTACATAAAGGTTTTGGAGGTGTAGAAGTTCTAAAAGGAATATCAGCAACCTTTTTACCAGGAAAAACAAACCTTATTATTGGGCAAAGTGGTTCTGGAAAAACAGTATTCTTAAAATCTTTAATTGGTTTACATATTCCAGAACAAGGCACTATTTCTTTTGATGGAAAAGTAAATACAAATTTTACAGAAGAAGAAAGACAACAATGGAGGCAAGAAATAGGCATGGTTTTTCAAGGAAGTGCATTGTTTGATTCTCAAACGGTTGAAGACAATGTGATGTTTCCACTTAAAATGTTCACGAAAAAAACAAAATCAGAAATGTTAGATCGTGTAAACTTTGTTTTAAATCGTGTAAACTTAGAAAATTCAAATAAAAAATTACCAGCAGAATTGTCTGGAGGAATGCAAAAGAGAGTTGCCATTGCCAGAGCAATTGTGATGAATCCTAAATATTTATTTTGTGATGAACCCAATTCTGGTTTAGATCCTCAAACAGCCATTGTAATTGATAATTTAGTTCAAGAAATTACAGAAGAATATAAGATTACTACGGTCATAAATACCCACGATATGAATTCTGTTATAGAGATAGGAGAAAAAATAGTTTTTTTAAGAAAAGGTATTAAAGAGTGGGAAGGGTCTAGTGAAAACATATTTTCAACTGATAATGAAGCGGTTGTAGATTTTGTGTATTCTTCTAATTTATTGAAAAAAGTAAGAGAAGTTTATTTAAATGAAACAAAATAGAAAAATGTTTTTTTATTGTAAAATAAAGCATACATTTGCACCCGTTAAAAACAAAAGAATGACCTGGTAGCTCAGTTGGTAGAGCATCTCCCTTTTAAGGAGAGGGTCCTGGGTTCGAGCCCCAGCCCGGTCACTAAAAACTCCGCACATTGTGTGGAGTTTTTTTTTATTTTAACACTATGCCAACAGTCTTAAAGGATTTTTATCAATATTTTTGTTTCATTATTTCTTTATAATTATGAACAACCTTTTTTTAATTCTTTTAACAATCGTATGTATGAGTGCTACTACTAAAACAATTTTTGATTTTAATTCAGACTCCAATATTTCTAATTGGAGAATTGTTGATGATGTGGTGATGGGAGGAAGGTCTCGTGGGAACTTTAAAATGAATGAAGAAAGTTTCGGAGTATTTTATGGAAATGTTTCTTTAGAAAACAACGGCGGATTCTCCTCCTTACGCTATCGTTTTTCTCCAATAAACGTAAAAGATTTTAAAGAGGTAGTTTTAAGAGTGAAAGGTGATGGTAAAAAATATCAATTCAGACTAAAAGATGATGTGTATAATTCCCATTCTTTTATTGCTACTTTTGAAACAAACGGAGAGTGGCAAACCATAAAAATTACCCTCTCAGACATGTATCCTGCATTTAGAGGAAGAAAATTAGATATGAATCATTTTTCTTCAGAAAATATAGAAGAACTCGCTTTTTTAATAGGAAATAAAAAAGAACAAAGCTTTCAACTAGAGATTGATAAAATCTACTTACAGTAATTTTTTACACCCATTTTTCAGAGAACTTTTTTTGTATCTTTCCGGCATTCTAAATGATAGCATATGGAAGAAGATATAGAAAAGAATATAAAACCACATCCGGAGGAAGATGTTAAGCAAAGTGCTCAGAATGAGGCCAAAGGTTTATTAGAAAGCATTCGAAAGTTTTTAATTGAACTCTTTGACTTTAGAGACGATACAGATCATGAAGCTACGTTAGAAGCAATTAAGGCAGATATACCTTTTAAAGGTGCCACTGCTTGGGTGCTTATTTTTGCCGTATTTGTGGCCTCTATAGGATTGAATGCCAATTCTACTGCAGTTGTTATTGGAGCCATGCTAATATCTCCTTTAATGGGACCAATTTTAGGTATCGGTATGTCTTTTGCATTAAATGACATTAATACCTTTAAAAAATCGCTGATCAACTTAGGCATCATGATTGGGCTAAGTTTATTTGCTTCCTTTCTCTTCTTTTATTTCTTTCCGTTAAGTGAAGACAATTCAGAATTGTTAGGAAGAGTAAGTCCAGATATTCGAGATGTTTTAATCGCCTTTTTTGGAGGTTTGGCTTTAATGGTTGCAAGAACTAAAAAAGGAACCATTGCCTCTGTAATTTTTGGTGTGGCTATTGCTACTGCGTTAATGCCACCTTTATGTACAGCCGGTTATGGTTTGGCAAAAGGTAATTTTTCTTACTTTTTTGGTGCGATGTATTTGTTTACAATCAATACCATTTTTATTGCTTTGGCAACATTTTTAGTATTGAAATTATTGCGTTTTCCAATGCATAAATATGCAAATGCTGCGAAGAGAAAAAGGTACTCTACCATTGCAACGGTAGTTGGTATTGCCGTGATGATCCCTGCTATTTTTACCTTTATTAATGTATTTCAGGACAACCAAGTAAATACTCAAATAAATGCTTTTATTAAAAACGAAATAAAAGCAAATAAGTCTCTACAGTTAATTGACTGGGATAAAGACATTGATAAAAAAGAAATTTATTTAAACTTTTTTAACGAAATTACGGATGCTACTGAGAATGACTTAACAAACGAATTGTCAAACATCGTTTTTTATCCAAATATTGGAGATTTTCAACTAAAAATTAAAGGAAGCGATACAAAGAGTTTCGAACTGATTACAACTGCTTATAAAGAGAAACGAGAAGAGCTCCAGGAAAGTAAAAATATCATTGCGGGTTTACAGAAGCAAATAACAGCATTACAAGAAACGATCTCTACTTTAAACACTAGGATTGAGCAAGATGCATTGAATAAAAATCAGAAAGTGGTTGCTTTTAGTAGAATTGCAAAAGACGCAAAAATTAGATATGTAGATATTAAAGAAATTAGTTTTGCAAATGTGTTGTCCTCTAAAGATTTTATAAAAATAGATACCATACCCATTGCGACTATAAAATGGAATCGAAAATTATCTGATAGTATTATTGCACCAAAAGAAAGAGAATTAAGACGTTGGTTGCAAAAAGAAATGGCACTAGATACACTTTTTATTAAAAGAGATAGATAAAAAAGACCGTTTTAAAAGAGTGTCTTTAGTCTTACAATATTTCTTAAAAAGAACAAAATCAATGTATCGCTGTCAAATCCTTTGCGTATTTTTTTAAAGGCTGTTCTCATATGCGATTCTACTGTTTTTTTTGAGATATTTAGTGTTTTCGCAATTTCATCATACTTTAAACCGCCTAATTTGTTGAGCTCTAATACTTTTTTACAAACAGGTGGTAAGGTTTCAATAAGCTGTTTTAATTTTTTAATTCTAGAATTTATCAACTCTTTATCTTCAGGAATGGCATCTCGTAAGGTCTTTTCTTTAATTTCCCCCAGTAAATGCGTTCTGTGTTTTGTTTTTCGGTATTGATCAATATACGTAGTATAAGAAACCCAGTATAAATAGCCTTTTACCGTTTTACTAATATTCAAATCGTGCCGGTTCATCCACAAGGTCATAAACACCTGCTGTACAATATCTTCTGAGCTATAAATATCATGAGAAAGCGATCTGATATACCCCACAAGAGGTTTGTAATACTTCTTAAAAAGTACATCAAAAGCAGCACGGTCATCTTTTTTAATGCTAAGAATTAATTCTTGGTCTTTCATAAATCAACGGATATATGGGTATTATTTTGTTGGGAAATATACATAAAAAATAGATAGTAGTTTTTATTTGAAGTGGTAGTAGGGCAGAATCAGTACTGAATTCTTTTTTAACAAAGTATGATTCTGCTCTGCATTGGTAGGTCATCGAAAGAATTGTCCTAAAAGGAATGGTATTGTACATTCAATTCCTCAAAAAATTTGAAGCGGAATATGATGAGCGATTTCTTTTTGATTTTCTGGATGATGTATAACCCTGCCTTTGCTGGCAGGCAGGTCCTACAGAGTATTGTGTTTGGGGTGTTCTTGTTTCTATATTGCCTGATGCCCTAGGGGAAAATGTTTTATTTTTTCAATATTAAATTAGTTGCTACACTACCTTGATACGGGCAAATGAATGTTTTTTTAAATGTATGGGTAGGTCTTAGGAAGCCAACAGAAACCAACATTAGGAATCGATACCTAAATTTTTTAACTTTCCACTAAGGGTTTTTGCAAACTGAAATCGATATACTAATAGAGACTCCCAAACAATACGATTATTGAATGAAAAATACCATACTAAAATATTTAACAGAGAACAGCATTACAGCTACAGAGCTAGAGCAGTTGATTCATTGGCTTAAAAAACCTGAAAACCTAAAAGAATTTCAGGCGTATATTAAAGAGAACTACCATTTGAATATGGTATATGATGTGATTGATGATGAAGCCGCCCTTCAAAAAGTAAAAAGAGCTATTAAAAATCAAGAAAAACCAGTACGTAGCTTCTATCTGCGTTATGCAGCGGCAGCAGCCGTATTTATTGGTGTGTTGGCTACAGGCTATTTCTTTAGAGGCAACATATTCAATACCACTATAGAAACCACCCCTATCATTGTCAACAACCAAATAGAAACGGGTACCGACAAAGCAAAACTAACCCTAGCCTCTGGAGAAGAAATTACCTTAATTAAAGGCGCCTCCTTCCAAAGTGCCAATGCCACCAGCAACGGAGAAGAAATCGTCTACCAAGAAACCAGAAACCAGAAACCAGAAACTAGAAACCAAATAACCTACAACACCCTAACCATCCCCAGAGGCGGCCAATTTACCATGACCCTAGCCGACGGCACCCAGGTATGGCTCAACTCAGAAACCCAAATTAAATACCCAGTAGCCTTTACCAAAGGAGAAACAAGACAGGTAGAACTTATCTATGGTGAAGCCTATTTTGACGTTTCCCCAAGTACAGCACATAAAGGAGCGTCCTTTAAAGTAGTGTCTCCGTCATTAACGTCATTGCGAGGTACGAAGCAATCTGTCAATAACAACCAAATCATAGAAGTATTGGGTACTGAGTTTAACCTTAAAGCCTATAAAGACGAAACCACACTCTATACCACGCTGGTAGAAGGCAAAGTACGGGTGCACTACGGAGACCAAAGTAATACGCTGCTACCTGGGCAACAGGCAGTATTACATAGTACGCAGCAACAAATGGAGATAAAACAAGTAAACCCCCACCGAGAAACCGCCTGGAGGCATGGCGAGTTTATGCTAGCCCATAAAACCCTAAAAGAAATCATGCAGGTGCTGTCACGTTGGTATGATATGGAGGTTCGCTTTACCAGGCCAGAACTGGGCGAGGTACGTTTTGTAGGGGTATTGGGCAAAGACCAAACCATTGTAGAAATACTAAATACCATTAAAAGCTTTGGGGTAATTAACGATTATAAAATTAATAACAAAACAGTAACGCTTATGTAGTGTTGAAAGTTAAAAGTTAAAAGTTAAAAAGTGCAAAGTATGAATATAAATACAAAACATAAAATCAAAACCAAAATGTCACCCTGAGCCTGTCGAAGGGCTGTTCAATAAAAAGTACAAAACATGAATATAAATACAAAACATAAAATCACTAACAGCTTAACGCAAATAGCCTAAAGCCCAAAAACCAAAACCTATGACCTAAAAACAACACCAAGAAAATCTCATCGAAAAGGGTGAGATCCCGACAGACATCAGGATTAGCCTGCCTGCGGCAGGTTAGACTAGCAATTTTAAGTACACACGCAAAACGTGTTTCTTAAAAATTGCGTCTCACTAAAAAGGAGGAAACAGTTCATACCTGCAAAGTTCAAACTGTAAATCCCCCTCAAACGTATTCATTTAATTAAAAAATAAAAACTAACTAAATACACACAAATTTATGGAAATTAAATTAAACCTAGTCGTGTTTCGCTATAGAAAACGACTCTTGATGCTACTTATGAAAACATTCTTGTTCTTACTCTGCACCACCGTATTCAGTTTTAATGTAGAAAACAGTTTGGCGCAAAAAAAGGTGACTATAAAGACCGACCAGCTACTGACGGTAGATGAGGTGTTTGATCTAATTATAGACCAAACCGCCTTCCGTTTTATGTATCCAGAAGACCTGTTTAAAGAGCTACCCAAAGTAACGGTAAAAAAAGGCACCTTTAGGCTGGGCAAACTCTTACAACAAATTTTACCCAAAGGGCAATTTAGCATTGTATTAAGTACCAACAACCGGATTGTAATTAACAAAAAAACAAAGGCCCAACAACGGCAGGTCTCGGGTAAAGTAACCGATGCCACAGGGCAACCCATCCCAGGGGTAACGGTAATGCTTAAGGGTACCTCTAGGGGTACGGCCACTGATTTTGATGGCAACTACCAAATTAGCGTACCAGACCCCGCCAGTGTCTTGGTCTTTTCCTATCTAGGCTATGCCACACAAGAAATCTTGGTAGGTACTCAAAGGATTATGAATATAAGCCTTAAAGAAAGTGTGAATGCCCTAGATGAAGTGACGATTAATGCAGGGTACTACAAAACCTCTCAACGTCAAGCAACAGGGAATATAGCCAAAGTGACCGCTGTAGAAATAGAGCAACAACCAGTATCCAATCCTTTGCAAACTTTACAAGGAAGAATGTCAGGAGTATATATACAACAACAAAGTGGTGTACCAGGAGGTGCTTTTAGCATTTTAATTAGAGGACAAAATAGTTTACGAGATGGTAGAGGAGGTACTATAAATGGAAACCTTCCTTTGTATTTAATAGATGGTGTTCCGTTTCCTTCTGCCTCGATATCAGGTACGGGAGGTACAAATCTGGGTAATGCAGTTACTCAAGGAGGAAATCCGTTAAGCACGATTAATCCAAATGATATTGAAAGTATTGAGGTCTTAAAAGATGCTGATGCTACATCCATTTATGGATCTCGTGGTGCTAACGGCGTGGTATTGATCACTACCAAAAGAGGAAAAACAGGTAAGACCAAAATAGATGTTAATTACTCATATGGTCTTGGTCAGGTAACTAATAAAATGAATCTATTAAATACAGAAGAATATCTGGAAATGCGTAATGAAGCATTTGCTAACGATAATTTCAATCCACCTTCTTTTTTTGAACGATTTTTCCCAGATGTCTTTTTTTGGGATCAAGATCGTTTTACCGATTGGCAAGAAGTTTTATTAGGTGATACTGCCGAACAGACCAATGCACAAATTAATATTTCTGGAGGTAACGACCAGACCCAATTTGTATTCGGAGGCAGTTATTTTAGGGAAACTACGGTATTTCCTGGAAACAATGATTTTCAGCGTATTTCGGGACGGTTCAATTTAAATCACCAATCCAAAAATGGAAAACTAAATGCCAACCTCTCAGTAAACTATTCAAATAGTAGTAGTAATTTAATATCAGACTTTACAGCACTTGCGTTTAGATTGGCTCCCAACTCACCATCACTGTATGACGAAGAAGGCAATTTAAACTGGGAGGATGGGACCTGGTTCAACCCTTTAGCACAGCTTGAAAATAAATATCAAAACTTGACAGATAATTTGGTATCCAATGCCGTTTTAGGTTATTTTATAACACCTGAAATTCAGTTTAAGACATCAATCGGGTTTACTCTTCAAAAAACAGATGAAAACAGTATTTTGCCATTAAGTGCGAGGAATCCTGAAACCATTACTAGTACTAGTACAGGTAGTGCGAATTTTTCGACATCCAACTTAAGAAGCTGGATTGTTGAACCTCAATTGGAATATAAAAAAGCTTTTGAAAATGGGAAATTAAATACCTTGATTGGTACGACTTTTCAAAATTCAGTTCAGGAAGTAGATGGAATAGCCGGATCTGGGTATACCAGTGATGCACTGCTCAGAAATCGGAATGCCGCTGTTATATTAAGTTCTTTAGGTTCTAATTATTCACAGTATCGATACAGTGCCCTTTTTGGAAGAATCAATTATAATTATGACCGACGCTATATTATAAATCTAACAGGTAGACGGGATGGCTCCAGTCGATTTGGTCCAGGTAAACAATTTGCTAATTTCGGCAGTATTGGTGCTGCGTGGTTATTTTCTAATGAGGCCTTTATAAAAAATACTTGGGATTTTCTAAGTTATGGAAAATTAAGAGGAAGTTATGGAACAACGGGGAACGATAATATTGGAAATTACGGATATTTAAATACCTATATATCAACAAATAATCCCTATAATGGGGTTTCAGGGTTGTCTCTAACCCGTTTAAGCAATCCTGATTTTTCTTGGGAAACCGTGCGAAAATTGGAAGTAGGCTTGGAGTTGGGTTTTGCAAAAGATAAAATTTTATTAAATACTAGTTGGTATAGGAATCGTACTTTGGATCAACTCCTGGCGTTGCCTTTACCAGTTATTACAGGTCAATCTTCTATCCAGTTCAATTTACCTGCCGAGATTGAAAACCGAGGTTGGGAATTTGAATTAAATACAGTCAATGTAAACAAAGCTGATTTTAAATGGAATACGAGTATTAATTTAAGTATACCCCGTTCAAAATTGGTAAAATATGATGAATTAGAAAATTCTCCATTTGCTGATAGGTATGAAGTAGGGAGTTCATTATTTATAAGAAAAGGACCTGTATATACAGGTGTGGATCCAGATACGGGAATTTATACTTTTGAAGATGTCAACGAGGATGGCACTATTGATAATAATGATTATCAGATAATAGGAGAAGTCGCTCAAGATTTTTTTTGGGGGGTTCAAAATAATTTGACCTATAATGGGTTGGAATTAAGCTTTTTATTTCAATTTGTAAAACAAACGGGAAATAGTTATATAACTTCTTTTGGGGATCCAGGAAGTTTCTCTAATCAGCCAGAAGTCGTGTTGAGTCGTTGGCAAAATCCTGACGACATTACAAATATCCAAAGATATTATATCACTTCTAGTGTTGCGCAAAGAGCAGCCCTGAATAACAGAATCTCCAATGCCAGTATTGTAGACGCCTCTTTTATACGCTTAAGCAATTTGTCGTTAGCTTATAAATTTCCAAATAGGATAACCAACAGATTAAAATTACAGCAATTAAAGGTTTATCTACAAGGACAGAACCTCTTTACCATTACAAATTACAATGGTCTAAACCCTGAAAGCCAAAGTACTATTGCCTTACCACCATTACAGATGATTACTACAGGGATTCAATTCACCTTCTAAAAAAATAATGATGAAAATAACATTTAATAATAGCAGAAATTTAATATCAAAATCCTACGGATTGATTGTAGCAGCTTTTTTTGGGGCGATAGCATTGTTTTCCTGTGAGGATTTTGTGGATATTGATCCACCAAGAACAGAAGTTACCAGTGAAACCGTATTTACTACTGATGCTACAGTGCTATCTGCCATAAGCGGTATTTATAGTCAAATGATTACCAATCGAAGCTTTACCAACGCTGAGATTGAACAGTATACAGGACTGGCTTCGGATGAACTACTTAACTTTAATACCTTTTCGCTTGATGATGGGGAATTTTTTACGAATAATTTAAATCCAGATAATGGAATTGTGTTTGGGTCGTTTTGGGAGCAAGCCTATAATTATATATGGAATGCTAATGAAATTTTGGAACAGTTAGAGAATGCGTCGTCTATTACGGATTTTACTAAGAATCAGATTAGTGGAGAAGCCCTATTTGTACGTGCCTTTTGCCATTTTTATTTGGTCAATTTATTTGGCGAGATCCCTATTGTAACTACTACAGATTTCCAAAGAAATAAAGTATTAAGTCGTTCATCAATTAATTTAGTCTATGAACAAATCATTTCAGATTTATTAGAAGCACAATCTTTGATGACGGATGATTTTTCCTTTGCGAATGACGAACGGGTACGTCCTAATAAAGGAGCTGCGACTGCCTTGTTGGCAAGAGTCTACTTATATCAAGAAGATTGGATAAATGCAGAAGCTCAAGCCACGGCACTTATTAATTTATCAAGCACCTATTCATTGGAAACTGACCTTAATCAGGTATTTACGCCAAACAATACCGAAGCAATCTGGCAGTTAAAACCAGCAACACCTTCTGGTTTTGTGCTTCAAGCACAGAAATTCGTGCTTACAAGCAGACCTTCAGAGGTATCATTGGCAGATGATTTTTATAATGCTTTTGAGACAGGGGATAATAGACAATCAGATTGGGTAGGTATGCTTATGGATGATGGTGATACCTTTTACTATCCCTTTAAATACAAATTCCCTGATGGAAATCTTGTAGAGTATTCTACTCTTTTTCGCTTAGGAGAGCAGTATCTAATCCGTGCAGAAGCCCATGCAAGGCAAAATAAGCTAGCAAGTGCAATAGCAGACCTAGACATAATTCGTCATAGAGCGGGTTTACCATTAATAGCCCAAACCAATCCCAGTATCAGTCAAATAGATTTGTTGGATGCGATATTAAAAGAACGAAGATTTGAATTGTTTGTAGAATGGGGGCATCGCTGGTTTGATTTAAGACGCTTTGGACAAGCAGGTACAGTACTGTCCGCTATTCCTTTAAAAGATTGGCAATCTACAGACATATTATTTCCAATTCCCATATCTGAATTAGAAGTAAATCCGAACCTATTACCTCAGAACAATGGTTATTAATAATAGCTAATAAATACTTAATAAATGAATTTTCAAGATAGTAGGGTAAACAAATTGTTATTAATTCTATGTATTTTTTTACTTAGTAATTATGTAAAAGCTCAAAATAGCTCTTTACAAATAGGTGATTCAGCGCCACCTTTAAAGGTTTTTCAATGGATAAAGGGAAGCCCTGTTTCTGAATTTAAAAAAGGACAAGTCTATGTGGTAGAATTTGGAGCTACCTGGTGTAAGCCCTGTGCAGTAGCTATCCCAAAATTGACAGCCTTGCAAAAAAAATACAAGAAAAAAGTTAAAGTGATTGGTCTTTTTGTGATGGAATATAATAATGAACCTAAAGACACTAAAAAACCAAAATATGTTGCAAGAGTGCAAAAGTATGTGACTAAAAAGGGTGATCAAATGGACTACAGTGTTGCCGTGGATGATCCAGAACGCACCATGGAAAATACTTGGTTACGAGCCGAAGGAAAAAATGGAGTCCCATATACATTTATTGTTGATAAACAAGGGCGGATAGCCTGGATTGGTCGGGTAGAATCCAATGGAATAGAAAAAATATTGAATACTATATTAAGTAATGAGTATGATATCAATAAGTTTATTGCTTGGAGCAAAGAAGATAAAAAAAATCAAACTCCTTATAATGACAAAAAACTGTTGTTAATAGAGGACAATGGCGGTAAGTCAACTAATTTTTTATACCGTTCTATTTTAACAAATTATAATGGAGATATACAAAAAGCACCTCCATCATTTATAACTGGATATTATTTGGCACATCCAAAACCAGAGACAGAGATGTATCTGGGAAGAGTTCAGACAACAGGTACTTCGCTTCCGCATCTTTATAACATGGCTTATGGTGATACTCTTTGGAATATGCCTTCATACAGACTTCCAAAGAACCTTATGTTTCCAGATACTTTAAAGAATCCTTATACCAAAAGATCTTATGGTAAATATTGGTTGCAACCTATTGTGGAAGTTTCCAATAAGAAACCCTTTGATTGGTTTTATAACTCACCTATGAATAAATACAATTATAGCCTAAAGGTTCCGACAGAAAAAGGCACTGCCAAATTTTTACAAGATGCCATGCAAAGAGACCTAAAAACCTACTTCGGATATGATGTACGTGTAGAAATTAGGGAAATGCCATGTTGGAAAATCACAGCGAATAAAAATGCTGTTCAAAATTTAAAATCAAAAACACCTGGGCAACCCTATCGTAGGTTAAAATGGGATAATGAAAAAGGATATGACGTCAAAAATGCAGAAATTCAAGATTTTATATGGAAATTGGCTTCAAATTCAGGGCTTACAGATACACCCCGTCCTCCATCCAATAAAACCGCAAATATACTTCCTTTTATTGATGCTACAGAATTTGATTTTCAAATAGATTATAGTATAAGTTTGGAAGAGAACGACAAGATAAATACTGCATTAAACAAGCACGATTTTTCATTGGCAAAAGCTTTTTTAAATCGTTTGGGCTTGAATTTAGAGAGAAGCACTCATCCAATGAAGGTAGTGGTCATTAGAGACCCCATTACAAACCAAAAAACGGTACCATGAAGTCAAATTTAGTCTCCTCAGGTGTCGTGCATCAAAACTTCCTAAAAGAAGAAGCGTTACAGCTGTTATGGTATCAATTTTACAAAATGGGTAAGAACACCCATAAAAGAAGAACAATAATAAAAAATAGCACACCTATGAAAGTCCAGAACAAAAGCCCTATTTAAGCCGTGTTCAATCCCCTATGGGTAGCCCAATTGGGGTTAAAACGGTTATAACCCCAGTATTATAAGGGGTTATGGCCTAAAGGTGGGGGGTTACGGCTCAATTGTTGGGCACAACAGCCGCTCCGTTGGAGCCAACGGCTGCTCCGTTGGGGTCCGCGGCTGGTCCGTTGGGGTTCACGGCTGGTCCGTTGGGGCTCACGGGCGCTCCGTTGGGCACAACAGTTGGTTCGTTGGAGTCCACGGCTGTTCCGTTGGGGGCAACGCTTGCTCCGTTGGAGCCCACGGTTGGTTCGTTGGAGTCCACGGCCGCTCCGTTGGGGCTCACGGGCGCTCTGTTGGGGGCAACGCTTGTTCCGTTGGGAGCAACGGTTGGTTTGTTGAAGCCACTGCCCGTTTTGTTGGAGGTTATGGTGACTCCGTATTAGCCCACCATAAAAAAAAGTAGTAGATACCTAAACGTAAAAATAAGTTTATTATGACACGAGATTTTATTCCTAGAACAGAAGGTCAGCTTATCATATGGTTGACAAATTTTAAAGACAAAATAGCTACCTTGGGGGCAGACCTGGGGTTAAGTCCAGAAGCCCTTACCGCTATTACCGCAGATTGTGAGGCCTTAATTGCCACCATTACTGCGGTAGAAACCGCCAGAACAGACCTGGCCACAGCCGTAACGGCCAAAGACAACACCAAAAAGAGTACCATTAGTACCCTGCGTACCGAAATTGCCCGTATTAAAACCAACCCCAACTATACCGAGGCCATTGGTAAAGACCTGAGTATTGTAGGCGAAACCACCCCACAAGATTTAAATAATGCTAAACCTACCCTTAGCGCAGAGGCGTTTCCGGGCTATGTACGTATTAAATTTATCAAAGGCGGTTTTAGTGGCGTTAACATCTATTCCCGTATCAAGGGCTCTGTTGGGTGGAGTTTTTTATCTCGAGATACTAGCAGTCCCTATGAAGACCAACGTCCGTTAGAAAACCCCAATGTTCCAGAAACCCGAGAATATATGGCCATCGGCCTAAAAGGCGATGATGAAATTGGGCAGGAAAGTGATGTGGTGGTGGTTGTTTTTTGGGGGTAGTTTTAAAGTTTGAAGTTAAAAGTTAGAAGTACAAAGTATAGATGAGTACAAAAGATAAAATCAAATCTAAAATCATCGTGTCATTCCGAGAGGAGTGAAGCGGAACCGAGGAATCTCATATCGCGTTAACGTTAGCTTTTTAGAGATCTCTCTGCAAGGTCGAGATGACAGAGAGTTGAAGGTTAGAAGTTAGAAGTACAAAGTATAAAAATTGTACAAAATATCAAATGGTAGGTTCGCCATAGGATTTGGAGGCGAGCCTGTCTACCGTCAGGCGTCAATGGTTAGAAGATTTCGTAAAGAAAAAAATGCTGTTTGACCATTGCCGAAAAACAAAAGACATTTTGCGCCGAAGGTAGCTAGCGAAGCTATCGAAGGTTATCAAGAAAAAGTAGTAGAAAAGAGAAATAGAAATAAAAAAAAAGAATTAGGAAACATTTTCTAAATGTCTGATCCTTGTAAAAACTAGAAAATGCTTCCTATCCTTTTATTATACATACAAAAAATAAAACATGATTTTTTATATCACTTCAATAACCATTTGTTTCATGTTGATATTATTGATATGTGCAGAAGAATAATAAGAAAAATATATGCAGTAAATTAAAACAATTAGTTAGAATTTTTAACCGCAATAGCATCTGACAATTACGTTGTCATTCCGGAGTTTATGCTGAGTGAAGACGAAGTGGTGGCAGGAATCCATAACCTCGCAGGTCGAGATGGTATACAGTAAAGAATAGCAATGCAATAAATAAAAAGAACGAACCTTGCCCATATGGGAATGGATGGGATAGAGATTGTTTAGAAAGTCTCTTTATATACAGATGAGAGGCTGTCTGAAAAGTAATTACAAATGTCTAACTGAGTGATTTGACTTTGTTCAGCACAGGCTATTCAGGATGACAGGAAGATTCACAACGACATTGCAAAAGAAAAAGATGATGATACAAACAAAAAAAGAACCCTACCGATTCCTATCTTGGAACGGATGCGATGAGATTGTTTAGAAGATCTCTTTATATACAGATGAGATCCCGCGATTCCGCGGGATGAATTCGACTAACTAATTTTAAAACACGCAGTGTTTTAAAATTAGAGTCTCATGAACCTTAACGCTTCTAATAGATTAGAACGGATGTTACGCGATTTTAAAAAAATCTTATTTAAAAGGTTGAGAGATCCCTGCCTTACTGAATCAAGTTCAGCACAGGTCGCAGGGATTAGTTCAACTAACTAATTTTAAAACACTACGTGTTTTTAAAATTAGAGTTTCACTAAAAACAAATAAAATGCCAGTAAAGATTAAAGCTCTGGAACGTGGAGAACCAGGTGTAGCAGGTGGTGGTATCAAAAAATGGTATGCTACTACAGCCAAACAAGACGAGCGCAATATTGAAGCACTTACCACAAGTATTGAAAAAATAAGCACCGTTAGTGGTGCAGACATCCGTGCCGTACTCTATGCCCTCGTTGATGTGTGTATAGAAGAATTAAGTTATGGCAATGTGGTTCGTATAGGAGAACTTGGAAACCTACGTGTAGGTGTAAGCAGCGAAGGTGTTGCTACACAAGAAGAAGTCACCACAGCACTGATTAAAAAAGCCAGAATACTCTTTGCACCAGGATCACGACTTAAAGTGATGCGAGATACTTTAACCTATCAAAAAGTATAAATTGGCAAAGCAAGCACTAAAAAAGGGGTCATAAAACACCTTTTTTTTAGTGTTCTCAGCTTTCTTTTTAAAGTTGTAAGCACAGCGCAAGAAAAGTGTAGTTACAAAAGAACACTTTTGTAGTTACAAAAAGAACATTTTGTAGTTACAAATCAACTTTTTTGTAGGCACAGTTTTTAGCCCCCGTGGTTACTGGGCTGAGAGCCCATCCCGATGTATTATTTGCTTTGTGAAATGTTTGTGAGAGCCCTTCCCCGAGATCCCATCTCAGAGGAGACTTTTTGCTTTGTGAAGCCCATCCCAGTGTATTATTCGCTTTATTAAGTCTCTGTGAGTACCCTTCCCAAAGGGAAGGGTTAGGAAGCTTTGGGTTTAATAACAATTTGAATGTGAGTTTAGAAGATATAATAGTACGGAACGTAAAGAAAATGTCCAGTGGACATTTTTAGTGAACGTGCCAGCTGGCGGGTTGGCTTTATAAAGGAGAAATATTACCGAAATCAAAATGTATTTTGATGGAAGGTAGCTAGCGAAGCGGAGCGGAACAGAGCAATCTCATATCGTGTTAACGTTAGCTTTTTAGAGATCTCTCCACAAGGTCACTGAATCAAGCCTGCCTTGTCGGCAGACAGGTTCAGCACAGGCGAGATGACAGGAAGTTGGAAGTTAGAAGTTAAAAGTGCAAAGTATGAATATGAGTACAAAAGATAAAATAATACGGAAATCAAAATGTC
>NZ_CANMVP010000022.1 GCF_947501385.1 uncultured Polaribacter sp.
TCAGATTCCTGGTTTATTAGGAACCACTCAAGATCCTGATGATTTTAACGTTACTTTTCACCATACTCAAGCAGATGCAGCTACAGGGAATTTACCGATAAGTTCTCCATATACAAACTCAAATACTACGGAAACCATTTTTGTAAGAATTCAACACAAAGCTACTTTCTGTGTAAATGACGATGCTACTTTTGATCTCATTGTAAATCCGTTACCAGACTTTACGGTCACTTCTCCTCAAATTTTATGTTTAAACGATACTCCTTTAACCATTGCTGTTGAAAACCCTGCAGCTATATATACCTATGAATGGAGAAATGCTGCTGGAAATTTAATCAGTACCAATGCAACTGCAGCTATCACCACGGGTGGAAATTATACAGTAACGGCCACCACCACAAACGGAACCAATTGTACAAGAACAGAAACAGTTGTGGTTACTGAATCGAATCCTGCAGTTTTAAATGCCAGTTTTGTAACGATTGTTGACGAAGGAAATAACATTGGAAGTGAAAACAACTTGTCTATTTTAGTAGATACAGTAAACAACGATTTAGGTTTGGGAGACTACCAATTCGCCCTTAGAAATGATGATGAGAACACCACGACTCCATTTCAAGATGCACCCATTTTTGAAGATTTAGAAGGCGGTATTTACACCATCATTGTAAATGATAAAAATGGTTGTGCGCCAGATGCTACTTTGCAAGTTTCTGTCATTCAATTCCCAAAATTCTTTACTCCAAATGGTGATGGAAAAAACGATACTTGGATTATTAAAGGCGCTAACAAAACATTTTACCCAAATGCGAGTATCAATATCTTTAATCGATTTGGTAAATTAGTGGCACAACTTCCAATCGATGGGCAAGGTTGGAACGGAACCTACAACGGAAAAAGACTTTCTTCTGATGATTATTGGTTTAACATCACACTAATTCCCGCAGATACCTCTAAACCAACCGTTCACAAAAAAGGAAATTTCTCGCTGTTGAGAAGGTAGTTTATTAGCTGTAACTATCTTATTTTAAAAACTCAAAATTTTAGCTTAATAAGAAAATAAAAATACAATTACAATCCGTATTTTTACACTATGGAATTTAAATTAGTCTCAGAATTTTCTCCTACAGGAGATCAACCACAAGCTATCAAAGAACTTTCTCAAAGTATCAATGATGGTGAAAAATTTCAAACCTTATTAGGTGTTACGGGTTCTGGTAAAACTTTTACGGTTGCAAATGTTGTAAAAAATGTAAAAAAACCAACCTTGGTTTTAGCCCACAATAAAACCTTAGCAGCACAATTATATTCAGAATTTAAACAATTTTTTCCTGAAAATGCAGTGGAATATTTTGTTTCTTATTATGATTATTACCAGCCAGAAGCTTACATTCCAGTGACAGGAACTTTTATAGAAAAAGATTTATCTATCAATGAAGATATCGAAAGACTTCGTCTAAGCACCACTTCTTCCCTACTTTCAGGAAGAAGAGATGTTTTGGTGGTTGCATCCGTTTCTTGTTTGTACGGTATTGGAAATCCTACAGAGTTCAAGAAAAATGTAATTCCAATCCAAGTCGGACAATTAATTTCAAGAACGAAGTTTTTACATCAACTAGTGCAAAGTTTGTATTCTAGAACAGAGCATGAAATAAAAAGTGGAACCTTTAAAGTAAAAGGAGATGTGGTGACAATTTATCCTTCTTATGGTGATAATGGCTATAGAATTCACTTTTTTGGAGATGAAATCGAAGAAATCGAATTGTTTGATTTAGAGAGCAATGCAGTAATCAATACCTTTAAAGAATTGAGTATTTATCCTGCAAACCTATTTGTTACTTCACCAGATGTATTACAAAATGCCATTCATCAGATTCAAGAAGACATGATGAAACAAGTCGATTTTTTCAATGAAATGGGAAAACACTTGGAAGCAAAAAGAATCAAAGAACGTACAGAATTCGATTTAGAGATGATTCGTGAATTGGGGTATTGTTCAGGAATTGAAAACTATTCTCGCTATTTAGACGGCAGATTGCCAGGAACAAGACCTTTTTGTTTGTTAGATTATTTTCCGAATGACTATTTAATGGTAATTGATGAAAGTCATGTTACAGTTCCACAAACCCATGCAATGTATGGTGGAGACAGAAGTAGAAAGGAAAATTTGGTTGAGTATGGATTCCGATTGCCTGCTGCTATGGACAATAGACCTTTAAAATTTGAAGAGTTTGAAGCCATTCAAAATCAGACCATCTTTGTTTCTGCAACGCCAGCAGATTACGAATTACAGAAAACAGAAGGTGTTTTTGTAGAGCAAATTATTAGACCCACAGGTTTATTAGATCCACCCATAGAAATAAGACCCAGTTTGAATCAGATTGATGATTTGATTGAAGAAATTCAGATTCGTGTAGAAAAAGACGAACGTACTTTAGTAACTACTTTAACCAAAAGAATGGCAGAAGAATTGACAAAATATCTTACAAGAGTAGATATTCGTTGTCGATATATTCATTCTGATGTAGACACTTTAGAGCGTGTAGAAATTATGCAAGACTTGCGTAAAGGTTTGTTTGATGTGTTGATTGGTGTAAACTTACTACGAGAAGGTTTAGACTTACCTGAAGTTTCTTTGGTTGCCATTTTAGATGCTGACAAAGAAGGTTTTTTAAGAAATGTAAAGTCTCTAACACAAACCGTGGGTAGAGCTGCGAGAAACGTGAATGGTTTGGCCATATTGTATGCTGATAAAATTACAGCAAGTATGCAAAAAACAATGGATGAAACAGATCGAAGAAGAGAAAAACAAATTGCATACAATACAAAACACAACATTACTCCTACTCAAATTAATAAAAAAATAGACGATACGTTAACAAAATCGGCAGTTTCTAGTTATCATTATGACAATGCAAAACAAGTGGCTGCAGAACAAGACTTACAGTATTTACCTAAAGAAGAGATAGCACAACGCATTCGTAATAAACGCAAACAAATGGAGGCTGCTGCTAAAGGTTTAGATTTTATTGTGGCTGCAAAATTACGTGATGAAATTGCTATTTTAAAGGAGAAAGCATAAATATTTAATTTGTTTTTTCTATTTCTTTTTATGAAATTTGCCAATGCTAACTATGCACTTAGTAACCATTTTTAGAATGTTATAAAACCAACTTAAAGTCTTTTAAAATGAAAAATAAAGTAGTTGATTTATTCGGAAATAAAGTAGTTCAGAATGCAGGTGTAAAGTATTCTGAATTATTAGAACAATTTATGGCACCGTTTTCAAATGACTTTAGGGATATGGAGTATCTTGAAGACATTTTTGAATTTGCAATAAATGCTTGGAATTTTGGAAATATGAAAGTTCTTGTACCACAAGAAAAAATTCAAAAGCCAACTGATTTAATAGAAGATATTGATATTGTTTTACTAAATAAAATGATTGATTATAAGGTGTCTGAATTTAGAGAACACACCAATTTTATTGTTGATTATGAATTAACTGAAACAAGTGCAGCCCCAATATTAAAGGTTCTTACACAAATTGAGGAAGATTACTTATCTAGTATGATAAATGCTTTGGAAAATGAAGTTTCTCAAAATGATTTTGAGGAAAATTATATCAATCGTGATGCTATTATTCTAAAACCAAAACAGCCATTTTTAGATTGGTATAATGGTTTGTATCCTGATGATGACTCTTCAGAAGAGGTTAAAGATCCTATTATTTATTTAATTGACGAAAAAAATGATGATGTAGAAAAATGGTTGAAAAAGAAATTTGATAAATTTTTTACGATGGTCTTAGGAGATTGGCATCTCAATAAAAAAGAATGGCCTCAAAGACGAAATTACAAAATGTTTAATCTTTGGTTTCGAGTTGAAACTGTTGAAATGATTTATGATTTAGAAAAAAGGCCCGTTTTAAAATAACAAGGCATTTCTTAAAACCTACACCTTCTTCATCCTCAATTGAATAATACTATCAATGAGTTTGCCTGCTTTTTTTTCATACAGAGCGTTGTCTTTTTTTGACCAAGTTTTTTTTGCATTTTTATTTACTCTGCTATTATTTAAATATTTTAACTCTTTTTGGAGTTTTTTAATGAGAGCATCAATATTTAGTTTTTTTGCAGTGGTTACTCCAAGTTTTTCTAAGTTTTTAGTTAAATTTTCAACATTCAATAAATAGCTTTTCTCTTTGGAATCAGACCATTTTTTTAAAATTTTTAATTTTTCTCGTTGCATTTCTAAAGCATTCAGTTTTGCTTTTATCTTTTTGATTAAAATGGTTTTATCCTGAGAAAATGTACTTATTTTAAAATCTTCCTTAAGAAAAACATCTGAAGCAGGTAAAGAGTTGGTTCCAAAAAAGAATAGGAAAATTGATAAAAATTTAAAAGTGAATTTCATAATATCTAAATATACTATTTTCAAGTCAAAAAATTAACCAAAAAAATACCTCACTATTTGCGAGGCATTTATTAAATATATTTTAAAGAAAACTTTAAGAAGCTTCTAGAACTTCTTGTACTTTATCAGCAGCTTCTTGAAATTCTGTAGCAGAAATAATTTCCATTCCAGAATTATCTATCAATTCTTTTGCTTCTTTAGCGTTTGTACCTTGTAAACGACAAATAATTGGCACATTAATTTTGTCTCCCATGCTTTTATAAGCATCTACAACACCTTGTGCAACTCTATCACAACGAACAATACCACCAAAAATATTTACTAAAATTGCTTTTACATTTTTATCTTTTAAAATAATCCCAAAAGCAGTTTCTACTCTTTGTGCATCTGCGGTACCACCAACATCTAAAAAGTTAGCAGGCTCACCACCAGATTCTTTAATCAAATCCATCGTTCCCATTGCCAAACCAGCTCCGTTTACCATACAACCAACGTTTCCGTCTAAATCTACATAGTTTAAACCCGCAGCTTTTGCTTCTACTTCAATTGGATTTTCTTCACGTAAATCGCGCATTGCTGCATAATCTCTATGTCTAAATAAAGCATTTTCATCTAAAGAAACTTTAGCGTCTACCGCCATAATTTTAGAATCTGAAGTTTTTAAAACTGGATTGATTTCAAACATTGAAGAATCTGAACCAATGTATGCTTTGTATAAGTTCGTAACAAACTTTGTCATTTCTTTAAAAGCAGTACCAGATAACCCTAAATTAAAAGCAATTTTACGTGCTTGAAAAGGCATGATCCCTAATAAAGGATCTATTTCTTCCGTAAAAATTAAATGTGGCGTTTCTTCAGCAACCGTTTCAATATCCATTCCGCCTTCCGTAGAATACATAATCATATTTTTTCCTGTTGCTCTGTTTAACAACACTGACATATAATATTCTTCTGGCTCAGAATCTCCAGGATAATAAACATCTTCACAAACTAAAACTTGATGTACTTTTTTTCCTTCGGCAGAAGTTTGTGGTGTAATCAACATCATACCAATAATATCATTGGCAATATTTTCTACTTCTTGTAGGTTTTTAGCCAACTTTACGCCTCCACCTTTTCCACGACCACCTGCATGCACTTGTGCTTTTATAACATGCCAACCTGTACCCGTTTCTGCGGTTAATTGTTTTGCTGCATCTACAGCTTCTTTATGATTACTTGCCACAATTCCGCGTTGTATGCTAACCCCAAAACTGTTTAAAATTTCTTTTCCTTGATATTCGTGTAAGTTCATCCTATAAATGTTTTAAAACGGTCACAAAAATACAAATTCAGAAGTTATTTACTGCCATCTTTCGAATAAAAAAAATTAGAAGTCTTTTGAAATTCCTTTAAGAAATCTTTAACACTCTTTTTTTGTAACACTTCAAAAATTAAGATGTCTTTCATACAATTAACACAATTTTGTGAAGTGCCTTTTACAAGGTTAAATACTTTCGCAAGGTATTTACATACAACCAACCCAAATTACATGTTTAAACGAATTTTATTCCTACAATTTGTCATATTGACTGCATTTCATACCCAAGCTCAAAACAATAAGAATCGAAAAAAAGTTGCCACAACCAGAATTGCTAAAACCCCAAAAATAGACGGAATCTTAAATGACGATGCTTGGAAGAATGCAGAAAAATTAACAGATTTTGTTATTTTTAGACCAGACAATGGTGTTGCTGTTAAAGGAGCATACCAAACAACGGTAAAAGTTATTTATGATGATAATGCCGTTTATATTTCTGCAGTTATGTTAGATCCAGATGCTGTCAATATTCCTCAAGAATTTGCTGTAAGAGACAATTTTAGTCAGGCAGATTTCTTTTTAGTAACTATAAATCCAAATGATGACGGTCAAAATCCGTTTGAGTTTATCGTTCAATCTACGGGGAACCAAGCAGATGCAAAAGTTTCTAATGGAAATGAAGATTTTAACTGGAGTGCTGTATGGGAAAGTGCGGCTAAAATAACAGACAATGGTTGGAATGTTGAAATAAAATTACCTTACAGAGCCATTCGTTTTGCAAACAGACCTATACAATCTTGGGGATTCAATTTTCATAGAAGGTTAGAAAGATTGAATGAACAACACACTTGGACGCATATAGACAATGCTGTTGGAAGATGGACGCAGTATGATGGTTTGGTAGAAGGTTTTACGAATCTAAAGCCACCAACAAGATTAAATTTATACCCTTACGCATCAGCAACAGCTGTTTCTTTTGACGGTGAAACAAACTATGATTATAGTGTTGGTATGGATTTAAAATATGGAATAACAGACAACTTTACGTTAGATGCAACTTTAATTCCAGATTTTAGTCAAGTAGGTTTTGACAATGTAGAATTAAATTTAGGTCCTTTTGAACAACAATTTACAGAACAACGTCAGTTTTTTACGGAAGGTACAGAGCTATTTAATAAGGGTAATTTATTTTATTCTAGAAGAATTGGAGGTTCTCCTATAGATCAGTTTTCAAGCGAAAGAAGAAATGATGAAGCATTTGATAACAATACAAAAATAAACGATGAACTTGTAAATCCGCCTGAAAAAGTAACCATGTTAAATGCAATAAAAGTTTCAGGTAGAACAAAAGGTGGCTTAGGCATTGGTTTTTTTAACGCCATCACAGAAAAAGCAACTTCTAATATAGAGAGAACAACACAGACCATTGTTGGTTTAGACACCATTGCTACAAAAAGTAATTACCAAACTGTTTTAAACCCTTTTACCAATTACAATATTGTAGTATTAGATCAGCAATTTAATCAAAATTCAACTGTATCTCTTATCAATACAAATGTTACCAGAGATGGTCGTTTTAGAGACGCAAACGTAACTGCATTAGATTGGCATATAGAAACAAAGGACAGCAAATACAATGCAGATGGTTCTTTTAGAATGAGTGCTATTTCTGATGATGTAAACGACCAAAATACGGGTTATACGTTCGATAATAGTTTTGGTTACAATTCTGGTCATTGGAGCTGGGAACTTGGCTATAATTTTACAAATAAAGACTTTAATCCGAATGATTTAGGAATTCAATTCGGTAATGACCAACAGACCATTTATGGGAGCGCAGGTTGGCGAACACTACAGCCTACAAAAAGGTTTAATAGGTACCGTTTTAACTTTTACAATCAAGCAAACTTTCAACATTTTTCTGGAGCTTTTACGGGCTACAATGCTGGTTTTAGTGCTAGTGCACAAACGAAAGAACGTTTTACATTTGGTGGAAATTTAAATTATGGCACCAGAAAAAGAGATTATTTTGAACCAAGACAAGGCACCACGAGTGGTATTTATTTTAAAAGACCAGAAAGGATGAACGTAAATGGCTGGATCTCTACAAACTCACAAAAAAAATTAGAAGTAAATGCAGATGTTTATTTTACAGGATATACAAATCATCCGCAAGAAGGTTATGGTTTTGGTGTAAGTCCAAGATATCGATTTACAAATAAATTTTCTTTACAATACAGATTGAGTTATAACAAGACCTACAATGACCAAGGGTATGTAGATGAAGATGCGAACAATGTTATTTTTGGTCAAAGAGATCGAAAAGACTATTCAAATATCATTTCTGGTACCTATAATTTTAGTACGAATTCATCCTTGTCATTAAGTTTTAGGCATTATTGGAGTGATGTCGCTTACAACGGATATTACAATCTAAATGATGATGGATCTTTAGCCAAAAATGCAAACTATACTGGTGAAGATGTTAATTTTAATAGTTGGAATTTAGATTTAAATTATTTTTGGCAATTTGCACCAGGAAGCCAATTGATTGTTTTTTATAGAAATTCTATCTTTGATGCAAACAATAACTCAGGTTTAGATTTTTACGAAAATTTAGAAAACTTATTCAATCAACCAAATCAACATACTTTTTCTGTAAGATTTGTCTATTTTATAGACTACAATAGCCTAAAGAATATTTTTTAAACAATCGTTGATACATTTTTTTAAATTTGAATTTGAAATCAGAAGCACATCTATGTGTTTCTGATTTCTTTTTTATACTTTCGTCTACAAATTTAAAAGTATGATTGTTTGTAAGAATATTCACAAATATTATGGTGATGTAGAAGTTTTAAAAGGGGTCGATTTACATATTAAAAAAGGTGAAATTGTTGCCATTGTTGGTCCTTCTGGAGCAGGAAAAACAACACTTTTACAAATTCTAGGTACTTTAGACAAACCTTTAAAAGAACAAGATTTTGAGCTTTCTTTAAATACTATTTCATTAAAAAACTTATCCGATAAAGAATTATCTTCCTTTAGAAACAATCATATTGGTTTTATTTTTCAGTTTCATCAATTACTACCAGAGTTTACCGCTTTAGAAAATGTGTGTATTCCTGCGTTTATTGGTAAAAAATCGAAAACAGCAACGGAGAAAAAAGCCTTAGAAATTTTAGAATTCTTAGGTTTGTCTCACAGGATTCATCACAAACCAAATGAGCTTTCTGGCGGTGAACAACAGCGTGTAGCCGTTGCTAGAGCTTTAATAAACAATCCTTCGGTTATTTTAGCAGATGAACCCAGTGGAAATTTAGATAGCGAAGCTGCTAAAAATTTACATGAATTATTTTTTAAACTTCGTGACGAATTTGGCCAGACGTTTGTTTTGGTGACTCACAATGAAGAACTTGCAGCAATGGCAGATAGAACATTAACCATGAAAGATGGTAAAATTATTTAATTAAAAAATCTTCCAAACTCTGCCCCGAATTTTTTATTGTTTTCTTAAAAAATAAAAGGTTCTATTTGTGTAACAAAAATTGCTTTTATACAACTAATGTGTAAACTTTATTATGAAGAAAACTTTCCAAAATTTATTAGCATACTTAAAAAATCCTGTTTTAGAAAAAGACACAACTACAGATGTAAAGTATCGATTTAAAATATTTTTAAACATTCTTGTCATTAGTATTTTAACAGGCATCATTATCTCTCCTATTTTTGCACTTTTCGAAGAACTAGATTGGATCAGTATGGATAACCACAAGGTAGAAGCCATGTTTGAAGGAATGAGTAAACTTCAAGTCATTTTACTAGGTGCAGTAGTTGTGCCTATTATTGAAGAAGTTATTTTTAGAGGCCCCATTACTGCTTTTAAAAAACCAAAACCCTTTAAAATAGCCTTTTACTTTTTTGCTCTGTTATTCGGTTTTGTGCATATTACAAATTTTGAAATGACCACAAGCATCCTTTTATTAGCACCCATATTGGTTTTACCTCAAATACTGGTTGGTGGTTATTTTGGTTATATTAGAGTGCGATTTGGACTGCAATGGTCTATGCTTTTGCATGGTACTTATAATCTTTTCTTTATAGCACTTAGTTTTATTCCAGAATTTTAAAATATGAAAAAATCTGAATTGAAGGAATTTTTAGATGAGAAAGTAATTCTTTATAACAATCCTAAATTTATTGAATCAGATCCTATTCAAATTCCGCATTTATTTTCAAAAAAAGAAGACATTGAAATTGCTGGTTTTTTAACGGCAATTATTTCTTGGGGAAACCGAACGATGATTATTAGAAATTCATTGAAAATGATGGAATTACTAGACCATTCTCCGCATGATTTTATTTTGAATCATCAAGAAAAAGATTTAAAAAGTCTAGAAAATTTTGTACACAGAACTTTTAATTATATTGATTTACAGCAATTTATAAAATCGCTGCAACACATCTACACAAATTATGGTGGTTTAGAAAAAGTACTTTTAATTGAAGACAATTCTAAAACCTATCAAACTGCTATTCATCAATTTAAAAAGTTGTTTTTTGAAGTTGAACACCAACCGAGAACACAAAAGCACATTTCTGACCCTTTAAAAAACTCTGCAGCCAAACGTATCAATATGTTTTTACGTTGGATGGTAAGAAACGACAAAGCGGGTGTAGATTTCGGAATTTGGAAATCCCATCATCCAGCAAACTTATCTTGTCCATTAGACGTGCATTCTGGCAACGTAGCAAGAAAGCTAAAGTTGCTACTGAGAAAACAAAACGACTGGAAAGCAGTTGCTGAATTGGATAAAAATCTTCGAAACTTAGACAAACTAGATCCCGTAAAGTACGATTTTGCTTTATTCGGTTTAGGTGTTTTCGAAAAGTTTTAATTAGAAGTTAACAACAGTTTTTAAATCCTTTTTTTTGTGATAAATTAGATTTCTTAAAATCATTTATTATGAAAAAAATAGTGTTTATTTTTTTACTCTTTTTTGGAATATCTTTAACCGCACAAGACCATAGAATCCCTTTAGACACAATTGTTGTCACTAAGAATGCTGTAGTAATCAAAGGAAAAACAGTTCCTTACAAAGTCATAACTGGTATGCAACCTGTGTGGAATGATGTTGGAGAAATTATCGCTTCACTCTATTATACATATTACAAAAGAACAGATGTAAAAAACACGGCTAAAAGACCAATAATCATGTCTTTTAATGGTGGTCCAGGTTCTGCTTCTGTTTGGATGCATATCGCATACACAGGTCCAAAAGTTTTAAAAATTGATGAAGAAGGATTCCCAATTCAACCTTATGGCGTGAAAGACAATCCGAATTCAATTTTAGATGTTTCTGATATTGTGTATATAAATCCAGTAAACACTGGATATTCAAGACCTGTTGTTGCAAAGGGAAAAAAATTAGACAAATCACTTTTTTTTGGAATAAATGCCGATGTAAATTATCTGGCAAGCTGGTTAAACACCTTTATCACAAGAAATAATCGTTGGGAATCTCCTAAATATATTATTGGTGAAAGTTACGGAGGTACAAGAGTAATGGGTTTGGCTGCCGAATTGCAAAATAAACAATGGATGTACTTAAACGGAGTAATTATGGTTTCTCCGGCAGATTATAAAGTATTAAGAACTGGTAGCTCTATAGATTATGCTTTAAACCTTCCTTATTATACAGCTGCTGCTTGGTATCATAAAATGTTACCTGAGAAATATCAACAACTAGATTTAAGTGAAATACTTCCGAAAGCAGAAGAATTTGCCATTAATATCTTGCTCCCCACAATTGCTAAAGGGGGTTTTATTAATGAAAGTGAAAAAATAGTGATTGCAAATTTATTTTCAGAATACTCTGGATTGAGTACTAAAGTAATTTTACAAAACAACTTAGAAGTTTCTCCAAGTTTCTTTTGGAAAGAGTTGTTAAGAGATAAAACAGGACAAACGATTGGTCGTTTAGACTCTAGATATTTAGGATTAGACAAGCGTGAAAGCGGTAACAGTCCTGATTACAATTCTGAATTAACCTCTTGGTTACATTCTTTTACACCAGCGATTAACTATTATATTAGAGAAGAATTAAACTTTAAAACTGATGTAAAATATAATGTTTTTGGATCAGTTTCACCTTGGGATAACAGAAACAACAATGTAAGAGAGGGTTTAAGGCAAGCAATGGCTCAAAACCCTTACCTAAAAGTATTAATACAATCTGGCTATTATGACGGTGCAACCACTTATTTTAGTGCAAAATATACGATGTGGAAAACAGATCCTAGTGGTAAAATGAAAGATCGATTCTATTTTAAAGGATACAGAAGTGGTCATATGATGTACCTTAGAAATGAAGATTTACAAAAAGCAAATAACGATTTAAGAACTTTTATAGAGAATAGTTTGTCGAACGGAAAATCTGCAAAATATTAAATAAATGCAATTTAAAAACCCTGAAGTTTTATACTTTTTAGCGCTACTAATCATCCCTATTTTAGTACATCTTTTTCAACTACAGAAGTTTGTAAAAATTCCTTTTACCAATGTTGCTTTTTTACAAAAATTGCAACAACAAACCCGCAAGAGTTCACGTATAAAAAAATGGCTAATTCTAGCCACAAGAATACTGTTATTTTTAGCGATACTTTTTGCTTTCGCTCAACCTTATTTTAGTAACAAAAACAGCAGTAAAAAACAACATAATTTTATATATTTAGACACTTCTTTAAGCACCAACACGAATGGCGAAAAAGGAAATTTATTAAAAATAGCCGCGCAAGAAATAATAGAAAATTCCGATTCTGAAAATGAATATTCTTTATTAACGAATACAGATTTCTATCAGAACATTCGTAAACCAGTATTAAAAAACATACTTTTAAATTTAGAAAATACCGCTAAAAAACTACCTTTAGAGACTGTTTTGTTAAAAATAGCGCAAGAGAATAAAAACAAAACTAACACTTTAAATAAAAATATATTAATATCTGATTTTCAGTATAATTACAATAAAAAGTTTACAAATGTAACACCTGCTATTTCTGCTATAAAACTCACATCTTCGCAAAAAAGTAATCTTTCTATCGATAGCGTTTTTATCAACAATACAAACACCAACAATTTTACTGTAAATGCAATCATTAAAAATCAAGGTGATAAAAAAGACAATGTGCCCATTGCTATTTTTAATGGAGAAACACTAATTAGCAAGCAATCCTTCCCTATTGATAAAGATACAGAAAAAACAATTCAATTTACAGTTCAAAAAACCTCTAATTTTTTAGGGAAATTAGAAATTTCTTTTAGCGACATTTTCTCATTTGACAACACTTATTACTTCACCCTTAATAACAAACAAAAAACAAGCGTATTAGCGATTGGAAATGATGCTGAGTTCTTATCAAGAATATACACTAAAAATGAGTTTGATTTTACAAGTTCATCACCTCAAAACATCAATTATAATTCCATACAAGAACAACAATTAATTGTATTGAATGGCTTAGAAACTATTCCTGAAATTTTATTGAAAAGTTTGGTAAATTTTGCTAAAAATGGAGGAAGCATTGTTTTAATTCCGAATGAAAAAATAGCTCTAAATTCTTACAATTTATTGCTTAAAAATCTAAATCTTGGTAAAATTGAAGCCCTAAAAAGAGATACTTTAAAGATTACCACAATCAACTATAAGCATCCTATATTTAAAAATGTGTTTTCTAAAAAGGTGACCAATTTTCAATATCCAACAGTGCAAAGCCACTACCCTATTTTAGGAAATATCTCCAAAATAGTTTCTTTTGAAAATAATACACCATTTATAAGTCAACTAGCAAATAGCAATGTGTATTATATTGCGAGTGCTTTAAATAAAAAAAATAGTAATTTTTTAAACTCTCCTTTGATTGTGCCTGTTTTTTATAATTTTGGAAAAATGAGTTTTCAATATCCAAAATTATCCTACAGCATAGACAAAGAAAATATCATTGAAATTGAAACGGCTTTAGGGAAAGACGATATTTTAAGAATTACCAATCTAGAAACCTCTTTTATTCCTTTACAACAAACTTTTCAAAATAAAGTAGTAATTACAACACAAGAACAACCTTTAAAAGCTGGTTTTTATGCTGTTTTAAAAGAGAATACAAACATTCAAGATATCGCTTTTAATTACCCCAAAGAAGAAAGTTTGTTACATTTTTTAGATTTAAATATCTTAAAAGAGACAAATGAAAACATCAGCATTGCTACCTCAATAAAAGATATTTTTAAAGAAATAGATAAAAATAATGAAGTTCATTGGCTTTGGAAATGGTTTTTAGCCTTGGCAATTGTATCTTTGTTATTAGAAATTTTGATTTTAAAATTCTATAAACCATGAGTACGCTTATAAAATCGGCAAAAATTATAGACCCTTCTAGCCCTTTTCATCAACAAACAAAAGATATTTTAATTCACGAAGGTATCATCAAAAAGATCGATACCAATATTCCATCAAAAAAAACATACACCATTGTAGAAAGAGAAAATCTACATGTTTCTTGTGGCTGGTTTGACACCAGCGTATCTTTTGGTGAACCTGGTTTTGAAGAACGTGAAACGATTAAAAACGGCTTAAAAGTTGCTGCAAAAAGCGGATTTACCGCAGTTGCAGTAAACGCAAATTCAAACCCAGTAATTGATAACAAATCTGCTGTGGAATTTCTAATTAACAAGGCGAATGGTTTTGCCACAAAACTGTTTCCTATTGCTGCTTTAACGAAAGAAAGTAAAGGTGTAGAAATGGCCGAATTGTATGACATGCAACAATCTGGTGCGATTGCTTTTGGCGATTATAAAAAACCAATTAGTGATGATAATTTGATGAAAATTTCATTATTGTACACTCAGAATTTTAATGGTTTAATTTTAAGTTTTCCTAAAAACAAAGCGATTGCTGGCGAAGGAATTGCACATGAGGGAGTCAACAGTACAAGATTGGGTTTAAAAGGAATTCCTGCATTGGCAGAACACATTCAAATTGCTAGAGATTTATTTTTATTAGAGTATACAGGAGGAAAACTACACATTCCCACCATTTCTACAGCGAAATCTGTCGCGTTAATTAAAGAAGCAAAGAAGAAAGGCTTGCAAGTTACTTGTAGTGTTACTGCGCATCACCTAACAATAACCGATAACGAATTGCATGCTTTTGATGGAAATTACAAAACGAATCCGCCATTAAGAACAAACACAGATTGTAAGGCCTTGCAAAAAGGAGTTAAAACAGGTGTCATCGATATAATTACTTCAGATCACAATCCGATGGACATTGAACACAAAAAAGTAGAATTTAGCGAAGCTAAAAACGGTACCATTGGCTTAGAATCTGCTTTTGGAGCAATCCATTCGGTTTTAAAATTAGAAGATTTTATTGAAAACATCACCTCAAAACCCAGAACTATTTTTGGGTTAGAGAACAGATCTATTTCCGAAGGAAGCAGCGCAGACATCTCACTTTTTAATCCTAAAGAAAATTATGTCTTTACAAAAAAACATATCTTATCTACTTCAAAAAACAGTGTTTTCATCAATAAAGAAATGAATGGGAAAGCTTATGGAATTTTTGCGAATAATCAATTGATATTAAATTCTTAAAACTATGGAAAACTATACTGCTAAAGAAGGTAAAACAGCTGCAATCATCAGTTATATTAGTATTATTGGAACTTTAATTGCGTTTGTTTTAAATAAAGATAAAAGAAACTATTTTACTAGTTTTCACATTCGTCAGAACATTGGAATCAACATTTTATATTTTGCCAATCAATGGATTGTGTATGAATATATTGGTAAAACTGTAGGTTGGATTTTTGGCGTTTTTATTTTTGTTCTTTGGATTGTTGGTTTTATTGGCGTACTAAAAAGTGAAGATAAATTAGTTCCTGTTTTGGGAGAGAAATTCCAAGAATGGTTTAAAAATATTTAAATAGATTTTATTTAGCATGAGTGACTTATATTATTTGGTTAGAACACCAAAAAAAGCATCAGAAAATCCACCTTTATTAATTTTATTACATGGTTATGGTAGCAATGAGCAAGATTTATTTTCTTTTGCAGAAGAATTACCTGAAGAATTATTAATCGTAAGCGCACAAGCACCTCTTTCTATGGGTTTTGGCAGTTATGCTTGGTATTCTATCAATTTTGATGATAAAGACGGTAAATTCTCTGACCTAAAAGAAGCTAAAGAATCTATTGATAAAATTGCTCTTTTTATTGACGATATCAAGAAAAAATACAATACCGATGCTACTAAAACCTTTTTGTTAGGTTTTAGTCAAGGTGCTATTTTAAGTTATTCTTTGAGTTTTTTCTATCCAAATAAAGTACAACATGTAATTTCTTTAAGCGGTTATATCAATACCGAATTACTGCCAAAAAACATCTCTAAAGAAATTACAACAGATTATTATTGCTCTCATGGCGCTGTAGACCAAGTGCTACCTGTAACTTGGGCAAGAAACTCAAAACCATTCTTAGATGATTTAGGTTTTGATAATGTGTATTCTGAATACAATGTGGGGCATGGTGTTGCACCACAAAATTTTCACAGCTTTAAAACTTGGATTCAAGCGCGGTTATAATTTGGTAACTTCGGAACTGATATATTTATAAAAATCGTAGATTTTTCAGTAGCTACCAACATGCAAAAAAAGAAAAATCAACACTTAACACATAACAATGAATACTTTCAATGACATAAAAGAATTGGTTACCGCTTTGAAAAGAGAGGAAAAACTGATATCTGAAATGTTTAGTAAAAGAAAATCCATAGACTACAGATTGAGTGATGCACTAGAACTGGTTGATTACGAAGAAAGTCGTATTGATAAGTTAATAGAAAAATCTGTAATAAGAGAAAACGGAGGCTTATTAGAGCTGGATGGTCAATTTTTGGAATTCTTTGAACAAGTACTTTATGTGAGTGAAGAAATTAACTTGTCATATATTGATGATAACATCAAGAAAATTAAGGAAAACATAGACTATTTTTTAAATGAGAATAACGAGAACAGAAAATATAGTTATCTGAGATTTATAAAAAAGACGTTCAGGAAAATGGGCATTATCACACTAAGAAGTGTGGTTGACTTAAGACGAAACATAGAAAACACCTTTAAAAACGAATCAAATTACAAAAACAAACAACTAAAGCTAGAAAACCTAGATGAAAAGAGAACGATAGTAACAAATTTGATACAGCAAACATTGACTCTAATCAACGAAGAAGAAATCACTTTTTTTAATAGAGCCTTAGATGAAGAATTGAGCAGAATTATTATTGAGTTAAAACATCAACTAGGAGAATGCTCACACAACCTAATTGAAATAGAAAAACAGATAATTGATTATTTAAATCAAATTAAACAGCAAGGGAAATTTTTAGAAAAATTACGAAAACTAAAATATTTGAAGGACAATTTTACTATCGAAGCCGAAACTGACGTTAGACAAATTATATCGAATAAAAATCACGTGATTTTTGAGGCAAGAGCAATTCAACCTTTAAACTTATCAATCGATTTTCTTAGAGAAAGTGAGAAAGCTTTTGAAGCAATTAAAAGAATTACTAAAAATCATAAAGATAGATTACTCTTAAAACCAGAAATAGCAGAGCGTATTTCTAACGAATTTCTTGAAAACAATATTGAGGAAGAAGTAATGATAAATCTTGAAGAAGTAAGAAATCGTTTCATTGCTACAAGTGATAATTTATTCAATTTTATTTTAAACTATGATTTTTTAAAAGATGTAGATTTTAATGAAAGAGTGACAATATTTTGTCAAATCATTTCACAATATGAGCAGGAACTACAAATAAAAGACAATTTCCAAATTACCAATGATGTTGAATACGCTATGGTATTTTCAAAATAAAATTTAATGTTTACAAAATATACATCAGAAATTTTTGACGTACTTCGCAAAGGACAATTCATCTGTTCAAACAGTCCTGATGATGAAATTCAAAAACTCTATAAGGTTTTAGAAGATTATGAAACCTTTGAAAATTTACACGAGTATTTTTATCAAATAAACTACATTTTAGAGCAAGGCAATGAATATTTCTATTTCAGTCGGGTAGAAAATAATGCAGACCTAGACAGAAAATTAGAAAAAGCATTTAATTGGATTGATATCTTAGATTTTTTTAAAACTTTTGATTCCTCTTTTGATGTAGGTTTTAGGTTCTCACCATCAGACATTGCCAATCAACTAAAAAACAATGCAGATTTAAAAACGAAACTAGAAAAATTAAAAAAAATAGGTGTTGATAAAAAAAGTTACTTGGATAGAATAAAAAAATTAATTGAAAAGCTTGAAAAGGATAATTTTATAACATTGGAAAACGAAATTTCAGAAACTTACAAAGTACTGACCTCTTTAAATTATTTAAAAGACATTATAACAACTATTAATATTCCAGAAGAAATAGATAATGAGATACCTGAATAAGATAGTTTTTATAAATAGTGCAAGAATTAAGTATTCCGAAATTGAAATAGATGGAAATGTTCATTTAATAGGAGACCAAGGAGCTGGAAAAAGCACATTACTTCGTGCAATTTTGTTTTTTTACAATGCAAATAAAACCAAGCTTGGTATACCTAGAGAGAAAAAGGGATTTGATGATTATTACTTTGAATTTGAGAACTCATATATAATCTACGAAATAATAAAAGACAACATTCCTTTTTGTGTTTTAGCTTAC
Organism: uncultured Polaribacter sp.; assembly: GCF_947501385.1. Classification (GTDB taxonomy): domain Bacteria; phylum Bacteroidota; class Bacteroidia; order Flavobacteriales; family Flavobacteriaceae; genus Polaribacter. Next base: position 18,487 of record NZ_CANMVP010000022.1, read on the forward strand.
AAAGTAAATGGGAAAGTTGCATTCAGGTTTTTCAATTCTGAATATAAGAGACAATTTTTTATTGATAAAGATAATAGAGCTTTTGAAAGTTGGGATAAAATCAGAAATGCTTTTGGCAGAGACATATACTATACCAATTTAATAAAGAGTTATGAAGAGTTCCGTAGAATTATTTATGGAGATAATAATGGCTTAAAGCCTGAATTTAAAAAGTACGCTATAATAGAAAGCAAGCAATTTCAAAATATACCAAGAACTATTCAAAACGTACTTCTCAACACTAATTTAGAAGCAAAATTCATCAAGGACACCATCATAAATTCTATAAATGAGGAGGAATTTGTGATAGATATCGAAAACTACGCTAAGAATCATTTACGTGATTTTGAAACTCAAATTAACGACATTAAGATATGGTTCAAGGAAAATAGAAAAGGGCAGATTGTAATCAGAAAACAAGCCGACAAAATTATTGATAAATTTAGATTTTTCAATTTTCTAAAAAGAGAAAAGAAAGAATTAGCGTACGAACTGGCATCAAGATTGAATTACATAGAAAATGAAAAGCCAATTTTACATTCTAGTTTTTCAAAAGAAAATAATGAGCTTACCGAGCTTTCTAAAAAAAGAGAAAACTTGGCAAAAACGCATAGAAGAAGAGAACAAGATATTGTTTCTGATATAAAATTAATCACCACAGAGTTAGCAAAAGCTAAGCAAAAAAAGGAGGAATATGATAACCAAAATATCAATCAGATAATTTCAAAAGTTGCAAAGAAAGATTCTTTATTTAATGAGCAAAAGACTTTAGGAGAAGAAAAAAATCTACTAACCTCTAAATTCACAGAAATTAGCCAAAGATTCCAAGCGCTAATTTCCCAAATTCAAAATCGACAACAAGAGTTTGCCAATACAAACAATGCAGAAATCAACAAAATAAAAAGTGTTTTTGCAGATAATAAGACTGGAATTTCCGATGCTTATCAAAAGTTGATAAATCAAATTAAAGAAGAAAACAAAGATGAAGTAGGTAAAGGCTATAATAAGTTAGAAAAAATAAAAGAAAATGAAAATAGAGTTAAGAGAAGCAAATCAGAATTAAAACATAAAACCTTTTTTTCTTCGGAAATTAAAAAATGTGAAAACGATAAAAAAACTCTTGACGGCAAAACTTCAAGTTCAAAAATCATCATTGAAAATGCCACGAACCAAACGGCCACAATTCGAAAAGAATGGGAATTAGAAGCAAAGGAAGTAGAAAGAATTTATAACGCATCCGTTCAAAAAGAAAAAGAAAAAATTGAAAAATTAGCTTTAAAAATTGAGACCATTGATAACAAGATTCAACAAAGTAAATCTTCGCTCTATGGCTGGCTAAACGAGAATATTGATGATTGGCAAAACACTATAGGAAAAGTAATTGATGAAGACAACGTATTATTTAATACAGAGCTAAACCCTAAACTAATTGATAGCACTTCCACTACTCTATTTGGCATAGAGTTAAACTTAAACAGTTTAAAAAACAGTATTAAAACCGTCAAAGAATACAATCAAGAAATTGAGGAATATAAAAGTAAGATTGATGAAGTTAAAAATACTATTCAGCAACTTAATGTAAATAAAGACGATAGTTTACAAAAGCTAAAAACAAAGTTTAAGAAAAAACTAAACAGTCTTAAAGAACTTATTGCAGAAAATGAATACACAGTATCGCAAACTGAAGAAAAATTAAAGAAAAATAAGATTGATTTAGATGAATGGGTTTCAAAAGCTAAGTTGGAAAAAGAAGCTGTTTTACAAAAACTAGAAAATGACTTAGACGAGATTGCGTCAAAAAAGTTAAAAGCTCACGACAACCTTGAAGCTATTAAAAACGGAATAAAGCGTAAAATTAGTTTAAAAGAAAAGGAACGAGACTCTGAAATCAAATCTTTAGAAGATATTAAAAACAATACTATTTCCGAAATAAACACTTCTATTTCTAATGGTAAAGATGAATCAGATAAACGAATTCAAGAGTTAAAAAGAGAACAAACCTCAGAATTAGACAACAAAGGAGCTGACACGAAAAGACTCAATATTATTGATGATAGATTAAATAATATAGTAAAGGACTTAGATTACATAAAAGATAACGAAACCATTGTTATTGAATACAATAAAGATAAAAGAGAACTCTTTGATAATGTCCCTAAATTAAAAGTTGATAAAGCGAGTTTAGAAAAAAAGCAAGCTTCAATAATTAATGAACATAAAATTGAGTTGAATAAAATCAATACAAAATATTCTAAACAAGAAGATTTTGTGAAATCAATACAATCTAAAATTGATGAATTTGATGCTGACGAAAATAAATTTATTGAGTTTAAAGAAAAGTCAGAAACTTATAAAAGCGTTCAATTTTATTTTTCTGAGCCAATTATAAAAGTTGATGAGACAAAAACAGCTATCTCAATTATTGCAGAAATAAATGAGAAACACTATAAAGGAATTGAGACATTTAAAGAATTACAACAATCTACAAATGCCTTTATTGGTAATTTTGGCGAACAGAATATATTTAGTTTTAAAGTAAAACTAAATGATGACAAAGAGTTTTTGGACTTTGCATCTGACCTTAAAGAATTTATTGAAGAAGATAAAATTAACGAATATGAAAAACGTGTAAATGACCGATTCGCACATATCATTCACTTAATAGGTAGAGAAACAACTGAACTAAATTCTAAAAAAGGAGAAATTGAAAAAATAATTAAAAAAATTAATGATGATTTTGCTGGTAAAAACTTCGTTCAAGCCATCAAGGGAATGGAAATGAAAACTTTAGAAAGTTCTAATCCAATAGTGAAGTTATTGATTCAAATAAAAGAGTTTAATGACGAAAACAGTATTGCTCTAGGAGAAACAAATCTTTTTACTTCATCTGAAAGCAATTCCAAAAATCAAAAAGCTGTAGAGTTATTGAAACAACTAGTGAAAGAATTGATAAAGTCAAAAAGTACAATGTTAACGCTCTCAGAGTCTTTTGATTTGCAATTTAGAATAATAGAAAATGACAATGACTCTGGTTGGGTAGAAAAGCTTTCAAATGTTGGTAGCGAGGGAACAGATGTTTTAGTAAAAGCTATGATAAACATTCTACTTCTCAATGTTTTTAAAGATAGTGCGTCTAAAAAGTTCAAAGACTTTAAATTACATTGTATGATGGATGAAATAGGAAGACTTCACCCTAATAATGTGAGAGGGATTTTAAGATTTGCTAACGAAAGGAACATTTTACTAATTAATGGTTCACCAACAAGTCAAAATGCCACAGATTATAAATACACATATAAGCTTGCGAAAGAACAATCCAAAAGCAACACTAAAAAATACATCACAAAAATTAATCGATTGGTTAAAGTAAATACCAAAGTTCTTAATTAATGAAATTAACGTTAAAAATAGCGAAAGTATTAGTCCAATTAATCAATGGAGAATCCATTCCTAATCATTCTGCTAAAAGTAGGTTAATTGACCTTTTAGTTTCTGAGAACATCATATACAGAAAAGGAAAGCACAAAAAATCATTAGAATTAATAAATGAAAAGCATTTACACACCTATCTAGCAAATCAATTGCAAATTAATGACTTGAACAATTATATTTCAGCTTTAGTAAATGAAAGTTCAACTCGTGCTGAACTTGTAAAAATTACAACAGATTCCAAAAAATCAAAAGAGAGAGCTTTTAAAGGCTTTTTAGTGAATAGTTATAATAATATAAAAGCTAAACTAAATAATGAAGATATAATCATCAATCCAACTAAAGGAAGCTTTGTTTTTATATATGACTTTGAAACTTTCAAAATTCCAAAAGAGATAACGGTTATTGGAGTTGAAAACGCTAAAAATTTTAGTCAGATTCAAGAACAGAAATACTTGTTTGAAAATATAAACCCCTTATTCATATCACGTTATCCACAAAACCAAAATAAAGATTTTATTAAATGGATGAAATCTATCCCAAATAATTATCTGCATTTTGGAGATTTTGATATTGCAGGAATTGGGATTTACTTAAATGAATATAAAAAGCATTTGAGAAACAAAGCATCTTTTTTTATTCCAGAAAATATAAAAAGCGATTTAAGAATTAATGGTAATAGAGAACGATTTGACAACCAAAAAATCAACTTTAAAGTTAGCGATATAAGGGAATCGAACGTTTTAAAATTAATTGAAATAATCAAATTAGAAAAAAAAGGTCTAGACCAAGAATATTACATTTAAACGAATAGCCAACGCTGAAAGCCATACGCATCTATCAACAAAAAACTCAAAAATCTATTTTTTAAAACCAAAATTCAATAAAAACGCTATCTTCTTTTAAACTATCTTTGCATTAAAAATAAACAATGCAGTTTTCTGATTTTCCTTTCAACAAATCTATCTTAAAAGCTGTTGCTGAAGAAAGGTTTCAAACCCCCACTTTAGTTCAACAAAAAACGATTCCTTTAGTTTTAGATAAAAAAAATGTGATTGTTTCTGCACATACAGGAACAGGAAAAACGGCTGCTTTTGCATTGCCAATTATTCATTTGTTATTAGCAAATCAAGAAGCAGATAAAACCAAAAAAAAGATAAGATCTTTAATCATTACACCTACACGTGAGTTGGCGATTCAGATTTTAGAAAACTTTAAAAGCTTTAGCAAACATACAGAATTAACTGCTACTGCCGTTTTTGGTGGTGTCTCTTTAGAACCTCAAAAAGAAATCTTAGCGGCAGGCGTAGATATTCTAGTGGCAACTCCTGGAAGATTGATCGACTTACAAATGCAAGGAAACATAGACCTAAGTGCTATAGAAATCTTTGTTTTAGATGAAGCCGATTTAATGCTAGACATGGGTTTTATAAAAGACATAAAAAAGATAGAAGCATTATGTCCTAAAAAGAAGCAAACGTTACTTTTTTCTGCTACCATTCCTGAAAAAATAGTGGAATTGGCAAATAAAGTGCTTAAAAACCCTGTAAAAGTAGAAATTCACCCAGAAGAAACCACAGCTAAGAATATTGGTCAGTTGTTGTATTACCTCCCGAAAAAGAACAAAACAGACCTGTGTTTGCATTTGTTGAGAAATACCATCAATGGAAGAATTATCATTTTTAGGCGTACAAAATTTGGTGTTGATAAATTAGAAGAAAGTTTGGTTAAAAACGGATACAAAGCGACGAGTATTCATGGAGATAAAACCCAAGGTGTAAGAAACAAAGCCATTGAAGATTTTAAAGACAAGAAAGCACATATTTTAATCGCAACAGATGTTGCCGCACGTGGAATTGATATTACAAACGTAGATGCGATTATTAATTTCGACATTCCAAATGTTGCCGAAACCTACATTCATAGAATTGGTAGAACGGGTAGAGCAGGAAAATCTGGAATCGCTTTTTCTTTTTGTTCTCCAGATGAAAACGCGTACATTAAAATTATTGAAGCTTTGATTGAAAAACCAATTAAGGTAATTACAGAGCATCCTTATATCATCTCTAAACCAAAGCATACAAAACAGCAACCCAATACCGTTAGCAAGCATAAAAAAGGAAGAAAATCTGAAGCTTCTAAGAAGAAAAAGAAGCGTTGGTATTAAGTAATTTTATTTTTGTCTACGTCTGAAAAATAGAACTTTACTAGCGTCGATTATAAGTCACATATACTAAACTTATTTCCGTATTAGGATGCAATTCTGTAAATTGGTGTTTCATTAGATAGACAACAGCATGGAAGAAAATTTAAAAACCATAGATAATTATTTAGACAACCATTATATACATCGAAGTAATTGGTTAAGAGCAGCTGTTCTTGGGGCAAATGATGGCATTTTATCAACCGCGAGTCTTGCTATTGGTGTAGCTGCAGCAAGTGATTTTAGAGAACCCCTCATTTTAGCAACAGTAGCAGGTTTGGTTGCAGGTGCTCTATCGATGGCAGCAGGCGAATATGTTTCTGTGAGCTCTCAAACAGATGTAGAAAATGCAGATATAGCACGTGAAAAACAAGAATTAGAAGAGACTCCTGAAATTGAACTACAACTGCTTGCTAAAATATACGAAAATAGAGGTTTAAAGAAAGAAACAGCGTTGGTAGTTGCTAAAGAACTGACAGCATACGATGCTTTAGGAACTCATATTAGAGATGAATTAGGAATTAATGAGATAAACCAAGCGAACCCCATACAAGCTGCTTTTGCCTCTGGTGCTGCATTTACTGTTGGTGGTATTCTTCCGCTGATTGTTGTGTTGTTGCTACCGCTTCAAAATATGGAATATTATTTATATGGTTCTGCTATTCTTTTCCTAATTATTTTAGGAGGACTTGCCGCTAAAGCAGGCGGTTCAAATATTGGAAAAGCGGTGCTAAGAATTACATTTTGGGGAACAGTCGCGATGGGATTGACCGCTTTGGCTGGACATCTATTTAATGTAAACGTTGGGTAAAATTGCTAATTTACTATAAATTCAAACCTATTTTCTCAATGAATTCAGCGGCAGTGTAAGGCTTAGAAATAACAGCTACAAAACCGATTTCTTTATACCTGTCTAAATCTTCTGGAGTGGTGTTTGCCGTTAAGGCTAAAAAAGGAATTTCTTTATTTTCTTTAGCAAATTTATCTTTTTGTTGCACCAATTGTTCGCCAGTAATATTTGGCATGTGAATGTCTAATAAAACAAGGTCGAAAACTCTTGTTTTAAGAACATGCAAGGCTTCTAAGCCATCTTTTACTAAGGTAACCGCTACATCCTCTTTTTTTAGAATATGCGCTACAATGGTTTGATTCAGCGCATCATCATCTGCCACCAATATATTGGTTCCTTTCAGGATTTTTTTAGGGAAATTTTCTTCTTTTTTTATTTTTATCTTCTCAGAAGAAATCACTTTTAAAAACGGAATTTCTATTTTAAAAATAGTTCCTTTATCCAATTCGCTTTTTACCGAAATGTTGCCATTCATGGCTTTTAAAAGTCGTTTTACAATAGACAAGCCTAAACCTGCACCTCCAAAAACGCTATGATCGGTTTTTTTGTTTTGTTGATATTCATCAAAAATTCTAAAAGCTTGTGACTCGGTCATCCCTCTTCCAGAATCTTGAATTTCGAAAGAGATATTCATCAACTTTTCATCTTCAGAACTGCATTTTAGTTTTAAAGAAATAATTCCTGTTGTTGTAAACTTTAATGCATTAGACACTAAGTTAGATAGTATTTGATGGATTCTTACATCATCTCCTAAAACGGTTTTAGGGATTTTTTCTGAAATCTCAAAAACTAATTTTATAGCAGTATTTTTATTTTGAAATTGATAGTTTTGTATACAATTTTCTGCAATTTTTTTAAGGTTTATTGGAGAATTCACCAATTCTAACTTGCCCGCTTCAATTCTAGACAAATCTAAAATATCATTCACAATTACTTTTAAATTTCCCCCAGAAATTGATAGATGTTTGGTGTATTCTTTTACATTTTCATTAATTTGTTCATCACTAATCATTTCAGAATATCCTAAAATAACATTTAAAGGATTTCTAATTTCATGACTCATCATTGCTAAAAAACGAGACTTTTCTTCATTGGCCTTGTCTGCAATTTTGCGAAGTTTTTCTAATTCGGTGTTTTTTTCTGCAAGTTCTCTTTTGATAAAAAAAATATCGTTTCTATGCTGATTTAATTGTGCTACAAACTTGTAAACATTGGTTCTATTATGAATTAAAACCGTAATATTATCATCATTTTTAAACAGCTCAATATCTACATTGTATTCTTTTGAATTGGAAATGATTAACATTCCTTCTAATAAAAAAGGCGTATGGGGTTCTAAAGCCTCTAAAGTTCCTTCTAAGAAAGGGCAAGCTTTATAAATGGATGCTTGAAGTTTGAATTCTTTTTTAACAAATGTTCCTGCGATTATGTTTTGAATCACTCCAAAGAAATTGGTCGTGATTTGAATAAAAACATCTTCTATTTTTGCAGGTATCAAATTTTGTTATTTTATAGCTTGAGAGGCCAATTCTAAAAATGCATTTTCTACATTTTCATCTTCTTTAGCACTTGTAATTAAGTCAATATTTACTGAAACTCTTTCCACAACAAGTTGCAGTTCTTCTTGAGTTAGTAAATCCTTTTTATTCCCAACAATCGTAATATTTTGCAGTCCAGAAAGTGTTTTTATACTTTCTAAATGATGGTCAATATTTAAATAGGTTTCTATTCTACTTACATCGAAAACAAACATGGCTGCACTGGCTCCTAAAAAATAAGCTTTGGGTATTTTTTCGTCTCCACTGGTTCCTGCAACATCCCAAATAAGCAATTTTATTGCTGTATTTTCATATTGCACAACTTTTGCACTAACTCTAACGCCAATGGTACTAATATAATCTTCAGCAAACTGGTTGAGTACGAATCTTCTAATTAATGAAGTTTTTCCAACACCAAAATTACCAACTAATAAAACTTTTTTAGCTATCATTCATTTGAGTCTATAAAATGCCTTTCTATCAAAGCGTTTAATTTTACTTCATCTGATAAATAACTGCGATCTCTCAAAATAATTTCTGCTAAATTATCTACAGTATCGGCCAAATTATCTTTAAATGCCAAGGTTGCAACACCAGAAGTGGCAATCGCAATATAAATAGATTTAAAATTCTTTATGGTTAATTGAAAATTATCGAATTTGATATCTTCTAAATTCTGGTGCTCCTTTGAAAAAGCATCTTCAGCAAAAGATTTGATAGCTGTGAGCATGCCAGAAACCATGTCTTTATCTGCAATACTACCTCTTGTGTAATTTCCTACAAGTAAGCCAGAATCCTTTTCAATCACAAAAACTTCTTCTATAAAGGGTTCAAATACTTGTTCTAAAATAACACCTGCATCATAATTTTTTCCTTTTAAAAAACGAGCAACGATTTGTTGCACAGAAAATTTTTCTTTAACGGTTCTATTGATACTATCAGATAATTTTGTGATTTCACTCACAATAGACTTCTTAATCAATTTCCCCATAATTGGGTACAAAGCTTCTACAACTTCATCTTGAGAGTCTCTAATTTGAATTTTTATAGTTTCTGTGATGGTAGGACCAAAATATTCTGGAAAATTTATTCGAAGATCTTCAATTTTTTCGTCTACAAGAGGTTGTACTCTTTTAGATAATTTTTCTCTTAAAATAATTTCTTCACTAAGTGCAGCAAATTTTTCTCTATCATCTACCAATAAAAGTTCTCTGAGCAACTCAAAACGATTGTCTTTTTTGTTATCTTCAGTTTGCTTTTTCATCTATTCTTGCAACATCATTGCAATTTTTTCTAAAGCTTTACCTAGTTTTTTTCTATCTGCTTTTTCATCGTCTAAATCTGCCAACCTTTTATTTAAGTCGTCATTTAAATCTTGAAATTTATGTTCCATTAAACTTTCTAAGTCTGCTAATTTATTTTCTAAATCAGATACAGCATCTCCTAAGTTTTTCTGAGTTTCGTTTTGTAAGTCTTTAATTCTATTGAAAACATCTTCAAATTCAGAATTATATTGCTGAATATTTTCACCAAATATTAAGTCTCTAACCGCAGCAATTCTACTATCTACTATTTGTGCTGCTACTTCTGGAGCTTCGTTTTTTTCTGATTTTTTTTCCATGTATTTTAGTTAAGTTGATTTTATGGTAATGCTTGTTTGGTTATACAGTCTAAATTTATAGCCTATATGAACAAATATACATTAAAATATAATTATTAAGATTCTAAGCCTTAATTTTTAAACCATCAAAAGCTAAAAAAACGTTTTTAGGTAGCTTTTTAGACACTTCCTTATGAAAACCCAATTTGTGACTAATGTGGGTAAAATATGTTTTTTTTGGTTGCAGTTCTTTAACAAACGCTAGTGCTTCTTTTAAATTAAAATGTGTTGGATGTTCTTCTTCTCTTAATGCATTTATAATCAAAACATCTAAGTTTTTTAGTTTCTTTTGTTCTTCCAAAGAAATGGTTTTCACATCTGTTAAATAGGCAATATTCTGAATTCTATATCCTAATATTGGTAAATCACCATGCATTACTTGAACAGGTGTTATTTGTATATCTTTTAAAAAAAAAGAATGCTCCTTTACAACGTTTGTTACAACACTTGGCGCTCCTGGGTATCTATTTTCTTTACAAAAAATATATTGAAAACGTTGTTCTAAACTCTCTAGTGTTTGTTTATTTAAATAAATGGGCATCTCTCCTATTTTATAACAATACGGACGCAGATCATCTAAACCTGCTGTATGGTCTGCATGTTCATGTGTAAACAAAACCCCATTAATTAGTTGTACTTTTTCTCGAAGCATTTGCTGTCTAAAATCCGGACCACAATCTATTACATAAGTACAATCTTGCCAAGAAATTAAGATCGAAGAACGCAAACGTTTGTCTTTAACATCAGTAGATAAACAAACAGGATGGTTGCTAGCAATCATTGGTATGCCTTGCGAAGTACCTGTTCCTAAAAAAGTAATATTTAACAGTTTTTTATCAATATTCATTCTAACAAAAATAAGATAAAAATTGACTGATGGCACAGTTAATGTGTACATTTGTTCTATATATAAAAATCGATGTATGGCAATTTCTTTAAAAGGAGATCAAAAGATAAGTAGTGTACCAACTACAAAAAGCAAAGCACTTAGAATTAATTTAAACTCAGATATTTACGGAACTTTTGCAGAAATTGGCGCAGGTCAAGAGACAGCACGAAATTTTTTTAGATCGGGTGCGGCTTCTGGTACAATTGCGAAAGCAATGAGTGCTTATGATAAAGATTTTTCTGATGCTATTTATGGTATTGAAGAAGACAGGCGCTATGTTACACAACCACGTCTTAAAAAAATGCTAGGTCACGAAATCGATTTAATTGAAGACAGATTAAGCAGAGCAAAACATCCTGATAAATTATTTTTTAGTTATGCTAATACGGTAACTACCATTGATTTTGCTAAGAAATTTAAAGGTCATGGTTGGGTAGGAATCCGATTTCAATTAGATCCTTTAGAAGATTATAATGAAATTATTCTACATCTCCGTTTTAAGGAAACTGATGCTCGTTTGCAACAAGAAACATTGGGTGTTTTAGGTGTAAACTTATTGTATGGTGCATTTTATTTAAATGACAATCCTAAAGAACTGGTAAAATCTTTTTACCACAATGTAACCAATGACCAACTAGAAATTGATATGATTAATTTCTCTGGCCCTCGTTTTATGTATGTAGACAATCGTTTGATGAGTTTACAATTGCTTAAAAATGGCATGACCAATGCTGTAATGTTTGGTCCTGATGGAAATAACCTATTACCAGCACAAGTTTTATACAAAAAAAACATATTGGCATTAAGAGGTAGCTTTAGACCAGTTACCAAAGTAAATATGGATATGTTTGAGAAGTCTAAAAGGCTTTTTTTAGATGAAAAAAAGGTAAAAGAAGAAAATACACAAGTTATTTTTGAAATTACATTGAGTAATCTTTCTGCTGAAGGAAAAATTAACGAAAGAGACTTTTTAGATAGAGCAGAATTACTGTGTTCTTTAGGACAAAATGTAATGATTACCAGTTTTCAACAATACTTTAAATTGGTAGAATACTTTAGCGAATTTACCAAAGAAAGAATGGGACTTGCCATGGGTGTTTACAATCTCATTCAAATATTTGATGAAAAATACTATCGCAATTTAAGTGGTGGTATTTTAGAGGCTTTTGGAAAACTTTTTTACAGAGATTTAAAAGTATACATGTATCCGTACCATGACCAAGCTTCTGATGCATATATAAATAGCGAAAATCTAAAAGTACACCCGAGAATGAAAGAATTGTACAAATTCTTTAAAAACAACGGTAGACTTGTAAATATTGATGATTTTGATAAAGAGATTTTAGATATTTTCTCTAGAACTGTTTTAAAAATGATTGTAGAAGGTAAAGAAGGTTGGGAAGACATGTTGCCTGAAGGCATTGCAGATACTATCAAACAAAAACGTTTGTTTGGGTATTCTAGAACCAGAGTAAAAAAATAATTTTTTACTTTTAAACCTTTGAGAGTATATTTTGTCTAACTAAAAAAAATTACTTGACAGATGAAATAGTTTTAGTTGAGCAACTTAAAAATGTTGTGACAAGAGAAAAAGCGTTTCGAGAATTAATTTCTCTGTACAAGAAACGCTTGTATTGGCATATCCGTAAAATTGTAATTTCTCATGACGATGCAGATGATGTTTTACAAAATACATTTATAAAGGTTTATAAAAATATACATAAATTCAATCAACAAAGTAAATTGTTTTCTTGGATGTACCGAATCGCAACCAATGAGGCTATTACTTTTATCAACAAACGTGCAAAAGAAAGAAATGTAGATATTTCTGAAATGCATGATCAATTGGCGTCTAGTTTAGAAAATGATGTGTATTTTTCTGGAGATCAAATTCAATTGATTTTACAAAAAGCCATTGCAAGATTGCCTCAAAAACAACGCTTGGTTTTCAATATGAAATATTTTGATGAATTAAAGTATGGTGAGATGTCAGAAATCTTAGAAACTTCTGTTGGCGCATTGAAAGCCTCTTATTTTCATGCAGTTAAGAAAATAGAAAATTACATAAAAAACAAAACAGATTAAACCTTTTATAAAAAAAAAGGTCTAAATAGTAATATGAAAAACAATATTGAAAATAGCGAAGAATTCTTAAAATCGGTACTGAATAAGTCCACCGGTTTTACAACTCCTAAAAATTATTTTAGCGAGACAGAAGATCGTTTTTCAATGTTTCTTATGGAAGATAAATTGTCAAACACAAAAAGCTTTAAAACTCCCGACAATTATTTTGACAAACTAGAAGATAAAATTTTAGAAAGAACATTCCTTAAAAAAGAGACCAAGGTTATTTCTTTAAAAGATAGATTGTTTAAATACATTCCTATCACCGCAGCAGCTTCTGTAGTTCTATTTTTAAGCATTAATTATTTTAGCATTAGTACTACTTCAAACAAAGTTAATTTCGATGCTATAGCCCAGGCTGATATAGAAAATTGGATTTTTGACAATTCAACGGATTTATCTGATGAGGATTTTGTAGCCGTACTAAATAATGAAATTGTAAATGAGAATGATTTTGCATTTACAAGTTTAGAAAATGATATTATTGAAGATTATATTATCTCTTCAGAGAATATCTCTTTATTAAACGAAATATACTAATATGAAAAAATACTTATTTATTTTAACCCTATTCCTAACAGCTTTCTATTCACTTGGACAAACGCATCAAGAAAGTAGAAAAAAAATTAAAGCGCTAAAAATAGCGTATTTAACAGAGCAATTAAATTTAACTTCTTCAGAAGCTGAAAAATTTTGGCCTATCTATAATTTGCATGAAGAAAAATTAAACCTTTTAAGAAATAAGGATCGATTAGAAATAAGAAAAAAAATAAAAGAAGCTGGAAGCTTAGACAATCTAAAGGAAGCTGAAGCAAAAAAATTTGTGCTTTTAAAGATAAGTTTAGACAAAAAAATGCTTTTAGAAAAAGAAGATTTTTTTTCTAAAATCTCTAAATTTTTACCTTATAACAAAATATTAAAACTTCATATTTCTGAAAGAGATTTCGCAAGAAAATTGATGAAAAAATATGGAAAAGGTAGAAAAAACGAAGAATAATGGTATAATAGAAACAATTTAAAGAGGCGAATTTGCCTCTTTTTTTATTTTATCAAATTCAAACAAACTGACAGTTCTGGCTTATTTACGATAAAACTTCGCAACCAAATTGTAAGTTCGTTAATTTCATGAGGTAACAATCTACGTAAAGCTTTGTTTAACTCTTTACAAAACAAATCTGAATTAAAACTTACTTTTTTTAAAACAGTTTTTGTGTACTCGAACATTGCTCTAGCCATAATATGTATTATAGTTTAATTGTATAACGTAAATGACACTGCATTTAGTATAATGAATCAAATTTAACAAAAAAAACCATCAACTTTTTGTTGATGGTAGTTAAAAATTTGTTTAAAAAATGTTAAGATTAGATCTTGTTAATTCTTTCAACTAAAGCTGTAGCTTTTGTTTCTAAGTCTGCACTTATTTCGTTGTAATGTGCTTTTTTGTTCTCAACACCTTTTTGGTTAACTTTTGCGATTAAAACATCAAACGTAGTTATCGTTTCATCTATAATTGCTTCTACTTCTTTATTATCTCCTTTAGGATCTACTTTCTCAGTTACATAACCAATAATGTCTCCTAATGTATAATTAATATCTTTTTTTAAGTTTTTTATGCTTGCCATAATTTGTTTTATTTTTAAAGGTACAAATTTAGTTTATTTATTTAAATGAGCGCTATAAGATCTTTGATATTTCTTAAGGTATTATAAGCTGTTTTTTGCTGTTCTTCTAAAGAAATTTCTTCATGAATCCAAGTGGTATGAAAAGGAATGTGAATTGCAGAAGAACCTATCTTTAATACGGGCAACACGTCTGACTTTAAAGAGTTACCAATCATTAAAAATTCAGCAGGTTTTACATCTAAATGTTGTATTAATTTTAAATAATCTTTTTCTTTTTTATCGCTCATTACTTCTATATGATGAAAGTAATTCAACAAATTAGATTTGGCTAACTTTTTTTCTTGATCGAGTAAATCTCCTTTCGTAGCAACAATTAATTTGTATTTTCCTTGTACTTTTTTTAAAACTTCTTCTACTCCATCAATCAATTCTATTGGTTTTTCTAACATTTCTTTACCAATGTTTAGAATTTTTTCAATAATTTCTTGTGGTAATTTATAGTTAGAAAGTTCTAAAGCACATTCTATCATAGAAAGCACAAAACCTTTGATTCCGTAGCCGTAGATTGCTAAATTCTTTATTTCAGTTTTAAATAATTCTTGGTCAATTTTATTTTTGGTTTCGTATTTAGAGAGTAGTTGCGCAAATTTTTCTTCTGCTTCTCTAAAATAAGTTTCATTTACCCACAAGGTATCATCAGCATCAAAAGCAATTACTTTTATCTCTTTTAACATGTTTAAAGATTTAAATGTTTTTTTGCCTTCTCTAAATCTTCAGGCGTATCGATACCTACAGCTTCTACGGCTGTCTCTACCATTTTTATTTTTTTACCAATTTCTTGATATCTAATCGCTTCAATTTTTTCTGAGGCTTCTAAAGGTGTCATGGGTGTTTTGTAAAAGTCTAACAAAGCCTGTTTTCTAAACGCATAGACACCTTTGTGTTTGTAATATTTTACATGAATATTTTGATCTCTATGATACGGAATAACACTTCTAGAAAAATAAATTGCCAAATTGTCTACATCTGTAATTACTTTTACATTATTCGGATTCTCTATATCTTCTTTATTAGTAATTTCTACTTTTAAGGAAGCCAAATCTATTCGTTTGTAGGTATCTTGTTTAAAGACGTCTATAAGTTTAGAAAGCGAAACTTTATCTATAAAAGGTTCATCTCCTTGAACGTTTATCACAATATCTGTATCAATATTTTCTACAGCTTCTGCAATTCTATCAGAACCACATTCGTGTTTCTTAGTACTCATAATGACTTTTCCCCCAGCATTCGAAATATTTTCTTTGATAATTTCTGAATCTGTTACTACATAAACTTCATCAAAAAGGTTTGTATTTAATGCCGCTTCATACGTTCTTAGAATGACTGTTTTACCTCCTAAATCTTTCATTAATTTCCCTGGAAAACGAGATGCACTATAGCGTGCAGGGATCATTGCAATAATTATCATAAACCTGTTGTATATGCATCAAAGATAATATTTAAATGGATAGCGTTAATATTTTCACAAATTTTTTATAACTTTGAACGAACAAAAAAAATAAATTATCATGAGAAGTATTTTGTGGCTTGTAGCCGTAGTTTGTATTATTATTTGGGCTTTAGGATTTTTAGGAGTTGTTCCTGGAATTGCGACTGGTAATTTAATTCACATATTATTGGTGATTGCAATAGTAGTTATATTGTATAATATAATATCTGGTAGAAAAGCTTTATAAGGAATTACGGAACCGAGTTTTTTTTAACTCGGTTCTTTTTTTTTCAGTTCTTTTTTTAACTTAGCTTTTATCATAATAAAATACTGAAAAGAGAAATATCTTTAAGAATTATTATTTCTTTAAGATAAAAAATGCTATTCTTTTTCTAAATTTGTTTAACAATTAACTATAAATAATAAACAAAATGTCATCAAGTAAAATTATCATAAAAAATGCAGTATTAATTACACTTTTAATTGGAGGTTACTTCTTCTTATGTAAACTCTTGGGGCTTGAAGAAAATCCATATTTAAGATTTTTGAATTTAGGTTTTGTTTTATTCGGAATTTATTTATCAATCAAGGAAAGTGTTACTAAAAATCATGAAAAACAATACATTACAAATTTAGGAATAGGTATTAGAACTTCTGCTTTAGCCGTTTTTCTATCTATTATTGGAGTTGTGATTTACATTAAATTTATAAATCCAGAATTTATAACTGTTATGAATAATTCTTTCTTGATAGGTGGAAACTTATCGCTGTCAGAAATTGTAATTACGTTAGTTATCGAAGGAATGGCATCTTCATTTATCGGTGCATTCATCATTATGCAATTTTATAAAAATCCTGATAAGTTAGAATCTGCAAAATAAAAAAACTCCCAAATGGGAGTTTTTTTTATAGAATTTTTTTAAATTATTGTTTATTTAAAGCTTCATCACTTGATAATAATGCGAAAAATTTATCTAAATTAGGAAGAATTACAATTCTAGTTCTTCTATTTTTCGCTCTATTTTCACTAGATGTGTTTTCTGCCAATGGCAATGAAGAACCTCTACCAGAAGCAATCAATCTACTTCCTTCGATATTGTATTTGTTTTCTAAAAGTCTAACAATAGAAGTGGCTCTTTTTACGCTCAAATCCCAATTATCCTCTAAAACAGCAGTATGTATGGTTCTAGAATCTGTATGCCCTTCAATCATTACATCCATACTTGGTTCAGATTTTATAATTTCAGACAATCTTTCAAGCAAATTATAAGCCCCTCTTTTAACACGGTAACTTGCCGTATTAAATAATAATTTATCAGAAACTGAAATCATCACCACAGTTTGATCGATGTCAATATTAATATCATCAGAATCTTTTAGGTCTAAGGTATTGACAGATTTTTTTAAATTGTAGGAAACAGCAAGATTTAACGAATCTTTTAATGTTTTAGCTTTGGCTAAAAGAATTGGATCTACTTTTACCAGCGTTTCATTCATACGTTCTCTTGTTTTATTAGAAATCACGGCAACGTTGCCAATCATATCTAACTTCATGTCGTTCTCGTCTTTTAAAGAGACATTATCACTTTTAAGAGCGTTAATTTTCTCATTATAGTTATCAACTCTTTTTTCAATTTTTGCAAATTTTGCTTCTAACGCTTCTTTCTCTAAAACTGTTTTTTGAAGATTTCCACGAGTATTATTGTATTTTTGTTCTAATTCAAGGTACTTTTTCTTCGAAACACAAGAAGTTACCGTTAGAAAAACAATTGCAAATGGTAAGATTACTTTTTTCATTTTTTAGGGTTTTATAGTTACAAATAAAACGTAAAAAATAGTAATGTAGTATGTATTTATTTTTTGCTAACATTTATTGGAAAAAAATTAACCCTAAAAACAAAAAAAAAACCATAAGGGAGATTTCTTATGATTTTTAATAAAATGTATTAAAAAAAATTATTTCAATGAATTCAAACTCCCAATAATCGTTTCAATCTTCGCCAAAGTATCTGCTTCTTTTTTACGCTCTAATGCTAATACTTTTTCTGGGGCATTAGATACAAAACGCTCATTAGATAATTTCTTTTGAATACCAACTAAAAAACCTTGCGCTCTTAAAAGCTCTCCAGATAATTGCTCAATTTCTGCTTCAACATCTATATCTTCAATAGAAATTGGTACAAAATATTCATTTGATTTTACTCGAAATGATGCACCTTCTACTTTTTCTGAAACAATTTTTATTGTTGATGTATTTGTTAATTTTTGAATAACTGAATCAAATTCTTTTAAGCTTTTATCATTGTCAATTACAAATAATTCTACTTCGTCTTTAAAAGAGATGTTTTTATCTTTTCGAATGGTTCTAATTCCTGAAACTACACCTGTTGCAACTTCAAAATTTGATATAATTTTTGAATCAAATGCTGTAATTGCTGGATATTTCGCAATAATTAAAGCTTCTTCGGGAGTTCTATCTGCTATATATTGCCAAATTTCTTCGGTTAAAAATGGCATAAATGGATGTAGCACTTTTAAATTATTTTCTAAAACTTCTAAAACAGCGTCAAATGTCTTTTTATCAATGGGCTGTTGATATGCAGGTTTTACAATTTCTAATAACCATGAAGAAAAATCGTCATTGATCAATTTATAGATGGCCATTAAAGCATCAGATAAACGGTATTTAGAAAAATGATCTTCTATTTCTGCCAACGTTTTTTGAAACTTCGCTGCATACCATTCTAAACCTATTTTTGCTGTTGCTGGCTGCTCTAAAGTAGCATCAACTTCCCAACCTTTTATCAAACGGAAAGCATTCCAAATTTTATTTGCAAATCCTTTTCCTTGCTGGCATAAATCTTCGTCAAACATTAAATCGTTTCCAGCAGCAGAACTTAGCAATAATCCTACTCTTACGCCATCTGCACCATATGCTTCAATGAGTTTTAATGCGTCTGGAGAATTTCCTAAAGATTTAGACATTTTACGTCTTTGCTTGTCTCTAACCAAACCTGTTAAATACACATTCTGAAATGGTTTTTCACCTTTGTATTCATAGCCAGCAATAATCATTCTAGCCACCCAAAAGAATAAAATATCGGGTCCTGTTACCAAATCATTGGTTGGGTAATAGTATTTAATTTCTTCGTTTTCTGGATTTCTTATGCCGTCAAAAACAGACATTGGCCATAACCAAGAGGAAAACCAGGTATCAAGTGCATCTTCATCTTGACGTAAATCTTCTATTTTGAATTCGGCTAATTTAGATTTAAAATTCGCTTTTTCTTTTAAAATTTCAAAAGCGGCTTCTCTACTCTCTGCAACCACAAAGTCTTCTTTTCCGTCTCCGTAGAAATACGCAGGAATTTGCTGTCCCCACCAAAGTTGACGGGAAATGTTCCAATCGCGAATGTTTCCTAACCAATGACGATAGGTATTTTCAAATTTCTTTGGATACAAGTTGATTTCTGGATTGTCTCCTAAAACAGCTTCCATAGCAGGTTTTACCAAATCTTCCATCTTTAAAAACCATTGATCTGACAATTTGGGTTCTATCACAGCTTTGGTTCTTTCTGAAGTTCCTACTTTATTGGTATGAACTTCCGTTTTTACTAAAAAGCCTTTTTCTTCTAGTTCTTTGGAAATTTCTTTACGAACTACAAACCTGTCTTTTCCTTGATAATGCAATCCGAAGGAATTTAAAGAAGCATCATCATTAAAAATATCGATGACTTCTAATTTGTGCTTGTCTCCTAAGTTTTTATCATTTTCATCATGTGCTGGTGTAACTTTTAAACAACCTGTACCAAATTCAACATCTACATATGCATCTTCAATAATTGGAATAATTCTTCCACAAAGTGGCACAATAGCTTTCCTTCCTTTTAAATGCATAAAACGGGCATCATTTGGATTGATACAAATGGCTGTATCCCCAAAAATAGTTTCTGGTCTTGTGGTGGCTATCGTTAAAAACTCAGCCTCCCCTAATCCCTCCGAAGGAGGGGAACTCTCACTGTTATGCTGAACGTCTTCCTCAATTCCCCCTTCGGGGGTTAGGGGGCTTATTTTGTATTTTAAATAGTATAAATTCCCTTGTCTTTCTTCATGAATTACCTCTTCATCAGACAATGTTGTTTTTGCTTCAGGATCCCAATTTACCATTCTGTAACCTCGATAAATTAAACCTTTGTTATATAAATCAACAAAAACCTTAATCACAGATTCAGACATTTCTGGATCCATGGTAAAAGCAGTTCGTTCCCAATCACAAGAGGCGCCTAACTTTTTTAATTGCTCTAAAATTTTTCCTCCATATTCATCTTTCCAGTCAAAAGCGTGTTGTAAAAATTCTTCTCTTGTCAAGTCGTTTTTACTAATTCCCTGCTCTTTTAACTTTGCCACAACTTTTGCTTCTGTAGCAATAGATGCATGATCTGTTCCTGGAACCCAACAGGCATTTTTACCCAACAAACGTGCACGCCTAATTAGTACATCTTGAATGGTATTATTCAACATGTGCCCCATGTGTAATACTCCTGTTACATTTGGTGGTGGAATTACAATTGTATAGGGCTCTCTTTCATCTGGTGTTGAATGAAAATAATTATGTTGAATCCAATAGTCATACCATTTGTCTTCTACTTTGCTTGCATCATATTTAGATGGAATTGTCATACTTTGGAATAGTTTTTGAAATATCGTTCGCAAAAATACAAAACTCTAATTTGTAGAAGAAAATTAGTCGTTGATTTTTTAAAACAAATTATTAGTCTTAATTTTACATTCTAAAATATTAGTTATGAAAGCTTTCGGATCATTTTTAGTTATTTTTTTAATTACTTTTTCTTTACATGCACAAGAATTTAAATTTGAAAAAGAAACCATCGATTATGGAAAAATAGTAAAAGGTTCTAATGGTGAACGAACTTTTGTTTTTACAAATATTGGTGATGCACCTTTGATTATTAAAAACATACAATCTTCTTGTGGGTGTACAGTACCAGAAAAACCAGAAAAACCAATTATGCCTGGTGAAAAAGGAGAAATAAAGGTTTCTTATGACACCAAAAGACCAGGAGGCTTTTCTAAACAAATTACTATTTTTTCGAACGCAAAAACACCTAGAAAAGCATTAAAGATTAAAGGTTTTATTTCCAATAGTATTTCTTTGGAAAAAGAAAAAAGCATGCTTTCCGATAGTTAAATTTTCTTTTCTAAGCGAAACTGAAAAGTCTTAGAGATACCTTCTCTTAATATTGAGAACCTTATTCTATTATTTTCTTTTTCTTGAAGTTTATGTATAATATCGTTTAAACTATACGAATGCGCAGGTTTTCGGTTTATGCTTATAATTACATCTCCTGCTTTTAAGCCTGCTCTATCTCCAGCCGAATTTTTAACGACTGCTTTAATTATATAAGAGGGTTTAAATTTATAGGAAAAATTTGTAACAAAAGAAATTGTATTATTACTATCTACTTGGTTGTTGTAAGAATCTCTAGAGATCTTGGTAACTTCTTCCTTTACCAATTTCTTGCCATTATAAATAATATCTAAACCGCTCATATTGTAATTAAAACCTTTTTTAAAAGAACCATTTTTTTTAAGCATAATTTGCCTATTTGAGTAATCTAACCAAACGATAAATCTTTTTAAAACATTACCTCCTATACTCCCATTTCTATCTTTAAATTTTCTCGCATTTACAGTAGATGTTGTGTCTAAAAAAGAAACTGTTGGATGCTCAATTTCAAAATTTCCTAATTTTAACTTAGGAATTCTACTTCTGTTCCCATAAATGGGCCCACTTAATCCTTCTCCTAAAATATCATTAAAATATCTTATAGGAGTTTGTATTTCTTCTTTAGAATCTTCGAAAAGCCAAATAGCATCACTTCCGCCAGAATCTACTAGCATTTTTACTTTTGTTAATTTATTACCAATAGTGTCTAACTGTACATTTATAGTTACAAATGGCTTTTTTCGATAAAACTGAATGGGTAAAACCTCGCATTTCCTACATTTTTTATACGTATATTTTGCAAGATTATAAAAATCTATTTTTTTTCGCTTATAATTAATTTTAACTATAAAATTTTTAAACAGATTATAACCAATAATTCCGTGAATTGTGGTTCCCATTCTACTAGATAAATCAAAGAAATCTTTTAGAATTACATAAACAGATTCATTATAGCCCACCAAGCCATTTATTTTCATTTTATTATTTTTAGATAGAATGGCATCTACAGGTTCGCCATCTCCAAGACCTCTTAAAAATATTTTTTCAGGATTTAGAAGACCAATACTATCATTTTCAGAAAGATTAAAAATAATTGTTTTGCTTACACCAGTATCTAAAATAAAAGATAATTTTCGACCATTAATTTCAACTGGTATTACAATTAAGTTATTTATCAACTTAAAAGAAAGTCTTTGTTTTATCTTAGATTTATCTTGAAAACGAAATCCGTTTTGAGAATGTATATTTGCTATTATGCAAAAAAACAGTATTAAAAAGAGGTGTTTTTTTATATTCAAGTGTGTATATTTTCTGTTATTTATAAAAATACAATATATGATTTTTAAAAATTAGCTTTTAGGAAAAATTTAACCTTTAAACTTTCAATAATAAAATGCATCATATAAAATATATTTTGCAAATTTGCATAGATAAATTTTAGAAAAAAATAATATGCCTTCAATATCTAGAAAAGGAATACAAATGCCAGAATCTCCAATTAGAAAATTGGTGCCATATGCAGAAGATGCTAAAAAAAGAGGAGTGAAAGTTTTTCATTTAAATATCGGTCAGCCAGATATTAAAACGCCACAAGTAGCCTTAGATGCGGTTAAAAACAATACCATAGAAACACTTTCTTATGCACGTTCTGAAGGTTCTGAAGCATATAGAACCAAATTGGCAAAATATTACGTAAACAATAACATTCCTGTAATCGCAGATAATATTGTAGTAACTACAGGTGGTTCTGAAGCGTTGCTTTTTACAATTGGTAGTATTACAGATCCTGGTGATGAAATTATAATTCCAGAACCTTTTTATGCAAACTACAATGGTTTCTCTACGGCTTCTGGTGTAAAAGTGGTTCCTGTAATTTCTAAGATTGAAGACAATTTTGCCTTACCAAAAATTGAAGATTTTGAAAATTTAATCACCTCTAAAACCAAAGCAATTTTAATATGTAACCCTGGAAATCCAACGGGTTATTTATATTCTGAAGAAGAAATTGAAAAATTAAAAAAGATTGTTCTAAAACACGATTTATTTTTAATTGCAGATGAAGTTTATAGAGAATTTGCGTATGATGGCTTAAAACACACCTCTGTTTTATCTTTAGAAGGTTTAGAAGAAAATGCTATTGTTATCGATTCCGTTTCTAAACGTTACAGTATGTGTGGCGCTAGAATTGGTTGTATTGTTTCTAAAAATAATAATTTTATAAAAACAGCTATTAAATTTGCACAAGCAAGATTAAGTCCACCAACCTATGCCTTAATTGCTAGTGAAGCTGCTTTAGATACGCCACAATCTTATTTCGATGATGTTATTAAAGAGTATGTGGCTAGAAGAAATACGTTGATTAGCGAGTTAAAAAAAATAGATGGTGTAAAAGTTGCGAATCCGAAAGGTGCTTTTTACTGCGTAGCAGAATTGCCAGTTAAAGATTCAGATAATTTTGCACAGTGGATGTTAGAAAGTTTCGCTCACAACAACGAAACGGTCATGGTTGCTCCCGCTAGCGGATTTTACTCGACGCCAGGTGAAGGTAAAAATCAAGTAAGAATTGCGTATGTTTTAAATAAAAATGATTTAAAACGTTCTGTAGCAATTTTAGCAGCAGCTTTAAAACAATACCCTAATTAGTTGACTATTCAACAAAACATATCATTAAAAAACTACAATACGTTTGGTATTTCTGTAAATGCCAAACGCTTTGTTGCTGTTACTTCTGTTTACGAACTACAACAACTTTTAAAAGTAGAAAAAGACTTGTTTTTGCTTTCTGGTGGAAGTAATATGTTATTGACAAAAAATATTGAAAAATTGGTGGTTCACTTAGATATCAAAGGAATTTCAATTGATAGAGAAGATGCTAATTTTGCTTATTTAACAGTAAATGCTGGCGAAGATTGGCACGAATTTGTGTTGTATTGTATTTCTCAAAATTATGGCGGAATTGAAAATTTATCTCTAATCCCTGGCAATGTTGGCACTTGTCCTATCCAAAATATTGGCGCTTATGGCGTTGAAGTAAAAGATACCATTACCAAAGTGGAAGGTCTGGATATTGAAACCGAACAATTGATGTCTTTTTCTAATGAAGCGTGTAACTTCGGATATCGAAATTCTATTTTTAAAAATTCACACAAAGGAAAAATTATTTTAACTTCTGTTGGTTTTAAATTGACAAAAAAAGACCACAAATTAAATACTACTTACGGAGCAATTGAAACTGAATTAACTTCAAAAAACATTCAAAAACCAAGTTTAAAAGATGTTTCTGATGCAGTTATTGCCATCAGAAAATCGAAACTTCCAGATCCAAAAGAAATAGGAAATAGTGGTAGCTTTTTTAAGAACCCAGTAATTTCTGAAACTCAATTTTTAGAGCTTCAGAAAGAATTTCCAAAGATACCAAGCTATAAAATTTCTGATACTGAAATAAAAGTACCTGCAGGTTGGCTGATAGAGCAAAGTGGTTTTAAAGGAAAAAGGTTTGGCGATGCTGGCGTGCATGAAAAACAAGCGCTGGTTCTTGTAAATTACGGAAATGCTTCTGGTGAAGAAATTTATCAATTGGCACAAAAAATTCAAAAAACAGTTTTCAATAAATTTGGTATTTCTTTGGAAATTGAAGTGAATATAATTCAATAAAAAAGCCTCATCAAAATAAATGATGAGACTTCTCAAAACCAACCCCAAATTTTATTTATTCTTTTTTTAATGTTTTAATATCTGCAATTAACTGCAACACAGAGATTTTATTTAAGCCATTATAAATACCTCTAATGTGTTTGTTTTTATCTATTAAAATAAAATTTTCTGTATGAAGAAAATCATCTAAACTTTTTGGTTCTCCTAAATTTTCTTCTACAAAATAAGCGTTTCTACCTAAATCATAAATTTCTTTTTTATCAGCAGTAACTAAATGCCAATTCTTTAGAATATTTTTATCTAAAGCATATTTTTTAAGTTGGGCAACAGAATCTATTGTAGGTGTAACTGAATGTGAAAGCAATAAAACTTCATCGTCATTTATAAATGCTTGCTGAACCAAATCCATATTCGTGGTCATTTTTGGGCAAATTCCAGGGCAAGTTGTAAAGAAAAAATCAGTTACGTAAATTTTATTCTCAAAAGTTTTATGAGAAATTGTTTCACCATTTTGATTTGTTAAATTAAAATCTGGTATTTTATGGAATGACTTGAGTTTATCATTTTTTGGAGCAATCCAATGTGGTGTAAAACTAGCTTCGTTATAAAAAGGAAGCACATCTACTCTACTTTCATTTTTTTGCGATTCTTTACATGCAATCCAACTCATTACTGATAAGAAAAGGATCATTTTATTTTTCATATTTTATATTTTCATCTTCCAAACCATAACAAAGAGCTGTCTTTTTAAGTCCAAAAATTCTACCTTCTTTGGCTTCGTAATTGGCATATAAAGCGCCATTTTTTCTATATGCTTGTTGTAATCCTTCTTCCTTTCCTTGGCTTAAATTCAGTTTTTTATAAAATTCTCCAGTAGCATACCATTTCTTTTGCTCTCCGTGAGCTTTCCCTTCTCTATAATTTAATTGTGCAATTAAATTGTGTGAAGGGTCTGAAGACCATATTTTTTTTTCTCCATGTAATTTCCCTTGATGATAATTGGTTACATTTTTTAAATGACCATCTGAAAACCATTGAATAGCTTTGTTTTGTTTTTTTCCGTTTAAGATTCCGAATTTTTCTTTTAATGAATCTTCTTTATAGTAACTCAAAGCAAAGCCTGAAAAGGGTTCATTATTTAGAGTCCATAATGATATTTTATGATTGTATTTTAAAGCAGATTTTAAAATTTCTACTTTTGGTACTTCAAAAGTTTTCTCAATTTTATTACTGTGAGATAACTTCTCGGTTTGTTTGTTACAACTTATAAATAGAACGGTTAAAAACAATAATGTCCAAAATTTTAGTTTCATCTTAAATGTTTTAGCTCTTTAACTCGTTTTTAGAAAAAACCACTTAAATTAAAAAAATAAAAGTGGTAATTTCCTTTATGCTATGTTTTGTTTATGTTACAAAATACTATTAGGAGTTCCTTGTAAATCTACGGCAAAAAGTGCAATTATAGAACCTAAATAAAATTCATTAATAATATGATAGTGGTAAAATTCTTTACCATCACTATGTTGGGTAGATGAAGTATGAGCACCAGAAACATCTAAATCTGTTGGGTAATTTCCTGTTGAATTACATTTTCTACCATAGATTAAAAAACCGTCAGCCATAATACCCACCAATTTCTCATCATTATGAGAAAGCACTGTATTATTCTCTGGAACATCATAAGATTCTATATGATAATGATAGCCACTTGGTCCATTATGAGCTCCAGCATAATCAAACGTTTCGACTATTTGTTCTTCTATTGGGCGATTATCACCTTCTGTATCATTAAAAATAGGAACTCCTGTTACAGAAATACCAATTGGACCTAATCCTGTAGCTGTGCTTGAAGAAGCTATTTCTGGGGCAGCAGAAACAGTAACTGTTAAACTACGATTTCCAATACGACCTGGCGTTTGAGCAAGCGCCACAACAGGATCAATATGTAATGGATGTGTTTCCTCCCAATACGGAGAGGTATGATTAGGCTGTCCGTTTGTTTCAATGGTAATCTGGTCACCATCAAATGAAATAGTTACTGCATCAGGATTAAATTCATCAAATGCAGATACAGGTGTACTGATTTCAGTAGTTGTTGTAATGGTTTCATCTTCTTTACTGCAAGAAAATAATACGAATGAACTGAATGCTATAAAAGCTAATTTTTTGAAATTCATAATTGCTATTGAGATTAATTTTATATTTAGATGTATTTTTAATTAAATACTTGCGCCAGAGTATGTCTTTTTTTAAAAAAACTTCGCAATTTCTCACGAAGCTTTTCAACAATCAAACTCAAACTATTATTTTAAGTAATTTTCTACCGCTGTTTTTCTTGAGGAAACATGTGTTTTCAATTGACTAACAGCTGTTTGAAATTCTGAACTGTTATTCAAAAAGGTATAACCAGAAATTTCTGAAGTTGCAAAAGGTTCTAATAAAGAAGCGTAAGATGTATATAAAGCTTGTAAGGTAGTTTCATTGAAAGCCCCTTCAATTACTTCCTTTAAATAGGTCTCGTATTTTGCATTATACAGCTCATCTTGATATAAATATCCAATTAATGGCCATTCAGCAGCATTTAATCCGGAGAAATCTAAAGGTAAAGAACCTTCCCTTTTACCTTCTTGCAACGCTTCGTTATGGTCCCAAGGAATCCAAATTAATTTACTGGTATCTGGATTATTATATAAAAAATAGTTGTGCGTCATCCTTCCATAGGTGTCCCAATTTTGAACAATTGTGTTTACAGCTAAATATTTTAAAAATACATCAGTATCTAAAACCGCCTCTAAATTTGTTCTCCAAGTTGTTGGATCGGTTGTTCTTGTTGCATCGTGTAAAACTGATAGTAAATTAGAAACGTCTGTAAAATCTGCATCATCTTCATTTGTTTTCTTTACATACTCGTCTTCATCAAAAGTGCCTGCAGCAAAAGAGGCCGCATCTCCGTCTGGCTTGTATAAATTACCCCCATCATCAGAAAATTGTGTATCTAAAACGGTGTCATCTACTTCTTCTACTAAAGTATACACGCCAAAATATTTTGGCCCTTCTCCATGATCTACATAAAGCGTATAAAAAGCGGTATGAGAAGCAACCAAACCTGCGTTTCTAAAAACATCTGTTGCCACTTTTTCTCGTAGCATAGATTTGTCATCATAGTTATTTTTAAGACTTAACTTTTTAAAACCATAAAAACGCTGATTTTTTATTTGCGGATAATCATCTTCAAATTCATCGAAATCTAATTTGAATGATAATTTTAGAATGCCATTTCTCCAACTAGATTGTAAGCTTGAATTTCCTTTAAAACGCAAACCAACTCTATACCATTCTTTGCCTTCGTAAAATACTTCTCCTGGTACAAAAATTGGATTCTCATCAGTTTCTACCAAACCTTGATTTCCTCCAGTAGCACCAAAAGTACCATAGGTTGCAGTCATATCATCTAACATACTTTGCCAACGGGCTGCTGTAATTACAAAATCGAGTCTTTTTACAGTATTGTCTTTAAAAACCTCCTCAAAATTGGGGGCTACATCTTTCGTATGTGTTTCTGTAGTCCAATCTGTGGCAATAAAATCTGTGTCATCTATCACAATTTCTTCTTCCTCTTCGAGCACTTCATTAATAGTATCTTCTTTTGAACATGCAACTATACTACATACTAAAAGTGTAAACAATAATATTGTTTTTAAATCTTTCATAAAGTTTATTTTAAGTTGATTGTAATTCTTTTTAGTTTCTTGGTCTTTCTTTTCTTTCTGGTTTTGGTGCGTTTTTCAATTCTTTTTTGGTGATAAAACCATCTTCATCGGTATCTATTTTTTTAAAATCTTTTTTTAAACGACCTTTCGCTTCTTTTAACGAAATTTTATTATCTTCATTTGTATCTAAGTCTTTAAATATTTGTTTTACAGAGGGTGGTCCTTTTGGTCTTTCTTCATTAGTATCTTCTTGGGCAAAAGCTGTTGTAGACATCATTAAAATGAGTACGAAAGCTCCAATAATTTTACTAGCTAATTTTTTCATGTTTAAATATTTTTAAGTTTATAAAAGTTTAGATGCTGACTGTTTTTTTTACTTGCGTTCGTTAACTTTACTTTAACAAAAAAGCCTTATTAACGCATTAATAAAGCTTTTTTATAGATGCTCTCAAATCTATATTTTTGAATAATATTTTTTTAAGAATTTCTAGATAATCTTTTTATATTTAAAATAGGACTTTTAAAATTATCTTGGTGGTGGTCTTCCTTCTTCACCTCTTGGAGGACGATTTTCACCATTTCTTCTCGGTGGTTTTCTTTCTCCTCCTCTTAGTGCTTTTTTAATAATTTTATCAAAAACTTCTACTTGTTCAGGAGTACATAATTTTCTTACTTCACTAAAAAAACGAAATACCTCTGCCTCTTTCTTTCCTTCTAAGGCACCTATTTTAGTAGTTAAAGAATCTGTATTAAAATTTGTTTTAGAAAAAGAATTGAATAAAAGATCTTTTTGAAGCTGTACTTCTTTATCAACACTCATCATAAAGTCTCTGCGAGTACGATCTAATTCTTTGAATTTTTCTTTTTGAGCATCAGAAAAATTCAATTGTTCTGATAAGAAATTTCTTTGTGGATATTCTTGCTTTCTTTCATGTGGTTTATCAATCAACATAAAAATTAAGAACCCATTGAGTAATACTAACAAAATTAGTAATGTTGGTAATAATTTTGATTTCATCATCTTTAATTTAAAATAGAATTACTGGTAGGTTGTAAAGCGTATTCCTGCGCAAAAGTATCTATAGCTGTATTAGTACTTTCTACTGAAGTATACGCATAAAAAATAGCCGTTGTATTTAATATTAAAATAAAACCCAAAGTTGCTAATTGTAACTGCGGAGTAAACCATGAAAATACAGACTGCTTTGCTACTTTCTCAGCTTCTATTTTCTTTAAAACCTTGTGCTTAAAAAAAGAATTCACTGCTACTTTTTCGATAGTTTCTAATACTTGAAACGTGTTAGATACTTGTTTTTGTATATGTTCTTTATTTTTCATTTCTGTTTGTTGCTAACAAATAATTGATAATTATTTAGATGCTATAAAGTCTAAAAACTTGCAAAAGTTAACTTTTTTTTGAAAATAATTTTTATGTTATCTCTAAACTTCATTACTAAAAATCAATATATATGGCTATTTAAAATTTTTCATTTTTATAAAAAAGCTCTAATTTATGCTGCAATCCTTTCTTTGCTCTAAACATTATAGACTCTACAGATGACAAACTTTTACCCGTAATTTCTACAATTTCTTGGTAGCTTTTACCGTCAATTTTTGCCAACGTAAAAATAACTCTTTGGCTTTCTGGCAAAGTATTAATGGCTCTAAAAATAATTTCAGATTTTTCTTTATTTTCTAATAAAACACCTGGATGATTTACTTCTGTAAAATAGCTGGTTTTATCTAATGGAATTTCGTTTCCTAAAATAGTTTGCATAAAAGCAAAACGCTTTTTCGTGTTTTTTCTTCGGATGAACTCTAAGCACTTATTAGTAGCAATTTTATAAATCCAGGTAGAGAGTTTGGCATCTCCTTTAAATTTAGAAATGGATTTAAAAACCTCTAAAAAAACTTCTTGCGCAACATCTTCTGCATCTTCTTTGTTCGGAATAAAAGAAATGCATGTGCCAAAAACCTTCTGCTGATAATCATCTAGAAGTTGACTAAAAGCGGCTTGGTTTCCCAGCCGTAATTTGTTTATAAAGTTTTCTTCGTTCAACAATTTAGTCTTTCTAAAAAAGTAAACATACAAAAATTGTGAATAATTAAAAGAAAAGCAGAGAGATTTTATATCTTTGCAAAAGAATTAGACATTATGAAATTATTACTTTTAACATTCGCTTTGCTAGGAATTGCTATTGCAGGAATTGCTATTAAAATTTGGGCCAAAAAAGATGGTAAATTTGCTGGAACTTGTGCAAGCCAAAACCCAATGTTAAATCAAGAAGGTGAAACTTGTGGTTTTTGTGGAAAAACAGCAGACCAATTTGAAGATTGCGCTGAACCACAACATAATTAATCTTTTTTTATTTCGATGATAACCCCTGTGCTTTTCTACGCTTTTGTAGCTTTTGCAATCATTCAAATTATTTATTACCTCCTTTTTTCCACCTTTCTTTTTGATCATAAAAAACAGTTAAAACATTCTTTAGAGATTCCTATTTCTGTAATTATCTGTGCAAAAAATGAATCTGATAACCTACAACAATTTCTTCCCTCAATCTTAGAACAAGATTATAAAGATTTTGAAGTTGTTCTTATAAATGATGCTTCTTCAGATGAAACGCTTCAAATTATGAAGAATTTTAAAGAAAAATTTTCAAATATCAAAATTATTGATGT
Source organism: uncultured Polaribacter sp. (assembly GCF_947501385.1). Classification (GTDB taxonomy): domain Bacteria; phylum Bacteroidota; class Bacteroidia; order Flavobacteriales; family Flavobacteriaceae; genus Polaribacter. The sequence goes on from NZ_CANMVP010000022.1 coordinate 49,627, forward strand.
TGAAAACATTGAAGCTTTCTGGGGAAATAAAAAATACGCACTTACTTTAGGAATTAAAGCTGCCAAACACGAGCATTTACTATTTACAGATGCAGACTGCAAACCCGTTTCTAAGCATTGGATTTCTGAAATGAGTCAGTCTTTTTCTTCGGAAAAAACAATCGTTTTAGGCTATGGAAAATATCAGGAGAAGAAAAATTTTGTAAATCTATTTGTACGTTTCGAAACTTTACTAACGGCAATTCAATATTTTAATTACGCAAAATTAGGGGCGCCTTATATGGCGGTAGGTCGTAATTTGGCTTATACAAAATCTGAGTTTTTTAAAGTAAAAGGGTTTATAAATCACATTAAACTAAAATCTGGTGATGATGATTTATTTATACAAGAGACCGCAACTAAAGAGAATACAACTATGTGTATCTCAGAAAATAGTTTTACAAGTTCTTTAGCTCCAGAGACTTTTAAAGAGTGGTTTCGTCAAAAAAGAAGACATATTTCTACAGCCAAATATTATAAATTTCAACATCAATTATTCTTAGCCTTCTTTTTTATTTCTAAATTTTTCTTTCTTCTTTTAGGTGTTCTATTATTTCTCTTATGTTCTTGGAAAATCATACTACCAATTGTGCTCTCCTATTACATTGTACAATTTGTGGTGGTTGGTATATCAGCAAAAAAATTACAAGAACCACAAGTTATATATCTACTCCCTTTTTTAGAAATAGGTCTTTTATTATTTCAATTTAGTATATTTATCACTAATTTGATTTCAAAACCAAATCATTGGAAATAAACAATACCAAATTAGAAATTAGTATTTCAAAAGCTAAAAACGGAAGTCAATCTGCTTTTAGTTTTTTATTGGATGCTTTTTGGCAAGACGTTTATAACTATCAGTTAAAACGCACAAAGAGCGAAAATGATGCAGAAGATATTGCCATTCAAACATTCTCTAAAGCTTTCGATAAAATAAACACTTTTGATGAAAAATATAAGTTTAAAACTTGGCTAATTACTATTTCTAAGAATATTCATATAGATGAATTGCGGAAGAAAAAAAAATCACTTTCAGTAGAAACCTCTAAAGAACAAGAAGAAAAAGTCTATTTAGTGGTTGATGAAAATCCTACGCCAGAAGATAAAATTATTAGAGAACAAAATTTAGCGAAATTGCTGAAAGACATCAAACAATTAAAACCTAAATACCAAGAAATTATTCATTTACGTTATTTTCAAGAATTAAGCTATAAAGAAATTTCTGAGCACATTAAAGAACCTATGAACAACGTAAAAGTAAAATTATTACGTGCTAAAAAGTTGTTGGCAGCCATTATTAAAACTTCTTAAATAGTGAAAAAATCCTTCTTGCAATCTTTAGGACCCGGTTTGTTATTTGCAGGTGCAGCAATTGGTGTTTCACACTTGGTGCAATCTACAAGAGCTGGCGCAGAATTTGGTTTCGGATTAATTTGGGCCTTGCTATTGGTACATATTTTTAAATACCCTTTTTTTCAGTTTGGTCCACGGTATGCAGCAGCAACAGGAGAAACCCTGTTAGACGGTTATAGAAAATTGGGCAAAGGCGTTTTAGTAGCCTATTACATTTTGAATTTTGCAACCATGTTTACCATTCAAGCAGCGGTAACTATTGTAACTGCGGGTTTGGCATCACAACTTTTTGGTTTTACAGATGATTTGGTTGTATGGTCTACAATGTTATTGTTTATGAGCGTTCTTTTTTTAGTCATCGGGAAATATAAATTGCTAGATAATTTAATGAAATACATTATTGTTATTTTAACTATTAGCACAATTGCAGCAGTTTCCGTGGCATTATTTAGCACAAAAGAAGTTTTTGATGTTACACAAATTATTCCTTCAGGCGCAGTAGAACTCACTTTTTTAATTGCTTTTTTAGGTTGGATGCCTGCCCCTTTAGATGTATCTATTTGGCATTCTATTTGGTCTGTAGAGAAAGACAAAACTACTGTTGTTAAAACAAAAAGAACAGAAGCAATTTTTGATTTTAATATCGGGTACGTTAGTGCACTTTTTTTAGGAATCTGTTTTTTATTGTTAGGTGCTTTAGTGATGTATAAATCTGGTGAAGTATTTTCTAACAAAGGAGGTGATTTTGCGGGGCAACTAATTAGTTTGTATACGAAAAACCTAAGTGAGTATTCTTATCTACTTATTGCCATAGCAGCGTTTACCACCATGTTTAGTACAACCATTACTACGCTAGATGCTTCGCCAAGAGCGATGCATAGAACCTCTAAAATTTTATTTAAGAAATCTTTTAAATATGGGTATTGGTTTTGGATTCTTTTCTTATTTGCTGGTACTTTTCTAATCTTAAAATATTTTATGAACAATATGGGATTGTTGGTTAAGATTGCAACCATCTTATCTTTCTTAACAGCACCATTTTACGCCATTTTTAACTACAAGTTGATTACTGGAAAACATACGCCAAAAGAACATCAACCAAATATCTATTTAAAAATTTTAAGCATTGTAGGAATTGTCTTTTTAATAAGTTTTAGTATTTGGTTCTTGATGAATATATAAAATAATTGTTTATATTTATACTTTAAAATTTCATATATATGAATAGAATACATATTATTTATGAATACGACGCTATCATTGAAAAATTGGCAGAAGATATTAAGAACAGTGATTTTAAAGTTCAATATTTTTTGAAGCTATTGAATTTAAAAAGCAGTTTTTTTTATAAGAAAATCCGTGAAAAGAGATTTACCAGTGAAGAATTAAAATTAATTTCTAAAGATTTATATCCTGATGAATTTCAAGATTACAAAGAGGAATTAATCAATAAATTAATTGAAAAATCAAGACAAGAAATTAAAGAGGGTAAGGTTTCAAATTTTGAAGATATTTTACAAGAAAGTAAAATCAAATATGGAATTTTATAATATTATTTCTTCTAAATTATCTGAAAAAACCTACCAAAATAATATCGATTATTTAGAAGAATTTTGGACGGTTAATGAAATCATCAATTTCATTAAAAAAACAGAAGAAGTAATAACAATTCTAAAAACTTCACCAAAGACCTTCAAAAAGTATAAAAATCATAAAAGTATTCATCAAATAGTCATTTTAAAACAAATTACTTTATTTTATGAAATCAACGGAAAAAATGTAGCGCTTTTAATTTTCTTTAATAATTATCAAGACCCTAATAAAATTAAAAAATTACTAGAAGAATAAAATTTAGTTCTTTTTATAAATCTATACTCTTATTTTAAATAACTAAACCACCCTGCACTAAAAGTGCAGGGTGGTTTAGTAATAAGGACTGAAAGTCCTTTCTTTTCTTACTCAAGTATAAAATCCGAATTATCATCGTTATCTTTCCTTCTGTGATGTTCCAAATACTCATTTACCATCTTGTCAGTTATATTCCCACTACTCCAAACACCATATCCTGATGCCCAGAAATGATTTCCCCAATATCTTTTTTTCAAAGAAGGAAATTCCTGTTGAAGTCTCCGAGAAGAACGACCTTTCAAACTCTTTACAATTGAACTTATATTAAGTTTCGGAGCATATTCGATATGTATATGAACATGGTCTGAACTAACAACTCCTTTCAATATTTCAATACCTTGAGCCTCGCAAACTTGAATTAGAAGTTCTCGACATCGGATTTGAAGATCACCTTTAAGAACTTTATATCTATATTTGGTCGACCAAACTATATGACAGGTCAAACGACTAACTGTATGTGAACCTTTTCTTATATTTGAACTCATAAATGCGAATGTATAGATTTTTTCGCATTACTAAAGTACTGCAATAAAATTGCAGGGTTTTAGACCCTAATTTGAGACCAATAAAATGATTTTAAATCAAATCTGCGCGTCAGGAAAAGATAACTTTATTTCTGAATTGACTAAAAAGTTTAGTCAAAGGAAGAAAGAAATTCTTGGTTCAGATAATGTATCCGAAAAAGAAAAAAAAGCAGAAATTCTTGCGCTAGAAAAATGGTATCATTGGAAAAGAAAACTGGCTGAATACTGTAACTTTTAACTTTTTATTTCTGTGTTTTACTTCGTATCTTTGCACTCTAATAAAGAATGAAAATGGCTGTAGACTCTGTAATCCTTCCTGAAAGACCTAAAAAACCAAAATGGTTACGTGTAAAATTACCTGTTGGTAAAAAATACACTGAATTAAGAGGTTTGGTAGACAAATACAAGTTAAACACTATTTGTGCAAGTGGTAGTTGCCCAAATATGGGTGAATGTTGGGGAGAAGGAACTGCAACATTTATGATTCTTGGAAATATTTGTACACGTTCTTGCGGATTTTGTGGTGTAAAAACTGGAAGACCAGAAACGGTAGCATGGGATGAGCCAGAAAAAGTAGCGCAGTCTATAAAAATTATGAGCATCAAGCATGCTGTAATTACTTCTGTAGATAGAGACGATTTAAAAGATGGTGGTTCTATTATTTGGGCAGAAACTGTGGATGCAATTCGCAGATCAAACCCCAATACAACTTTAGAAACTTTAATTCCAGATTTTCAAGGAAACACCAAACAGATAGATCGAATTATCGCAGTGCATCCTGAAGTAGTTTCTCATAACATGGAAACGGTGAGAAGATTAACTCGTGAAGTTAGAATTCAAGCAAAATACGATAGAAGTTTAGGTGTTTTAAAATACTTAAAAGAAAACGGAATGCGAACAAAAACTGGACTGATGTTAGGTTTAGGTGAAACTGAAGAGGAAGTAATTCAAACAATGAAAGATTTACGTGCAGTAAATTGTGATATTATTACCATTGGTCAATACTTGCAACCTACAAAAATGCATTTACCGCTAAAAGAATTTGTAACACCAGAGCAGTTTAAGAAATACGAGACCTTAGGTTTAGAAATGGGCTTTATGTACGTAGAAAGTGGTCCTTTGGTTCGTTCTTCTTACAAAGCACATAAACACGCTAAATAATACTTTTAAATTGATAATAATTGAATTAAAATTAAGAATAATTAGCAATAAAATATAATATAAATTAACGATTCTCATTTGAGAATCGTTTTTTTATTAAGTAAATATAAAAATTCCAAAACTTTACCATCTCCAATATAAAAAAGTGTTTTTGGCACGATGCTTGCAAAATAAAAAATGAAAGCAACTTTGTAAACTGCTTTCATAGTGTAAATTATTTGAATTAGTTAGTTGATTAAAAAAACCATCTCCCTGAGATGGTTTTTTGTTTAAATAATTATAATTGTTCTTTTTGAATTTCTTTGGCAATCTTTTCAACTTCATCTAAAACTCTTAGCAGATTACCATTCCATAATTTTTCTATTTGATTTTCTGTATAACCTCTTTTTACGAGGTCAACTGTAACATTTAAAGTTTCAGAAGCATCATTCCATCCTTCTACTCCTCCTCCTCCATCAAAATCTGAACTGATTCCTACATGATCTATTCCAATCTTTTTAACCAAATAATCGATATGATCTATAAAATCGGAAACATTTACAGCAACAGGAAGATTTTTCATTGATTTCGTTTTTTCTTTAACAAGGTCTTTCATCCTAATAAAAGTTTCTATGTAAGCATCTCGTTCTTTACCTAAAGGCAGTTTCATAACTTCTTTCATAGACATCCATTTCGCGCCTAAAGAATCCATTATTTTTTTTTCAACTTCCTTTAAAGCTTCATCTCTCGCTTCATTTTTTTCAATATTCAAATAGCCACTAAAAGCAACCGCTTGCACAACACCACCATTTTCTTTTATCCAACCTAATTGTTCATCATCTAAATTTCTGCTGTGATTGCACAACGCTCTTGCAGAAGAATGTGATGCAATTAAAGGAGCTTTAGATAATGCAATCATATCTTTCATCGCTTTTTTTGACGGATGCGAAACATCAATCATCATTCCCCATTTGTTCATTTCTTTGATTACTTGCTTTCCTAAATCACTTACGCCATCGTGTAACCAAATACCATCTTCTTCGCCAGTATTTGAATCACAAAATTGACTATGACCGTTGTGTGATAGTGACATGTATCTTGCGCCTAAATCGTAAAATTCTTTTACTCTGCTAATATCTCTACCTAAAGGATAGGCATTTTCCACACCAATCATAGCAACTTTCTTTCCCGAAGCATATATTTTTCTAGCTTCTGCCGATGTAACTGCCAATCCAATTCTATCTGGAGCAGTATCTTTTGTTAGTTTGTGAATGGCTTCAAACTTACTTATCGCATTTTTATAGGCTTTATCATAACCTTCTTCATTTAATTCTCCTTGCCCCGTATACACAATGAAAAAAGCAACATCTAAACCACCTTCTTCCATATTGGGTAAGTTTACTTGATTGGTTAATTTTTGAGTATAATTAATACTATCTGTAAAATTGGCAACGTTTATGTCTACATGTGTATCTAAAGTCATTACTTTCTTATGAATACGTTCCCCTTTCATAACTAAGCTTTCTTCTTTTTTTGTTTCTTTACAAGAAATTAGCATCAATGAAATTGCAAGAATTTTAAGATATTTCATAATTTTAGTTGGTTCGATTTTGCTTTAAAGATAAGAATATTTTAAAACTCAAAAACCATCTCTTATGAAGTTTCAGAAGAGATGGTTTTGTTTTATCCCAGAAAGGGTTTAGAACCCTTTCTGGGCTATAATTTACATCGCACTAATAATATCATATTTTGTAATAATATGATGATTTCCGTTTTCTAAATCAACCAAAACAGCTTGATTCTCTTTTGTAATCAATTTAGAAATTTCATCTAATTTCGCGGTCTTTTTTACAATAGGATATGGTTTTCCTAAAATATCTTTAATTGGTCTGTCTGCAATATTTTTATCGGCTATAAAATGATGTAACAAAACAGCTTCATCTATAGAACCTACCAAACCATCTGCATCTTTTACAGGAATTTGCGATATCTTAAAAGCTTTCATTCTCTCTATGGCATGAGAAACCAATTCTTCTGTTTGAGCCGTTATTAAAGGCTTATCATCATGACTTTTAATTAAATCTGCAGCAGTTTTAAATTCTTCTTCTATAAAACCTCTATCACGCATCCAGTCGTTGTTAAACATTTTACCCACATATCTACTTCCATGATCATGAAATAAAACCACAACAACGTCATCTTTAGTAAAATGCTCTTTTAATTGCAACAGTCCTTTTAAAGCGGCACCAGCAGAATTTCCTAAAAACATACCTTCTTCTTTTGCCAATCTTTGTGTGTAGATTGCTGCATCTTTATCTGTTACTTTTGTAAAGCCATCAATAACACCAAAGTTTACATTTTTGGGTAAGATATCTTCACCAATGCCTTCTGTGATGTATGGATAAATCTCGTTTTCATCAAAAATACCTGTCTCATGATATTTCTTAAATACAGAACCATAGGTATCAATTCCCCAAATTTTTATATTCGGATTCTTCATTTTTAAATAACTTCCAACGCCAGAAATGGTTCCACCCGTTCCAACGCCAACCACAAAATGAGTCACTTTTCCATCGGTTTGTTCCCAAATTTCTGGACCCGTGCTTAAAAAATGTGCTTTACAGTTACTTGGGTTGTCATATTGATTTACATACCAAGAGTTTGGTGTTTCTTCTCCCAAACGTTTAGAAACCGAATAATAAGATCTCGCATCATCTGGCTCTACATTTGTAGGACAAACTACCACTTCTGCACCAACAGCTCTTAAAATATCTATCTTTTCTTTAGACTGTTTGTCTGCCATTACAAAAATACATTTGTATCCTTTTACAATTGCCGCCAACGCCAAACCCATTCCTGTGTTTCCTGAAGTTCCCTCAATAATGGTTCCTCCAGGTTGTAAGCGTCCGTCTGCCTCTGCATCATGTATCATTTGCAACGCCATTCTATCTTTTACCGAGTTTCCTGGATTAAAAGTTTCGTATTTAGAAAGCACCAAACAAGGCAAATCTTTGGTTAAAACATTCAATTTTACTAAAGGTGTGTTTCCAATAGTTTCTAATATATTTTCTGCGTAGTTCATTTCTTTATTTTACAAGTACAAAGATAAATTATTTTTTGGGCGTTCCCTAAAAGGTCGTGCTGTTATTTATCTTGAGGATAACTGAAATCAAATGATCATTTGATTGAAAATAGCGAACAAAATTATCGAAAGGTTCCTCGCTTTTTTAGCTTTGTTCTCTCTCGAAACTTTGGAAATAAATTTGTAGAAAAGCAAATTCACTACCATTGACGTTTTTATACAATTACCTGATTTTAAGTAAATTAATAGTTCTCGACTGCGCTCGAACAGACATGCTTACAATAATTTATCTTATGTCATTCCAACCGCTTGATAAAAATTTTCTCGGGTCTCGAATAGACAACTAAAAAGAGAGCTCAAAAAATCTATCAATCGCTAACCCAGAATGTCTATGAACAAATAGCAAGCTAAAAGTTTTTAAATAGGCTGCGTTAGCGATTGAAATGGCATCCTTTTTCTATGCTGAACTCGTTACAGTATCTTTTATGAATACGCGCATTACCTCGGAAAAGGAGGTTGCACCAAATTCAGCAAAAGAAAAAGATATAATGGAAAGCGCGCCTTTATGCTGAACACCTTCAGGATAAAGGAACGCCCAAATACTAACAAATTCCGATAATACACAAATACAAAGGCATCCCAAAAGTAATATTAAACGGAAAAGTTATTGCCAAAGCCATTGGAATATACAGACCTGGATTTGCTTTTGGTGCGGCCAATTTCATAGCTGCAGGAACCGCAATATAGGAAGCACTTGCTGCCAAAATAGACATTAAGAGTCTGTTACCGACTTCCTCCATAAAAAAGCCACTTAAAACTGCCACCAAACATCCGTTAAAAACCGGGATAATAATCGCAAAGGAAAGTGTAAACCACCCTTTTTTAAGCAAAGCTTTTAATTTTTGTCCGCTTGTAATTCCCATGTCTAACAAGAAAACGGCTAGAAAACCTTTAAAAATATCTGTTGTAAATGGTTTTATTCCTGCTGCTTGTGCATCGTTTGTAAAATAACCAACTAATAAACTTCCTATGATTAAAACCACACTTCCGTTTGTTAGAGAATGATGAATAACACTTTTTAAGGAAGTCTTATTCTTTTTGTCTTTATTATAAATGGCTATTAAAAGAACACCTACAATAATCGAAGGCGCTTCCATCAAAGCCATAACTGCCACCATATGACCACCAAAAGGAATGTTAGACATTTCTAAAAATGAAATGGTTGTTACAAAAGTTACTGCACTAACAGAGCCATATGCAGATGCGATGGCTCCAGAATTTTCTACACTTAATTTTAAACGTAAAATATAATAACAGTAAATAGGAACTATCAATGCTAATAGCACTCCAAACAGCAGTGACCAGATAATTTCTGATGTAATAATACTGTGTGCCAGTTCTTGGCCACCTTTAAAGCCAATGGCTAGTAAAAGGTATAATGAAATAAATTTAGAAGAGTTTTCTGGTATTTTTAAATCGCTTTTTAAGTTGACAGCTATTAAGCCTAAAAAGAAGAATAATAAAGCTGGGTTTGTTAAATTATCTACTAAATAATGTAAATCCATAGGTGGTTTTTTGGCATAAAAAAAGTAGGAAAGCCTATTTTAGACAGTCTTTCCTACTAAGAACTCAAATTTAAATACTAATTATTTTTCTACAGAAATGTGTATAGTGCTAGAAATTTTTATATTGTAACCATTCGATTCTAAAGAAGAAAGAAATGCTTTCATAGCTGCCTTGTCGCTAATTAATTCTGTAATTCTAGAATTGTCATATACACACGCATCATTCATATTCCCTTCTGTTTTAGAAAGTCTTTGTAGTTTATGAAAGTTAATTTTTACATCTACAACATTATTTATAATGCTTAATGCTTCTCTTTTAGTGAATTTACCTTCAATTAGTTTTAGTTGTTGCTCTAATGATTCATTCATTTTTTCTGATACTTGTAAAGTTGCGTTTTCCATAATTTATTTATCTGGTAATGTTGTTAGATTTAGAGTTTTTAATACAAAAAATGAGTACTAAAATAGCTTGTGAAACAAAAAGTTCTTTTAGGAAAGGACTCGCAATTGCAATTGCTAATATATTTAATGTCAACATTGCTATAACAACTGTAAATTCTAAGAATTTAATTAGTTGTGCTTTTGTAATTTGAAATACAACATCATTGTTTAATGATTTTGTTTGTCCTGATGGATTAGATAGTGTCTGACTCATTGTTTTAATTTTTTACAAAGAAATGATGTTTTTTTTATATATTTTTATTTATATTTATTATGAAATACATAAAAATATTTTATGAATTATACATTACATCAATTAGAGATCTTTAGAAAAATTGCAGAAGTAAAGAGTGTTACCAAAGCATCTGAACAACTTTTTTTAACGCAACCTGCCGTTTCTATTCAATTAAAAAACTTTCAAGACCAGTTTAATTTGCCACTTTTTGAAGTGGTAGGTAGAAAATTATACATTACAGAATTTGGTGAAGAAATTTCTGAAACGGCTTTAAAAATTTTAGAACAGGTAGCTGCTATTAATTATAAATCAGCAATTTTTGAAGGAAAACTAGCTGGTAAATTAAAAATTGCCATTGTTTCTACAGCGAAATATGTAATGCCTTATTTTTTATCGAATTTTATAAAAGAAAATGAAATGGTAGATTTAACTATGGATGTTACTAATAAAATGTCTGTGATTAGAAGTTTAGAAAATAATGATTGTGATTTTGCAATGGTATCTACAATTCCTAGAAAATTGAATATAGAGCGTATTGAATTGATGAAAAATAAGCTCTATTTTGTTGCGAATAAAGATTATAATACTGCTAAAAAAATAGCACTAAAAGCATTAAATACATCTTTATTTATTTTTAGAGAATCGGGTTCTGCTACCCGTTTGGCTATGGAAAGGTACTTGATTAAACACAAAATAGCAGTTCACAAAAAAATGGAACTCACCTCTAACGAAGCTGTAAAACAAGCCGTTATTGCAGGTTTAGGTATTTCTATTATGCCAATTATTGGTATTAAAAATGAACTTCAAAACGGCGATTTACAAATTTTAGATATTAAAGACCTTCCCATAGAAACAAATTGGCATTTGATTTGGCTGAAGTCTAAAAATTTGTCTTTGGTTGCCAAAGCTTTTAAAAAACACATTGAAGAAAATAAAGAAGAAACCATTCAACAACATTTTAATTGGTTTTTAAAAACAAACTAATTGTCAAGCAAACTTTATAGATTTAGAAGGCTGAATTTTAGTAATAATATAAGAAGGAATAATCAACATTAAAAAACATAAAACCAGCGTACCAATATTTAATAATAAAATAGCAGCAATAGAAATATGAACAGGCATTGTTGCCACATAATATGTCTCTGGATTTAGTGTAATTAGTTGAAAGAAATGCTGAACACCAATAACAGACAGCCCAATAATATTTCCCCAGAAAAGTCCTTTTAAAATTAAATAAGAAGCATTGTATAAAAATATTTTTCGAATGCTCGAATTGTAACTTCCCAACGTTTTTAAAATACCAATCATTTGTACGCGTTCTAAAATTAAAACAAGTAGCGCAGTAATCATATTAATACCAGCAATTAAGATCATAATCCCAATAATAAACCAAACATTATTATCAAATAATTTAAACCAATCGAAAACTGCAGGATACAAACCTATTATAGTTTTACTATTTAAAGTGGCTCCTATCTCACTATAAATCTCTTCGCCTTTTTCTTCAATCGTATCAAAATTATCTAAAATCACTTCAAAACCACCTACTTGATGCGCTGTCCATTTATTTAATTTTTGAACCTCTCTAATATCACCAATCATCATGTTTTTATCAAACTGTGCAAAACCAGAATTATAAATACCAGAAATAACATATTTCTTATTAGAAGGTAATTTACTAGCGGTGGTTTTTAAAAAAGTAGCTAAAATAGTATCGTTCAATTTTAATTGTAAACGATTCATAACGGTCTGAGACAACAAAACTTCTCTTGTTCTTTGTTGATTAAAATCAGGAACAACACCTTCTACTAAGTACTCTTTAAAAAAAGACCAATCGTAATCTTTCGAAACACCTTTAAAAATAATGCCTTCAAAATCGGTATCAGTTCTTAAAATTCCACCCTTATTTGCATAGACCTGTACGTTTTTTATACCTTCTATATTTTTAAATGCTGGATAAAAATTCTGATTTGTACTTATGGGTGTTGTAGAGACATCAGAATTATTATTATCATAATTTACAATTTGAACATGCCCTTTAAAACCCGCCATTTTATCGCGAATTTTATTCTGAAGTCCAGCAGCAGTTGCCACAGCAATAAGTATAATAATAATTCCCAACGCAATTGCTGTGATTGCAATTTTTATTATTGGTGATGAAATACTATTTTTATACTTTTTGCCAGCAATAATGCGTTTTGCAATAAATAATTCGTAATTCAAATTGATGATCTTTTTTAAACCTTTCAAAAGTACATATTTATTCTTATTTCTATTGATGAATTTTCAGCTGATTTCATGTGGGCAACAAGTTCAAAATTCAAAATTTAAAATTCAAGAGAATACTCAAAATTCAAAAACTGAAAAACTAGAAATTAAAACGGGTGCAGAACACACCAATTTGTATCTCGGTTTATTAAAAGGGAAAAATGTTGCAGTGGTTGGGAATCAAACTTCGGTAATTTCAAAAATATTTAATTCAGAAGCTTATGGAGTTGACACTCACTCAGAAAAAATTATTGATACAATAAAGTTTTCAAAATTAGAGTATGTTCATCTTGTAGATAGTTTGCTTTCTTTAGGAATTACCGTAAAAAAAGTCTTCGCACCAGAACACGGTTTCAGAGGAAAAGCAGATGCTGGAGCTTATGTAGAAGATGGATTAGATGCAAAAACAGGCTTGCCTATTTTATCACTTCATGGAAAAAATAAGAAACCTTCTGCAAAACAATTAAAAGGAATTGATGTGGTGGTTTTCGATATTCAAGATGTTGGCGTGCGCTTTTACACCTATATTTCTACTTTACATTATGTACTAGAAGCTTGTGCCGAAAATGGCATTCCTGTAATAATTTTAGACAGACCAAATCCAAACGGACATTATATCGATGGTGCTGTTTTAGAAATGAAACATTCAAGTTTTGTTGGCAAACATCCTGTTCCTGTGGTATATGGAATGACCATTGGTGAATATGGTCAAATGATTAACGGAGAAAAATGGTTGAAAAACGGAATTCAGTGTAATTTAAAAGTAATTCCATTAGAAAATTATACACATAATTCTGAATATTCTTTACCGATAAAACCATCACCGAATTTACCGAATGACAAAAGCATTAACCTGTATCCGAGTTTAGGTTTTTTTGAAGGAACTACAATTAATGCGGGTCGTGGAACAACATTTCAATTTCAAAGATATGGTGCACCATTTTTTGAAAAAACTAAATTTTCTTTTACACCAAAAGCAAATGATGGCGCAAAATATCCAAAGCATAAAGGCAAAATGTGTTACGGAAAAGATTTGAGTGAAACGGAATATTTATCAAAAATTAACTTGTCTTTTTTAATTGATGCATATCAACAAACTCCTAAAAAGAAAAAATTCTTTGGAGAAACATTTACAATTCATGCAGGAACTAAAAAACTACAACAACAAATAGAAAAAGGGTTATCTGAAGAAGAAATTAGAGAAACTTGGGCGGAGGATTTGGAGGCTTTTAAGGTTGTTCGTGAGAAATATTTGATTTATAAATAACTATGAAAAAGATTCTATTACTTTTTATGTCATCAATTTTATTCTTTTCTTGCAAATTTGAAAAACATATTAAAATAGAATATGGTAAGAAAAATTGCACAAAAAAAATAATTGATGCTGTTTACAATGATGAATATTTAACAAAATATGATACATGCAACAAATACAAACGAAAGTTTTATAGGAAATATTTTACTGATAATAAACTGATCATGGAAGGTTATTCTGAAAGATATTCAAAAGAAGGTGTTTGGAGGTTTTACAATAAGAAAGGAGATACAATTACTAAAGTCAATTTTAAAAATTCAGAACTAACAGGGAATTCCAAATTTAAAAATTTAGATACAATTTCTTGGGGAATTTTTGCGCTTCCAAATAAAGGATTTAGGATTTCAAAACCAAAAAGATTATCTGTTTTAGAAGAAGATGAAAACACATTTTATTTTGATGATAAAAATGGAAATGGTAGCACTAATTTAAGTTTTAGAATTACAATGCATCTAATAGATGATATTGATGGAGAAATTATTGATATTTACAATAATACAGTTTCTCAAAAACAAAATCACAAGAGAATACAAAGATTAAAATTCAAGAAAGTTAACATCTCTGATTATAAAGAATCATATCAAATTACTAATGAAGAAATTCAAGATGACAAAATTTTATTAATAGAAGAGAATATTATAGTTTATAAAGATAGATTCTATTACATACAAATAATTCAAAATAAGCAATCAAAATACGATTATACAGTGATGAAAGAAATAATTAAAAATTCTTTTAAAGTTTATGACACTATAATTCCAGATAAAGTAACTAAACTTTCTCAAGCCCAGTAGGTTTTCGATACCCTTGAAAAGGCTGTTTTAATAACTCCTTTAAAGAAGAATTTGTTGCTTCATCAGGAAAAGTATCTACTCCGTACACAATTTTGTCTCTGTCTAATTCTAAATAAGTTCCGAAAATTCTGTCCCAAATCGAAAATATATTTCCGTAATTAGAATCTGTATACGGTAACATGTTATGATGATGCACTTTGTGCATGTCTGGAGAGACTATAAAATAACTCAAAAATTTATCTATTTTTAGAGACATCTTAATATTTGCATGCGTAAATTGTGTAAAAATCAAAGACATCGATTGATATATAAACACAATTGCAATAGGAGTTCCTACAACAAAAACACCTAATAAAGTAAACACAAAACGAATGACACTTTCTATAGGATGATGTCTGTTTGCGGTTGTTGTATCTACTTTATGATCTGAATGATGCACCAAATGCACCATCCACAAAGGTTTTATTTTGTGTTCTGTAAAATGTGCTAAATACGCTCCAAAAAAATCTAAACACAAGACACCTAAAACCACATACAACCAAAGTGGCATTTCTGGAAGCCAATTGATCATCCCAAAATTATTTGTTTGCACCCAATCTGCAGTTGCTAATAATAAAAAAGCCAATCCTAAATTGATGAGCACTGTAGTAAGTGTAAAAAATAAATTAGGAAAAGCGTGTTTCCATTTTTTATATTCAAATTTAAACAATGGAAAAAAACCTTCTAAAATCCAAAAGAAAGCAATTCCCCCCACAATAATCATACTTCTATGTTCTTTGGGAATGTTTTCGAAATAGTTAAAGATAGTTTCCATGAAGATTTATTTTCTACTAAAATAAGGAAAAAAACTTTGTCATTCCTGCCTTTCGACTCCGCTCAAGATAAACTCAGGCAGGAATCTATAGTTCATAAATTAATCGTGTTTTTATAATAAATAGTTTTGTATAGTAAAAATGAGCAAACAGCTTCTTAAAAAATTAGTTTAGATTTCTGCTAAAATTTATTTTGGGCGCTGCCAAAAGGTAGAAATTATAGATCAGAAAAAAGATTTTAGAAAACTAACGAACTATTTTCTAACCCTCTTTTTATTATAATCATAAGGAATTTTAACTTTTAGGGCTTCAACAATAGTATAAGCTGCAGGACAAATAAAAGTATTTTCAATTGTTAAATCGGTGATTTGTATAAACTTTTTTCGATCTGTATGTGGGTAATCTGAACAAGCTTTTGGGCGAACATCGTATATAAAACAAGAATTATCTGATTCATCAAAAAACGAACAAGGCGCAGTTTTTAAGACCATAAAATCATCTTGATCACGTTCTAAATACTGATTTTGAAAATCTGCCACTTTCATTTTCAAATGCTTAGAAATTCGCTCTGTATCTTTGTCTGTAAAGATGGGCGAAGTAGTTTTACAACAGTTTCCACAATCTAAACAATCCGTTTTTTTAAATTCTGCTGTATGCAATTCTTGCATTACATAATCTAAATTTTTAGGGGTTCTCTTTTTTAAATTTGCAAAATATTTTTTACTTTCTTTCTTTGCTTCTTCTGCTAATTTAGGGAGTTGTTCTAGACGTTTTTCCATGCTACAAAAATACAATTTATAAGTGGTTTTAATGCTGGTTTAAAATGATTAAAAACAGAATAATTTGAGTTGTAAATTCTCAATTGATCTAAATAGAGATGGGTAACTGACTCAATTTATATAAATTCAGTCAGTCAACTGACCCAATTAATGGAAATAAAGTCAGTTTTATGATTATTCGTAAATTTACAGCTAAAATTACACCTGTAATTTTGTCCAAATAATCTTACAATTTCAACTCAAAAAAAACAAATAAAATCCTTAATTTCGCAATTCAATTATCAGGATTCAATGAATATTCAAAACACCATAGAAACCAAAGTAAAAGAAGGTTTCTTAGCACTATATCATATAGAAATTCCATCTGTAGAATTTCAAGCAACCAGAAAAGAATTTGAAGGAGATATCACCGTTGTAGTTTTTCCTTTGTTACGTTACAAAAAAGGAAACCCTGTTCAAATTGGTGAAGACTTAGGGAAGTATCTTGTAGAAAACATCGTTGAAATTACCAATTACAACGTTGTAAAAGGTTTTCTAAATTTAGTGATTGATGATGCTTTTTACACCAATTTCTTTAATTCAATCTACGCAGATGCAACTTTTGGTGTTGTTTCGACAAAGCAAGATGAAAAAGCGGTTATGGTAGAATATTCATCACCAAACACCAATAAACCCTTACATTTAGGACACGTCCGTAATAATTTATTAGGCTATTCTGTTGCTGAAATTATCAAAGCATCTGGAAAAAAAGTCTATAAAACACAGATTATTAATGATCGTGGAATTCATATCTGTAAATCGATGTTGGCTTGGGAGAAATATGGTCATGGAGAAACTCCAGAATCTACAGGTTTAAAAGGAGATAAATTAGTCGGTAATTATTATGTGAAATTCGACCAAGAATATAAAAAAGAAATTGCTCAATTAATTGCTAAAGGAAAAACGGAGGAGGAAGCAAAAAAGCAAGCGCCACTTTTAGTGGAAGCACAAAAAATGCTTTTAAAATGGGAAGCTGGAGACAAAAAAGTAGTTTCACTTTGGGAGACTATGAACTCTTGGGTATATGCAGGTTTTGATGTTACTTACAAAAATATGGGTGTTGATTTTGATACGTTGTATTATGAAAGTGATACCTATTTGTTAGGAAAAGATGTGGTTGCACAGGGTATTGAAAAAGGTGTTTTCTATAAAAAAGAAGACGGCTCTGTTTGGTGTGATTTAACAGATGAGGGTTTGGATGAAAAAATTGTGTTGCGTTCAGACGGAACAGCTGTATATATGACACAAGATATTGGAACCGCCATTCAGCGTGTAAAAGATTTTCCAGATGTTGGTGGAATGGTTTATACGGTTGGAAATGAGCAAGATTACCATTTTCAAGTATTGTTTTTAATCCTAAAAAAATTAGGCTTTGATTGGGCAAAACAATTGCATCATTTAAGTTACGGAATGGTAGATTTACCTTCTGGAAAAATGAAATCGAGAGAAGGAACGGTGGTAGATGCTGATGATTTAATGGTGGAAATGACCACAACTGCCAAAGAAATTTCTGAAGAATTAGGGAAACTAGAAGGATATTCTGATGAAGAAAAATTAGACTTATATAAAACAATCGGTTTAGGTGCCTTAAAATATTTTGTTTTAAAAGTAGATCCTAAAAAGAGAATTTTGTTCGACCCAAAATCTTCGGTAGATTTTCAAGGAAATACAGGCCCTTTTATACAATATACCTACGCGAGAATTCAATCTATTATCAGAAAAGCAGATTTTGACTACAATATCATATCGAGCGGAGTCGAGATAGCATTACATGATAAAGAAAAGGAATTGTTAAAACAATTAGAACTGTTTCCTGAAACCATTCAACAGGCTGCTACAAATTATTCGCCAGCAATTATTGCAAATTACACCTATGATTTGGTAAAAGAGTTCAATTCTTTTTATCAAAATGTCTCCATTTTAGGAGAAGAAAATCAAGATAAAAAAGTGTTTAGAGTTCAGTTGGCTAAAAAAGTTGCTGACACCATAAAATTAGCATTTTCATTATTGGGAATTCAGGTTCCTGAGAGAATGTAAAAAAAATTTACAGTTGCAGTACGCAGTTGGCAGTAAGAACAAAAGTTAGTAAATTAGCACGCGTTAGGGATTGAAGTGGCATCCTTTTTATAACTCTTTTTAATGGCTTTATTGCGAGGAACGAAGCAACCTTTTAATTAATCAAGAGATTGCCACATAAAGCAGAAAAAGCTTTATTCGCAATAACAGTTATAAAAAGATAAAACGAAAAGCCTGTTAAAACGCCCAAAAAAATAAAATACAGAATTATGAAATACGACATCATCATTATTGGAAGTGGACCTGGAGGTTACGTAACTGGAATTAGAGCTTCGCAATTGGGCTTTAAAGTTGCCATTGTAGAAAAAGAATCTTTAGGCGGAATTTGCCTAAACTGGGGTTGTATCCCAACCAAAGCATTGTTAAAATCTGCACAAGTGTACGATTATTTAAAACATGTAGATGAATATGGTTTAAAAGCAGAAGCAATTGACAAAGATTTTGATGCGGTAATTAAAAGAAGTCGTGGTGTTGCAGACGGAATGAGCAAAGGTGTGGCTTTTTTAATGAAGAAAAACAAAATCGACATTCTTGATGGTTTCGGAAAAATAAAAACAGGTAAAAAAGTAGAAGTTACTGCCGAAGATGGAAAAGTAACGGAATACTCTGCCGACAATATTATTATTGCAACGGGTTCTCGTTCTCGTGAATTACCAAATTTACCACAAGATGGTGTAAAAGTAATTGAATATAGAAAAGCAATGACATTGCCTAGTCAGCCAAAAACAATGATTGTTGTGGGTTCTGGAGCCATTGGTGTTGAGTTTGCGCATTTCTACAATACCATGGGAACGGAAGTTACCATTGTAGAATTTCAACCAAATTTAGTACCGGTAGAAGATATCGATATTTCGAAGCAATTTGAGCGTTCTATTAAAAAAGCAGGAATTAAAGTGATGACAAATTCTTCTGTAGAAGCTGTAGATACTTCTGGTAAAGGTGTTGTTGCTACTGTAAAAACAAAGAAAGGTGAAGAAACTCTAAAAGCAGATATTTTATTATCAGCAGTTGGAATTAAATCGAATATCGAAAATATTGGTTTAGAAGATGTGGGTATTATTGTAGACAGAGATAAAATTTTGGTCAATGATTTTTACCAAACAAATATTCCTGGTTATTATGCCATTGGAGATGTGGTTCCTGGACAAGCTTTAGCACATGTTGCTTCTGCGGAAGGAATTACCTGTGTCGAGAAATTGGCAGGTTTGCATACAGAACCTATCGATTATGGAAACGTTCCTGGTTGTACCTATGCAACTCCAGAAATTGCCTCTGTTGGAATGACGGAAGCAAAAGCAAAAGAAGCTGGTTACGAATTAAAAGTGGGTAAATTTCCTTTTTCTGCTTCAGGAAAAGCAAAAGCAGCTGGCACGCCAGATGGTTTTGTAAAAGTTATTTTTGATGCAAAATATGGCGAATGGTTAGGTTGCCACATGATTGGTGCTGGTGTTACAGATATGATTGCTGAAGCAGTTTTAGGACGTAAATTAGAAACAACTGGGCATGAGGTTTTAAAAACAATTCATCCACATCCAACCATGAGTGAAGCGGTTATGGAAGCAGTTGCCGATGCTTATGATGAAGTGATACATTTATAAAGGTTTCGTCATTGCGAGGACGTCAGGACGAAGCAATCTGTTAATTTAATTGAGAGATTGCCACAGAAAGTGAAAAACTTTCTTCGCAAAGACTTTAAATTATTAAACGCATAGATTTATCAAAAACCGAGGTGAATTACTTCGGTTTTTATATATTTTTCAATACTAATAATAACAATTAAAAAAATTAAAATGAGAGCAAAATATCAAAGTGTTTTAGACTTAGGTGAAAAATTAAATATTAAAAATGGCGATGTAAAAGTTGAAGACGGGAAATTAAAAATTTGGGGTACTGCAAGTAACCAATATGAAAAAAATCTGCTGTGGGACGAAATCAAGAAAGTTGGCGGTGAAAACCCAAGCGATATTATGGCAGACATTAAAGTTGATGATACTTCTGTGTTCGCAAAACATACAGTAAAAAGTGGAGAGTCTTTGAGTAAAATAGCAAAACATTATTATGGAGATGCCATGAAATACAATGCTATTTATGAAGCCAATAAGGGTATTTTAAAATCTGCGGACTTAATTCATCCAGGGCAAGAATTAATACTTCCTAATTTGTAGAAATTCATGTATTATATATTGAAAACCGAGGCAAAACCGCTTCGGTTTTTTTTATATTTGAAAAAGAAAAAATGATTTTATAAATTGATCACTAACAAAAAAAAGTTTTTTATTGAAATTCTTAAAGGAATTTTAAAATTAATAATTGCGGGTATATGTATTGGCTATTTAAAAGAATACGATCTATGGATTGCCATCATCTTAGTACTCAAAATTACACACAATATCTATAAGGACATTCTAAAACCAAAAAAGAAAAACTGGTTGCTACTCATAGGAATGCTACTCACCTGTTTTGGTGGTCTTGTAGGTGAAACTTGGGGAGTTTCCAATGGATATTGGGAATATCATGCTGTTGCAAGAGAACTACCTCTTTGGTTGCCTTTTGCTTGGATGTATGCATTCTACTTTTTATATAAATTAGAACTACAATTAATTCCGCTTTTAAAAAATCAAACCCAAAAAAATAAAATTATTTTAGCGCTTATTTTGGCTTTAATTCTTCCTGCTTTCGGAGAAGTTATTACAATTTATCTAGGTGTTTGGACTTATTATTGGCCGTATCAACTATTCGGAGTTCCTTTATATGCGTTTATTTGCTTGGTTTTTGTGCACATGTTGGTCTATACAATTTTACATTTTATTTGTAAAAAGTATCAAATTAATGATGTTGTTTTTAATTAATTATTACACAGAGATTCACGGAGGAATTACACAGAGAAAACACAAAGCTTTATAAAAAAAGACACGAATTTCACGGATTGTTGTGAGGATTGTTTAAAGGAAATTTATTAAGTCTAAAACCTTTGCGAACTTTGCGATTAATTATTTCGAAGAGATTTTAAAACAAATACAGATTTTCCATCAGAGTATTTTCCCCTTCGGGGAAATTAAAAGAGGCTCCCTAAAACTTCCAACAAACAATTCGTGTCACTTTATTTCCTTGACTTAGTGGAATTACCTTAAATGCTGTCGCACCCAATTTTTTAGATGATTTTTCTAAACTCTCTACATTTTCTTTTCTAGAAACTAGACTTGTAAACCATTTGCTTTTTTCCTTAAATAAAGAACTTTCATACAAATAGTTATGTAAAAAAGCTTTTTCTCCTCCAACATACCACAATTCGTTATTGTTCCCAGAAAAGTTCCGAACAGCATTATTTCCCAAATTTCTATTTTTTCGCTTATTTGCACCTTGTGCTTCTTCTGCTGATTTATAGAAAGGCGGATTACACATCGTCGCAGAAAATGCATCATCATCTTTTAAAATTCCTTTTAAAATATTGTTTTCATCAAATTGTTGACGCAATTCTATATTACTTTCTAATGCATTATCATAAATAATATCTTGTGCTGTATCTAAAGAATCTAAATCGATATCCGTACCCACAAAATTCCAATTGTATTCTGCTACTCCTAAAAGCGGATAAATACACGTTGCGCCTGTTCCAATATCTAAAATTTTTATAGCTTCTTCGGAAGAAAGCAAGTCTGCCAAATGATGAATATAATCTAAACGTCCAGGAATTGGCGGACATAAATTCGCATCTGGAAAGTCCCAAACAGAAATTTGATCATAAGAAAATAATAAGCCTTTGTTCAGTTCTTTTACCGCTGTTGGGTTTGAAAAATCAATTGTTGTGGTTCCGTATGCATTTTCTGAAACTAGGGTTTCTAAATTTGGGTTTACTTTGATTAAATCATCAAAATTATAGCCTGTATTGAATTTATTTTTCGGGTGCAATCCTTTGTCTTTCATAAATTAAAATGTCTGGTCGAGCGCAGTCGAGACCTATTTAAATCGTAATAAAACTAATAACCTCTCGACTGCGCTCGAGGGGACATTTATTCCTATTTATAATTTTACAATTCTAAAATGGTAAATTCTAAATCTAAAGGTTTTAATGATTTCTTTAAAGCTTCAATAAAAGATGAACCATATTCTAAATAATATTCAGAAAAATTACGTTGCCTTTCTTCTAAACTTTGGTTTGGTACTATTGCATTTTGAAGTTCGGTAATTCTGTCTACCAAATCCTTTTGTCTTCTTTTTTCAGCTTTTAACAAACGTTTTTGAAGATTTTCTAATCCTTTTATTTGCTTTCTTTCTTGTGCGTTTACTGCATTTATAAATGAAACGTCTGTTTTTTTAGCCACTTCTTTTAAATCTGAAAACTGATTTTCTAAAAAATTAATTTTGGCATTAAAATCGATTTCAATGGCTGAATTTTCCACCACTTTTTTAGACAATAGTTTATGTTGACTTAAAAAAATCTCTTCATGAGAAATATTTAAATTATCTAATTTCTTTTGTTGTTTTTCTGATATGACTTGTACAGAATTTCTTAATAATAAAATTGGAAAAGGAACCTTTACCTTGTTGAAGTAATTTTTCAACTCAAACCAGTATGCTATTTCTCCTCCTCCTCCAATATAACACAAATTCGGTAAAATGACTTCTTGATACAAAGGTCTCACAATAACATTTGGCGAAAAAGCTAACGGATTTTTTTCAACTTCTTGTAAGATTTCACTTTTAGAAAAAGAGGTATTTGTATTGTTTACTTTGTAAACTCCATCTTCAAAAATAATACGTTCACGAGAATTTTTACCCAAATAAAACAAGTTAATCTCTCTAGGATTTACCTGAATTTTATAATTTTTCTCTAAACTTGTAACCGTTTTAGAAACTTCCTTAAAGGACGTTTCGTTTTCTAACTCGTCTTTTATAAATGGGATAAATAATTTCTTTAATTCTTTATCGTCACCATCAACAATTACCAAACCATATTCTTTGAACAATTCATTGGCAATAAAACGAGTAGCATCTGCTAAATTATCATGCTTTAGATATCCTTTAGAAAATAGTTCTTTTAGCTCCTTGGCGTTTTTAGAATTTCCTAGTTGGTTTGAAAAAACTTCAAAAACACTTTCTAATCCTTCCGTAGAAAATCGTCCAACTGCACCACCATCTTCTCTACTCCATAATACTTTCTTTCCATCAAAATTGAAGTAATTAATTTCCTCAAAATCATGATCTTCCGTTGCCATCCAATACACAGGAACAAAATTTTGTGCTGGAAATTTTTCTGATAATTCTTCTGCTAGATTGATAGCAGCTATTATTTTATATAAGAAATACAGTGGTCCCGTAAATAAATTCAATTGATGGCCCGTGGTGATTGTAAAGGTGTTTTTCAACTTTAAAAGCTGAATATTTTCTCGCGTTTTTTCTGAAATATCAAAACCTTCATATTGCTTTTTTAAAGCATCCACTAACACCAACCTAGATTGCAATCTAAATGATTTCTCTTTTTCTTCAATCTGGTTATGAAAACCAGAGACGTTTGGAAAATTATTATAAAACGACTTTATCGGTTCTTTTTGCTCTAAATAATCTAACATTATTTTAGAGAAGAAACCTGTTTGTTCAAATGGAATTTGTGTTGCTTTCATAATTAATTTACAACACTATTTATACAACAATCAGAATCTGAGTCTGCGTTCATATTACTTGTTTAATTTTTTATAAAAATACAATTATTTTATGGGTAGTTGAAAATGCAAATTCAATCTAACAAACTTTTAACATGTTTCAAATTCTACAAGTCAAAAAATTAAAATTATATCCTTACTTTTGGTTTCTTAATCAATTATTTACATGAAATTCAACGCTTTTTTATTTCTTCTTATTCTTTGTATAGGAACTACCTTTTCTCAGAAATTACAATCTCCATCACAATTTTTAGGCTACGAAATTGGTGCTCGTTTTACAAGACATCACAGAGTTGTAGACTATTTTAAATATGTTAGCACCACTTTATCTAACGTTCAATTAGAAAAATATGGAGAAACCAATGAACACAGACCTTTGTACTTAAGTTATATTTCTTCTCAAGAAAACATAGATAATTTACAAAAAATTAGAAGAGACAATCTTTCTCAAACAGGAATTATTGCTGGGAACGCTACAAATAAAAAAGCCATTGTTTGGCTGAGTTACAATGTGCACGGAAATGAAGCTTCTAGTACAGAAGCAGCGATGTTAACTTTATATGAATTGGTAACAAGTAAAAAAGCATGGTTAGAAAATACCATTGTAATTATAGATCCGTGTATAAATCCTGATGGAAGAGACCGATATGTAAACTGGTTTAACCAAGTAAAAAGTACGCCCTATAATGTAGATCAAAATGCAAAAGAGCATGCAGAACCTTGGCCCGGTGGAAGACCAAATCATTATTTATTCGATTTAAATAGAGATTGGGCTTGGGCAACGCAAGTAGAATCTGCCCAAAGAATAAAAATGTACAACAAATGGATGCCGCATATTCATGTCGATTTTCATGAACAATATATTAACAGTCCGTATTATTTTGCACCGGCGGCAGCACCTTTTCACGAAATTATTTCTGAATGGCAACGTGATTTTCAAACCCAGATTGGAAAAAATCATGCGAAATACTTCGACAAAGAAGGCTGGTTGTATTTTACAAAAGAAAGTTTCGATTTATTATACCCAAGTTATGGAGATACGTACCCAACCTATATGGGCGCTATTGGTATGACCTATGAACAAGCGGGTCATGGAAAAGCAGGTTTAGGAATACAAACTGACGAAGGTGAGATTTTAACATTGAAAGACAGAGCAATTCATCATACAACAACAGGTTTGTCTACCGTAGAAATTTCTTCTAAAAATGCTGAAATATTAAATACTGAATTTAAGAAATTCTTTGACAATTCTGCTTTAAATTTTAAGAGTTATGTATTAAAAAACGACAATGAAGATAAAATAAATCGTTTAAAGGCATTGTTAGACAAGCATGAAATTCAATATGAAGGTGCATCAAATGTTAGTGTAAAAGGGTATAACTATGGAAATCAAAAAGATGAAAAATTTACTACTTCTACCAATGATTTGGTAATTCATACAAATCAGCCAAAAGGTAAAATGGTAAAAGTTTTGTTTGAACCCAATGCGAAATTGGTAGATTCGTTAACTTATGACATTACTGCCTGGTCTTTACCGTATGCGCATGGCTTAAATGCAATAGCTTCTAAAACAAAAATAAGCTCTACTGCTAAAAATAATAAGTATTCATTTGATAATGTAGCAAGTACATCTGCGTATGCCTACATTTCTAAATGGAACAGTTTAGATGATGCTGCTTTTTTAGGTGATTTATTACAACATAATATTGTACCGAGATTTACTGAAAAAGCATTTGCTGCAAACGGCAAATCTTTTGAAGCTGGAACACTAATTATTTTAAGGAATGATAATAAAAATAAAGACTTTGATTCGAAGTTAATAAAAATTGCTGATCGAAATATGCGTCAGTTAACTGCGGTTTCAACTGGTTTCTCTCAATCTGGAGTAGACTTTGGGTCATCTTCTGTAAAACCAATCAACCACCAAAAAATAGCCGTTATTTCTGGTAAAGGAACTTCTTCATTAAGTTTTGGTGAAGTTTGGCACTTTTTTGAAACACAATTAAAGTATCCAATTACAAATATAAATTCTGATGATTTTTCTGCTACAGATTTCACCAAATATGATGTAATTATATTACCAAGTGGTTACTACAGCAAAGTTTTAAATAAAACTACATTAGACAACCTGAAAAAATGGGTGCGTTCTGGAGGAACTTTACTTGCCATTGGAAATGCGCTCAATAGTTTTGCTGATAAAGATGGATTTTCCTTAAAAAAGAAAAAAGAAGATGATAAAGAAGACGAAAAAGAAAATGACAAAGAAGATAATTTAACTCCGTTTGCAGAAAGAGAAAGAAAGGCAGTAACAAATTTAATTACAGGAAGTATTTTTAAAAGTACTTTAGATAATACGCATCCTTTAGCTTTTGGTTATAAAAAGGAGTATTTCTCCTTAAAATTAAGCGGAACTTCTTACAAATATTTAAAAAAGGGTTACAATGTTGGTTATTTTGATAAAAACAGCAAAAACGTTTCTGGTTATGCAGGAAGTAAGGCGATAAAAAAAGTGCCAGAATCGTTGCTATTTGGAGAGCAACCTATGGGCAGCGGAAGTATTGTGTATATGGTAGACAATCCGTTATTTAGATCTTTCTGGGAAAATGGAAAATTATTTGTTGCGAATGCTGTTTTTTTATTAAATTCTAATAAATTGAAGTAGTACTTACAAGTGTCTCTTGAGTAGTACTTTAATGAAGACATTTTTATTAAAAGTAGCTAGTGAAAAGTTCATTAATTTTAGACAAATAATGAGTTCTCTTCCGAAGCTTCGGAGCGCTCGAACAGACATAGGTATTTTTACAATTCAATTTCGTAAAGAAATTTGAAAAATTACACATACACCAAACTTCACAGGTTTTAAAAACCTTTGAGGTTTGGTTTTGACTGCAAACTGTTTTACTGAATACTGCCTACTTATTTTTTACTGGCGTTCCATATAAATCGTAATCTCCAGCTTCGTGAATTTTTACATCTATAAATTCACCAATTTTTATGTAATGTTCTCTGGCATCTACCAAAACATCATTATCTACATCTGGTGAATCTGATTCTGTTCTTCCATAAAAATATTCGCCATCTTTTCTGTCAAACAAACATCGAAATGTTTTTCCTATTTTTGCTTGATTCAATTCCCAAGAAATTTGAGATTGAATTTCCATAATTTCATTTACTCTTTGAAACTTAACTTCCGCAGGTACATCGTCCTCTAAAACATATGCACCCGTATTTTCTTCATGAGAATATTCAAAAGCGCCCAGACGTTCAAAGCGCATTTCTTCTACCCAATCTTTTAATTCTTGAAACATTGCTTCTGTTTCACCAGGATATCCAACAATTAAAGTTGTTCTAATAGCCATTTTTGGAACCGCTTCTCTAAACTTATGAATTAAGGCCGTGGTTTTCTCATGCGTTGTGCCACGTTTCATAGATTTTAATAACTCTGTATTGATATGCTGCAAAGGAATGTCTAAATAATTACACACTTTTGGTTCGCGTTTCATGACATCTAAAACATCCATCGGAAAACCGGTAGGAAAGGCATAATGCATACGAATCCATTCAATCCCCTCTACTTTTGCTAGCGCCTCTAATAATTGGGCCAATGCACGTTTTTTATAGATATCTAAACCATAATAGGTTAAATCTTGCGCAATTAGCATTACTTCTTTGATTCCTTTTTCTGCTAATTTTGTCGCTTCAGTAATAATATCTTCAATCGGAGTCGATTTGTGTTTTCCTCGCATTAAAGGAATGGCGCAAAACGAACAAGGCCTATCGCAACCTTCTGCAATTTTTAAATAGGCATAGTGTTTTGGAGTGGTTGTTAAACGTTCTCCAATCAACTCGTGCTTGTAATCTGCTTCTAAAACCTTTAATAAGTTTGGCAAATCATGCGTTCCAAAATACTGATCTACATTCGGAATTTCCTTTTCTAAATCGGGCTTATAACGCTCACTTAAACAACCAGAAACAAACACTTTATCAATTTCACCAGCTTCTTTTCTTTTGGCGTAGTGCAAAATCGTATCAATAGATTCTTCCTTTGCCTTTCCAATAAAACCACAGGTATTTATTACCACAATATTTCCATCATCTTCTGGGTCTTCGTGAACCACGTTTTTACCATTCGCTTTTAATTGTCCCATTAACACTTCCGAATCGTAAATGTTTTTAGAACAACCTAAAGTAACAACGTTGATTTTATTTTTCTTGATGGTTTTTGTACGCATGATAATATCTTTTCGCCTTTAGCTAATTGCTTTGGGCATTAATAGTTATAAAGTTTTTGCTTTAATTTAGATTCCCGTTCCTGCTTGCCGCAGGCAGGTTCACGGGAATGACAGTTTCATTGGAAACCTTGAAGCTGAGCCTCTAGGAATACTTTTTGATTAAAACGAGTGCAAAAATAGTGCTTTTAATGATTCTATTGATAGTTTTTAGGCATTTTTCTAACTCTTGTTAATTGCTCAAAAGCGTAACCAATTTCTAATAATTTTCTTTCAGAAAAAGGTGTTCCAATAAATGTTAAACTAATGGGTTCACCAGATATTTTATAACCCATAGGAACGGTAAGTGTAGGATATTTTGCAACTGCGGCAATACCAGAATGATAATTATTTATAGATAAAATGGCATCTAATTTTTCATCATATAATGCTTGTAGAAACTTTTTACCTTCAGCGTTTAAATGCTTTTTTACAAGCGCTAATTCTTTAGGGGTGGTTTTATCTTTTACAATACCATCAAATAATTGTTGCCCGTAAGGTGCTCTTAAAACGGAATCTTTTAAATTAAAATCCACCACATCTTTCACTTTTTTGATAGCAACTGCTTTATCAGCGTTTTTAGATAAATATTTTGGTAAATCATTTTTCATATCAATATTTAACAAAGTAACAAAACCCTCAAAAGAAATTTCTGGAGGTGTAATTATTACAACTTCAACACCCACTTTTTTTAACCTTTCTACTGTGGTAGCGTAAATAGAATCTGATAATAATGACTTTAATACACCTAATTTTCTTTTTTCAAATTTATTTGAAAAACCGTTTTGTGTATACTCTTCATCGATCTTTTTAGTTGTTGCATCGTTTTTATCAACACCAACCATCGCATCCATTAAAATGGCAGTGTCCAAAACACTTTTGGTCATGGGTCCTGGCGTATCTAATGTTGATGAAATGGGTACAATTCCTGTTCTACTTAAGATGCCAATTGTTGGTTTTAGACCAACCACAGAATTTAAACTTGAAGGCGAAGTGATAGAACCCGCAGTTTCTGTACCAATGGCTGCTACTGCAAAATTAGCAGCTATTGAAACTCCACTTCCAGCAGAACTTCCTCCTGTTTCAAACATTCCTCTTCCGTAAGGATTTAAGGTTTGTCCGCCAATAGCAGAATAGCCCAAAGGACAACCAGAACAGAAAAAATAAGCCCATTCACTCAAGTTTACCTTTCCTAAAATGAGCGCTCCGTTTTTTCT
Source organism: uncultured Polaribacter sp. (assembly GCF_947501385.1). Classification (GTDB taxonomy): domain Bacteria; phylum Bacteroidota; class Bacteroidia; order Flavobacteriales; family Flavobacteriaceae; genus Polaribacter. Next base: position 79,142 of record NZ_CANMVP010000022.1, read on the forward strand.
TAATTGTTGAACGATAAAAGCATCTTTCGTCATTTTATTTTCTGCCAGCGCAATTGCCCCCGCAGTAGTTGGCATATCTTTGGTATTGATATTGTCTTTTAATAAAATGGGCATTCCATATACAGCGTAATCGTTTGCATGCGCTTCCCTATTTTTATCTTTTGCTCTTGCCTCTTCTAACACATTTGGGTTTAAAGAAATAATACTGTTTAAGGATCGTGCCGAATCACTTTCAAATTTTCGAATTCTATATAAATAAAAAAGTGTCAACGTTTCATAAGTTAGTTTTCTGTTTTTTACATTTTGTTGAAGTTGAAAAATGTTTTGTTCTAAAATAAGTGGTTTTAGTGCTTTATAATTTTCTTCAGAGAAATAGGCTAAATCTTTTTCAAAGGGTTTGAAAATAGTATTCATATCTAAAAATTTAGACTGAAACAATTTAAATTGCATTCTACCACTCTTATGATTTTGTTGCTTTTCTAAAGCTGCAGTTTCGTTATATTTGGTAAAAATAACAGGTGGTTGTTTCTCTTTTTTTGTTTGACAAGCAACAAAAAAAGAAATTGAAAAAATAAAAAGTAATGTTTTTTTCATGGTATTAGTTAATTTACTTTCAAAGATACTATTTTAAACCTTTTTAAATGTAATGTATAAAAACACAATGATTAGAAAAACAGGGATTTGTAATGTTGATTTTTTACAAATCAAAAAGTAATTTTTTAACTTTTGATATAAGCTGTTAAAACAGAGGGCATATCGAAACGAAGGAATACATTCAACTAAAAGCTGAAAAAAATTGCTCGACAAATAATTATAATAGTTTCGTAAAAAATAAAATCAATACATAATTTGACTTTATTTGATTGACGCACTTAAAAATTACCGTGTTTCAATTGTTGTTTTTGCAAATTTGTTGTAGAAACTAGATGTACCTTTACCAAAAACAATACAATGGCAACAAAATAAAAAATTACAATTACTTGAGATAAAATAATTACATTCCTATTACATATAGGCATTTCTAAACCTTGTTCATTAAAATAAAAAGACCAGTGTAAACCCAAAATATGTAATTTCCTATGCAATAATTTTAAAGAGTATAAAAATAAATACATTTTTGTATACGTTTAATTTGTTAAACTTATTCAATATTTTGAATTATAAACACGCTATACATTAATTTCTTTATTTCGCTTTTTTACAATATACAACTTGTGTATTGGTTTATTTTTGGTGAAAAATGATGAAATCAAAATTTAATTTAGTTGCCTTTGCGTTATTTATTTTTATCTCTTGCCAAGAAAATGATAATATAACTTCTTGTATTGAAGCACCAGCAGGCGTTGTAGTGGAATCAGAAAATAACTTAACTGTTTTTTTTGAAGAAGGGTTAGAATTATTTAGTAAAATAACTATTAAAGATTCTGATGGTGAAGAATTTAGTTTAGATACTAGTAACTTTAGTAAAAAACCAGCTTCAGATTGGCAGGTTGTACCTAAAGTTCAATATAATGAGGTTGTATTGGAAACCACAGGTGGAACTATCTATAATTTTACACTTTTAAATGCTGTAAATGATACAAGACTGGTTTTAAAAATAGACAGAAGTGTTGATAAAAATCTTACGGCTGAAATTAAAAAATACATCCCCTGTAATGATTTACCCAATGGTTGATAGAGCATACCTATTTATTTTATCTACCATTAATATTTTTTATAACATCAACCAATTTAAATGATATTTAAAATGAATGCAAAAGAACATTATTCTATTTTTCATGACATTACAATTTCTGCAGGAATTGATAAAGTATTTGAAGCAATTACTAGACCAGAACACTTGGTGAATTGGTGGCCAAAAAAATGTAAAGGCAACCCAAACCTAAACGCGGAATACAATTTTTATTTCACCCCAGCATATGATTGGTACGGAACAGTTGTAAAATTAGAAAAAAACAAATCTTTCCATATCAAGATGACTAAATCTGATGAAGATTGGGAATCTACTTCCTTCGGATTTGATTTAGAAGAAAAAAATAATTTTGTTCAAGTTAACTTTTGGCATGTTGGCTGGCGCGAATGTAATGCCAATTTTAGAAGATCTTCATTTTGTTGGGCAATGCTTTTAAATGGCTTGAAAAATTATGTAGAGAAAGGTAAAATAGTGCCGTTTGAAGAACGAGAATAATGCTATTACTTTATTAAAAAATTCAAGTATTTATCACTTAAATAAAAACAAAATGATTTTAGAACATGTTGCTATATGGACAAGTAAATTAGAGGATTTAAAGAATTACTATACTATTTTTTTTGATGGAATTTCCAACGAAAAATATATTAACCCTCAAAATAACTTTGAAAGTTATTTCCTCTCTTTTTCATCGGGAGCAAGATTGGAACTTATGAAAATGCCTAATATTCCAATAAATAAAAATGATACTATCGGTAAACAGCATCAAGGAATTATTCATTTAGCATTTGGTGCTAAAAGTAAAGAAAAAGTTGATGAAAAGGCAAATCAGCTAAAAGTTGCTGGTATTAAAATTTTAAGTGGACCAAGAACTACTGGAGATAATTATTATGAATTTGAAACATTAGATCCAGATAATAACAGAATAGAAGTAACTTACAAATTAACATCATGAACTATATAGAACGAATAGAAATTAATAAACCTATTGAAGAAGTTATAACTTTATTTAACAATCCTAAATACTATACTAAATGGATGCCAGGTGTTTCAACACATGAAATTATTAAAGGAAAAAATAAAGAAGCAGGTTCAGTTTCTATGTATCAAATCATGTTAAATGGAAAAGATAACGAAATGAATGAAAGCATTATTAAAAATAACGGACCAGAAATTCTTGCCGAATATACAATTAATGGAATAGTAAATACCCAAAAAACAACTTTTATAGCATTAGATAATGAAACAACGCTGTATCAAATTGATGAAAATTTTGATTTAAAAGGCTTTTTAAAAATAATTGGTTTTTTTTTACCTGGCATGTTTAAAAAACAAACCAAAAAATTTGCCCTTGCATTCAAAAATTTTGCAGAAAATAAAAAGTAATTATCATGCAAGAGGAAATTCAATCAAAAATTCAACAACAATTAGATAATATAGCTGATCCTCAGCTAAAAACGGACAGTTATCAACTATTAAAAGTAATGACTAAGATTACTGGTAGAAAACCAAAATTATGGCACAATCAAATGATTGGGTTTGGTTCTTACACCTACCAATATGAAAGCGGACGTGAAGGTGAATGGTTTCTAACAGGTTTTTGCCCTAGAAAAAAATATCTTGCTGTATATATAGTAGATGGTTTTACACACTACAAAGATATCATGAGTAAATTAGGAAAATTTAAAACTGGTGCTTCTTGTTTATATATCAATACGTTGAACGATATTGATAAACCTTTGCTTGGCAAACTAATAGAGCATTCATTTATAAACATGAAAAATAAATATAGTATCAAATACTAATTATGAAAAATGACTTTCTTTTTTTTATTTTAATTACCTTACCATTCGTTACAGTAGCAGCAAAAAATATAACCTATTCTAGCAGCAAAAAAGATCAAGACACCCTTATCATTAGCCAAAATGATGTAAATCCAGCTGTCTTAAAAGAAGGAACACACCGTTATTTAGTTTATTTTAAGAAAGGAAAAGAGGCACCTCGTTCTATGACCTCATTTTGGACAAGGAAAATACTAAAGACCGAATTTAATGGTAAAAAAGCTATCGAAGTTTCACAGGTCTGGGAACAAAATGATACCATTATTCATACTACCAAATCTATTTCTGATGCTAAAACTATGCAATGGTTATATCATAAAAGTTGGTGGCAAAAAACAGGTAATTCTACCTATAATTTTATAAATTCAACAGCAACAATAGCTGACTATACGTTAAATGATAACGATACTTTAAAAACCAGAAAAAAATCCTGGGAAGGGTTTAAAACTTCTTTGAAACAATATGCGTTAAACTGGCATTTAGATTTGGAAACTTTTCCAATACTCCCACACATAGTTGGAGTAACTTTTGGAGTACCTTTTTATGATCCTGGATTTTCAGCGCCCAAATATGTTTACTATACTGTAACTGGCTCTGACAAATTAATTGGATATAACAATCAAGAAATTGATTGCTGGCTACTAGAGCATACTACAAAAGGAAATAAAGAAGTGTTTTGGATAAGTAAAGAAACAAAAGAGGTTTTAAAATTAGCACAAGAAATAGCAGGAGGTAGATATTACCGGTATAAAATAAAAATGGCTTTTAGTAATTAAACTAAATTGTTACAACTTAAAACGAGAAGTAATGTTGCTATACAATGAGGATACAATAAAATTAAACCAATGAAACGGACAAAATATATTTTATTAGCAGGATTATTGATATTAGGTATGTACGCTTTTTTTCAATTAAATCATAACTCATTAAACTGTAAAGAAATGTCATCTTCTAACCCCGAAACTGAAAATTCTACTTACCAAATTATTGAAACTAATTTTTTCGTATTGAAAATTCCTGAAAAATGGAATCATATATTCAATGGATATGGAAATGAAGGAGACCCCTTTGGTACTTTCCAAACCTATGAGGGATTAATTCATTATGAATATGGAAACTTTGCTCCTAAATACATAAATGATGATGAGCTCAAGAAGTATGTTGTTGAAAAGAAAAAGATAAATGGACTACAAGTAAATATTTCTAAAAATAAAAAAAGTGAAACAGGTATCTATATTCCAAAACAGAGTAAGATGAAGACTTCTTTAACTTTTTACATGGATCAATCTGTTACTAATAATTTTGCAGATTTAATGAAAGTAATAAAAAATATACAGTTTAAATAACAACATATATATCATATTAAAAATATTTAATGAAAACAGCAGGCTATTCTGGAACACCCTTAGCAAAAAAATTAGGCATAAAACAAGGATGTTCTGTCTTAGTTCTTAATGCACCAAAACCTTATTTAGAATTTTTTTATGAATTCCCTAGTGACATTAAAATTAACAATATGCCATCTGGTAATGAAAAGGTTGATTTTATACATCTCTTTGTCACTACTTGGAATGAATTAAAAGAATATTATCCTACAGCAAAAGATCATTTAGAAATGAATGGTATTCTTTGGATAAGCTGGCCGAAAAAAACTTCTATCTTAAAATCTGAACTTGGCAAGTTTGATATTATTAATTATGGATTAGATAATGGTTTGGTTGATGTGAAAGTAGCTGCTATTGATGACGATTGGAGTGGGCATAAATTTGTTTATCGGTTAAAGGACAGAACCTAAACTACTTTTCTTTTTTGTTATAAAAAGCTTCAGCAAATTTAAACTCTTTATCTTTTTGTCTGATAAAATCGGTTACCTTTATTTGCCCGCTTTCTAATATCAAATAAAGACTTTTACCTACTTCCGTTTCAGGCGTACCCCAATCTACCATAAGTTGGTTTTTGGATAATTTCCCTTTTAATGGAAATGTAATTCCACGAGAATCAAACCAAGTACCCACAAAAGTGGAATCACTCAACACTTTGTAATATGCAGTTGCTTTTAGAGTTATTTTTTTGTCTTTAACCGCTCTTTGATTTTTGAATTCTAACTTATAAAAGTTATTATCCAGGACTTTTTGCCAATTCATCTTAAAGGTTGCTGGAGAACCGATGAGTGTTCCTTTTCCTTCCCAAACTTTATCTTTTACTTGATCAAAAAAAGTTTGAGATAAGGTCTTATTCACTGCTAATAAAGATAAAATAAATGTAAAAAATAAAGCTTTCATATTTGACAACATTTTAAATTATTATTACTATAAATATTATATATTATTTCTGAATTAAGATTTTTTCTTTTTATAAAATTATCAAAACTTAAAATCAAATAACTTGTTCAGACAAAAAAACTACATGGTTGCAATTATAGCCATTAAAACCCTTTGAAAATTGTAAAAAAGCGAAATTTAAAAATCCTACTTATATCTATTTGAGATTCAAGTTTTATTGAAATTATTTTAAAAATATAAATTTGAAGTTAGGTATGCCATTTTGTGCTCCTCTTTATTAAGGTACTTATAAAAATCGTTCGGTAATAAACCTGTTAGATTTTTTAACTCATGGATAAAGTGCGACTGATCATAATACCCATTTGGTATGATTGTATTTAAATCTTTACCATTTAATATCTGAAATGTATGATATTGCATTTTAACTATTCGGCTATACGCTTTAGCTGTCAACCCAAAATTATGGTTAAAAAGTTGTTGTAGTCTTCTTTGAGAAATGTTTAATTGATTTGATAAATCCTCTATTTTTATATCGCCTCCGCTTTTCATAAGCAAATGTAATGCATGGGTAATTCTTTTACTTATCGGGTTTTTAGCACTACTTGCCAAAAGTATATTATCAACAAATTTCAACACTTCACTACTAGCAATCGGGCTACTAATCAATTCTTCTAGTTGTAGTGATAGTTCAGGTTTAAAATCGTTAAGAGAAACTATTTCATTTAGAAACTCTGATGCCGGTACCCCAAAAAGATAAGGAATAGCATAAGGTTGAAGCTGTATGGTTAATGCTCTGCGAATATAACTCATTTTAATATTAAAAAAAGTCATGTTAGAACCTGCTAAATAACTTTTCGTTTGGTACTCATTACCCTTATTAGTAATCGAAAATGGATCACCATCAATAATATTTATAAATGAATAACCTACAGGAAAAGATTTTAAGTCGACATTAAACACTCCATTTTCTTCAACTATCCACATATGTTTTATATAGTTTCTTAATAACTTCGAAGGAAAATGAGTTACAACTTTCATCTTAAAATAAATATCTATATGTTAATTTGATTCATTTTTAATAGCAAAATTTACAATAAATTTATTGAGTTATACGTTTAGCTTCTGTTTTATTAATTTTTGATATACTGGCTTTTCTTCAACCATCCTACAAA